>JBIIIC010000013.1:0-84416 GCA_044235095.1 Prochlorococcaceae cyanobacterium | reverse complement strand
CTGGCAACAACCAGACGTTGTCTGGATCAATGAACCGCCAGATGACACAACAGCCGAGGAGGAGTTACTCTTTCGGCAGGCGGCCTAAATGGCGCCAACCGGCGACATCTTTCCTGAAAGTCACCGGCTTCACGACAGAGGCATCAGTAGATCTTGCCAACGATCCAGGGCTGATGCAATCAATGGTCAGCAGCGGTTTTCGGCGCGTCTTTCTTGGTATCGAAACCCCTGATCAAGACAGCCTGCGGGTGACAAACAAATTGCAGAACACCCGGAGCCCACTTGAGGAAGCTGTTGACGCAATCACAGATCACGGATTGCAAGTGATGGCTGGCTTTATCCTTGGATTTGACGGCGAGCAAGCTGGCGCTGGCCAGCGCATCGTGGAATTTGTGAACCGCACCGGCATTCCTCTGGCGATGCTCGGGATCCTGGTAGCTCTACCAAACACCGCGCTCTGGCATCGCCTCGCCCAAGAGGACCGGCTTCTAGACAGTGACGACCAATTTGACCAAGGAGTACAAACCCATCTTCTAAATTTTATACCAGAACGGCCAATCAATGAAATAGCAGCCGAATTCCTTCAGGCATTCAGCGATCTATACGAACCAGCATCCTATGCGAAGAGAGTATACCACTACAACTGCAAGTTAGCCCAAGGCCGCCGGTTGCATGCCAAAAGCACGGACACACTGCGACCCTGGATACAGAGCAGTAGCTTGCTAGGTGGCCTGCTGATCCTGGTCTGGCGCCAGGGCATTAAAAGGCCAAGCCGCTCAGTATTCTGGATTCAACTCGTAGACATCTTGGTCAGGAATCGCCTGATGATCGATGAGTACATCTGGCTCTTGATGTTGAACGAGCATTTCCTTGATTACAAGGAGACTGTCTATCAACAAGTGACTGAGCAGCTTGCGATCGTCGGAAACAATAAACCTACAACACCAGACAGACCGGCAATCCACGCAAAGGCATCGCTTGGCTGATCGTGAGTCAACGAACGAGCAAGCAACGAGCATAGATGGCCTGAGTAATGCCGATGCAGTCACCGGCCCGATTGGCACCCTCTTTATCGATGTGGTGGCCACTTAGTGCAGCACATTGCATCTAGATTTGAGGCATTTTACGTCGAGCTCCCTGTCAAACCATCGCCACAATGAGAAAGCCCACCCTATGCTGGAAACCATGTCTAATAAATCCAAAGCGACCGCAAAAGATGTCGAAGGCAAGCTCGAATCGGCCTATGGGGAGCTCACTGGTGATGAAGGTCACCAGATCAAAGGCAAAGCCAAGCAAATGCAGGCATCGGCCATGAATGCGGCCGAAAACCTGAAAGAAGGTGCAGAAGAGGTTAAAAAGAAAGTGAAGGATGCCGCAAAAGACATAGCAGATGATATGACGTGATCCAGGCTCTGGCCATGGGTGGCCAAACCCATGTGCCGCATCGTCGCAAGAGCCCTTGGCGTCTGCCTCTCGATGGGTCTCGTGCTGCTTCTGCCAGGAGCAGCACGGCTCTTTAATGCCAAGTGCGCCATTCCGAATCATCACAACACGCGCACGGAACGCTTCAGTCACCAGACGGTCAGAGCAGGTTCACCTCGATCAACCAAGGCACTCTCTCCCCAAGCTACATATGCCCATAAAAACGCCGCAAAACTAGGGTTGTGCAAAGTGATGGTGGGCACAGCCAGGCTTGGAGGGGAGCCTGGAACCTTGATCACATCATTCGGACCAGGTCGGCGCACAACGCGGATTTTCTGCCGAAGAACGCCATCAACAGACTGTTTCGTACGCACAGCAACGCCAACGGTGGACGCGACGGGATGGATCCGATCATCCCTCAAGCAACACCCAATTGCCCAAGGTCAGTTCGCCTACAGGATCGAAAGAGCTGAAGGAGGTGAGTTGATCATGATCTTATTTGGTCCCGATATCGCCGCTTACCGGCCCAAAGCAGCAGCTTTACATCAAATCAAGCGCAGCAATGTTGATTCAGTATCACTGATCAGACAGCAAAGGCATGCTTATGTTGTCTCAAATCATCGCGATGCGTCCCCTTCTACTGACCCTCTCATCTGCGTGTCTGATTCTCTGCTCGTCAGCACTCGCCCAAACGATCAGTGAAGCCCAAATGCGGGCTGCCAACATGGCACGCATGCAAGCCGAGGTATTGAATGGCGGCCTGCGCCTGTACTCACCCGCCGATTGCATGCATCAAGGCGGAGGTAGCGGCTGCCTACTGTCCAACACACCAGAGGGCTATCGCTTCCGCTTTCTAGGCGGAACTCCTGGATGGGCCAGCAGGGGTGAGCAAGCAACGATCGAGACCGTGGTTCTGGTTTCTCCCGATGCCAAGACCTCACGGGTTGAATACAACGGTCCAGTGCGTAGCGTCGTGTATCCCTGATTCTGCATATCTAGCAACCTTTCACTCAACCAAGGACTGACACAGTCAGCACTGACCAATGGATCTCATTTCACTCATTGTTACGCTCATCGTCGTTGGTGTTTTGCTGTGGCTGGTGAACAGCTACATCCCAATGGATCACAAGATCAAGCAGATCTTGAATATCATGGTGGTTGTTGCAGTTGTTCTCTGGCTGCTCAACGGCCTGGGACTGATGGACTCCATTCGCGGAGTTCGGGTTGGACGCTGAATCTGAGCCATGGCACCTTGACTATGGCACCCGTATTCAGCAAATAACAGCAGAAAGCCGCAATGATTTCGTGGTTTGTTACAGACCTGAGATGCACTGCAGCTACTGGACTTCGGTAGATTAAGCGTCACCGGAAGCCGCGAATATTGTCGCTCCTGGCATGCTGGTCGCCAAACTGCCTAGAAATCAAGAGAGGCCCATACTGAGCCTCAAGCTATGAACTTTCACAAACTCAGAACCTCAAATGAAAAATCTTCAGATGCCCAAACTTCAAGCAGCAACAGGCATGGCTCAGCTTCGAGCTGACATGCTTTGGAAGTCAGTGATGGTCTGGCTAGCTGGCCTTGTTTTCACAACCTTGTCGCTCGTGAAGCCGCTACCGGCAATGGCCTTGCCCTATCACCACACTCCAGATGCCATGGCTGTAGCAAGTCAATCCACGGTGGCAGCGATTCCAAACAAAGTGAAGGCTACTGCCAAAGACGCAGAGGGGAAGCTGGAGTCCGCTTATGGGGATATTACCGGGGATGCGGGCCGCCAGATCAAAGGCAAAGCCAAGCAGGTGCAGGCATCAGCGATGAATGCCGGGGAGGATCTCAAGGAGGGCGCCAAATCAGTAGCCAAGAAGGTGGGTGATGCCACCCGCTAAAGCAGCGGCAGCTGTTTAACAAGTGTTTCCCCCAAGCAACTATGAAAGCTCATGCTTGAAATCATTGCCATTCTTCTGGTTGTCCTCTGGTTGCTTGGGTCTCTCACCTCAACCACGTTTGGTGGACTGATTCACCTGCTTCTGCTGATTGCCGTGATCGCCATCGTGTTCCGGTTGATCAGCGGTCGTCGCATCTGAATGTCTGTGGACCTTAGGCCGTCAATCCCATGAATCCATTGTTCATTACCAACACACCTAAATCCTTTGAAAGCGCTTGTGCTGATCTACAGACTGCTGTCATCAAGCAAGGATTTGGAGTAATGGCTGTGCATGACCTGGGCGAAACTCTGCGCTCCAAAGGAATCAACTTCCCCGAGAGTTGCCGTGTTTTTGAGGTGTGCAATCCCCAGCAAGCCGCCAAGGTGCTGGCACACGATATGTCTCTGAACATGGCACTGCCCTGCCGTATCTCTGTGTACACAAATGCAGGACAGACCCTGATCGGCATGATCCGGCCAAGCGAGATACTGCACACTCTCTCAAGCGATCCCGATCTCATTGATGTAGCCCAAGAGGTGGATGCTTCCACCTCGTCAATGATCAACGATGCAGCACTGCAGACTGAATTAGCCAGACATTCAGATCAACAGACAATCTCATCATGACCACTGAAGCCAACAAATCAACTGAACTGGAACCCTGGAATCTCCACCAACTGCAGAAGCAGCTGAAGGATTGGGCGTTTGCTGGCCAGCACCACATGCACAAAAGTTGGCGATTTCGAAATGCTCAACAGGCTTTGCGGTGGTATGCCTTGGTGCGCGAGCTAAGTGAACGACAAAGCCGGGACTGCTTCTTCTATCTTGGCCATGTAGGAAGCGGGCGGATTGAGACAGATATCCTGAATCGTGCAAAGGGGCATCTCACCAAAAAGGATCTTGATGTGGCTGCAAAGATGAATGCAATCGAGATTCACGTAAAAAACTTTTCCCCGGATACCGATGTTTTCTACCGGTGCGAAACAGTTGAGAAACCGAATCAGACCGGGAAGTCTGTCGATGCCGATCCAGGCCATGAACAGCCTGCAGAGTCAGGAGATCCGTAAGATCTTCTTTCGGTTGTGGCGCTCATTGTGTTTCCAAGGCTCGCCGCAGGTCCTCAAGGCGCCGTCTGTTCACGCCCAGGTCGGAATCGCCCAGGCGTGACACCGAGCGAGCCTGCAGCAACCCGTCCTGGCTGTCGGCATAGAGCTCAACGTCGTCGACAAAACCGAACAGCGCACTGGTGACCGTGGCATGGAGATAGCTCGCCTGAACCTCCACCACCTGCGTGCGAGGCTGCGACTCCAGCACGGGCACCAGGGCCGCCAGAGCGGCCTGGGGATCGGCCATGGCCCAGTCGGTCCGGGCGCAGTGGGCCGGTGATGGGCAAGCAGACAGGCCGCCCTGATGCACGCCCAGTTCGGCAGGCACCGGGCCCACCAGATGGAACAGGGCCAGGCTGATCAGCAACAGATGCTGCACGTTTGGCCAGAGAAGCAGAGCGAGCTGGTGGATGGAGAGCAAGAGCATCACGCGCCGATCCAACTGTATCGACCCAGCTATCGATCCAGAGGAGATTCAGCCGGGGTTGTCCTGATCGATCACAAGCAGCAGACCCCCCACAATCGCCAGATTCTTGAGCAACTGAATGCGCTCGGCGGCATCGGCAACATCGACGTGAAACAGCAGCGTGGTGGGCACCAGAAACACCAGCAGCAGCACGGCACCGAGCCGGGATCTCCAACCACTGATCACCAGAGCGGAGCCGATGGCCATCAGCACGATCGCCGCCACGAGCAGCAACGGAGCCAGCGGCAGGCCCTTGGCGGCAATCGCAGCGGCGGGGCCGGCGAAGCCCATGAGCTTGCCGATCAGCGAGTCCACAAACACCAGACACAGCAGCACCCGGCCGATTCGGTTGGCGAGGGTGAAGCGCTGGGTGGGCGCGCGCATCAGAGGCTTGCTGCAGCTGCAGGCAGTCTGCCCCTGCTGGCAATCATCAGAGCGTGTTCAATCCGATGCATCAACCCGGGCCTGGCCTGGAGCAAACAGAAACACCTCAGCGCTGACGCGATGCACCTGGGCGTCGAGGCCCTCCATGCCACCACAGGCGAAATCGATCAGCCGCTGAGCCTCCCCATCAGCCGCATGGCTGGTGTCGAGCAGCACCGCCTGCTGCTCCTGCACGGCCGCGATCACCCTGCGGGCATCGTCGAGATGGCTTGGGTAAAATACCAGCAACTGCTGGCCACCGGCAACGGTGGGGCCATCCATGGCAGGGCTGCTGGGTTACTCCACCCTGCCGCCGGCAGCCAGGCCAGGCAAGGCTGTTCAGCATCTCTGCTGAATGACCGGGGTCGGAATGCAGCAGCTCAGATATCGGCTGCACCCACGCCCGCCTCTGCAGGCACGGCCCGGGGCGCACTGGGCAGCCTGCTGTCGCCCACCACCCGCAGGTCCCCGAACTGCCGGGCCAGGCCGCTCAGCAGCCGGTCGATGGCCGCCTGGGTTCGCGGGGCACCCGTGCCCATCGGCTCGCGGCTGATCAACTCCACAGCCACCTCAACCTCGCCAGCCAGGGCGGGCTTGCTCCAACTGCAGATCATCCGGATGGCCTCCTCGCCGGCCTGGCCTGGATCGTTGGCCACCAATTGCCACTTGCTGGCCTGGATCACCTCCGCCCCAAGCGCGAGCAGGGCCTGGCCCAGGCAACCCGAAAGGCCCTCAGCTTCAGACCTGATCAACCCGGAGGGCAGGGCAATGGCAACGGTGTAACGGGCCATGGGGACGGGCGATGCCTGTCCACTCTCCCAGCCCCAGGGCACAGGCAGAGCTGGCTAGAAGGCGTTGTCCTCCAGCCTGTTCGGGTGATGCCGCATGCGTCTGCGCTGCCGGACCTGCCGGAGTTGCTGGAACGCATTCACAACCAGCTGCTGCCGGGGCTGGTGATCCGGAGCGCCCATCCCCACGATCCGGTGCAGGTTCTGAGCCTGCCCCCACCCTGGCTCAGTCTCGGCTGCGGCAACTACGCCGCCGTGCTGCACCATCCCCGCCACCCGGCACTGGTGGTGAAGGTGTATGCACCCGGACGCCCGGGGCTGGACCAGGAGGCCGAGGTGTACCGCCGGATCGGCCGCCACCCCGCCTTTTCGCGGTGCTTCCACGTGGGCGCCGATTTTCTTGTGCTGAAGCGGTTGCGGGGCACCACCCTCTACGACTGCCTGCGTCGGGGCATCCCAATCCCTGAACAGGTGATCGATGACGTGGATGCGGCTCTGGCCTATGCCGTGGGTCGTGGCCTGCATGGCCACGACGTGCATGGACGCAACGTGATGCTGCACCGGGGACGGGGCCTGATCGTGGACATCTCCGACTTCCTCAATCCGCAACCCTGTCGGGCGTGGCGCGACCTGCGCTGGGCCTACCGAACCCTCTACCAACCGTTGATCGCGCCCTTGGGCCTGCGTGCGCCGGGGCCGCTCCTCGATGGGCTCCGCCGCGGTTACCGCCTGTTCCGGCATCTGCGCTGAGAGCGGCCGTCATCCAAACCCAGATCACACATCAATCGGCAACGGCGATTGTCCCCATTTGGGAGTAGGCGCCGCTGCAGCGAGGTGATCAGCTCCAGCTGGTGAATGTGATGGGTTCGTACTTGGCAATCGAGAGTCGCCAGCCGCGAATCACCTGTGCCTTCAGGCTGCTGAGCAGCTCAGCCGTGGTGCCGCCGGAGAGCCACTTCGCCTTGAGCAGGGGCAGGTGCTCGCTCATCACCTCCAGCGGCAACTCCACCAGCAGGAGGCTGTCATCTCCCCCAGCCCGTTGCAGTGGCCCCTCATCACTGCGTTGCCACAGACGCAGCAGCAGCTCGAGAGCCAGGGTTTGTGCGTCAGCTGAGGGATCCTCGCCGGCGCCACTGGCCGCCGACTGCGATTTGCCGGTGAGCGGCAGGAGACGCTGACCCTGCTGCTCCACCAGAGCCAGGGCCACGAGATAGGGAGCATCAGCCATGAGCACAAACGCAGGGCCCACCAACCTTGCCCCATCCAGCGACGCAGGCGCGAGGCCGATGCCGCCGATCTGCAGAACGACTGACGAGCGAACCATTGGCCTGAGCTACATTCCCCGGGCCAATTCGGCGCCTCTGGAGGCGTAACCCCATGGCCAGCATTGCAGAACAGCTGCAGAGCTATCGCTCCGCCCTCACAAGCGCCCAGACCAATGGTGATCAGGCGATTGCCCGCAAGATCGAGCAGCAGATCAAAGATCTGGAAGACTTTCAGCAGCGCCATCCCGACGCCACCGAAGCCCCTTCACCGTTTGAGGTGTTCTGCGATCTCAACCCCGACAACGTCAACTGCCGGGTCTTCGACGACTGACGGAATTGCCCCCGAAAGGGGGCATCGCGGAGGGTGGTTCCTATCCCACGCTGACCCCCATCAGCGTCGCAGACACACCGAAAGCGGATGGGTCAGGCAACCTACACAACCACCCTCACCCTTGGCGAACTGGAGGCGAGCTTCCACCTCTACTGCAGGGCGTTGCGCATCCTGATCCTGGAAGAGAAGCCGATCCAACAGATCGAGAGGAGTGTCTGCTGGCACCGCCTCTCAGCTCTTCACCACGCCTTGCCGAGCCAGTACAAAGACCCTCGCCAGCTGTATGCACAGCTCAGGCGATCGATCATGCCTTGAGTGCTGCCAGCGACGCAATGGCTCGCCTGCAAGTCGCCACCCCAACCTCCTGGCTCCGCAGCCAGAGCGATAGCGATGGTGACCAGCTCACTCTCCACGGCGATCACCTCCGGGATCATGGCGAAGGCCGCCACCGATCAGCACGCTGCGGAACGCTGAAGTGCAGTGCACAGAAAGCCCCCGGCGGTGATCGCCGGGGGCAGAGGGTTCCCATGCCGTGAAGGATTGGGCGTCAGCCGTCCACCTTCACGGTCACCGTGGTGAGGGTGTTGGCTTTCGGTGCTTTCACATGCAGCAGGCCATCGCGGTAGTGAGCTTCCAGTTGTTCACGCTCAATGGCCACCGGAAAGCGGAAACTGCGGCTCCAGGTGCCATAGCGAAACTCGCTGATCAACGGGGGCGAAACAGCTGCTCGCTCACCAGCTGCAGATGGCTGAGCACCCTGATCAGCTGCCGCGGATGGCTGGCGGGACCGACGCTCGGCCGTGATCACCAGGGTGCGCTCGGTGGCCTTCACTGCAATGGAGGCCTTGTCCACGCCAGGGAGCTCCACCACCACCTCATAGGCATCGGCGGTTTCAACCACCTCGGCGGCAGGGACGCGCTCGGCGTTCTGGAGTTGCTGGCTGAGCTGCTGCTCAAGGCGATCAAACAGCTCAAACGGAGAGGATGTGCGCAGGGTCAGCATGGCTGGTTCGGTGAATGGTCTGGGGAGCTGCTTGTCCCCGATGCAGACACTGTCGCCGCAGCCAATCCGTGGCTCCAGGAGGAGAGCCGAACCGGGCGATTCGGCCCTCACCACCGCAGTTCGGCAGACCCAACCAGCATGGCGTGAGAGCCGAATCAGGCGGCATTCGTGATGGCACGACCCAACGCAAAGCCCGGGCGCAAACGCCAGATCATCAGCTGATCGAGCCGCGTCAAGACAGCCAGATCAAAACTCTCAACCCAGGTCAAGACGACGGCGTTGATCAATCGCAAACAGCTGCTCATCGCGAGCTTCAGCCCAGCGGTAGAGACCCACCTCCTGCAGCGCAAAGCTGCCCGGTGGCACAGGGGTGGCACGCATCCAGGTGGTCATGGCGGCATGGGTCGCGGCCGCAGCCTCCGGGTCCAGGCGCCGGCGGGGCCTGGCAAGGGTGATGTGGGGCAGGGCATGGCGGTGCTCCACCGGTTGCCCGGCCGCCTCCAGCAGCAGCGGCCGCCAGCGCTCGATCAGGCCGGCCGCGAGCTGTGCCCCCTGGCCCAGGGTGAGCGCATAGGCCGAGGGGCGCTCGGGTCGCCCCATGGCGCGCCAGCTGCCGGCTTCCGCCGTGATCGCCCACTGGGGCTGGTCTGCGATCGCCCGCCAGGCCAGCTGAGCCCGTTCGGCCCCGCAGGCCCCCAGAAAGGCCAGGGTGAGATGCAGATCACCCGGCTGAAAGCGGCGCAGTCCCGCCGGCAGATCAGCTGTAAGGCGATGCAGGCCGGCCTGCTCGGGCACCACCAGCGCCACGAACCAGTTGCCCTGTTCCATGCCGACCTCAACCAGACCCACCTCCACCCAGCCACTGTGGCGCCACCGACTGGGGCGTGCAGCGCCAACATGACGGCCTTTGTCTTTGCACCATGTCCACTGCCGTCGCCCCCTGTTGAAGCGTCTGGAGGGCGTGGCCGGGATGGAGCGTGGCCGGCGGCGACTGGTGCTGCTCTGGCCCCAGCTGGGCGATTTCGACAGCCTTGAATACGCCCAGCTGCTGGTGGAGGCCCTGCCCCGGCTCGAGCAGGCCGACACCGCGGTGCTGGCAATCGGCATCGGCCAAGAGCCCGGCCGCCAGCGCTTCTGCGCATTCACCGGCTTTCCCCCCGAGCTTCTGCAGGTGGAGCCCAACGCCGACCTGCATCGTGAGCTGGGGCTCTACGAGGGCCTGAAGGCGGTCGGTGGCCCCTGGCCCAACCTGCTGCTGATGTGTGCCGGTCTGGGATCGCCCGGCACCCTGGCCGAGGTGCTGCGCGGCTACACCGGCGATCGCAGCGCCCCGCAGCGGATCGCCGACGACGCCACCATCCAGGCCGGCCCCCTGCCACCGATCCAGGGTTCCCTGTTCCGGCGCGCCGGCGGCAGCGGCTTCCAGCGACCGTTTGAGCTGGCCACGGTGCGCCTGCGCAACATGAGCGAGGTACTGAGCCATTGGCGCACCTACGTGCCCCGCGACGACTTCATCTGCCAGCGCGGCGGCACCTTCCTGCTCGATGACGACGACACCCTGCTCTACGCCCACCGCGACCGCGGCATCCTCGGGTTCTCCGCCACCATGAATCGACCGCTGGCCTTCCTCGATCCCTGGCTGACTGCGGCGGGGAGCTGATCAGCCCAGATCCAGCGCCAGCTGGTCCGCATGGACCTCATTGCCCTTGGACCGCTTCCTGCGCCGGCGGCCGGAAGGGGCCAACCCCGAGCGGCGGGAACCATGGCGCTCCTGAATGGCGTCGGCCAGCGCGCCGAAGCCCTGCTCGTGCCGGCGGGCATGAATGCGATCACGGGCGGCCCGGGCCGCAGCGGCCGGATCCACGATCGGCGCCGGGTAGTCGCGGCCCAGTCGCCAGTCGAGGCCCTCCCCCCAGATGGGCTCCAGCTTCCAGGGCTCATGCACCAGCGCCGCCGGCAGCCGCGCCAGTTCCGGCAGCCACTGGCGGATGAAGACCCCCTCGGGATCGTGATCGATGCCCTGCTTGATCGGGTTGTACACACGGATCGTGTTGATGCCCGTGGTGCCCGACTGCATCTGGCACTGCAGCCAATGGATGCCGGGTTCGTAGTCCACGAAGCGGCGCGCCAGCACCAGGCCACTCAGGCGCCAGGGCAGCCAGAGGTGGTAGCTGGCCACCGACATCAACATGGCCCGCATGCGGAAGTTGATCCACCCCGTGGCGATCAGGGCCCGCATGCAGGCATCCACAAACGGCAGGCCGGTGCGTCCCTCACTCCAGGCAGCGAGCCGCTCGGCCTGCGGCAGCGCCAGCCAATCGGCCTCGTGATCGCGCAGGCCGGCGGTGAGCGGATGCAGCTCCCGAAACTCCAGATCCGGCTGGCTCTCCAGTTTCTGGATGAAGTGGCAGTGCCAGTGCAGCCGCTCGTCAAAGGCCCGCCGCGGCAACCGGGGCATGGGCGCCGCGGCGCGGCTGGTCTGCACCACCTCCCGCAACGACAGGGTGCCCCAGGTCAGGTGGGGCGAGAGGCGCGAACAGCTGCGAAAGGCGGTGAGCGGGCTGGACAGCTCGCGGTGATAGGCCCGGCCCCGCTCGCTCAGAAAACTGTCCAGCAGGGCCAGGCCGGCGCGCCGTCCGCCCGGCTGGCGCTGGGGGCAGGGGTCGGCTGCCAGACCCAGGTCTCTGGCGGTGAGAATCGGGCCGGGATCGAGACCCGGCAGCGGCGGCAGGGCCTCGGGGGCCGGAGCGATCGGCTCGGCCATGCGCGCCTCCCAGCGACGGGCCCAGCCATCGCGGCTGCCGAGCCGCCGCACCACGCCGAACTGGGGCAGCTCGTGCCAGGGGATGCCATGGCTCCGGGCCCAGGCCAACACCTGTCTGTCGCGTGCGAAGGTCCAGCCGTTGCCGGTTTCCTCGTGGCTCCACAGCGCCGCCACCCCCAACTGGCACCGGGCCCGCTCCAGCACTGTGGGCACATCGCCCACCCGCACCACCAACGGCTGGCCCAGGCCCGCGAGGGCCTCTCGCAACTCGGCGATCCCTTCCGCCGCAAACGCCCACTGCCGCGCCGAGGCATCGGCCTGGCGCCACAGCTCCGGTTCCACCACAAACAGCGGCAGCACCGGACCGTGGCGACTGGCCTCCAGCAGGGGCCGGTGGTCGTGGATCCGCAGATCTCTCTTGAACCACACCAGCTGCAACGGACCTGACGCGGCGGCGGCAACAGTCATGCGGCCGCGGGTGGCTCCAACGCCTGCACCAGCAGACCATCGCGGGGTGTGGGGCTCGGCAGCAGTTGCAGCTCCAGATCCTGGCCAGGGGCCAGCTCCAGATGGAGCCGGCGCATCAGGCCCACCACCATCAGCCGGATCTCCAGCTCAGCCAGGGCCTTGCCCAGGCACACCCGCTCCCCGCCACCGAAGGGCAGCAGCGTCGCACTGATGGCTCCCTCCAGGTGCCGCTGGGGGCGGAAGCTCTCCAGGTCGAGCGCCGCCCAGTCATCCGCATCGCCGGCGCCTGCGGCCAGGCCCGGTGCGTAGCGGTTGGAGGCGGCCAGGGCCACCTGCACCACCCGACCTGGCGGCACCGCCACGCCGGCCAGGGTGAGAGGCCTGGTGGTGCGGCGGAAGAAGCCACCCACTGGCGGGGTGAGCCGCAGCACCTCCTGCACCAGGGCATCGAGCCGCGGCGCCCGCTGCGGGTCGTAGGCGCCGGCGGCCATCTCTGGATCCGGGGGCCAGGGCAGGGTCTCCAGTTCCTCCCGCAACCAGCTCTCCACCTCCGGGTGCAAGAGCAGGGCCCGCATCAGGCAGCTGAGTGAGGAGGCGGTGGTCTCGTAGCCGGCGAACAGCAGCAGCAGCAACTGCTCCACCAGGTCGTCGTCGGTGAGGGGGACGCCAAGCTCATCGAGGCCGCCGGCCAGCAGATCGAGGCCGCCGCTGGCCTGGGGGGCACGCTCCAGCACCTGTTGCAGCCGAGCCAGGAGGCGCTGCCGCGCCGCCAGGGCTTGGGCAAAGGGAGTGCCCGGCAACGGCAGTGGAACGGAGAAAAGGGCCTTGGTCCAGATCTCAAAATCCACGAAGAGCGCGTCGCGGTCGGCGCCCTCCAGGCCCAGAACCACCGTGGCGATCACTGCAAAGGCGAAACGGCGCATGCGCTCGACCAGCGGCACGGGGCCGGGTGCAGCCGCCAGCTCCGCCGCCAGCTCCTCCACCAGGACCACGATGCGGGGGCTGTAGCGCCTCAGGGCCGCCGCCGAAAACAGCTGCCCCACCACCCGCCGGCGGGCCCTGTGGGCGGCGCCGTTGCGGTTGGCCAGCGAGCGACTGCCCAACAGCTGGCGCACGCTCTCCGGCCACCAGCCCTCCACCCCATCGCCGGCAGCCAGGAGATCGCCGATCGCCGCGGCGCCGCGGATGAACACCATCGGCTCACCGAGCAGCACCGTCTCGAACACATCGCCATGGCGCTCAAAGCGGCGCTGGGCAAAAGCGGGGTCGCGGAAGAAGGCCAGGGCCTCCAGGACACCGCTCACGGCGCCGGTGCTGGGCAGGGTGGTATCCATCGGTCGACCCTAGGAATCGGGCCCGCGGCACCGCCCACCGACCAGACAATGAGCGGTGTTCGATCAGCGGTGTTCGATCAGCTCGCTGGCGGGGTAGCGCACCTTGGGAAGGCTGGCGTATTTGTCGACCTGGCTGCGGTAACCGCAGGCACAGGCCACCCGGCTGCGAAAGTCGCTGTCCTCCAGGCCCAGGATCCGGTCGTACTCCGCGGGGGAGAAACCCTCGATTGCGCAGGTGTCGATGCCGAGCAGGGCCGCGGAGGTCATCAGGTTGCCGAGGGCGATGTAGAGCTGGTTGGAGGTCCAGCGCTCGATCTCGGCGGCCCGGGGGCCTTCGATCAGATCCACCTGGATCATCTGCCGGTAGGTTTCCAGGGCCGCCAGGTCCTGGCCGCGGGTAGCGGCGATCGAAGCCACGAAGCGATCCGCATCGGCAGCGGTGATCGTGCGCTTGGCCAGCAGCACCACCAGATGGGAGCAGTCGGTGATCTGGCTCTGGTCCCAGGAGTGGGGGCGCAGCTCCTGGCGCAGGGCCGGAGTGTCGATCACCAGAAACCTCCAGGGCTGCAAGCCATAGGACGACGGGGTGAGCACCAGCGTGTCCTCCAGGGCTTGCCACTGCTCCGCCGGAATCCGGCGGGCGGCATCGAAGGCCTTGGTGGCATAGCGCCAGCGCTGGGCGGCCAGCAGTTCCTGG
Source organism: Prochlorococcaceae cyanobacterium (assembly GCA_044235095.1). Lineage (GTDB taxonomy): Bacteria > Cyanobacteriota > Cyanobacteriia > PCC-6307 > Cyanobiaceae > NIES-981. Next base: position 70,427 of record JBIIIC010000013.1, on the reverse strand, counting down.
GCCGGAATCGGCATGGGTTGGGGGGATCACAACAAGCCAACCAGCTAACCACCGGCCTGAATGGGACAGTGGCGCTCCACTGCGGAATGCAGAATCGGCATAACGACCTTTCGATTCAGTCTCAGCCTGAGCTGCCTGCAGTCGCTGCGTTATTCACTGGGAGCATGCCTGTCTGGCCCGATCTGCGCGAAGCCGGTGCTGAGGAGGCCGGTTCTGCCCCAAGCCAGCTCTTCAGCCAAACACCTCTTCAGCCCTTCAGCACTTCACGGAGACGCCCTTGCGCCTGGTTCGCGGTGACAACGACGTGCTGCTGGCTCTCTCAAACGATGAGGCCGAACACCTGATGGACGCCTGTGCCCTGGTGGTCCTGGCAGCGGAATCGGTGCCCCACGCCTCGCTGGATCCGGAGCTGTCCACCCTGCTTCAGGAGTTGTTCGTCTCTCTGCAGCCAGCGGTAGCGAACCGGCGGCAACCCGATCCCATCGACCCGGACTCAACCCGCCAGTGATCGGCCACGCCAGGTCCAGCCCTGGCCCGTGAGCGTGCGCCAAACCGATACCGGCACGATCGCCGCCACCATCAGGCCCCCCAGCCCGGCCAACCACCAGAAGCGGGGCTCCAGCTGAAAGCGCCAGGCAGCCCAGAGCCGGAGCAGCCATTGCAGGGCCACAGCCAGCAGCGCCGGCCCGGCCAGCGAAACCATCGCCGGAGCCGGGGCCCCAGGCAAGGCTCCGGCGATGGACAGGAGCACCAGCAGCCAGGGGGCTGTGTAGAGCAGCAACACCAGCGCAGCACTGCCTGCCGCCTTGATCAGGCTGCGATCCACGCCCAGGAACCAGTTCTTGGTCCACCCCTCCCACAGACCGGGCAGATCGGCATACATGCCCAGGCTCACCAGCTTCAGCCCCAGCAGGTAGCGCAGCCGCAGGCCGGAGGTCTTGATGCGACGGGCCAGGGCGAGGTCTTCCACCACCTCATCGGGGATGGCGGCGTGCCCGCCGATCGCCGCGTAGGCAGAGCGGCGAAACAGCATGAACGGGCCGGCTGCGAAAGCGGTGGGATCGGCCGGATCGTTGGTACGGCCCAGGGGGAACACCAGGCCGAGCAGGTTGGCCACGATCGGCTGCACCAGCCACTCCGCCAGGCAACTGCAGGTGAGCCGCGGCGCCAGGCTGAGCAGATCGGCGCCGCTGGCCTGGGCCTCGGCCAGGCCAGCGGCGAGGGCCTGGGGGGCCAGTCGCACGTCGGCATCGATGAATAGCAGCCACTGCCGGGCCGGATCACCGGCGGGCCAGGGCTCAGCAGCCCCACGGCTGGCGGGCCAGTTCTTGCCGCACCAGCGCTCACCGCTGGGCCTGGCACCAGCTGCCATGACCCGGGCTCGGGCGGGCCCTGCGTTCACCCCAGCGGCGGCAGCGGCTGTTGCTGCTGCGGCGGCGGCTGTGACGGCGGCAGCAGCCAGCTCAGCGGTGCCATCGGTGGAGCCATCGTCGACCACCAGCAGCTCCCAGGCCAGCCCCGGGGCCTGGTTGGCCAGCACCGCCGCCACACAGGCGGCGATGTTGCGTGATTCCTGGTAGGCCGGGATCACCACCCGCAGGAAGGCGTCGTCAAAGCGGGGAGACGCCTGGGGCAACTCCAGCGCCGGAGCGCGGCGGCAGGAGAGCTCGAGAGCCAGCAGCATCACCGCCAATCCCAGGGCTGGCAGCCAGGCGAGCCAGTGCAGCCCTTGAATCAGCAGGTCGCCGAGGTGCTGGGCAGCCATCTAGGCGATGGTGCCTCCGAGCAACCAGCGCAGCATCGCCAGGAGCTGACCCACCACCCCCTCACCGGTGAGCACCTCACCGAGCACCGCCGCCAGGAATCCCAGCATCGCCACGCGGCCGTTGAGTCGTTCCACCGCCGCCAGGGCCTGGGTGTTCCAGGGGCGCCGGGTGGTGAGGCCCTCGCCGAAACGTTCCAGTGGCTCGTAGACGTAGCCCGGCTCGGCACGACCAGCCCCGCTGGGAATGGCTTGCGCAGACTTGGCCTGTGCTGGATCGGGCTGCAAGGAGTTCGACATCACGGCTGGTGACTGGGGGCTGGGGGCTGGGGGCTGGGGGCTGATAGCTGGTCAGAGGCGAACCCTAGGGGGGTGGCTCCAGGGCTGAAACGGATCGCGTCCGGGCCGACACACCCCCTGTCGAGGCGCCACAGTGAGGGAGGCGACGGAGGGGCGTGATGGGCGTGCGCAGACGGCTGGGGCGGTGGCTGCGGCAACTGGGGGAGCGGCTCGATCCCACCCAGCTGGCCCTGCCCCCGGGCCCCTCGGCGAAACTGCCGGAAGGGACCCATCTTGATCGGGGCCCGGCGGCCGGCAGCGATGAAACGCCCTCGGAGCCCTGGCAGGGGGTACGGGATCGCGCCCTCGGCAAGACCCTCACCACCCTGCGCTCCGAGGCGATCGTGACGCTGGGGGCCCTGCATGCCGCCCACACGGCAGCGGCGGCCGTGTTCGACGACCGGCGCCTGGCGGCGGCGGTGGCCCGGCGCTCCGGAGAACCGGTGGGCGAGGAGGTGCTGGAGAAATTCACCCAGGCCGCTGCGATCTGGCACCGCGACGCCGCTGCCCTTGGCATGGCCCTCAACGCTGTGGGAGCGGTGGAAGTGCCTGAACTCACCCTGGCGGAAGCCCTGGAGGTGGATGCGCAGGAGGCCGAGTCACTGGAAGCGATGGTGAGCGGCTACGAGGTGGAGCTGCAGCGCCAGGTGCTGGAGGAACTGGAGGAAAGCGAGCCCTGAGCCCCAATCGGTAGCAATCGCGCCAATCAGGGGGTGGGGTCACGGTTTCGACTGGACTACAGCGATACCCCGAGCCCATGCCCTCTCTGCCCCGCCTCCAGGCCATCCAGCAGATCCTGCAGCGCCCGGCCGCCAGCACTGCTCCCACGGCCCCCCTCGAGGAGCTATGGGCGAGCGATGTGTTCAGCCTCAACGCGATGAAATCGGCCCTGCCCAAGGCCGTGTTCAAGTCGGTGCAGCGCACGATCACCGAGGGCGGCAAGCTCGACAACTCCGTGGCCGACGTGGTGGCCCAGGCGATGAAGGACTGGGCCACCAGCCGTGGCGCCCTTTATTACGCCCACGTGTTTTATCCGCTCACCAACCTCACCGCGGAGAAGCACGACGGCTTCATCTCACCCCAGGGCGACGGCAAGGCGATCACGGAGTTCACCGGCAAGCTGCTGGTGCAGGGCGAGCCCGACGGCTCCTCCTTCCCCAACGGCGGCATCCGCTCCACCTTCGAGGCCCGCGGCTACACCGCCTGGGATGTCACCAGCCCTGCCTGGCTGATGGAGACGCCCAACGGCGTCACCCTCTGCATCCCCACGGTGTTCGTGAGCTGGACCGGCGAGGCCCTCGACAAGAAGACGCCACTGCTGCGCTCCAACGCCGCCATGAACAAACAGGCCCAGCGGCTGCTGCGCCTGCTCGGTGAAACCGAGATCGCCCCGGTGAACTCCAGCTGCGGCGCCGAGCAGGAGTACTTCCTGGTGGATTCCGCCTTCACCGCCCTGCGCCCCGACCTGCAGCTGGCCGGCCGCACCCTGTTCGGCGCGCCGCCGGCCAAGGGCCAGCAGTTCGACGATCACTACTTCGGCGCCATCCCCGAACGGGTGCAGGTGTACATGCAGGACGTGGAGCAGCAGCTCTACCGGCTCGGCATTCCCGCCAAGACCCGCCACAACGAGGTGGCCCCGGGCCAGTTCGAGATCGCGCCCTACTTCGAGGCGGCCAACGTGGCCACCGACCACCAGCAACTGTTGATGACCGTGCTCAAGGCCACGGCCAAGAAGCACGGCTTCAGCTGCCTGTTGCACGAGAAGCCCTTCGCCGGGGTGAACGGCAGCGGCAAGCACGTGAACTGGTCGATCGGCAACGCCACCCAGGGCAACCTGCTGGATCCCGGCACCACCCCCCACGACAACCTGCAATTCCTGCTGTTCTGCGGCGCCGTGATCCGCGGCGTGCACACCTACGGGCCGCTGATGCGGGCCGCCATCGCCACCGCCAGCAACGACCATCGCCTCGGGGCCAACGAGGCGCCGCCGGCAATCATCTCGGTGTACCTCGGCAGCCAGCTCGAGGATGTGTTCAGCCAGATCCAGAGCGGCAAGCTGGAGGGCAGCGCCCAGGCGGCACTGATGTCGCTGGGGGTCGATACCCTGCCTGAGCTCGCCAAGGACCCCGGCGATCGCAACCGCACCTCGCCGTTCGCCTTCACCGGCAACCGCTTTGAGTTCCGCGCCGTGGGCTCAGGCCAGTCTGTGGCCGGCCCGCTGGTGGTGCTCAACACGATCCTGGCCGATTCGATTCAGTGGATCGCCGACCAGTTGGAAGACCAGCTCAATGCGGGCGCGCCGCTGGAGGAAGCGGCCTTCGCGGTGCTCAAGCGCACCATGGACGACCACGGCGCCGTGGTGTTCGGCGGCGACGGCTACTCCGAAGAGTGGCACCGCATGGCGGTGGAGCAGCGGGGGCTGGAGAACCTGCGCACCAGCGCCGATGCCCTGCCCGTGCTGCAGCGCCCCGTGGTGCGCGAACTGTTCGAGAGCCAGGGGGTGCTCAGCCCGGTGGAACTGGAGAGCCGCTTCGAGGTGTACGCAGAGCAGTACATCCTGGCCATTGAGGTGGAGGCCAAGCTGGTGGTGCGCATGGCCCGCACCCAGGTGTACCCGGTGGTGATGGAGTTTCTCGATCGGCTGGCCCGCTCCCTGCGCGACCAGGAAGACCTGGGCCTGCCACCGGATCGCACCTTCGCCGGCCAGGTGGCCACGCTCAACCAGCAGCTGATCCGCCAGTGCAGCGCCCTGGAGCAGGCGATCGCCGGCCCGCCCCATGGCGTGCACGAACACCTGCGCCACTGTGCCGACACGCTGCTGCCGCTGATGGGCGAGATCCGCGCCGCCGTGGACGGCCTGGAAACCATCGTCGACGACGCCCTCTGGCCCCTGCCCACCTACCAGGAGATGCTGTTCGTGCGCTGAGCAAGCTTCATGCGCTGAACTCAGGTGCGGGTCGCTGGTGAGCACCGGTCGGTCCGGCAACCCGCACCTCACACACCGCAACAGTCCTTCAATTTCCGTTACACTTCCATCAGTCGTTCCCCGCCGCCTCCATGGCTGACAATTCTTCCCGCTTTGGCTTCGTGGCTTTCGCTGAAACCTGGAATGGCCGTCTGGCCATGATGGGTTTTGTAATCGGCCTGGCCACTGAACTGCTCACCGGCCAGGGCATCCTGTCCCAGATCGGCCTCGGATGATGTCCTGAGGCCTTTCGGCGCTCAGATCCAGCCCCAGCCCTCCGGTATTCCCGGGGGGCTTTTGCATGCCATCCCGATGCCATCCACCAAACCTTTCCGGGCCAAGCCGCCCACCGGCAAGATCAAGACCAGTAAGACCCCCTCACCCCTGGTGATCAAGCTGCAGATCGCCGGCGGCGTGTTCGTGCCGATGCTGGCCCTGGGACTCTGGCTGCGCAGCCAGGGCTTCTGGTGAAGCGGTTTTCAATCACCACAGCCGCGACGCACCACCTCCTGGCGCAACGCCACCAAATCGCTTGACAGCGGAGCCTGGGGGGCGAACAACAGAGCCCAGGCCAGGGGCACATCCCCCGACTGGAGCGCGGCTTCAATGGCCAGCAGCCAGCCCTCGGCTGATCCGCCCAAGCTGCTGAGCAGATCGGTGGTGGCGTCCATGCGGCCCGCGGATGCTCCCACCAGCAGCACATGGGCAAAGGCATCAAGGGGAGCCTGCTGGGGCCGCAGCCGCACCAGCACGGTTTCGCCGGGCCTGATCGGTGCCGTGGGCCAGAGGAAGGGCATGGGCAGTGCGGCACCCTCCTTGGCCTGGCTGCGCCACACAGGCAGCCCAGCACGCTCGATGCGCAGCTCCTGAAGCGGCTCGATCACCACGAGACTGGGATCGGGCACCGGCACCACCCCGGCGCCATCGGCATCCTCCACCGGCTCCACCCGTGGAGCCACCACGCACACGGCCACCGCGGCGGGCTCGTGCTGAATCTGCATCGCAGCTGCGGGCAGCAGTGTCCCCAGCGACAACAGCCCCAGCAGGACACGCCGGATCAACAACAGCCGCTCCCGACCTCGGGCTGATGGGCCCCGTCCGCAGCGGGCGAGAACGGCAGGCTGCCACCGCAGCCGGGGAAAAGGCCGAAGTGGCGACTGAAGTCGCCATGGAACTCGAAATGGCTGGCCAGCCGGCTGTCGCGCAGCATCAGCAACGTGTTTCCGCACACCGGTGTGATCCGCCCGGTTTCAAACACATGGTGCTTGTCGAAGGCCAGGGCGTCGGGGGCTGCAGCGATCGTGCCGCGATAGGCCACCGCCTGGCCGTGGTCCTCACAGGCATCCTCCAGCGCCGCGATGTTGAACAACCGATAGGTGGCGGAGAAGAAGCACAACGGGCCGATGCGGGCGGCGAGCTCGGCATCGGTGATGGCCAGAGGCCGATCGCTCACCAGGCGCGGGTCGGCAAAGCCGCTGCGGCGGGCCAGGCGCAGAAAATCATTCCAGTAGAGGGCGCCGCTGAGACACTCGCCGTAGAGCACCGGGTCGTGGCGCAGGTGCTCCGGCACGCGCCGATCGCAATACACATCGGCGAAATACAGCTCGCCACCTGGCTTGAGCAGCCGCCGCACGCCCTGCAGCACCGCCTGCTTGTCGGTGGAGAGATTCACCACGCAGTTCGACACCACCAGGTCGAAGCTGGCCGGCTCCAGGTCGAGGTCATCAAGCCGCTCGATCTCGCCGTGCAGGAAACGCACATTGGCAAAGCCGAATTGCTCGGCATGCCAGTCGCGCTGGGCCTCCGCCACGGCCAGCTGCTCCGCGGTCATGTCAACGCCCACCACCTCACCGCCGGCCCCCACCAGCTGGGCCAGCAGGTACACATCGCGGCCGGCACCGCAGCCCAGATCCAGCACCCGCAGTCCCTGCAGCAGCTCCGGCACCACCAGACCGCAACCGTAGTAGCGGTCCAGCACCTGGGGATGAAGCCTGGCCAGCAGCGGCCTCAGCAGCTCAGGCACCGCCGAGGCATCACAGCAGGCCGTTGTGCGCAGATCAGCGGAACTGCTCAGGGTGACGCCGTAGTAAGCGCGCACCCCCTCCCGGATCCCATCACCGATCGGCGCCATCGCCACGCCATACCCAAAACCCTGTCGAGACCCTAGAACCCGGCGACTAAACGCAAACAAACCTGAAGCTCTGGGAACTTTCATTGAGCTTTCGTCAGGGCTGTCGGCGCACTCCATACGGTCTGCTGCGTCCAACGTGACCAGGCCCTCCATGGCGCTGCCCCTGCTCCAAGCCCCTCCCACCACGCAGACCACAAGGGTGGACAACTACTTGCCGGGAAGCGAAGAGACCCCGCGCAGCACCCCCCTGTCGCTGCAGGGGGAGCCGATGGTGAGCGAGGCGCTGATCGAGCAGGCCTACCGCCAGATCTTCTTCCACGCCTTCGCCGTGGATCGCGATCCGGTGCTGGAGATGCGACTGCGCAGCGGCCAGATCACCATGCGCGGCTTCATCCGTGGCCTGCTGCTCTCCGACAAGTTCCGCAACGACTTCTACCGCTGCAACAGCAACTACCGGGTGGTGGAGCAGCTGGTGGGTCGGGTACTGGGCCGGCCGGTGTACGGCGAGCAGGAACGGATCGCCCTCTCGATCCTGATCGCCCAGCAGGGGCTGCCCGCCCTGGTGAATGCCCTGCTCGATTCCGAGGAGTACCTCGAGCAGTTCGGCGAGGATCAGGTGCCCCGGCAGCGGGGCCGGGTGCTGCCCGGGCGCGCCATCGGCGAGATGCCGTTCAACCAGCAGGCTCCCCGCTACGACGACTACTGGCGCGATGCCATGGCCCGGCGAGCACCCGCCGGCAATGGCAGCGGCTGGCAGCCCCAGCAAGGCTGGCCGCGGCCGGCCTGGTTGGCCAATCAGCCCACCCCGGCCGTGCAGAACGCCTGGCGCTACTTCGTGGCCACCGGCGGCTTCGTGCTCACCGGCTTTGTGGTGTGGACCGCCCTGGCCATGCTGAGCACCCGCGCTCAGGGCTAGATCCCCATTGATCCAAACGGTGGCCGATCAGTTGAGGGCGCCGCCGCAACTGGATCCGGCCCCGGCTGTGCAGCCGAAGCAGTGCTCTGCCACCGCGATCGGCTCACCAGCCGGGTCCCAGCTGAGCAGGTCACGCAGGTGGCGGCGCCTCTGCAGGCACGGCATCTGCAGGCCCAGCATCTGGTTGAAATCACAGTCGTAGAGCCAGCCCTGCCAGTCCACGCTGATCAGCCCGCGGCACATCACCGCGGCAAGATTGGAGTCCTGGTGGTTGGCGCGCAACAACTGCTGATAGCGCTCCAGCTCGCCGGTGGCCCGCAGCACAGCGGCGAAGCGCTGGATCGGCATGTTGGCCAGGGCCAGCAGGCGGTTGAAGCGAATGCCGTGCCGCTCGCCCAGCTCCCGGCGGTAGGCGGCCTCCAGCTGCTGCTGGGGCGGCGGCAGGCTGGGCCCCTGGGGGTTGAACACGAGATTGAGCTCCAGGCCTGCGTCTGGATCGCCATAGCCGAGTGCATTGAGCTGGCGCAGGCCGGCAAGGCTGCGGGCAAACACGCCGCTGCCGCGCTGCTGGTCCACGTTGGCCTCCAGATAGCAGGGCAGCGAGGCCACCACCACCGCCCCCTGCTCAGCCAGAAATGCCGCCAGATCCTCCTGGCCAGGCTCGCCCAGGATCGTGAGGTTGCAGCGGTCGATCACCGCCACCCCCTGCTGCCGGGCCTGGCTCACCAGCTCACGAAAACCGGGATGCAGTTCGGGCGCACCGCCGGTGAGATCGAGCGTGCCGATGCCACGCGCCGCGAGCACCTGGGGAATCAGGGCCAGGGTGCCTGCATCCATCATTTCGGTGCGCGTGGGGCCCGCGCCCACATGGCAATGGCTGCAGGCCTGGTTGCAGCGATAGCCCAGGTTCACCTGGAGGGTGGTGAGGGCGGCGCGGCTGATCGCCGGAAAGGCCACCGGCGCCAGGGCTGAAGCTGGGCTGCTCACGTCTTGGCCTCCTCGCTGGAGCCGGCTCGCGCCTCCACCTGCTCACCGAAGGCGTGCAGCCCCTCAAGCACGGGAATCAGATCGCGACCCAGCGGCGTGAGGGCATAGTCGACCCGCGGCGGCACCTGCGGATACACGGTGCGCTGCACCAACCCAGCGGCCGCAAGCTCCCGCAACTGGGCGGTGAGCACCTTCTGGCTCACGCCTGGCAGGGCGCGCTGCAGATCAGAAAAGCGCTGCACCCCATCGATCAGCTCACGCAGAATCAACAGCTTTCAACGCCCCTGGATCACCCGCAGGGCCAGCTCGGCCTTGCAGTTGCTGTGGTCTTGGCTGGCCAGAAAGCCACCGGGGGCTGTGTCGTGCTGATCCACCTGTGCCTGTCCGGTCGTTTGCAAACCGGCTGCGAGCAGTTCAATTGTTACCAAGAGGTGCCTCTGCCACCTTGAAGTGCCGTCTTGTGCTGGCCGCAGAAGCGGCAGAGCATGCAACAGACCCCATCGCGCCCATCTTGACGCCCCGATCGCCATGGCCGATCTGTTCACGCCCCTGCGCCTCGGCTCCCTGAAGCTGCCCAACCGCATCTGGATGGCACCCCTCACCCGCTGCCGCGCAGAGGAGGGGCACATCCCGGGGGCGCTGATGGCGCAGTACTACAGCCAGCGGGCCAGTGCGGGCCTGATCGTGGCCGAGGCCACGATGGTGCGGGAGGGCCATTCCGCCTTCTGGCATGAGCCCGGCATCCATAGCCAGGCCCAGATCGAGGGCTGGCGGCTCACCACCGAAGCGGTGCACCGCGCCGGCGGCCGCATCGTGCTGCAGCTCTGGCATGGCGGGCGCGCCTGCCATCCCCTGCTCAATGGCGGTACCAAGCCGGTGGGCCCCAGCCCGATCGCCATCACCGGTGATGAGGTGCACACCCCCGAGGGCAAACAGCCCTACGTGGTGCCCCGCGAACTGGCCGACGCTGAACTGCCGGCCATCGTGACCGGGTTCCGGCTGGCAGCCCGCAACGCCATGGCCGCCGGTTTCGACGGCGTGGAAGTCCACGGCGCCAACGGTTACCTGCTGGATTCCTTCCTGCGCGATGGCAGCAACCGCCGCAGCGGCCCCTATGGCGGCCCGCTTGAGAACCGGGCACGGCTGCTGCTGGAGGTGCTCGAGGCGGTGGGCCAGGAAACGCCCTTGATGGGGCTGCGCCTCTCGCCCCTCAACAGCTACAACGCCATGGCCGATTCCGATCCGATCGGGCTGATCACCTGGCTGGCCCAGCAGCTCAACGATCTGCCGCTGGCCTATCTGCACCTGATGCGCGGCGACCTGCTAGGCCAGCAACTCGGCGATGTGCTCACCCCAGCCCGCCAGCACTTCCAAGGCATGTTGGTGGCCAACATGGGCTACTCGGCTGCGGAAGCCAATGCCGCCATTGCTGCCGGAGCTCTCGATGCGGTGGCTTTCGGCACCAGCTTTCTTGCCAACCCCGACCTGCCGGAGCGCTTCCGCCGCGGCACACCCCTCAATGCCCCAGATCCCGACAGCTTCTACAGCCCTGGCCCGGTGGGCTACACCGACTACCCAACCCTGGAGCCCCAGCCATGACCGTCCCAGAGCCAGCTGATGTGCTGGTGATCGCCGCCAGCAACGGCGAAAACCTGCTGCTGGCCGAGCGCTTCGCGGCCGCGGCCCACCAGCAGGGCCAGAGCGCTGCCGTGCTCGATCTCACCGCCGTCGAGCTGCCGCTGTTCACACCGCGGGCCCAGGCCGCCGGCACGCCACCGGCCCTGGCTCAACTGCAGACCCAGATGGCTGCCGCCCCCCGCTGGGTGATCTGCGCGCCGGAATACAACGGCTCGATTCCACCGGTGCTCACCAGCGCCATCGCCTGGCTGTCGGTGCAAAGCGGCGACTTCCGCGCCCTGTTCAACGGCCGGCCGGTGGCGATCGCCACCCACTCCGGCGGCGGCGGCCACACCGTGCTCACGGCCCTGCGGCTGCAGCTGGCCCACCTGGGGGCCCATGTGGTGGGCCGCCAGCTGGTGAGCAACAGCACCCATCCGGCCAACGACGACTCGATCGCCGATCTGATCGCGCGCCTGCACCACCTCCGCATTGCCCAACCATGACCACCACCACGCCTGCCATCACCACCCGCTCTGGCCTGGTGTTCCGCCCGGCCGCGGAGCGCTTCCACAGCCAGCTCGACTGGCTCGACAGCTGGCACACCTTCTCGTTTTCCAGCCATTACGACCCGGACTGGATGGGCTTCGGGCCGCTGCGGGTGATCAACGACGACACCATTGCGGCCGGCCGCGGCTTTGGCATGCATCCCCACCGCGACATGGAGATCATCACGGTGATGGTGGAGGGCCAGCTCAACCACCGCGATTCGATGGGCCATGCCGAGGTGCTGCGGGCCGGCGAAGTGCAGCGGATGAGCGCCGGCACCGGCGTGGTGCACAGCGAAGTGAACGAGGGCAGCCAAGCCTGCCGGCTGCTGCAGATCTGGATCGAGCCCAGCAGCAGCGGCATCGACCCGGCCTATGAACAGAAGCCCTTCGCCTTCGGCAGCGACTGGACCGCCTTGCTCGATCCCGAACGGCGCGATGGGGCGATGGCCATTCATCGGCCGGTGCGCCTCTGGCGCGGCCGGCCCGGGAGTGGGGAGAGCCTCAGCCTGGCGATCAAGAGCGGCAGCCACGGCTGGCTGCAGCTGATCAGCGGCTCGGGGCAGGTGGGTCTCTCCAGCCACAGCGACGCTGGAGCGGCCGCCAGCAAGGGAACACTGCACCTGGGCCGGGGGGACGGCCTGGGCTTTGCGGCCGGGGCTCTCACGACATTCCAGGCGGAAGCAAGCGGCGCCGACCTGCTGCTGTTCGAACTGCGCTGAGCCACCGGTCAGTCGCTGTTCCACGATGGCTCATCCAGACCCCCGGCACGCGATGCTGCAGCCCCCCCGCGGCTATCTCACCCTGGCCTGGCTGGGGCTGATCGCCAATGCCCTGGCGATCCCGCTCACCCTGGCGATCATCCTGCTGGAGCCCACCTGGCGCACGGCCCACATCGCTGTGGGGGCCAGTGCTGTGCTGCCCAGCGCGGTGGTGGGCATCGTGGCCAGTGTGGCCCTGCTCAAGTGGCGGGCCTGGGGCCAGATCGTGGCGATCGTGGGCCTGTCGATGAGCCTGGCCACAGCCCTGCCCTACGGCATCGTGAGACTGGCGCTGCTGAGCGAAGGCCGCACGCTCACGGCCGTGGCCTCCGGCGCCCTGTGGATCGCTACCACGGCTGCACTGGTGTACTGGTGCCGTCCCTGTATCCGCCGCTACCTCACCTGAGCCAGCCCACCGACCATTAATTCAGTAGCGACCGCTACAAAAAGACGTCGCGCTGGGAGATTGGATGCGACTCATCCCCCTCCCGGCTCCCATGCCCAGCCCCCAGCGCTTCGCTGCCCTTCAGCAGATCCAGCGTCGGCGTCCGGTGGCCACCGCACCCGCCGCACCCCTGGAGAAGCTCTGGGCCAGCGATGTGTTCACGCTGGACACGATGAAGACCTTCCTGCCCAAGGGGGTGTTCCGGTCTGTGCAGCGCACCATCCACCAGGCCGGCAAGCTCGACCTCTCGGTGGCCAACGTGGTGGCCGAGGCGATGAAGACGTGGGCCACCGGCCGCGGCGCCCTGTACTACGCCCACGTCTTTTATCCGCTCACCAACTCCACCGCGGAGAAGCACGACGGCTTCATCTCGCCGAAGGGCGATGGCCGGGTGATCACGGAGTTCACCGGCAAGCTGCTGGTGCAGGGCGAGCCCGACGGCTCCTCCTTCCCCAACGGCGGCATCCGCTCCACCTTCGAGGCCCGCGGCTACACCGCCTGGGATGTCACCAGCCCTGCCTGGCTGATGGAGACGCCCAACGGCGTCACCCTCTGCATCCCCACGGTGTTCGTGAGCTGGACCGGCGAGGCCCTCGACAAGAAGACGCCACTGCTGCGCTCCAACGCCGCCATGAACAAACAGGCCCAGCGGCTGCTGCGCCTGCTCGGTGAAACCGAGATCGCCCCGGTGAACTCCAGCTGCGGCGCCGAGCAGGAGTACTTCCTGGTGGATTCCGCCTTCACCGCCCTGCGCCCCGACCTGCAGCTGGCCGGCCGCACCCTGTTCGGCGCGCCGCCGGCCAAGGGCCAGCAGTTCGACGATCACTACTTCGGCGCCATCCCCGAACGGGTGCAGGTGTACATGCAGGACGTGGAGCAGCAGCTCTACCGGCTCGGCATTCCCGCCAAGACCCGCCACAACGAGGTGGCCCCGGGCCAGTTCGAGATCGCGCCCTACTTCGAGGCGGCCAACGTGGCCACCGACCACCAGCAACTGTTGATGACCGTGCTCAAGGCCACGGCCAAGAAGCACGGCTTCAGCTGCCTGTTGCACGAGAAGCCCTTCGCCGGGGTGAACGGCAGCGGCAAGCACGTGAACTGGTCGATCGGCAACGCCACCCAGGGCAACCTGCTGGATCCCGGCACCACCCCCCACGACAACCTGCAATTCCTGCTGTTCTGCGGCGCCGTGATCCGCGGCGTGCACACCTACGGGCCGCTGATGCGGGCCGCCATCGCCACCGCCAGCAACGACCATCGCCTCGGGGCCAACGAGGCGCCGCCGGCAATCATCTCGGTGTACCTCGGCAGCCAGCTCGAGGATGTGTTCAGCCAGATCCAGAGCGGCAAGCTGGAGGGCAGCGCCCAGGCGGCACTGATGTCGCTGGGGGTCGATACCCTGCCTGAGCTCGCCAAGGACCCCGGCGATCGCAACCGCACCTCGCCGTTCGCCTTCACCGGCAACCGCTTTGAGTTCCGCGCCGTGGGCTCAGGCCAGTCTGTGGCCGGCCCGCTGGTGGTGCTCAACACGATCCTGGCCGATTCGATTCAGTGGATCGCCGACCAGTTGGAAGACCAGCTCAATGCGGGCGCGCCGCTGGAGGAAGCGGCCTTCGCGGTGCTCAAGCGCACCATGGACGACCACGGCGCCGTGGTGTTCGGCGGCGACGGCTACTCCGAAGAGTGGCACCGCATGGCGGTGGAGCAGCGGGGGCTGGAGAACCTGCGCACCAGCGCCGATGCCCTGCCCGTGCTGCAGCGCCCCGTGGTGCGCGAACTGTTCGAGAGCCAGGGGGTGCTCAGCCCGGTGGAACTGGAGAGCCGCTTCGCCGTGTATGCCGAGCAGTACGTGCTGGCCATCGAGGTGGAGGCCAGGCTGGCGCTGCAGATGGCCCGCACCCAGGTGTACCCGGCTGCCGTGCGCTACCTCGGCGAGCTGGCCAAGGCTCTGCAGGAGCAGCAGGCGATGGGGCTGCAGCCCAGCCTGGCGGTGCGCAACCAGCTGGCCGAGAGGCTGCATCAGCTCAACAACGGCTGTGATGCCCTCGAGCAGGCCCTGGCCGCCATGCCCCACGAGCATGGTGAGGCCCAGCTGCGCCATTGCGCCGACCAGCTGATGCCGAGGATGGAGGAGCTGCGCCAGGCGGTGGATGGCCTGGAGGGTGTGGTCGACGACGCGCTCTGGCCCCTGCCCAGCTACCAGGAGATGCTGTTCATGCGCTGAGCGCTCGCGCTAGGGGCAGCGCGTGCCAGCCAACACCGAAAGATGTCGTGAAGGTGACAGTTTCCAGCTGGCACAGCGGCCATGATGACTCCACCGTTGGTTGGTGCGCGATGGCTGCTTCCCGCGCGATGGCTGTTTCTCACGCAATGTCTGCTTCCCAGGCCTCCCAGCCCATGCGGCTCTACCGCCTGGTAGATCGCCAAGGGGCACCGCACCCGGTGCTCGACGATCTCTACGACTCGCTCGATGCGGCCTGGACCGAGGCGATCAGCTGGTGGCAGCAGCACATGGGCCCCGGGCAGGAACCGGTTGAGATCGGCGTGGAGGTGAGCACGGCCAGCGGCAACTGGCGCACCCTGCGCCACCCCGGCAGCTGAGCCAGGCCACAGTCAGCCTGAAACACAGCCAGAGGGCGGGGTCAGGGCGACAGGGAGTCGGCCATCCCGGCCGGCATAGCCTGGCATCAGCGCCAATCCGGGTCGTAGATCCGCAATGTGCCAAATCCCAGCGGTGCTGGCGAGGGGTTCGCGCCAGCCGGATAGGCCGTCACCTGGAACATGTAGGTGTCTGAAAAGGCCGGGTTGTTCCAGGGCTTGAGCACCACCGTGACGGTGTCGCCCGGTGGAATCGGTTCAGGGAAGCGGATGGTGAACTGACGCGCGGCCTGGTCAAAGGAGGCCTGCACCGGCACCGCTGGGCCCTCGCGGCGCGGCCGGCCGAGAAAGGCCCGGGTGCGATCCACGCTGAAGTTGAAATTGGTGTCCACCCCCCGGGTCTGCTGGATCGTGAGACCACCCAGGGATGCGCCGGCATCGGCCGGCATCTCCACCGTGAAGTAGTACTGCGCCCATGGCTGCCAGATGGTGGTGTAGTAGCTCACCAGATCCACCTTCCAGGGCGGCCGGGTGAAGAAGGTGCTCCCCCGCAGCTCCAGGCTGTGGGCTGGAGCGCCAGCAATCGACAACCCTGGCACCAGCCCGAAGGCGAGGCTGGAGACGAGGCCACTCACCATGGCGAGGGCCAGGGAGCCATGGCGAAGGCGAGGGCGAACCATCGGCAGCGATGCGTCAGCGAACGTCGATCTGAGCGCACGCTAGGGATGGCATCAGTGCCTGGCTTGCAGAAAAGGCGAAGGATCCTGATCACGACGGTGCTGCTGCGGCAGATCCGGACCCTGGGCCAGCGGATCGGCAGGATCCTGCAGAGCGGTGGCCTCCAGCGCCTGGCGAAGGGCACGACCGGAATGCAAGGGCATGTCGCGCGGCACACTGATGCGATCGCGCAGATAACGCAGCCCCGAAGCACTGCCCTCTGGCGGCACCAGGGTGTCGCCCCAGGCCAGGCCGGCCAGAGTGGCTCGCAGGGCTGAATCGAAGCACTCCCGACCGAGAGGGTTCCTGGACAGCAGGGTGGAGCGATGGCGCAGCACCCTCGCCACGGCCACGGCCGCCGCATCAGCCGGAGCCTGCTGCGAGGTTTCCGGATCGGGCCGGTCCAGCCAAGGCTCGTCCCCAGGCCCGTTCCCAGCGGCGGCGGCCAGGATGGGCCATGGGCCGGCGTGAATGCGGGCCGCAAGCTGCCGTTGCCTGGTGGAGCCGTTGGCGTAGCAACCGCCCATCTGGGGCGGCAGATCGTGAACGTGGGTGTGGAAGTCGCTCTGGGTGCCCAGGTAGGTGGAGCGTTGCTCCAGGCCCTCAAACCATCGATCAATGGCCGGGTGCGCCACACGCAACACAAACCCCTTGTAGTAAGCGAGGGAGGCACTCATCCGCTCCACATAGGGCACGAACACGAGATCGGCCACCGAGAGCTCCCCCAGCAGGAAAGGGCCGGCAGTGGCAGCCAGCGCCTGCTCCAGCAGCTCGGCCAGGTTCTGGAAGCGCTGCTGGGCCTGCCGATCGGAGGCCTCACTGCGGTGGGGATAACAGAGCCATTCACACCAGGCCCGGAACAGCAACCGCTCCAGCTGCCGCAGCGGCAGCACCTCAGGCGCGTTGAGCCCTGCCACCAGCGGGCAGAAGGCCGCCTCCAGCTCCTCCAGGATTCGGTCGCTCTCGGTGATCACGCGGCCATCGAGTTCCAGCGCCGGCAACATGCCGGAGGGCACCAGCTGGCGATACCAGCGCTCCTTCTCGCCGTAGCAGAACATCGTTACCTTGCGGATCCGGTAGGGGATCCGTTTCTCCTCCAGCCACAGCCACACCTTCTGGCAGTAGGGGCACCAGGCGTGGTGGTCGCGGTAGAGCGTGACACGCACCTCCGCCTCGGTCTGGCCAAACAGGCGCAGGGTGGCCTGGGCATTAGTGGGGCCTTGCACACGCGCTTCACCGGGATCCAGTGGAGCCCCCAGGGGTTGGGCGGCGGCCGCCCAATCCTCCAACTCCTGCCAACTGGGCAACGCCGTGGTCACGGGAGATCAGCTCAGATCCGCCCATGCTGGGCCAGCAGGGCGAGCACCTGCTGGTCGCGCAGCTGCTCGAAATGGCCAAACCACTCGCCCACGGCTCGCAGGTGATCCACCACCGCGAGCGCCACCAGCTCGTCCACCAAAGGCTGCAGCAGCGGCACCACGCGGTGATCCACCACAGGCACCGCCAGCACCAGCGAAGCAGGTTCGGTGCGCCGCAGTGATGTGAGGGCTGCCCGCACGGTGAGGCCCGTGGCGATGCCGTCATCGATCACCAGCAGATGGCGCCCGCGCAGGCTCGCAGCCGCAGGGTCGCCGTATTGCCGCTGGCGCCGCTCCAGCTCCAGGAGTTGCGTCTCCATCAGGCGCTGCTGCTGGTCAGGCGACAGGCTGAAACGCCTCACGGCCTCCTGATCCCACAGCACCACCCCCAGCGGGGCCAGCGCACCAATGGCGTACTCAGGTGCCGTGGGGTGGGTCAATTTGCGCACAGCCCAGGTGGCGAGCTGCAGCTGGAGCTGATCGGCCACCGCAGCGGCCACAGCCACGCCACCCCTGGGCAATCCCAGCACCAGAGCATCCTTGCGGGCTTGCCAGCCCTGCAGCACTTGCGCGAGGGCGTGTCCCGCTTCGGTGCGATCGCGCCACAGCGGCGGCTGTAGCGGCGGCTGAATGGGCCGGTTGCTGGGGGGGGGTGGGCTCAGCAGGGGGGGCGGGGCAGCTCAGTCCAGCGTGGCGTCGCCCGTCTCACCCGTCCGGATCCGCAGCGAAGCTTCAACCGGCGCCACGATGATCTTGCCGTCGCCGATCTCGCCGGTGTAGGCAGTCGTCTTGATCGCTTCCACCACGCCGTCAGCGGCGCCATCGGACACCACGGTGGTGAGCATCACCTTGGGCAGCAGCCTGGCGTCCAGCTTCACGCCGCGATACACCTCGGTGTGGCCCATCTGGCGACCGAATCCCTGCACCGGGGTCACAGTCATGCCATTGATGCCGATGGCCACCAGGGCGTCCTTGACCGGATCCAGCTTCTCGGGGCGAATGATGGCCTGAATCTGTTTCACGCAAACCAGTGAGTACCAGAATCCTGTCTAGCCAGGTTGACGCGGCGATTTTGTAGCAACCGCATCCTTGCGCGGTTGCCTCTTCAGATCGCCAGGCGGGATATCCGCAGGCCGGCGGCCTGGGCGTCACAGCAAAGCTTTTGGCACGACATCGCATCAACACTCACGTGGCCAGCGGCCAGTGGCTCCCAGTGCCGTCGCTCAAAGTGCGTCTGGAGCCAGAGGAGACCCAGCACCGAGCAGGGCATCAGACGGAAGCCAGAGGCAACCTGGGCGAGCGCCAGATCTGCGACGGCAACCCCGATCACGGTTCCAGCGACAGAATCTGGCATCAACAAAATCCCTGGAATCTGGCCATTGAGGCGCAGAGCCCGGGGGAGCGTCGTAGCCACGACTACGAATTAACGACAGCGGAGGCTACAGCGGATCGGATCGGCAGCCCATGACCTGAGCGACATGGCCTGCAACAACGAATCCACCGTTACTGAGCGGCCACCTGGCGAGCGGCCTCCTCCATGCGGTGGTGGTACACATGGCCGCGGTAGTGCAGTTCAACGGCTGGGTCCACAGGGGATGCCTCGTGCTTGAGCGGCGCCGCGAAGTGCTGACCGCGATAGATGTGCTCCACGGGTTCAGTGGAGGGCTGTTCGTGCTGGCTGGCGTCGTAGGGAACGCCGCGATAGCGGAGTCTGGTGGTGGTCATGGCGGGATCCGGAAGGAATGGGCGCTCACCGGTTGTCGGGGGCGCCGTGCATCGGATGAACGTGCGCCGGTTCGTCGCGAGAGCGAGAGAGAGAGAGAGGGGGGGGGGGGACTGCGTCGCACGGGAAGCCCCGAGGGAGAGATCGGGCACTGGGGTGGATCGGGGAAGCCCCCGCGCACACCGCAGACGCGATACCGACTTCTGATGCATTGCTAGCGCCCGGGAATTGTTCATAGTGAACAAAACAACATTTTCTTTGTGAAGCTTCACGGCCCACCCGACTTGGCTGCGCAGCGGTGGGCCCGGGCGCTTGTCAGGAGGTCGGGCCGAGGAGCCACCAGGGCTGGATTTGGTAGCGAATCGAACATCTGATGCCCCCTTAATACACGCATTCTCGGCTGGCTGGGAGTTCCCGGACTCCCCTTCTGAGCAGCCGTCCTTCTGAACTGCCCATGACCATTGCTTCCGCCCCTCCAAGGCGCAAACGTCTCCAGGAGGCGAGCCTCACTGAAGCGCCCCTGATGCTCCTGCGCAGCATCCGTGGCGTCACCAGCAGCCGCTCGCTTGTCTGGCTGGCCTGCGTGCCACTCGCCCTGTTTGGCCTGGGCGTCTTCAACCTGGCGGCCCATGCCGCCGAGCTCCCCGAGCTCACCCCGGCCTTCCTGGCCAACAACATGTTCCTGTTGATCTGCGCCGCCCTGGTGATCTTCATGAACGCCGGCTTCGCCATGGTGGAAGCCGGGATGTGCCGCCAGAAGAACGCCGTCAACATCCTGGCCAAGAACCTGATCGTCTTCGCCCTGGCGGTGACGGCCTACTGGTTCATCGGCTACAAGATCATGTACAACGCCGATTGGGTGATTCCCGGTTGGTTCAAATTCGGTGGTCTGTTCTTCGATCCCACCGTCACCCCCGAGATGGTGACAGAAGGCAAACTAGTGCCAAGTGTTGACTTCCTCTTCCAGGCTGCCTTTGCCGGCACCGCCGCCACGATCGTTTCAGGTCTTGTAGCCGAGCGCATCAAGTTTGGCGAGTTCGTGATCTTTTCACTGATCCTCGTCGGCATTCTCTATCCGATTTCCGGCTCCTGGCAGTGGAACGTTGGCGAAGGCTGGCTCAATCAACTGGGCTTCATTGACTTCGCCGGCTCGACAGTGGTGCACTCCTTCGGAGCCTGGGCCGGTCTGATCGGGGCGATGCTGCTCGGTCCCCGCATCGGCAAGTTCGCCGGCGGCAAGCCCCAGGCCATCCCCGGCCACAACCTGGCCATCGCCACCCTCGGCTGCCTGATTCTGTGGCTCGGCTGGTATGGCTTCAACCCCGGTTCCTGGCTGTCGATGGCTCCTGAGGTGCCTTACATCGCTGTCACCACCACCCTCGGTGCCGCAGGCGGTGGCATCGCGGCCACCCTGGTGAGCCAGTTCACCGGTGGCAAGCCCGACCTCACCATGACCATCAACGGCATCCTGGCCGGTCTGGTGGGCGTGACCGCCGGTTGCGACGGCTTCTCGATGCCCGCCGCCTGGGTGGTGGGCTTCATTGCCGGTGTGATCGTGGTGTTCTCCGTGGCCTTCATCGACGGCCTCAAGATCGACGACCCGGTGGGCGCCTTCTCCGTGCACGGCACCTGCGGCATCTGGGCCACCCTGGCCGTGGGTCTGTTCAACACCGACAAGGGTCTGTTCACCGGCCACGGCTTCAGCCAGCTGGGCGTTCAGATCGTGGGAATCGTGGCGATCGGTCTGTTCGCGATCGTGAGCTCCTGGATTCTGTGGTCGATCATCGGCGCCGTCTTCGGCGGCATCCGGGTCACCGAGAAGGAAGAGATCGAAGGTCTCGACATCGGCGAGCACGGCATGGAAGCCTATCCCGACTTCGCGTCTTCCGCCAAGTAGGCCCGTCCTTTGCCACCAGTTCAAAGCCCGCGGCAGTGCCGCGGGCTTTTTTGTGCCCCGATCGCAACGGTGTGCCAGAGCGAGAGCTCACACGAGGCGGGAGCCGCTCGCCCGCTGGCGTTGCTGCGGATCAAACACCGCAGCGATCGTGCGGATCAGCCAGCGGCCCTGGGTGGTGACCCTGGCCGTCACCAGCCCTTGCTCAGAGCTCAGCTCCACCAGGCCATCGGCGGCCAGGTCCTGCAGGTCGGCCCACTCCTGGCTGAAGCGCGCCCGCTCAAACGTGACCACAAAGCGGCACATCACATCCTTGATCAGCTGACGCCGCTCCAACACCAGCGGGTCGTCGACCACGAGGCCCCGCTCCACGGGCAGGTCGCCGGCCTCGATCGCCGCACTCCAGGCCTTGAGATCCCGCTGGTTCTGGGCGAACAGCTGGGGAAACTGGCTGATCGCCGTGGGGCCAATCCCCAGCAAATCCAGCTCACCGCCGGTGGTGTAGCCCTGGAAATTGCGATGCAGCCGGCCCTGGCGCGCCGCCTCCGCCAGGCTGTCGCCGGCCAGGGCGTAGTGGTCCATGCCGATCGCGTCGTAGCCGTTGCCGGTGAGCTGGCGGTTGGCGTTCTCCAGCATCGTGAGCCGCTCGCGCTGGCTGGGCAGGTCATCGGCCGCGATCCTGCGCTGCAGCGACAGCTGCTCGGGCAGGTAGGCGAAGGAGAAGAGGGAAATCCGATCAGGACGCAGCTCCCGCACCAGCTCCAGGGTGCGATCAAAACGCTCAGGGGTCTGCAGGGGCAGCCCGCAGATCAGATCCACATTCACCGAGCTGAAACCCGCCTCCCGCAACCAGCCCATCACCCGGCGCAGCTGCTCGGCCGGCACAACCCGGTTCACCGCCTGCTGCACCTGGGGGTCCGCGTCCTGAATGCCGAAGCTGATGCGGTTGAAGCCCAGGGCCCGCAGCTCGATCGCCGCATCACGGCTGAGGAATTCCGGATTCACCTCGATCGAGGCCTCCAGGTTGGGCTCGACGTCAAAGTGCCGGGCGATCAGCTCCCAGAGCTGGCGGGTTTCGGCCATGTTGAGGTAGTTGGGAGTGCCGCCACCCCAATGCAGCTGGGCCAGCCGGCGCCGTGCCGGCAGCGCGGCACTCACCAGCTCCAGTTCCTGGGCGAGGGTGGCCAGGTAGGGCTCCACCACCCTGGAGCCCAGCTGGGTGGTGACCCGGTTGCAGCCGCAATACCAGCAGGCATGGCGGCAGAAGGGCACATGCACGTAGAGCGACAGGGGCGCGTCGCTGAGCTGGGCCAGCTGGGCCCGCAGCTGGTCGGGCCCCACCGACGACGTGAAGGCTGCCGCCGTGGGATAGCTGGTGTAGCGGGGCACCGGCTTGTCGTATTTGAGCAACAGCTCCACGGGGCTGGTGGGGGCGAGCTGGGCCAGTTCGGCAAGCAGGCGCTGGGTGGCGTGGAAGGCGACTTCCGCCTCATCGAGCAGCTCGGCCTCCTGGTCCTCGCTCAACTGCAGCTGCTCGCAACCCTCGTGCAGGGCGGCCTTGAGCTCGGCAGTGGGGCGATCGAACACCCAGAACTCCAGATTGGCCAGGCCATGGCGCTCGAGCACCGCCCGGGCCTGCTCTCCCAGCTGCTGACCGCCGGAGAGATCACCGCCATAGCGCACATACACATGGGCCAGGAGCCGGTGGGGGGCCTGGTCGGCCAGGGCACGCAGCTGCTCCAGCCACACGGCCGCCGCGGCTGAAACGGGCGTGGCGGGCAGGGCGGCCAGACGGGCAAGGTCGTGCTCGAGGGCGGAGTGGCGCGCCAGGCTGGTCCAGGGAATCGCCGCGGCCCCGAGGGCCTCGGCCAGGGCCGGCGCCTTCTGCTCCAGGAAGCCATAGGCCGGTGCCAGCGCCCGGATCAGCGCCGCCAGCTGCAACGGCGACACCTCCCCAGCCAGCAGCGCCTTGGAGAACACCATGCCCTCGGCCTGGTGGTGGGCCTTGCCGATGCGGGCGTGCAGCTTGCGCACCCGCGGACCGAAGCCCTTGCGCTGCTGGGCATCGGCGGCGGAAGCGTGGTCGGAATTGGAGGGAGCGACAGTCATCGACAGCAGACCGGAGCAGCAACGAGCTCACGTTATAACGCTATCGTTGTTACGCTGTTTTTTGGGTGCTGAAACGTTGCAACCCGCTGCCGCCATGGCCACCCCAGCCACCACGGGCCCATCCAGCCACACCCGGCCGTGCACGTGTGGCTGCAGCTGCGCTCCAGCCGCCGGTGGCCCTGGCGGGTGTCCTGGCCTAAGCCAGGGACCTGGCCGAGAGGCGCGTCAGCAACCGGCGCGCCTCCGCCTCCGGCCAGCCGATCGCCTCAAGGGAGGCCTGGAAGCCCACCACGAATTCGGCGATCAACTCGGCCGGATCGATGCCAACCACCCTCAGGTCATCGCGCAGGGTCTGCACCATGGCCAGCGCCACCGGCAGCGCCTGCTCCACACAGGCCGCCACCGCTGGCGCCACCTTGGCGTGGCGGGGCCGTAGCCAGGCCTCGCCGTAGTTGAGGTGCTCCGCCTCGTCGGCCATCACCGCTGCCGTGATCGGCTCGGCATAGGGGTCGGCCACGGCCAGGTAGAGCCGGTAGGCGGCCACCGCGAAACACTCGATCAACAGGCACTGGATCACCAGGCAGCTCACCAGGTCACCACGGCGCTCCGCCGCCAGGAACTGCTCATGCAGGGGCATCAGCAACCGGCGCGCCAGACCGGAGTCGGGCCGCACCCCCAGGTTGCGGCCGCAGCCCACGAAGTCGGTGGCATGGCGTGCCTCCATGGCACCGAGCCGCAGCAGCTCGTCGCGATCCTCCGGCAGCAGGGCCGCAAGGCGCCGGAAGTGGCGATCGGCGAGGCCTTCGCCCACGATCACCATGCCGTTGATGCGGCTGTAGGCGTCGCGGTAGGCCTCACTGGCGTAGTTGGGCGTGGGGCAGGAGATCGTCATGCGGTGGCCTCCATGGGCTGGGAGAACTGACGGAGTAACAGGCCGGCAAATCGCAGTTGCAGGCCGAGCTTCCTGGGGCCGGAGGCCTGCTTGAGGTCGCGGAAGATGTCCACGATCTGATCGCGTAGGGCGATGTAGTCGCTGCCCTCCAGGCGGAACACCCAGGGGAAGGCGCGGCGGGCGGTGCGGTTGGTCTGGCGCATCACCTCGGCATCAAACAGATTGGGATCCATGCCGAGGATCCTGTAGAAATTGCCCCGCTCGCACACAGTGAGGCTGTGGGTGAGAAACACGCTCCAGAGGAAGAAACGGCTCAGCACCTTGCCGCGGATGCCGCGCTTGAGCTGGGGCCAGCAGCGGATCAACATGTTGAAGATGTCGCCGTGGCGGTTCTCGTCCTGACACCAGGGCTCAAAGAAATCAAACAGCGGCGCAAAGTTGTTATCGGGATTGGCCTTGAGGTGCCGGTCGATGAGGATGTAACGCCAGTAGCCGATCTTCTCGGAGAGATACACCGAATACAGCACCCAGCTCAGCGGGAACCAGATGATCAGCCGCTTGGTGCTGAGGGTGGGCAGGTCAATTTCGATGCCCTCGGCCACCAGGGCGCGATTGAGGAAGCCGGCATGGCGGGCCTCATCGCGGGCCATCAGCTGAAACAACTGGCCCAGCTCCGGCCGGCCCGACTGGATCAGGCGGCGGCTGAGCTCCTTGAACAGCAGAAAGCCGGAGAACTCCGACACGCAGGAGCGCACCAGATAGCTCTCATAGGCCTCCTTCTCGGCGGGCGAGAGATCCTTGAGACGCCCCAGCGGTGCCTTGCGATCGAAGTGATCGCAGTTGTAGTCGTTCTCCATTTCCTGGAGCATCGCCTCAAACTGGGGACGCTGCTCCTCCAGGGAGGTGCGGGCTGCCTTCTCGATTTCCGTGGTGTAAAACCGCGGCGTCAGCAGGTCTTCGCGCAGGTGGGGTGCAGCTGGCGTGGCGGTCATGGCAGAAGCGGGACCAGGGTGAACGGGGAGACGACGGGATCGGGGAATCAGGCTCGGCGGACCAGGCCGTAGGCCATGGCGTCGGGCCCCTGGCGATGGGCGCTGAACCAGCCCTGCAGCTGTTGCAGCCAGGCCAGCCAGCGCTCCCCCAGACGCAGATGCAGGCGCAGATCCCAGAGCAGGCGGCGGCAGACCAGCTGTTCGCCAAGCTCGTTGGCCTCCATCAGCTCCGCAGCCAGCGGCTGCCGGTGCAGCTCGATCAGGGCAGCCAACAGGGCTTCAAGGCGTTCGTGCTGACGCTCGAGCAGGGGCTCCTGCTCGCTCCATTGGCGCGGCCAGGAACACGGAGCCGGCACCACAGCGGAGCCGAGGGAGGAAGCGACCATCGACACAGCGCGCACGGACCTGACCCGTTATATAACGGCATCGTGATGCACGTCATCAGAGGGCTCGCAAAACACCATCGCGATGCCGGAACAACGCACTAGCTCAGCAGGCCATGGTCGACCTAAATTCAAAGCACGATCGGCCTGTCTCACCCAGAGCGCCATGGACCCCACCGCCCTCGAGGCCCTCGCCGAGTACTTCAAGGTGTTCTCCGAGCCCAACCGACTGGCGGTGCTCGACGCCCTGCGCCACGGCCCCCTGAATGTGACCGCGGTGGTGGAGCACACCGGCCTGAGCCAGGCGCTGGTGTCGAAACACCTCAAACTGCTCACGATCGCCGGAGTGGTGAAGCGCAGGCCTGAGGGGTCCCTGGTCTTCTATGAAGTGATCGACAAAGCCGTGTTCAGGCTTTTGGGCCAGGCCGAGAAACAACTGCTGGCCGCTCGCCGGCAGCAGCTCGACGCCCTCGCGGCCATCCTTTGAGATTGGCCCAGCAGCAACCGACCAACCTCCAGCAGCTCTCAGCAGCCCTGGCCAGCGGCGAGCGGCATTTCCCTGGCCTGCGCCTCAGCGACCTCGACGGCGTGGACCTCGACCTGGCCGACTGCGACCTCAGCGGCGGCTGCTTCAAGGAAGCCCGCTTCGGCCGCGCCAGTCTGCGCAACGCAGCGGTGCAGGACTGCTGCTTCCAGCAGGCCCTGCTGTGGGGAGCTGACCTCTCGGGCCTGAAAGCGGCCCGATCCCAGTGGCATGAGGCCGACCTCTCCGGCTCGCGGCTGCAGGGGGCCGATTTCGAGGCTGCTCTGTTGCATCGCGCCTGCCTGCGGGGGGTGGTGGCCGCTGGCAGCCGCTGGCAGCAGGCGCGACTCGTGGAGGCCGACTTCCGCAGCGGCCTCGACCAGCTCACCGACCTGGGCGGGGCCGATTTCCGTGGAGCCGATCTCAGCTTTGCCCAACTGCAGGGGGCCCAGCTGCATGCCGCCGACCTGCGCGACTGTTGCCTCTACGGAGCCAACCTCAGCAACGCCGATCTGCAGGAGGCGGATCTGCGTGGCTGCGACTTGCGCGACGTGCAACTCTCCGGCGCCACGCTGGAGCGAGCGCGCCTGGAGGGCGCCAGGATTCCCTGCAGATAGCAGGATTGCCTGCAGCTAGATCCAGCGGCATTCGCCGCAGCCCCTGCCAAACGCACCCATGAGCGACCGCTTCGACCTGATCGTGCTCGGCGCCGGCTCCGGCGGGCTCGCCGCCGCCAAGCGCGCCGCCTCCTACGGCGCCCGGGTGGCGATCGTGGAGGGCGACCGGGTGGGCGGCACCTGTGTGATCCGCGGCTGCGTGCCCAAGAAGCTGCTGGTCTACGGCTCGGCCTACAGCCACCTGCTGGCCGATGCGGCCAGCTACGGCTGGGATGTGGGCAACGTGCGCCTCGACGCCTCCCGCCTGCTCACCAACGTGCGGGCCGAGGTGGACCGGCTCAACACCCTGCACATCGGCTTTCTGGAGAAGGCGGGCGTGGAATTGGTACGGGGCTGGGGCCGCTTCTCCAGCGCCAACACCGTCACCGTGAGCGCCGCTGATGGCAGCGAACGCGAACTGCATGGTGATCGCATCCTGATCGCCGTGGGCGGCCGGCCCCATCGCCCCGAGATCCCCGGCGCCGAGCTGGGCTGGCTGAGCGACGACATGTTTGAACTGGAGACCCTGCCCGACGCCATGGTGGTGGTGGGGGCCGGCTTCATCGCCTGCGAGTTCGCCTGCATCCTCAACGGCCTCGGGGTGCAGGTGACCCAGCTGGTGCGCGGCGATCACCTGCTGCGCGGCTTCGACCGGGAGGCCAGCGAAGCGGTGCGCGCCGGCATGGAGGCCGAGGGCATCGAGATTCGCTTCGCCCATTCGCCCGCGGCGATCACCGGCCAGTGCGCCCCCGGCGAGCTCAGCGTGACCACCCAGGGCGGCGAATCGATCGCCTGCGGTGGCGTGCTGCTGGCCACCGGCCGCCGGCCGTTCCTGCACGGGCTCAACCTGGAGGCCGCCGGCGTAGCGGTGGAGGGGCACCGCATCCCGGTGGACGCCGATCAACGCACAAACGTGCCGCACATCCATGCGGTGGGCGACGTAACCGACCGCATCTGCCTCACGCCGGTGGCGGTGGATGAGGGCCGCGCCTTCGCCGACACCGTTTACGGCCACAAGCCCCGGCGGGTGGACCACAGCCTGGTGGCCAGCGCCGTGTTCTCCCAACCGGAGCTCGCCAGCGTGGGGCTCACCGAGGAGCAGGCGATCGCGCGCTGCGGCGCCGAGGGCATCCGGGTGCACCGCGCCCGCTTCCGGCCGATGAGCCAGGCCCTGCCGGCCAGGGATCCCAAGGTGCTGCTCAAGCTGATCGTGGAGATCGCCAGCGGCAAGGTGCTCGGCTGCCACATGGTGGGCGAGCACGCCGCCGAGATCATCCAGATGGCGGCGATCGCCATCGGCATGGGCGCCACCAAGGCCGACTTCGATCGCACCATGGCCCTCCATCCCTCGGTGGCGGAGGAGTTCGTGACGATGCCGAACTGACGACCCGCACCCACCGCCGACGCCCCTACAACGGAACCAGAACCACGGGCCCGCTGAGGCGCGCCAGGAGAGTTGGCTTCCATGGCTGACACCGCCTCATTCGGCTACGCCGTGCGCCTGGCCGGCCTCTGGGCCGCCTGGCTGCTGGTGATGGTGTTCCACGTGGAGCTGGGGCTGATGCCCCTGTTCCACGGCCTGTCGGTGGCCATCGAGAGCCAGGTGGCACCCAGTCGGGTGCCGCGCCTGTTTCTGGCGATGCTCTTCTATTTCCTGCTGCCGGTGGGGGCGATGCTGGTGGCGATCCACGCCATCGCCGATCCTGCTGGCTGGAGCGCCACGGCACCCTGGCGGGCAGCCCAGTTCTGGTTCAGCGTGGTCTACACGGTGACCAACCTGGCCCACCTGGCGGCCGACATCCGCATTCCCGATTCCCGCACCGATCAGGTGTTGCTGATGGTGGTGCTCACCCTGATCGGTCTGCTGATCAACCAGCAGGCCTGGGCCTGGTGGCAGACCTGAGGCACGCTGCGGCATGAGCACGGCCAGCAGCCTGATCTGGATCCTGGTGGGCGGGCTGCTGATGAGCCTGGTGGCCATGGTGGGCACGTTCACCCTGCTGTTGCCACCGAAACGACTCCAACAACTGCTGCTCCCCCTGGTGTCGCTGGCGGCGGGCTCGCTGCTGGGGGGCGCCCTCTTCCACATGCTGCCGGAGGGCATGGGGGGGATGGAGCCCCACCGGGGCAGCCGCTACGTGGCGGCAGGGTTCACGGTGTTCCTGGCCCTGGAGCAGTTTCTGCAATGGCACCATTCCCACCGCCACAACCACAGCGGGGAAGCCGCCGATGGCGCCAGGCCACGCCAGCCGGTGGCGGTGCTGATCCTGCTGGGCGATGCCCTGCACAACTTCATCGGCGGCCTGGGCATCGCCAGCACCTTCCTGATGAATCCTGCCGCCGGCGTGGCCGCCTGGTTCGCGGCTGTGGCCCATGAGGTGCCGCAGGAACTGGGCGACTTCGCGATCCTGCTGCACAGCGGCTGGCAGCCCAGGATCGCCCTGCGCTGGAACTTCATCTCGGCCCTCACCTTTCCCCTGGGAGCGGTGCTGGCCTGGTTGATTGCCCAATCGCTGCCCGTGGCGGGGCTGGTGCTGTTTGCCAGTGGCAACTTCCTCTATATCGCCGCCTCCGACCTGGTGCCGGAGATCAAGGCCGGCACCAGCCTGCGCTCAGCTGTACTCAGCTTCGGCTGGTTTCTGACCGGCCTGCTGCTGATGCAGGCGATCGGCCATTAGCACCAGCAGTGGCGGCAACAGCAGCCAGCCCAGCCAGGCTCGGGGAAAGGGCGCCATCGCGAAGGTGTCTGCCAGCGGCGGCCA
The DNA here is from genome assembly GCA_044235095.1 of Prochlorococcaceae cyanobacterium. GTDB lineage: Bacteria > Cyanobacteriota > Cyanobacteriia > PCC-6307 > Cyanobiaceae > NIES-981. The sequence goes on along the minus strand of JBIIIC010000013.1, from coordinate 41,349 downwards.
GAGCACCAGCAGGGCCGTGAAGCCGATCTCCAGGGCCACGCCGCTCCAGAGCAGGGGATTGCGATGCCACCCCCGCCAGCCGCGCTGGCGGCAGGCCAGCAGCGCCCCAACCTGGCCGGCCACAATCGCCGCGAAACAGAGGCTGGAGGCCTGGCGCTGCAGCAGCTCCACAGCCGCCGGAGCCTGGTGGTGCAACAGCAGCGGCGCCCACCGGCGCAGTTCGGCCCAGCCCACCCCCTGGCTGCGCCAGGCCAGCAGATAGGCCGCCAGAGCCGCCAGAGCCTCGGTGAGCCCCAGCACCAGATAGGCCCGGATCATCAGCGGCCGATCCAGCAGCGGCTGGTCGCGCTGGCGCGGTGGCCGTCGCATCACGCCGGCCGCCGGGGGCTCGGCACCCAGGCCCAGCGCCGGCAGCAGGTCGGTGCCCAGGTCCACCGCCAGGATCTGCAGCACGTTGAGGGCCGCGGGGATCGCCAGGCTGAGCATCGCCAGAAACGGCAGCATCTCGGCCACGTTGCTGGCCAGCACGTAGGGCAGAAACTTGCCGATGTTGGCCCCCACGCCGCGCCCAAAGCGCACGGCGGTCACGATCGTGGCGAAATTGTCGTCGAGCAGCACGATATCGGCGGCTTCGCGGGCCACATCGGTGCCCATCTGCCCCATCGCCACCCCCACATCGGCGGCCCGCAGGGCCGGGGCGTCGTTGACGCCATCACCGGTCACGGCCACCACCTCCCCCAGGGCCCGGTAGGCCTGCACCAGCCGCAGCTTCTGCTCCGGTGCCATGCGGGCAAACACCAGCCGGCGTCGGTATTTCAGCAACTGGCGCAGCTGCACCTCACTGAGCTGGTCGAGGTGCGTGCCCTCGATCACCCGCACCGGATCCACCAGGCTGGCGTGGCCATCACGGACCGGGGCATGGGCCCCTCCCTGCTCCTCCAGCAGGCCGATCTGGCGGGCAATCGCCTGGGCGGTGAGGCCGTAGTCGCCGGTCACCATCGTGACCCGGATGCCGGCCTGATGGCACTGCCGGATCGCCTCGGGCACCTCCGGCCGCGGTGGGTCGTAGAGAGCCACCAGGCCCACCAGCACCAGATCCCGCTCCAGCTCCTCGGCCCGGGCCTCCAGCAAGGCCCGATCACCGCGGCGCTCGGCCACCGCCAGCACCCTGTAGCCCTGGCGGGCCAGGGCATCGTTGGCCTCCAAGGCCCGGCGACGCCGCTCCCCATCCAGGGGCGCCGGGCCGGCGACGGTGAGCTCGGCGCTGCAGTGATCGATCACCTCCACAGGCGCCCCCTTGGTGATCGCCAGCAACTCCCCCCCACCGGCCTGCACCACCACACTCATGCGCCGGCGCCGCGAGTCGAAGGGCAGCTCACGGCGCCGGGGAAAGCGATGCTGCAGCGTTTCGGGGCTGAGACCGCGCTCGCTGGCCGCCTGCAGCAACGCCGACTCGGTGGGATCGCCGATCCAGCGCAGGCCGCCACGACCACGCTCCAGATGGGCGTTGGAGCAGAGACAGGCCCACTCCAGCAACGCCGGCTCCAGGCTGCTGGCGTTGTCCGGCAGCCACGTGGCCCGCAGAGCCATGCGGTTGCAGGTGAGGGTGCCGGTCTTGTCGCTGCAGATCACGCTCACCGAGCCGAGCGTTTCCACCGCCGAGAGCCGCCGCACCAGGGCCTGCTCGCGGGCCATGCGCTGCACGGTGATCGCCAGGGAGAGGGTCACGGTGGGCAGCAGGCCCTCGGGCACGTTGGCCACCAGGATCCCCACGGCAAACACCAGGCTCTCCACCGGGCCCAGGCCCACCAGAAGCCAGCTGAGGCCGAAACTCAGCACCGCCGTCGCCAGAGCAAGGGCGGTGACCGTGCGCACGATCTGCCCCACCTGCTGTTCCAGGGTGCTCTGCCCCCGCTCGGTGGCGGCGGTGAGCCGGGCCACATGGCCGAATTCCGTTTCCAGACCGGTGGCGTACACCAGGGCTTCGCCGCGACCACTCGCCACGGTGGTACCGGCCAGCACCAGGTTGGCCTGCTCGCGCGTGGGCACGGGTCCGCGCTCGATCGGGATGGCGCGCGCATGGCGGGCCACCGGCAGCGATTCGCCGGTGAGCACGGCCAGATCCAGACTCATCTCACTGGCGCTCACCAGGCGGGCATCGGCGGGCACCTGGTCGCCCTCCTCAAGGGCGACGCGATCGCCGGGCACCACTTCAACGGCGTCGCGCTCCACCAGCTGACCGCCGCGCCACACCCGCACCTTCCGCGGCAGGGCCAGGCGCAGCGCCGCCAGGGTGCGTTCGGCCTGGTACTCCTGCCAGAAGGAAAACAGGCCGTTGATCAGCACCACCGCCCAGATCGCCCAGCCCAGCTGGGGCGTGCCGGCGACGAACGCCAGACCGCCCGCCACCCAGAGCAACAGGGCCATCACGTGCAACAGCTGATCCGCCAGCCGCAGGATCAGGGGCCGGCGGCGACTCTCAGGCAGCCGATTGGCTCCGAACTGCTCCAGCCGCCGCTTGGCCTCCGCGTGGCTGAGGCCCGCCGGCGCGGTGTTCAGGGCCGTCTCCAGCTCGGCGATCCCCAGCGACCACACCGGCCGGGAGGCCGCCAGCTGCACCGCCATCGCTCAGGGTTTGGGCACGGCGTCAATGCCCCACTGGGCGCGCAGACCCGGATGGCTCAGCTCCCAGGCATGCTCGGCCGCCGCCAGGCTGTGGGGCAGGCGCCGGGGGCTGAAGCCACGGGCCGCAAACTGCTCGCGCAGGTGCTGCTGGCATTGCCGGGCTTCGGCCAGCAGGCCATCGAGGTGGCGCTGGCCGCCGGCCACCTTGAGCATGGCGTCGTTGCCAGCGCAGAGCTCGAGGTCCTGCAGGTGCTGCTCCAGCCAGGCCCACTCGTAGTGGAGCATCGGCTCGCTGCAGGTGTTCAGCCGGCGCTGATACTCAGCTGCCTGCAGCGCCGGCCAGGCCGCGCCGCCGCGCCCCTCCTGCACGGCCGCTTCCGCTCCGGCGCCCAGCTTCTGCATGATGTCGCGCAGATAGCTCATCGGCCGGGCACTCGCTTCTCTCCATTCTTGTGCGCCGGGCTGGATAGTGGATGGAGCCGAATGCTTTGTGATGACGGACCAGGGCGCCGTCAACCTCGCCAACCTGCGCCGCGACTATCGCCTCGGCGGCCTGCGCCGCGCCGACCTGCACGACGATCCGGTGGAACAGTTCCGCCACTGGTTCGAGCAGGCCCGCAGCGCCGAGCTGCTCGAACCCAACGCCATGGTGCTGTCCACCAGCAATGGCCATCGCCCCAGCAGCCGCACGGTGCTGCTCAAGGCCTTCGATCAGCGGGGCTTCGTGTTCTTCACCAACTACGGCAGCCGCAAGGCCGGCGAGATCGATGCCACCGGCCAGGTGAGCCTGCTGTTCCCCTGGTATGGGCTGGAGCGCCAGGTGGGGATCCTGGGTGCAGCCGCCCGCATCTCGGCTGCTGAGTCGCTGGCCTATTTCGTGTCGCGCCCCTTCGGCAGCCGCCTGGGGGCCTGGGTGTCGCAGCAGAGCAGCGTGATCAGCTCCCGCTCGATTCTGGAGATGCAGTGGGAGCAGCTCAAGCAGCGCTTCGCCGACGGCGAGGTGCCCCTGCCCAGTGGCTGGGGCGGCTACCGGGTGGTGCCGGAGGAATTCGAGTTCTGGCAGGGAGGCGAAAACCGCCTGCACGATCGGTTCCGCTACCAGCGCAATTCCGAGGCCTCAGCCGAGGGGAACAAGGGCGATCAGAGGAAAGCCGGAACCACCGGCTGGACCATCGAACGGCTCGCCCCCTGAGGGAGCCCTGCTCGCGTGCTGCTCAGAACCGGAAGCTGGTTTTCAGCAGGACCCCCAGCTGATCCCTGCCGCCCTCAGAGCCGCCGGGATTGTTGAGGTAGAAGATCGCCGGCGTCACCGAGATGGCGTCGCTCACCTGCCACTGATACCACCATTCCCAGGCCCAGACGCCCGGCTCGGTGGCGGTGCCATTGCGGGTGGCCGTGGCAAAGGCGGGCTGGCCCACCCCGATGCCGAAGTTGTTGCCCTGGGCGAGCACATCGCTCCACTGCAGACCCACCATCCACGACTGGCTGGTGCGCAGATCACCCCGGCTGCTGCTGTTGATGCCGTAGCCACCACTGATCGAGGGGATCCAGCCGCTGGCGGCTGGCTGCCAGAAGCCGCTGATGCCGAAGGCGTTGCTGCGCACGCCCTCCGCCTCAATCTGGCGGGTGATGAAGGGGGTGGCACCCGGTACGCCCACGCCGCCATCGATGAAGGAGTAGATCGCGGCAATGCCCCAATTCTCCTGGCCGTAGCCCAGTTGCACGGTGCTGGTGCCAGCCGAATCGCTGCTGAACAGCCCCTGGGAGGAGTCGCCGCCATTGGCGGCCACGACATTCGCGCTCACGCTCCAGCCCTGGTTCTGCCACCAGAGGCCAAACCCTGGGCCCAGGTTTTTGTTGTAAGCCAGCGGTGCCCCGTTGAGGGTGAGCACGTTGAGGATGGTGTCGCTGGGATAGGCGCTGGGCCAGAGGGCAAGCATGTCCTCCTGGCCCACCCGCGCTCCCAGGGTGGCGGTGAACTGGCTGGCGATCGGCGACGCTCCAAGCGGGAACTGGTAGTAGAGCTTGTCGATCCCCACCAGATCAGGGCCGGAATCTTCCTGAAAAGCGATCTCCAGGGTGGAGAGGCCACCGCCGAAGGCATTGCGATCGCCGTCGAAGTTGCCGGCCCGCAGCACGGTGCGCAGCAGATCCTTGCCGCTGAAGCTGGTGTCGAGGTTGAGCTGCACGTCGACGTTGAACGTGACCTGCTCGCCAGCGGGGTTGTTGTGCACCCCGCCCACCACGAAGGTGGCCAGACCGGAGAGCCTGGTGGTGGTGGAGAACCGGCTGGCCTCCAGCTCGCCCACCTTGGCTTCCAGTCCGTCGACGCGGCCCTTGAGCACGGCCAGCTCCTGCTCGAACTCGGCCATCAGGCGCCTGAGCGCGTCGGTCACCTCGGTGACGCGGTCGAGGCAGGCGTTGAACAGGGCAGCCGCCTCATAGCGGGTCATGGCCTGACCACCCTTGAAGGTCCAGTTGGGGTAGCCGGCCACGCAGCCGTAGCGCTCCACCAGGTTGCCGAGGGCCTGGTATGCCCAGTCGGTGGGGAGCAGATTGGAGACCTGACTGATGCGGGTGACCTGCTCAGCTCGTTCCGTCACAGCGGCGGCATCACGGTGAACAACATCGCGGTGAACGGCAGTGAGATTGAGTTCCGAGGCGCCGACCGCAGCCGGAGCCAGCACCCCCCATGCGGCCGCAGCCAGCGCGCACTGCCGAATAGGCCGCATCTCCAACGCTCCCGCAGACCAAGGACGCCCGGAACCACCAGCCCCGGACCACGGGAATGATAACGGTTCTCAAACCTGAAGCTTTTGCACCTGCTGGTCCGCCCCTGGGTTGTACCAAATGGCACGCGAGCACGGACCCAATCAGGCCCAAGGTCAACTCATTAACTCTTCATCACGATGCCGTTAAGCGATGTCAGAGAGGGGGCCAGGGTGAAACTGCAGAGCCTGCCGGCCCATCCGGTGCTGATGCAGCGCCTGCGGGCACCAGCGACATCAGGCATTGGCGCAAGCAGACAATGGCGCAAGCAGGCAAGCGACCCGACACACACCGCTGTGTAGGCAACGGGGCTCCGGAGCGGGCAGCCCGGACCAGGATCGCCTTGTGACGACTGAAAGCCAGCAGCGAATGGAGATCTCGCCTTCAGCGCCACAACGTCAGGACAGCACCGCGCTGAACCGCACCCTGGAGCTCACCGCGCTGGACCTCAGGTGCCTGGAGGGTCACTCGAGGCTCCCGCTGGCTGATCAGCCGCCCTGCAGGTGCTGGAGCTGGGCCTCCAGACGCTGGCGCAGCCGGTTCTGCACCAGGGCGCAGAGATCGAGCACCAGCTGATCATCGGCCCGGTAAATCAGGCGCACCCCATCACGCTCGCAGCTCACCAGACCGGCCCTCAGCAGCTGGCCCAGCTGACGGCTGATGTGCGACTGGCTGAAGCCGGTGGCCTCGATCAGGCTGGCCACATCCATGGGCCCCTGCTTGAGATGGCACAGCAGCTGCAGCCGGGCCGGCTCACTCAGCAGTCGGAAGAACTGGCTGAACTCCTCGAGCAGCTGGGGGCTGGGCATGGCCGCCTCGTGCCCAGCGCCCTGCTTCGACGCGCGGGATGTCTTGGAGGCAACGGCCATGGCCCCAACCCAACTATGACGATGGACGCATTATGCCGGGTCCTTTGCCCCCTTGCCGCCCCGTTCAGAGCACTGGGCGGGGAGGCAGGCCGGGGGAATGGCCAGTTGCTGCTCGCTCCAGTGGGCCAACAGGGCGGCCAGCAGGCTGGAGCGATCGCCGCGCAGACGGAGCATGGCTCGCGAAATCGAAGACCTGGTCATGCTCAGGCCAGCGTGGCCGGGCGGCTGAGCCGATTGCCACCAGCCCAGGCAACCGATGACACAGGTGGCTGTGCCGATCCCCGCCGGGCTCAGGGACGCTGCCAGAGGCCCAGCCACTCGTTGTCGCGCTCCGGCAGCGAGCCCTGGGCCGGCTCCCACACCCGCTGACGCAGGCCCGCCGCCGCCAGCTGCTGCGCCAGCTCCCCGGCATCGCTGCCCCAGGGCGGACCGCTGGCGCGGCTGTGGCACCAGAACAGACCCAGCAGCCAGCCGCCCGGGGCCAGCAGCCGCACCACCGCCTCCAGGTAGGCGGCACGCTGGGCGGGATCGATGGCGCAGAAACAGGTGTGTTCCAGCACCCCCTGCAGGCTGCCGGGTGCCAAGCCCGCACCCTCAAGGGCGGTGGCATCGAACAGGTTGGCCTGCAACCAGCGCAACCGGGGACGGTCGGCGCCGTGCAGCTCTCGGGCGCGGGCAAGGGCCTCGGGGCTGAAGTCGAGGCCGATGGCCTCAAAACCGAGTTCGGCCAGCAGGGCCGCCTCATGGCCGCGGCCGCAGCCGGGCACCAGCACGCGCCCAGGCGGCCGGGGACTGCGGGAATCGGACCGCAGAAACCTCTCCAGCGGCGGCGCCGGCCGGCCCAGCTCCCAGCCATCGGCGCCTTCGCGGTAGCGCTGGTCCCAGGGGGCTGAATCCGACATGCGCGACGGCAGGCAACACCCAACACTAGGCATTCATTCAACGGCAACGCGTTAATGGGATTTGCGCAGTCTTCGGCAAAGCCTTAACGGGTCTAAGCACAAATACCCATTGCCAACGCCGCTAAGTCGAAGTGACTATGACTTAGCCAATCACGACTGAGCCATGGCTGTCATCACCCCCGTGCCCCAGGTCACCTTCCACACCCGCGTGCGGGATGAGTCGGTGCCCGGCCCCAATCCCTACCGCTGGCAGGACCTCACCAGCGACGAGATCTTCAAGGGCCGCAAGGTGGTGCTGTTCGCCCTGCCCGGCGCCTTCACCCCCACCTGCTCCTCCAACCACCTGCCCCGCTACGAGGAGCTCTACGAGGAGTTCCGCGCCCACGGCGTGGACCAGATCATCTGCCTGTCTGTGAACGACGCCTTTGTGATGTTCCAGTGGGGCAAGCAGATCGGCGCCAAGAACGTGTTCCTGCTGCCTGACGGCAACGGCACATTCACCCGCAAGATGGGCATGCTGGTCGACAAGTCGAACCTGGGCTTCGGCCTGCGCTCCTGGCGCTACTCGATGCTGGTCAACGACGGCGAGATCGAGAAGGTGTTCGCCGAGCCCGACTTCGACGACAACTGCCCGATCGACCCCTTCGAGGTGTCGGATGCCGACACGATGCTGGCCTATCTCAAGGGCACCGAACCCGCAGGCGTGACCCAGCCCCGCCGGGAGTTTGAGGGCTGAGCCAGGGGCTGGTCAGGCGCGATGCAGCGCCAACACCGCCGCGGCGCCAGCCACCAGCTGGGCTGGATCACCGGCGGCGAGCGGCACCGCCAGAACCAGGGGCAACTCAGCCCTGGGGCGGGGCTCAAGCCCCGCCAACTCGAACTGTGCTGAACCGGCCGGCAGAGTCTCCTCACCGGCCGGCACCAGCTCATGGCTGCGGTTCGCCAGCTCCCAGGCACCGCCCATGCCATCGCGCAGCAGCAGGGGACGGTTGTGGTCGAGCTCCTGCGCGCCGGAGCGATCGGTGAGGCGCAGGCGCAGGCCGGCGGGATAGGCGGGATCACCCTGCTCCAGCAGCGTGAGCGACCAGGCGTGGCCTGCCTGATCCTGCAGCGCCCAGCGCTGGACCTCCTGCGCCTGGGCGGGTGCGGGCAGGAGCAACAGAACGGCGAGCAAAGCCGCCAACAGCACCCTGAGCCAGGCGTGCCGCCTCTGACATTGAGCAGAAACACTCATGGCCGTGGCATCACAAATCAGCATCCTCACGCTACCGTTGTATGCGGGTAGAGGGCACAGCCTGCTGCCCGCCCTGCACTTTTCTTAGTCATGACCTCGACCTCCCTCGCACCCTCCCGGGGCGGCTCCTGGGAGTCCTTCAAGGACTGGATCACCTCCACCAACAACCGCCTCTACATCGGCTGGTTCGGCGTGCTGATGATCCCCACCCTGCTGGCCGCCGCCACCTGCTTCGTGATCGCTTTCATCGCCGCACCGCCCGTCGACATCGACGGCATCCGCGAGCCGATCACCGGCAGCCTGCTCTACGGCAACAACATCATCACCGCCGCGGTGGTGCCCAGCTCCAATGCCATCGGCCTGCACTTCTATCCCATCTGGGAGGCCTCCAGCCTCGATGAGTGGCTCTACAACGGCGGCCCCTACCAGCTGATCATCTTCCACTTCCTGATCGGCATCTATGCCTATCTCGGCCGCGAGTGGGAGCTGAGCTACCGCCTGGGCATGCGTCCCTGGATCGCCGTGGCCTACAGCGCTCCCGTGGGCGCCGCCACCGCCGTGCTGCTGGTGTACGCCATCGGCCAGGGTTCCTTCTCCGATCCCATGCCGCTGGGCATCTCCGGTACCTTCAACTTCATGCTAGTGCTGCAGGCTGAGCACAACGTGCTGATGCACCCCTTTCACATGCTCGGCGTGGCCGGCGTGTTCGGCGGCAGCCTGTTCTCGGCCATGCATGGCTCGCTGGTCACCAGCTCGCTGGTACGTGAAACCACAGAGGCTGAATCCCAGAACCGCGGCTACAAGTTCGGCCAGGAAGAGGAGACCTACAACATCGTGGCTGCCCACGGCTACTTCGGCCGGCTGATCTTCCAATACGCCTCCTTCAACAACAGCCGCAGCCTGCACTTCTTCCTCGCCGCCTGGCCGGTGGTGGGCATCTGGTTCGCCACATTGGCGGTGATCAGCTTCTCCTTCAACGTGAACGGCTTTAACTTCAACCACTCGGTGCTCGACGCCCAGGGCCGACCGATCAACACCTGGGCCGATGTGCTCAACCGCGGCGGCCTCGGCATTGAGGCGATGCATGAGCGCAACACCCACAACTTCCCGCTGGATCTGGCGGCCATTCCCTCGGAACCCGTGGCTCTGCATGCGCCTGTGATCGGTTAGTGAGGCTTTGAACCTCGCCCAGCTCAATCACGCCTCGTGATGCAGTTCTCCAGGCCTGGATCCTCTCCAGGCCTTTTCGTTCTGACGATCAACCGAGCCACAGATCTCTGTGCTCGTTGCCTGCTCCACCACTTCTCTCCATTCACGATCTGCCATGGACATCGGTATCCCTGAAGCCCAGCGCGCCGCCATCGCCGAGGACCTGGGCCGCGTGCTTGCCGACAGCACCGTGCTCTATGCCAAGACCCACGGCTTCCACTGGAACGTGACCGGGCCGATGTTCAACACGCTCCACCTGATGTTCATGGAGCAGTACACCGAGCTCTGGACGGCCCTCGACGAGATCGCCGAGCGCATCCGCGCCCTCGGCCACGTGGCCCCCTTCGGCGGCAGCACCTACAGCGGCCTCTCCTCCATCCCCGAAACCGAGGGCGTGCCCGCCGCCCTGGCCATGGTGCGCGAGCTGGTGGAAGGCCATGAGGCGGTGGCCCGCACCATCCGCGGGGTGTTCGCCGTCGCCGATGAAGCCGGCGACCAGCCCACCGCCGACCTGCTCACCCAGCGGCTGCAGATACACGAGAAGACCGCCTGGATGCTGCGCAGCCTGCTGGAGAACTGATCAGTGCTGCCGGCGGCCGTTCTGAACACGTCTCTTCCTGCCTCCACGTTGACCGGCTGGCATCAGCTGACCTCCACCATTCATCAAGGATGAACCCATGCCTCAAGCCCTGAGCTTCGTGCACCCGCTGCTGATGTGGGTGCTGCTTGGCCTGATGTTGTATTCGGGCTATCTCGGCATCAAGGCCAGCCAGATCCGCAAGGTGGATGCGGCCGAGCGCAAGGAGATGATCCCCCTGCGCTTCGGCCAGCGCCATGCCGCCCTGGGCCGCTGGATCGTGGCCCTCACCCTGCTGGGCAGCCTCGGCGGCATGGCCGTCACCTACCTCAACAACGGCAAGTTGTTTGTGGGGCCCCACCTGATCGCCGGCGGAACCATCACCCTGCTGGTGCTTGCCACTGCCGCCCTCGGGCCTGCCTTGCAGAAGGGCCAGGACTGGGCCCGCGGCCTCCATGTCGGACTCAATGGCTTGATTGTGTTGCTGTTTGGTTGGCAGGCCATCACCGGCATCGCCATCGTGAACAAGTTGCTGAGTGCCTGAGATGACCGCTCTCCACTCCCCTCTCTGTGCAGGCCAGCGCCTCGCCGCCCTGCTGGGCGCGCTGCTGGCCTTGCTTCTGCTGGCGCTCCATCCCGCCCCAGCCTTGGCTGCCAATGGAGAAGCGCCTGTGGATCCCGCCGCTCTAGCCAAGGCGGTGGATCAGATGGAGCAGCTCGACCGCATGCGCATCTCCCTGGCCTCCACCCTGGAGGGGACCACCGAGGAACCCACTATGGACACCATGCGTGAGGTGTGCATGCCGGTGGGCAAACGGGCTATGGCCATCGGCCAGGAGAACGGCTGGAGCGTGCGCCAGGTGGCCAGCAAGTACCGCAATCCCGACCACGCCCCCGCCGGCAGCCAGGAAAGCGACGTGATCGATCTGTTCGCCAAGCACCCCGAGATCACAGGGCTGTGGGAACCCGCGACCGCCGAGCAAGGGCCGGGCGTGAACTATTACCGCCGCATCGACGTGCAGGCCAGCTGCCTGGCCTGCCACGGCAGCAAGGACAGCCGCCCCGCCTTCGTGAAGGAGAAGTACCCAGCTGACAAGGCCTTCAACTTCAAGCCGGGTGACCTGCGCGGCATGTACGCCGTCTACATCCCCGAGGTGCAGGCCGCCCTGGCGGCGCAAGGGGCCACCAACTGATGGCCAGATGATGACACCGTCGCTCACGTTGCACGTGATTGCCCAGCTGGCCGAGCTGTTCGACCTGCTGGGTGTGGCGGTGCTGGTGGGCGGCACCTTCGTGACCTGTGGTCGCGCGATTGATGTGGGCCGCATTGCGGGCGGCAAAGCGTCCTATCTCGTGGCACGCCGCACCTTTGGCAAGGCGCTGCTGCTCGGACTTGAGGTGCTGATCGCCGCAGACCTGATGCGCAGCGTCTCGCTCAACCTCACGATCTCCAGCGTGATGGCGCTGGGGCTGCTGGTGGTGGTGCGCACCATCTTGAGCTTCTCCATTCAGGTGGAGATGGAAGGGGATCTGCCCTGGCGGGTTGGCCGGCCAGGGCGCCAGCAGCCTCACCCAGGGCCGCTCGACCCTCAGCGTTCGACCCGCTGATCAGTCTCTGGGCCGTGCCTCCTTCTGCCGTCTCCTCTACCCCTGCAGTGATGCTGACCTGCTCCGCAGGAGCCTGGTCCGTGGCCATCTGGCTCCACTGATCCAGCCTCATCGCGGTAACGCGCGGCCGCCCGCTGAAAGGCAGGCAGATGGCGCTCCTGAGATGCAGCCTGCAGCCGCCTGAACACCTGCAGGATCTCTGGCCGTTCAGTGGCACCGAGGATTCGCTTGTAGAGGTCGACGTTGTCGATCTCAGCCTGCACGCCTGCCTCGCTGGCTTCTTTCAGGCTTTTGAAACGGGGGACCGTGGCCATGCCCCAGGGATTGGGCGAAATCGGCAGATTGTACCGATGAAACAGGCGGTGCAACGCCTGGATGTGCCGCTGCTCCGAATCGCGGATGTTCAGAAACGGACGAACGGGCCCGAAGTCCTGCAGCACCTGGGAATAGACGGACCAAGCGTGGTCCTCGTCGTCGAGGGCGTCATGAAGCGCTTGGATTTCGGCATCTGTTAAGGAAGTCATGGCATGGCCCGCACACGCGGACAGCGAAGGGTTGCAGCACTGCCCGGCGGCAGAGCGTGATTCCGGCTATTCAGTGGTCCCTGTGAGCGCCGGGCCAAACAGGCGATCCGAGAACCTCACGTACCAGGCAGCCGCCTGCACCTGCACGATGTAGGCCAGGGCAATGATCAGGGCGATCTGGGCCCCCTGCTCGCGGCCAAAGGCCGTCATCGCCAGCGCCAGGGCGATCGAGAGATTGCGCATCACCGTGCCATACACCAGGGCAATGGCATCACCACGCGAGAAGAAGCGCTGCGCCACCAGGGTGCTCAGCAGGAAATTGAGGCCATAGAGGATCAGCAGAGGAACCAGCATCTGCACCAGCACCACTGGCTGGCTGGCAATGAAGCGGGCCTGCAGCGCCATGGCCACAAACACGATCCCCAGCACTCCCAGGGTGGAGAAGGGAGGAAATAGGGGCTTGAGCACTTTCTGGTAGTGCTCCTTGCCGCGCTGGGCAATCAGCACGCCCCGGGTGATCTGACCGAGCAGCAGCGGCAGCGCCACGATGAGGATGATTTGGCGGAAAACCTGCCCCAGGGGAACTTCCACCACAGCCCCTACCAGCCACTTGGCATAGAAGGGGGTGGCGATCGAGCCGAGCACCAGACCCACCACAGTCATCTGCACAGCAGCTTCCAGGTTGCCTTTGGCAAAGCCCGTCCAGGAGATGGTCATGCCACTGGTGGGCAGCAGTGCCGCCAGCAGCAACCCCAGCATTAAGAAGGGCTTGTCTGGAAAAAACAGCCGGCCGATCGCCAGCGCCACAAACGGGATCACCAGGAAGTTGATCGCCTGGGCGGTCAGCTGAACCCTGTTTTCTCGGCCACTGAACAACAGGGACAGTCTCAAGTCCACCAGCATTGGGTAGACCATCAGGAAGGTGAGGGGAATCACGGTGGCCTTAAGCCATTCCGTTGGCAGCCAGATGCCCCAGATCAGACCGAACACCATGGCGGCCGGCACCGCCCAGATCAGTTGCTTTTGCAGGAAGCGAAGCAGGTTCATCAGTGTTCAGGTGGTGCGCCAGTCGAGCCCCGGCATGTGGGGAATGATTGCGGGCGTGCGCTGGCGATACGCCGGATAGTCGGGATGGCTAAGGCACAGACGCTGCTCTTCCCGCCGGGCCTTGAGCGCCAATACAAGTGCCAGGGCCAGCAACAGTCCCAGGTGCAGCAGGCTGCCCAACAGCAGTGTCACCCCCAGGGAGCAAAGCAGCAACGATTGATATAGCGGGTGCCGGCAGCGGCCATAGGCCCCTTCCGTCACCAGGGGTGCACCAGGAATCGGCTCCGGCAGGGGGCTAAGGCTGTCGCCGAGGTTGAGGGCCCCCTGGGCGCCAACGGCCAGGCCAATCACAACCACCACCGCACCGATGAGCCGCCAAACCAGGGGCCACTGCAGCCCGAAGGCGGCCAGGGGCGGCTCTGGCGGCAGGGCGTGCGCTGCGATCAGCGCCATCTGGGCCAGCACCCACCATTCGCCATGGCGGTTGTCACGCAGGCCTGCCCAGGAAAAGCCCCAGCTCTCCAGGCGTTTTTGCAAGGTGTTGAACATGAGCAAGGTCCTAGAGAGTGGGCAGCCAGCGCTCCAGATCGGCGCGAACGCGCTCGCCGGCGAACACATGCACGAAGTGGCCGCATTGGCGGATGGTCTGAATCGTGGCGTCGGGCCGGGCCTGCCGCAACGCCGCAACCGGCAGCCGGCCCGGATCCGCCGCGAAGGCCAACACCGGGCAGCGCACCTGCTGCAACGCCCCATCGATCGGCCATTGCACATAGCCCCCAAGGGCGGCGGCCGCCTCCACCACCGGAGCATGGGCCATGCGCCGCTCGATCAAGGCCCGAGCCGGCCCCCGGTCACTGGAGTGGAAAAAGTGATCGGTGCGATTGGGCTGCTCCGCCACCCAGGCGGCCTGCGCAGCGCTGCGCCCCTCCTCCACAGCACGGACGATCCACTGGCCCATGCGCACCAAGGTGTCGGCGCGGCGCTGGGGCGGCATCGGCACGCTCGAATCGAGCAGCACCAGGCCCTGGGCGGCAATCTCGGGGTCTGCGGCCAGCACACAGGCCAGCCCTCCGCCCATGGAGTGGCCGATCAGCACGGACCCGGCAAACCCGGCCTGGAGGATCACTTGACGCACATGCTGGCGAATCTCCTCGCCCACTGCAGCCATGACCGGGGCCATGGCCCCATCTGCCGCTAGAGGCCAATTGGCCAGATCCAGCGACCCTGGGGCTGGCATCCAACTGGGGGCCAACAGGGGCATGGGCAAGGCGGCCTGCAGGTGCTGGACCTCATCACCATGGCCGCACCAACCATGCAGAAACACGGTCCGGGGTCCAGCCCTCATTCCACCCACAACCAATCCTGATGGGCCCGGGTCACGCAACGCCGCGGGGGCGCTGAGGTCGGACGCGAGGGGCCATCCGGGCAGCCCCCCGCCAGGGTGTTGCGGCACTGGCCGCAGCGCTCCAACGCCGGCAGGTGGCGACGCTCGCTGGCTTCCAGCTGGCCGCTGAATGCCTGGCGCAGTGTCTCCTGTTCCGTGCAGGCCAGCAGCTGGCGGTAGCGCCTGAGGCGTGAGCGCTCTTGCTCCAGTGCCTGGCTGCAGGCCTCCACCAGTGAATCCGGCGCGGGGATCAGGCCCGTCCAGGGACTGGGCGGGATCGGCAAACCGTGGGCCACAAACAGCTTCCAGAACAGGTGGATGCGGGCCTGCTCGGCGGCACGGATCCGGGAGAAAGGTCGCACCTCACCGTGCACACGGATCACCTGATCGGTAGCAGCCCAGCCCTGATAGGCCAGGTCAAGGGCGCATTGGAGGGCTTCCACCTCCCGGGGCATCAACAGGGGCATGACGGCACAGCGCGAGGGGAGAACCACGAACCAGGCATCAAGTCTTTTATGCTGTAATCACGTCACCATTATATGAGGTGCTTTCCATGTCCGATGCCAACGCTCTGCCGCCAGTCAGCGGCGATGACGTGCCCGATCCCTCCCGTCGCCAGCTGCTCAACCTGCTCACCTTCGGTGCCGTAACTGGCGTGGTGGGCGGCGCCCTCTACCCGGCCCTGCGCTTCTTCGCGCCGCCCCGCACGGGTGGCGGCGCTGCAGGAGTGCTGGCCCGCGATGAACTGGGGAGCCCGATCTCCGCCAGCGGCTGGCTCAGCGCCCACACGAGCGGGGAGCGCAGCCTGGCGCAAGGACTGAAGGGCGACCCCACCTACCTGATCGTCAGCGGCGATGACGCCATCGGCAGCTACGGCATCAACGCCATCTGCACCCACCTGGGCTGCGTGGTGCCGTGGAATGCTGCTGCCGGGAAGTTCATCTGCCCGTGCCATGGGAGCCAATACGACGAAGCCGGCAAGGTGGTGCGAGGCCCCGCGCCCCTGTCTCTGGCCCTGGCCCACGTGGAGGTTGTGAACGACCAGGTGCTGCTCAGCCCCTGGAGCGAGACCGACTTTCGCGATGGCTCCCAGCCCTGGTGGGCCTGAGGGAGCAGGGCACGAGGAGGAACCGTCACTGGGTGTGACCAGTGCGTCACGGCCCGGATCGGGCTGCCTACGGTCCGAGCAGTGCCCGAAACCGCAGCAGCGCCGCCATGACCGAACTCGGCAAGTGCCCCTTCAACCACGGCGCCGCTCCCATGCCCGTGGCGGGCCGCGGTCCCTCCCCTCGCGACTGGTGGCCCCAGCAGCTCAACCTGGCGATCCTGCACCAGCACAGCCCGGCCTCCAATCCCCTGGGGGACGCGTTCAACTACGCCGAGGCGTTCGAGAAGCTCGATTACCACGGCCTCAAGCGCGACCTGATCGCGCTGATGACCGACTCCCAGGAGTGGTGGCCGGCCGACTGGGGCCACTACGGCGGCCTGTTCATCCGCATGGCTTGGCACAGCGCGGGCACCTACCGCACCGCCGATGGCCGCGGCGGCGGCGGCACCGGCAACCAGCGCTTTGCGCCGATCAACAGCTGGCCCGACAACGGCAACCTCGACAAGGCCCGCCGGCTGCTGTGGCCGATCAAGCAGAAATACGGCAACCGCATCTCCTGGGCCGACCTGATGATCCTGGCCGGCAATGCCGCCCTCGAATCGATGGGGCTGCGCACCTTCGGCTTCGGCGGCGGCCGCGCCGACATCTGGCAGCCCGAGGAAGACATCTACTGGGGCAACGAGACCACCTGGCTCGGCGATGAGCGCTACAGCGGCGATCGCCAACTGGAAAACCCGCTGGCCGCCGTGCAGATGGGGTTGATCTACGTGAACCCCGAGGGTCCCAATGGGGTGCCCGACCCGGTGGCGTCGGGACGCGACGTGCGCGAGACCTTCGCCCGCATGGCGATGAACGACGAGGAGACCGTGGCGCTCACCGCCGGCGGCCACACCTTCGGCAAGGCCCATGGCGCCGGCAGCGCCGAGCTGGTGGGGCCGCCGCCGGAGGGGGCGCCGCTGGAGGCGATGGGCCTGGGCTGGGCCAACCGCCACGGCAGCGGCAAGGGGGCCGATGCCACCACCAGCGGCATCGAGGGCGCCTGGAAACCCAACCCCACCCGCTGGGACATGGGCTACTTCGACATGCTGTTCGGCTACGAGTGGGAGCTGATCAAGAGCCCCGCCGGCGCCTGGCAGTGGCAGGCGCAGAACTGCCGCGAGGAACACCTGATCCCCGACGCCCACATCCCCGGGCTCAAGCACCCGCCGATGATGACCACGGCGGATCTGTCGCTGCGCTTCGATCCGATCTACGAGCCGATCTCGCGCCACTTCCACCAGCACCCGGAGGCCTTTGCCGACGCCTTCGCCCGCGCCTGGTTCAAGCTCACCCACCGCGACATGGGGCCCAGATGCCTCTACCTCGGCCCTGAAGTGCCCGCCGAGGAGCTGATCTGGCAAGACCCGATCCCGGCGGTGAACCATCCCCTGGTGGACGGGGCCGCCATCGCCGACCTCAAGGCGCGCGTGGCCGCCTCCGGGCTCAGCGTGGCGGAGCTGGTGAGCACCGCCTGGGCCTCGGCCTCCACCTTCCGCGGCTCCGACAAACGTGGCGGCGCCAACGGCGCCCGGGTGCGCCTGGCCCCGCAGAAGGATTGGGCCGTGAACCAGCCCGAGCAGCTGCAGCGGGTGCTGGGCGTGCTGGAGGGCATCCAGCAGGCCTTCAACGCCTCCCGCACCGATGGCGTGCGGGTGTCGCTGGCGGATCTGATCGTGCTGGCCGGTGGCGTGGGCGTGGAGCAGGCCGCCGCCGCCGCCGGCCAGCCGCTGGAGGTGCCCTTCACCCCGGGCCGGATGGATGCCAGCCAGGAGCACACCGAGGCGGCCTCGTTTGCGGTGATGGAGCCCCAGGCCGATGGCTTCCGCAATTGGCAGAAGGGGCCGATGAGCGTGACCGCTGAGCATCTGCTCGTCGACCGCGCCCAGCTGCTGGGCCTGAGCGCGCCGGAAATGACCGTGCTGGTGGGCGGCCTGCGGGTGCTCGGCGCCAACAGCGGTGGCGGGCGCCATGGCGTCTTCACCGAGCGGCCGGGGGTGCTCAGCAACGACTTCTTCGTGAACCTCCTCGACATGGCCACCACCTGGTCGCCGGTCGATCAGACCGGCGAGCTGTTCGAGGGCCGCGACCGCAGCAGCGGTGCGCTGCGCTGGAGCGGCACCCGGGTGGATCTGGTGTTCGGCTCCAACTCCCAGCTGCGGGCCATCGCCGAGGTGTATGCCCAGAGCGACGGCGCCGGTCGCTTCGTGTGCGACTTCGTGAGTGCCTGGGTGAAGGTGATGGAGGCCGATCGGTTCGATCTCAAGGGCTAGGGGGAGCTCAGGCCGTGGGCAACACACCAGGGAGTTCCGGCTGCGGTTGCGCGGCCGACCTCGCTGCCGACATGGCGGCGACACAGCGGCGCACCCTCTGGGTGGTGCTGCTGATCAATGCCGCCATGTTTGTGGTGGAGCTCGCGTTTGGGCTGCGGGCGGGCTCCACCGGCCTCATCGCCGACTCGCTTGACATGCTCGCCGACGCGGGTGTCTACGCCCTCAGCCTGGGTGCCGTGGGCCGCAGCATTGGGCAACAGCGCCAGGCTGCCGTGCTCAGCGGCCGGCTCCAGATCGCCCTCGCCACCTGGGTGCTGCTGGATGTGCTGCGGCGCTCGCTGCTGGGCCGTGAGCCGAGCAGCGCCCTGATGGTGGCGATCGGCGCCCTGGCCCTGGCGGCCAATCTGCTCTGCCTGGTTCTGGTGCGCCGCCACCGCCAGGGGGGCATGCACATGCGCGCCTCGGTGATCTTCTCCACCAACGACACCCTGGCCAACCTGGGCGTGATCGCCGCCGGCCTGCTGGTGGCATGGAGCGGCAGCCCCATTCCCGATCTGCTGATTGGCAGCGGCATCAGCCTGCTGGTGCTCAGCGGCGGGCGACGCATCCTGCGCGAGGCCGACCAGCCCCCAGCCATTAGCGCTGCCCCTTTATGCGGCTATGGTCATAAGAGTTAAACCTGGTTCAGTCATGACCACTGCACCGGCCCCCTCCACCTCTCCATCGGTGTCCCTGGCTGCCGCCGCAGGCGGTGGCTCCCTGCTGTTCCGCCAGCTGTTCGATGCCGACACCGGCACCTACACCTATCTCCTGGTGGATGTGCCCAGCGGCGAGGGCCTGCTGATCGACTCGGTGTTCGAGCGCCACGCCCGCGACCTTGCGCTCATCCAGGAACTCGACATCGACCTGGTGGTCTGCCTCGACACCCATGCCCACGCCGACCACGTGACCGGCAGCTGGCTGATGCACGAGGCCACCGGCTGCGCCATCGGCCTGGCCGCCGCGGCCCGCGCCGAAAACGTGACCAGGCCCCTGCAGCATGGCGATCGTGTGAGCTTCGGCGGCCGCTCCCTGGAGGTGCGCAGCACCCCGGGCCACACCAATGGCTGCCTCACCTTCGTGCTCGACGACCAGAGCATGGCCTTCACCGGCGATGCCCTGCTGGTGCGTGGCTGCGGCCGCTGCGACTTCCAGCAGGGCAACGCCCACACCCTCTGGTCCTCGATCACCGGCCAGATCTTCACCCTGCCCGACTCCTGCCTGCTCTACCCCGGCCACGACTACACCGGCCGCACCATGACCTCGGTGGCCGAAGAAAAGGCCTTCAACGCCCGCCTGGGCGGCACCGCCACCGAGCGCGACTTCGTGGGCCACATGGAGAACATGAGGCTGCCCCACCCCCACAAGATCGCGGAGGCCCTGCCCGGCAACATGCGCTCCGGCAAACCGCGGGATACCGCCACCGAAGCGCCCGCCTGGGCGCCACTGCAGCGCAGCTACGCCGGCCTGCCGGAACTCACCCCCGCCTGGGTAGCCGAGCACCAGGGCCAGCTCACGATCCTGGATGTGCGCTCCAGCGAGGAGTTTGAGGGGCCCGACGGCCACGTGGCCGGCAGCCTGATGATCCCCCTGCCAGAGCTGGAGGCCCGGGCCAGCAGCATTCCAGGCGATCGCCCGGTGGTGGTGGTGTGCCATTCGGGCAGCCGCTCGGCCCTGGCCACCCAGCAACTGCTCAAGGCCGGCCGGCAGCAGGTGGCCAACCTGCGGGGCGGCCTCAGCCGCTGGAGCGACGAGGGCTATCCGTTGGAGGGAGTGGTGGCCGCCAGCTGAAGGCCGGTCAGCTGAGGACAGGCAGGGCAGCAAACAGGGGCGCTGATCCAGGTCGCGACTCCAATCGAGATGGAGAGATCGAACCCGCCCCTGCTCTTGTTTTCGGTCCTGCTTTAAATCCTTTTTCCAATCCTATTTCTCATCCCATTCTCGATTTCATCCCTTCTCCTGGTTCTGTCATGACCCAAGCCCCCACCAAGCAGCGCATCAACGCCCACGAGCTGGCCGACCAACTGGCCGAGCAGCGCGTGAAGGTGATCGATGTGCGCGAACCGATGGAATATGCCGGCGGTCACATCTCCGGCAGCCTCAACGTGCCGCTCTCGCGCATCACCCAGGCCGACCTGCCCCGCGGTCCGCTGGTGCTGGTGTGCCACAGCGGCAACCGCAGTACCCAGGCCCTGAGCCAGCTGCTCCGGCTGGGCCATTCCGCGCCACTCGCTGACCTGGAGGGCGGCATCCCCGCCTGGCAGCAGGCCGGCCTGCCGCTGCGCAAGCTCAAGAACGCACCGCTGCCACTGATGCGCCAGGTGCAGATCGCCGCCGGCTCGCTGGTGCTGTTGGGGGTGATCCTGAGCCAGACGGTGGCGCCGGGCTGGATCTGGCTCAGCGGGTTTGTGGGCGCCGGGCTGGTGTTTGCCGGCGTGAGCGGCTTCTGCGGCATGGCCCGCCTGCTGGCCGCCATGCCCTGGAACCGGGTCAAGCTCTGATGGATCCGGTCAGCCTGGCCCTGCTCACCGGCGGCGGCGCCCTGATCGGCTTCCTGCTCTCAGTGCTGGGGGCCGGCGGCTCAATCCTGCTGCTGCCCCTGCTGGTGAGCGGTGCCGCCCTGCCCACCCGTGAGGCCGTGCCGCTCTCGCTGCTCGTGGTGATGCTGCTGGCCCTGGCCAACCTGGGCCCCTACGTGCGCCGCGGCCAGTTCGCCCCCAGACCCGCCCTGATCCTGGGGTTGCCGGCCCTGGCCGGCAGCTGGATCGGTGGCGGCTGGGTGAAGGCAGGCCACGTGAGCGAACCGGTGCAGCTCGGGGTGTTCGCGGCAGCGGCGCTGCTCGCCTCCTGGCTGCTCAACCGGCGCCAGGCCACCAACGCAGCAAGCACCAACGCCCCCCCCGCTAGCACTCGGCCCACCAGCACTCGGCCCGAAGGCCGCCCCCTGCTGTTGGCCATCCAGGGCGTGCTGGTGGGGCTGCTCACAGGCGTTGCCGGGGTGGGCGGCGGCTTTGCGATCGTGCCGGCCCTGGTGCTGCTGGCCGGCCTGCCGATGGCACTGGCCAGCGGCACAAGCCTGCTGCTGATCGCCGTGAATGCCCTGGTGGCGCTAGCGGCCCTGGGCCATTGGCCCGCCACCAGCCTGCCGCTGATGGCGCCCCTGCTGCTGGGCGGGGCGGCCGGAGCGGTGATCGGCCAACGGCTCGCGCCCCAGCTCAACGACCGCCGCCTGCGCCAGGGCTTTTCCCTGCTGCTGATCGGCTCAGCCCTGCTCAGTGGCTGGGAAGCCTGGCGCCGCCATCAGGCCGGCTCCCTGTCCTCCTCCTCGCCATCAGGGCAGTCTTCAACGCTGCCTCCAACACTCGCACCGCTCCGATCGTCGATCTCGCCATGAGCCAACGCAGCTTCCGTTTCCGGCTGCGCAGCAGCCATCAGGCACCGGATCGCTCCACCAGCAACCTGGTGGTGGAATGTCTCAGTGATTCCGGGCTGTAGGAACCCCAGCAACTCAGTTTCGCTACTCCCGGATTTCGGATCTATCTGATCTCGCTGCTGCTCTGCCAGCACTTTTATCTGGTGGCCAATGCGCGCGAGAAACACATTCCCCTGCAGAGCGAGAGCACGGCACTGAAGTAGCACCACACGGAGCTGAAGGCGTGCAGGAAGGCCAGCTGGGCTGCCACGAAGGCAAGGCCCAGCTCGGTGATGGGGAGGAGCGCCGCAGCCGTGAGAAAACTGCCCGTGGCTAAACAACACACCAGCCGGCTCAACTCATCAGCTGGCGGCGTAGCTGGCGGATGCGCTCGAGCAGCTCGGCCCGTTTCTGCTGGCGAAGGGCATTGCGGGCCAGGAACTGCAACAGGCTCACCAGCCCCACCAGCTCCAGCAGGCCACCCAGCAGCGGAATCTCCTCGATGGCACCAAGGGTGGCTCCGGTGAGCCTGAGCGCGATGCCGGCCACCACGGCCAGGGCCACGATGCGGGCAGCGGCCACCAGGTCGTCGATGCTGCGCAGGGGAGTGGCCGCCAGCAGCCCGAGCAACGGGTTGAGCCACTGGGCGAGGAGCCCGGGGCCAATGGCAGTGGGCTCGGCTGCCGGGGGATCCTGCGGAGTGCCGGGTTCAGCTGGCCTCACCAGCGGAGCGGGCTCGGATTGCTCGATCACCGGCCCCGACCGAAACTCCACCAGTGACCGGGGCAGCGCGTCGGGCGCAGGCTCGAGGGTGATGAGGTTCACCGGGGCTCCGCACGATCCTCTGGCTTTATAGGCAGCCCCTCACACCGCAGCCAGGCCCTTCTCGTTGAACATGCCCTCAAACAACACCGAGCTGAGGTAGCGCTCACCGGAATCGGGCAGCACCACCACGATCGTGCTGCCGGCATGGGCCTCCTCGCGGGCCAGGCGCAGGGCGGCCACGGTGGCGGCCCCACAGGAAATCCCGGCCAGGATCCCCTCCTCCTTCATCAGGCGGCGGGCCATGGCCACGGCCTCCTCATCGCTCACCGTTTCCACCCGATCCAGCATCTCCAGATCCAGGTTGGCCGGCACAAAGCCGGCGCCGATGCCCTGGATCTTGTGGGGGCCGGGCCTGAGTTCCTCACCGGCGCGGGTCTGGCTGATCACCGGACTGCTGGCGGGCTCAACCGCCACCGACACCAATGGTTTGCCGAGGGTCTGCTTGATGTAACGGCTCACGCCGGTGATGGTGCCGCCGGTGCCCACACCCGCCACCAGCACATCCACCTGGCCACCTGAGTCGCTCCAGATCTCGGGCCCGGTGGTGTCGTGGTGAATGCGGGGATTGGCAGGATTGGCGAACTGCTGGAGCAACACATAGCGATCGGGGTCGCTGGCCACCAGCTCCTTGGCCGTGCTGATCGCCCCGGCCATGCCCAGCCGTCCCTCGGTGAGCACCAGATGGGCGCCATAGGCCGTGAGCAGCTTGCGCCGCTCCAGGCTCATCGTTTCCGGCATGGTGAGGGTGAGTGGAATGCCCTTGGCGGCGGCCACGAATGCCAGGGCAATGCCGGTGTTGCCGCTGGTGGGCTCCACCAGCTCCTTGCCTGGGCCCAGCAGGCCATCCTTCTCGGCCTGCCAGATCATCGCGGCACCGATGCGGCACTTCACTGAAAAGGCCGGATTGCGGCCTTCGATCTTGGCCAGCACCCGCGCCTTGCACCCCTCGGTCACCCGGTTGAGCTGCACCAGCGGGGTCTTGCCGATGGTGAGACTGTTGTCGGCGTAGATGCTGGCCATATGAGGTTGCCGTCTGCTGCGGCCCGGTTGGGGGCACCCTAGGGGCGGCCTGCCGGCTCCCACTCCACCTTCACCACATCCACTGGCCCGAGATCGTTGTCGTTGAGGTCCTGGGCAGCGCGCAGGGCGGCCTCATGGGTGTGAAACAGGTGGGCCTCCGCGTCGCTCTCCACCTCCACCAGGTGCTGGTCTTCGCCCTGCACCGCCAGAAAACGCTGGTTGTCGAGACGGCGCACGGCATAGCGCTCGGCCTGGGTGCACTCCATCGGGTGGGCGGGATCGATCTGCGGGGCCCAGAAATGCATGACGGCAGCGAGGGTAAGCAAAAAATAGCCATCACCTGCAAATCCGGCTCAGCGTCCGGTTCCACAGCTGGTTCTGATTCAGGCGCTGATGCAACAGCTGGAGCCTGCTCAGTGCCTGATCGCAACAATTCGGCAAACTGTTAAGCCATCTCCGCTGACCTCGGCAGCCCTGCCCAGACTGAAGGCGAAGCGCCGAGGCGGGGACCATGTTTCTGAAGATGCATCAGGGCGACGACAGGAGCCTGGTGGAGGTCCTTGACCTCAAGCAGCTGTTTGATCCCTTCGCCAGGGAGGTTCTGGGTCGCGTGCACGCCGGCGAGGAAATGCAGGATCCCCAGAGCGTG
Source organism: Prochlorococcaceae cyanobacterium (assembly GCA_044235095.1). Lineage (GTDB taxonomy): Bacteria > Cyanobacteriota > Cyanobacteriia > PCC-6307 > Cyanobiaceae > NIES-981. The sequence continues at coordinate 17,239 of JBIIIC010000013.1, read as the reverse complement.
AGCAAGGCCGGGCTGCGCTTCCCCTCAGGCGAAGAGCTGCCGCGCTGCTGGGTGGACCCCGCCTATGCCCGCTGACGGCGCTCGCCGAGGGTTTGGCCAAACCAGGCCGAGGCCTCGGCGGCCACCTGTTCCAGCGTTCCGGGCTGCTCGAACAGATGGTCGGCCCCTGGGATCACCTGGAGCCGATGGGGCCCCTGAAGCCGGGCCGCCGCCCAGTTGTTGAGTTCGAGCACATCCATATCCAGCTCGCCCACCAACAACAGGGTGGGACAGTGCACCAGATCCAGGGCGCCGAGGGCCAGATCGGGCCGGCCGCCGCGGCTCACCACGGCTCGCACCAACTCCGGGCGCTGGGCGGCCGCAATCAGGGCAGCCGCCGCCCCGGTGCTGGCCCCGAACAGCCCGAACGGCAACGCCGCCAGCTCCGGCTCGCCATGGGCCCAGTCGATCGCCGCCACCACCCGCTCTGCCAGCAGGGGAATGTCGAACCGCAGCGCATGATCCTGCTGGTCCCGGCGCTCCTCCTCGGCACTGAGCAGATCAAACAGCAGGGTGGCCAGACCGGCCTGCTGAAGGGTGGTGGCCACCGACTGGTTGCGGCAACTGTTGCGGCTGCTGCCACTGCCGTGGGCAAACAGCACCAGCCCCTCGGCCCGTGCAGGCAGCACCAGCATCCCCGGCAGCTGCTGCCCGCCCGCAGGCACCACCACCTCGAGCGTGGCGGCGGGCATCCGAGGCGTCATGGGGTGGCCTGGCCTGGAACCAGGATGGGTCGCCGGTGGGGCAGGTTGCCGAAGTGCTCGCGGGCCAGGGCCAGCATGGCCTCATCGCTGGGATGGGCCTCAGCCAGGGTCACCACGCCCACGATGTGATCGAGCAGCTCGCGGTGGTGGTTGTGCAGGTAGGTGAGCAGCACCTGTCGCATGTCGCTCTCGCCGGTGCCATGGCCCATCAGCAGCACCGCATCAGCCGAGCGCATCGCTTCGGTGATCCGAGCCAGGTAGTCGGTGTCGAGCGGAGCCCGCTGGCCGGCGATGTCTCGGTCGTGGCGATGGCTGAGGTTTTCGCCGCTGCCCCAGAGACCGTAGGGGCGCAGCAGCGCATGCTCCACCGCGTCGCCCTCGAGTGAAAACACATCGGTGTGGGTGTGGGTGAGGTGCAACACCAGCCGATGGCTCTGGTCGCCGCGGGGGCTGGCGGCATCGGCTTCCGGGTGGTCGGGGGTCACGCCGGACGCCTCGAGAAAGTGGCGCACCCGCATCACCGCCTCGGCATCGAGATCGGGCTGGCCCACGCCACAGCCGGTGTGGATCCAGGTTTCGGCGCCACTGGGCATCTGGATGCGCAGGCGTCGGGCATCGAGGCCGGTTACCTCCGCACCCAGGCTGCGGAACAGCGCCTCCACGCGGGAGCTGCGCACGCCGTGCTGCAGGGGATGGGCGAACAGGGCCTGGAGCGTCTTGAGATGGTGCCGTTTCATGCCACACAGGGAGGCCTGATTGGACCCTATGCAGCCCCGACAGGGCGGCAGCTCAGCTGTAACGAACCAAGATCAGGGTCCCACCGGCAGCAGCAGCTCGATCACACCGCCGCCGGCGCCATGGTTGTGGGCCTGCACCCGACCGCCATGGCTGGCGGCGATCTGCTGCACGATCGCCAGTCCGAGACCACTGCCGGTGCGCTGACTGCGCACCCGCGAGGGGTCGCCCCGGTAGAAGCGCTCGAACATGTGCTCCAGGTCGGCGGCACTGAAGCCAGGGCCCTGGTCCTGCACCCCGATCAGGCACCAGCCGGCCCGGCTCTCCAGCCGCACATGCACCACCCCGCCATCGGGGCTGTAGCGAATGGCGTTGTCGAGCAGGTTGAGCAGGGCCCGGTGCAGACGCGAGCGATCGGCCGCAATGCTCAGCGCCGGCGGCGTCTGCAGGTCCAGGGCGATAGCCCGCTGCTCGGCCAGCGGCCGCAATCCCGCCCAAACCTGCTCCACCAGGTCAGGCAGCAGCAGCGGTGCCAGCGGTAGACCCGTGCCGGGCAGGGTGTTCTCCAGACGGGAGAGCTCCAGCAGATCACCCACCAGCTCCTGCAGCCGCAGCAGTTCCCGCTGCAACCGCTCCACCAGGTGAGCATTGCCGCTGTTCACCTGGGCGGCCAGGCTGTCACCCACCAGCAGCAGGGCGGTGAGGGGCGTTTTGAGCTCGTGGGCCACATCGCTCACCCAGCGCTCCTGCTGCTCCAGCTGGGCCTCGAGCGAGCGGCGGTTCTGCAGCTGCACCCCCAGCCAGCCGCCACTGGCCGGCGCCACCAACACATCGAGATCCTCGCGGCGGGTGCGCCAATCCAGCCGCTGGGGACGATCAAGGCGACGGGCAATCGCCACGGCCTCCAGCAAGGTGCTGTCGCCGCAGAGGCTCTCCAGGGGCAGGCCCTCAGCCGGCAGTCCGCCGCTCACCCCCAGCAGCTGCTCCGCCCGGGGATTGAGGTGACACACCCGGCCCTCGCGGTTCAGCAGGATCCAGCCGGCCGGAGAGGTATCCATCCAGCTGAGCAGCTCCCGGGCCGTGGGCAGGTTGGCGGTGGGCCGGCGGCGGGCAGACCTGGGGCTCCGCAGCCAGGCAAAGGGCTTGGGCAAACGACTCAAGGGCGTGTGATTCAACCGAAGCGGTAGCCAAAGCCACGCACCGTGATCAGGTGCACCGGCGCGGAGGGGTTGTCCTCGAGCTTTTCACGCAGCCAGCGGATGTGCACATCCACGGTCTTGCTGTCGCCGAAGTAGTCGATGCCCCAGATGTGCTCCAGCAGCTTGTCGCGGCTCCACACCCGCCGGGGATGCTGCATGAACAGCTCCAGAAGCCGGTATTCCTTGGGCGAGAGGTTCACATCGACGCCATTGCGCGTGACCCGGCACTCCTCCTGATACAGGCGCAGGTTGGCGTGCTCCAGCACCCGAGGCTGGCTGGCCGGATTGGCGGTGCGGCGCAGCAGGGCCCGGCAGCGGGCCACCAGCTCACGCATGCCGAACGGCTTCACCAGGTAGTCGTCGGCACCCACTTCCAGGCCGAGCACCCGGTCGGTTTCGGTATCGCGGGCACTCACCACCAGGATCGGGGTCTGGTCGTCGGCGGCACGCAGCTGGCGGCACACCTCCAGACCGCCCAGCCCCGGCAACATCAGGTCGAGCACCACCAGCTCAAAACCCTCCCCCTCCGGGGCGCTCTGCAGGGTGTTGAGGGCATCGCGGCCATTGCCGCAGGCGCTCACGGCAAAGCCCTCCTGCACAAGGGCCTCACGAATCGTTTCGCGGATGGTTTCGTCGTCCTCGACGAGCAGCAGGCGGGCTGGCATCTGGCCATTGTCGCGAACCAGGGTCGCCCCCCAGAACGGCGAGAGGGCTGCAAGGTTGGTGCCCGCAGCAGCCGTGGCAGTGGGTGTCGAACGGTGCTGAATCAACGCCGGACGACAGGCAGGTGGCTGATCACCAGGCGGCGATGGGAGTCGAGCTGCAGCCAACCCTGTTCGCGCAGGCTGCCCAGGGCGCGGGTCACGGTGACCCGGGTGGTGCTGAGGGCGTTGGCGATCTCCTGGTGGGTGAGGCGCAGCTCGAGGCGAAGACCCTGGTCACAGGGTTGGCCATAGTCGTTGGCCAGCAGCTCCAGAAAGCCCCGCACCCGATCCTCGATCCGGCGCAGCCCCAGCAGGGCCAGCAGGGCTTCGCTTTGGCGGTAGCGGGCACCTAGGCCCTGCAGCACGGCCACGGCCAGATGGGGCGCCTGGGCGATCTCGTCGCACGACAGGCAGAGCAGATCGCAATCGGCCAGGGCCCGGGCCTCGTAGGTGTCGAGGTTGGAGAGAGGCTCGCCGAAGGGCTCGTTGGGCCCAGCCAGCCCCACCAGCAGCTCATCGCCCTGATACGAGATGGTGCTGAGGCTCACCATCCCCCTCACCACCAACCACACGTTCTTCTTGAGCAAGGGCACGCTGCTGCCGGCGGTGACATGCACCAGGCTGCGGCGTTGATAGCTCTCCTCCAGCAACTGGCGGAACGATTCCCGGGCGTCACTCTGTGGAGCTGGCGTAAACACCATGACGGCCTCGGCCGAAGGTTGGGGAAACGCTATGGAGCTCCCCGAGCCCCGGAGCAAAGGGGCGGTAGTCGGCGGTTTAAGGCTGGGTTAGCGCTGCGGGGGATCGAGGCGCTGTAAGCGATGGCGGGCTACCTGCTGCGTCTCTCCAAGCTGCCGCTGAACGCAGCAGCTGGCGATAGAGCGGTCAGCCCAGGCCCAGCTCGAACACAAACGATCTCGGCTGTTGCGTTGTTGTGACTTGTGCCGATAGGAGAACGGCCGCTTCGATCAGCTGTTCGATGCCCCAGCGCAAGGCACTGAGAAGCATTCAACGGAATCGGTGGCAACCCGGGCCACCTGGTGAAGTCAGGCAGCGATTCATGTGATCGGCCTGTCTGGCGATGGGCACGAGGCTGGCAGCGATAACCACCAGAGCCACGGTGCTCACTGCGGCGAGCACGGGGTAGGCGTGAGCCCGAACCATCTCTCGGGCTGTGAGCTGCTGGCCGCTGTGATCACGCATGGATTGCACTCACTTTTTCCCAGGATGCCCGCTTCTGTGCGAACTCCCTGGACCGGGCAGCCGCAGGCACCTTGACCCTCCAGTAACTAGAGACTTCACACTGGAGAGATTCTGCGCTGTTCGTGGCTGCCATGGCCTCCTCCACGCTTCATGCCGTCCGGCTGTACCGGATGGATCTGCCGGACCATGCCTGCCCTTGGGGAATACGGGCGATGCGGCTGCTGCAGGAACGGCACATCCCCTTTGAAGACCATCGCCTCACCAGCGCCGAGGAGGTGGAGGCCTTCAAGCTCGCCCATGGAGTGGCCACCACACCGCAGGTCTTCGCAGGGGATGAGCGGATCGGTGGGTCCAGCGATCTGGCGGTGCGGCTGGGCGTACGGCCGGAAGCCGCTGAGATCTCCTACGCGCCTGTGGTGGCCGTGTTCCTCACCGCTGGCCTGATGGCCCTGGTGCTGGCAGCCGAGGTGAGCGGCTTCATGGGGTTCGCCATCTGCCTGCTGGCCATGCTCAAGCTGATGGATGTGGACGCCTTCGCCGCCAGCTTCCGCAAGTACGACCTGCTCAGCCGGCGTTGGCGACCCTGGGGTCACCTCTACCCCGGGATCGAGTTGCTGGTGGGCCTCGGAGTGTTGCTCCAACCTGAGCCCAACGCCGCTACTCAGCCGGTGGGCGCCGTGGCAGTGCTGCTCGGCGCCATGGGCATGGTGTCGGTGGGAAAGGCCGTGTTCATCGATCACCTGGCGCTCAACTGCGCCTGCGTGGGCGGCAACTCGAAAACGCCTCTTGGCGTGGTGAGCTTTGCGGAAAACCTGATCATGGCCGCCATGGGGGCGGTGATGCTCACCGGTCGCTGAGGCGACCTCAGACCTTGACCTTGCGTCTTGAAAACAGAAGAGCCAGGCCCGAGCTGATCACCACCAGCGTGAACAGCCCGAGCAGCCCTGAGTAGTAGGGCTGCAGATTCAGCGGCCCAAAGCGGCCGGAGTGGATCTGGATCAGCCAGAAGGCATCGATGCCTCGCTCCAGGAGCAGGCTGTAGAGCGAACCGGTGGCCGCCGTGAGCAACAGTGGCGCCGCCGCGATCGGCACCACCCAGCGGTGCAGCTGGCGCCAGCGGGTTTGGGGCAAAAACGCCATGACGCTTCAGTGGTGACGCAGGTGCTGGTGCAGGGTTGCTTCATTGCTGCAGGGCATCCACTTGCCGCTGTTCTGGTGGGTGCCCGTGCAGCCCAGCTCCTTGGCCCGCTGCTCCGCTTGCTGCTGGTTGTCGTACAGCCCCTTGGGATGGGCATGGCCGGCCAGCGGCATTGACGCCAGCGCCAGGGCGATCAGAACTGTTCGCCTTGTCATCGAAAAGAAATCCATCGGCTGCTATGAGATTGGCGATGATCGATTCAGAACCTGAGGATTCAAAACCGAAAGAGGACGTCGTATTGGCTGTACTCGGGCTTGTTCAAGCCCTCACGCCCGAGCATGCGCCGCAGCTCGATGATTTCAGCGCGCTGGGCCACAATGATCTCCCGGGCCAGCCGGCGCACGGTGGAATGGCTGCTCTTGTCCAGAGCGTCGTGGGCCATTTGGAGGGCACCGCCGTGGTGGGCAATCATGCCCTCGAGAAACCACACCACCCGGTTGTCTTTGGTGGGGGTTGAGCCCATCATCTGCATCGCCTTGATCTGGGCCGCGTCCATGCGCTCCAGGCCAGCCATGGTGTTGGGATCTCCACCAGCCTTGAGGGACACGGGGTACACCGGCGCTTCCGGATACCAGGCCTTGCGCCACTGGCCCATGGCCTTGATTTCCCTGGCCTGCTCGCGCCAGATGCTGTTGGCCAGCGCCCCCACCCCAGGCGAGCCGATGTTGAACACGAATTCGCTCATCCGCAGCGCCCCGGTGTGGTGCTGCACCATGGCGTCGAGCCAGCGCAGGTCGTAAGTGGTGCCGGCCGGCCCGACGTCATGGCTGTGGCTGGTGTGGCTGCCGTGCCCCTGGCCCTGGAGAGCAGCAGCAGGGGCGCCCTGATGGTGGTGGTGGTTGTGGTGATGGTGGTGGGAATCGCCCTGGGCCAGGGCCGGGGCTGCCCAGATGCCAGCTAGCAAAAGCGATGCAGCGAAAGGACGCATGGGGAACGGCTCGTCTGTGTTCCTACGATGGGGTCTCCTCTTGATGGAGAGTCAAGTGGCTACGCGACAGCTGTTGGACTTTCCCGTCCAGGAGCTCGAAAAGATCGGTGCGGTGGCGGCGCGCTCGGGCGTTTCGGTGAAGACGATCCGCTTCTATTGCGACCAAGGCCTGCTTCAGCCCTCGGGCCGCAGCGAGGGGCGCTACCGGCTGTTTGATGAAACGGTGTACGGCGAACTGGCCCTGATCCGCACCCTGCGGGCCCTCGACATTCCCTTGCCCACCATCACAGCCGTGCTGGAAGCGCGCCGCTCCGGGGTATGCGCCTGCGACAACCTGCAGGCCACGATCCGCGCCAAGGCCGGCGAGATCGAGCAGCGGATCGCCGATTTGCAATCCCTCCACAACGAGCTCAACGGACTGCTCGTGACCTGGCAGCGTTGCGGCGGCCGGCCGGCTCAGGCCAGTGCAGGCAGCTGAAGCCTGAAGGTGCTGCCGGCGCCAGGGATGCTCTTCAGGGTGATCCTGCCCCGATGACGCCGGGCGATGGCCTGGGCAATCGCCAGCCCCAACCCCGTGCCGCCGGATTGTCGCGACCGGCTGGCATCGCTGCGGTAGAAGCGCTTAAAGATGCGCTCCTGCTCATCTTGAGGAATCCCTGGCCCCTGGTCGCTCACAGATACACGAAGTTCGGATCCCTGCCGGTCCAGCTCCACGCGCACCACACCTCCAGGTGGGCTGTGCTGGATGGCGTTGCTGAGCAGGTTGGCCAGTAGCCGGTTCAGTTCGCTTTCCTGGCCGTTCACCACTGCGCTAGCAGCGCTGACCTGCAGCTGAAGCGTCACACCCTTTGCACTGGCTGTTTCGTTGAAGTCTTCGATCAGATCCTCCAGGCATTCCGCGATCCGGCAGGGCTCCTGTGACTCCGGCCGACTGGGCTGCTCCAGGCATGCCAGCAGCAGCAGATCGGCGATCAGCCGCTGCAACCGTTGACCCTGGACCAGCACCCGATTCAGGCTGGCCGTTGCCGATGGAGTCGCCTGCTCTGCGGCACCTCGCTCGGCTTCCACCACCGCCAGCAGGTTGGCCAGGGGCGTGCGTAGCTCGTGAGCCACATCGGAGCTGAACTGTTCCTGCCTGCGGTAGGCCTCCAGCAACGGAGCCATGGCCAGACCTGCCAGCCACCAGCTGGCAGCAGCCATCGCCAGCATCGCCAGGACAAAAACGCCTTGACCCAGCCACCACAACTGCTCTGCTTCCGCATCGAGATCGGCCAGGCTGCGCGAGATCTGCAGGTAGCCCCAGGTGGGCTCACTTGGACCATGGGCATGGTGCAGGTGAATGACGTAGGTGGCCCAGCGCCCGCTGGTCTGATCGACTGAAAGCGACCAGCCAAGTTGCCCAGGCTTTGGCCCCAGGGGCATCGCTCCTGGCGAGCTGGCGATCAAGCCGCCGCGTTGATCGAGCACCCGCAACTTGAAGCGATCGGGATCGGTGGCACTGATCGCATGGCGATGGATCAGATCGGCTGGCGGCCTGCACGGCTCACCGGCCAGGCACAGCCCTGGTAGCACCGCCGCCAGGGAGGCAGAGGGCCGGGCCTGTTGCGGCAGGGCGGGTTTGAGGCTGTCGTGCAGGGTGCCGGCCAACGTCTCCAATTCTCTTTTGATCGCTGCTTCCTGGGTTTGCAGCAGCAGCCGGCCCATGGAGAAGCCGGCGCCATAGAGCAGCGAACCCATCACCAGCAGCGACAGGCCTGCAAGCCGCAGGCGGGCGCGCCACAGCAGTTGCGGGGCTGGAGAGCGAGGTTGGCTCACGTCTGGAGGGCTGCCTGCGGATCAAGCCGATACCCCTTGCTGGGCACCGTTTCAATCGGCGAGGGCAGGCCATGGGCTGCGAACTTGCGCCGCAGCAGGCGGACCTGAGCTGCCACCACATTGCTGACTGGATCCTGACTCAGGTCCCAGAGCTGATGACGCAGCTGCGAGCCGGAGATGATCCGCTCGTGGTGCTCCAGGAAATAGGCCATCAGCTGCTGCTCCTTACCAGCCAGCGGGATTGTCACCACACCATCGGACTTGCTGACACGCAGCTGGCCAGACTGGGCATCGAACCGGTAGGGCCCCACCTCCAGCACAGGCTCGCGATAACCGGGCTGGCGGCGCTGCAGAGCGCGCACCCGGGCGAGCAGTTCCTCCATCGCGAAGGGCTTGCTCAGGTAGTCGTCGGCGCCGGCATCGAGCCCCTCCACCCGATCGGCTGTCCCTGCTCGGGCGGTGAGCAGCAGCAACGGCAGCTCGAGGCCGGCCGCGCGGGCCCGTCGACAGAGCTCAGGGCCGCTCAGATCGGGCAGCATCCAATCGAGGATCGCCAGGTCGTAGCGGGGGCCGGCCAGCTCGACCAGTTCGCCGCTGAGCAGGGTCCAGCCCTCCAGGCCACCCGGGCAGTGATCCACCACATGCCCCTGGCGCTGCAGCACCGTCTGGATAGAGGAGGCCAAATCCGCCTCGTCTTCCACCAGCAGGATCCGCAGCGGCATTGAAGGTGGGCTCCGGCCGGCAGATGCTAGGCAGCACGGGCGATTTCACCTGTTTTTCATCCCGGTTACGCCAACCTCCGCCCATTCCCCACACCCCTGGGCCCTTGGTGAACCGGATCCTGCAGCTGGCTGCCAGCACCAGCCTTTGTGCCGCTGCCCTGCTGGCCATTCCGACAGCAGCTCCCGTGGCCATGGCCCACGTAGGCCACGGCGATGAGTTCCAGCAGCAGGGCGATGCCCGCCAGGTGCAGCGCAATGCCGAGAGCGATGGGCTGCTGGGGGTGGCCACCGCCAGGCCGGAACAAGGACCAGACGGGCTCTCGGTGCCATCCACTGCGCTGGTGGATGCCAACGGCAAACCGCTGCTGTTTGTGCAAACGGAGAAGACCTACGACCCGGTGTACGTGCAGACCGGCGCCAGCCAGGGCGACCGCGTGGTGGTGACGGAGGGCATTGATCCCACCGATGACATCGTGATCTCTGGGGCGCTCTCGCTTTACGCCGAGTCGCTGAAGACCCAGCAGGCCGAGCCAACGGCGGGGGATGACAAGCCTGCTGCCCAAGGCGACACCAAACCGGCCACCGGCGGCAGCCTGCCTGTGCCGCTGCTGGCCGCCGGGGGCATCGTGGTGCTGGCCGGCGGGGCCGTCTGGCTGAGCCGCCGCAGGAAGACGGATGCTTGAGCGGCTGCTCAACGCCACGCTGCGGTTTTCGATCGCCCGCCGCTGGCTGATCGTTGCTGCGGCGGTGATCATCAGCCTCTGGGGCCTGCTGGCCGCGGGTCAGATGCCGCTGGATGTGTTCCCGCCGTTTGCCCCGCCCCAGGTGGATGTGCAGACCAGCGCCGATGGGCTCTCGCCGGAGGAGGTGGAAACGCGGATCACGCTGCCGATCGAATCGGCCGTGAACGGGATCCCCGGGGTGGAGACCGTGCGCTCCTCCTCCAAGGCGGGCCTGTCGATGGTGCAGGTGGTGTTCAACCAGAGCGCCGACATCTATCGCGCCCGCCAAGCGGTGGCGGAGCGGGTGCAGCAGGTGAGCCCCCAGCTGCCGGCCAATACCGCAGCTCCCGAACTCTCACCCCTGGTCTCCCCGCTGGGCACGATCCTGCAGGTGGCCTTCACGGTGAAGGGGGATGGCGCCACCTCGCTGATGGATCTGCAGCAGCTGGTGCTGCGCTCCTACCGCCAGGCGATCCTGGCGGTGCCGGGCGTGGCCCAGGTCACGATCTACGGCGGCGATGAGCAGCAATTTCAGGTGCTGCTGGATCCGCAGGAGCTGCAGGTTCACAACGTTTCGCTCAAGGCGGTGATGGAGGGCGTGGGCTCGGCCATGGCCACCAGCCCCGGGGGCTTCCTGATCGGCGGCGGCCAGGAGCGGCTGATTCGCCCCCTGGCCCAGATCACGCAGGTGGGCGATCTGGCCGATACGGCGGTGCGCAACGAGCAGGGGCGGCCGGTGCTGCTCTCCACCCTGGCCGAGGTGAAGCGCGGCGCGGCCCTCAAGCGGGGCGACGCCAGCTTCAACGGCAAGCCCGCCGTGGTGCTGATGGTGACCAAGCAGCCCGATGTGGACACGCCCACGGTGACGCGGGCGGTGGAGCGGCGCCTGGCGGAACTCAACCGCACCCTGCCGGCCGATGTGGTGGTCCAGCAGACCTTCCGCCAGAGCAACTTCATCGACAGCGCCATCCGCAATGTGAGCGAGTCGCTGCTGCAGGGGGTGCTGATCGTGTCGGTGGTGATCGTGTTGTTCCTGATGAACTGGCGAGCTGCCGTGATCAGCCTCAGCGCCATTCCCCTGTCGCTGCTGATCGGCCTGATGCTGATGAAGGCCCTGGGCCTGGGGATCAACACCATGACCCTGGGCGGGCTGGTGGTGGCGATTGGCTCAGTGGTCGACGACTCGATCGTTGACATGGAGAACTGCTACCGGGGTCTGCGCCGCAACCAGGCCAGCCGCACACCTCAATCACCCCTCCAGGTGGTGTTCGACACCTCGGTGGAGGTGCGCCAACCCGTGTTGTTCTCCACCGTGATCATCGCGGTGGTGTTCGCACCGATCTTCTCGCTCACGGGCGTGGAGGGGCGCATCTTTGCGCCGATGGGTTTGGCGTACCTGTTCTCCATTGCCGCGTCCACGTTGGTGGCGGTGACGCTGTCACCGGCCCTCTGCGCGATCCTGCTGGCGCCCGTGCAGCTGCCGGAAGAGAACACCTGGCTGGCTGCTCAGGCCGAACGGCTCTACCGGCCGATCCTCGATCTGGCGCTGCGCTCACCGCGCCGGGTGCTGGCCATCGCCCTGGCCCTGGTGGTGGCCACAACTTTGATCCTGCCGTCGTTGGGGCGGGTGTTCCTGCCGGAATTCCGCGAGAAGTCGCTGGTGAATTCGATGGTGCTCTACCCAGGCGTGTCGCTGGAGATGACCAATCGGGCTGGCCTGGCCCTCACCCGTTCGCTGCAGAACAACCCGCTGTTCGACTGGGTGCAGGTGCGCACGGGCCGCGCTCCCGGCGATGCCGATGGGGCCGGCGTGAACCTCGCCCACGTGGATGTGGAGCTGAGCGAGCAGGCGATGGCCAACCGGCCTGCCGCCATTGCCGAACTGCGGCAGGCCTTTCTGCGGCTGCCCGGCGTGGCCCCCAACATCGGCGGCTTCATCTCCCACCGCATGGATGAGGTGCTCTCGGGGGTGCGCAGCGCCATCGCCATCAAGATCTATGGCACCGACCTGGGCGAGCTGCGCCGCATCGGCGAGGCCGTGGAACGCGTGATCAAGCCGATCGAAGGAGTGGTGGATCTGCAGCTGGAGCCGCAGCTCCCGATTCCCCAGGTGCAGATCCACGTCGACCGGCCGCTGGCCGCCGCCCTGGGGCTGACGGTGGAGGAGCTGTCGCAGGCGGTGGAGATCGCCCTGAACGGCAAGGTGGTGGGCCACGTGGTGGAAAGCGGCGTGCGCAGCGATGTGCTCGTGCAGCTGCAGGAGAACGCCCGCCAGAACCTCGAGGCGATCCGATCGGTGCCGGTGGCCTTCTCCAACGGCATGACCGTGCCGCTGGGGAGTGTTGCCTGGATCGAGGAAGGCCTGGGCTCCAATGTCGTCAACCGGGAAGACGTCTCCCGTTTGATCGTGGTGTCGGCCAACGTCAGCGGCCGGCCCCTCGGCACGGTCGTCAAAGACATCCAGCGCACGATTGCTCGCGAGGTGCGTCTGCCCCAGGGCTACACGATTGGCTACGGCGGCCAGTTCGAATCGGAGGAACGGGCCACCGCCAGCCTCGTCTTTTACAGCCTGGTGGCCGCCGCAGTGATCAGCCTGCTGATGGTGGGCTCGGTGAAGTCGCTGCCGGCCACCACAGCGATCATGCTCAATCTGCCCCTGGCCTTGATCGGCGGGGTGGTGGCGGTGTTGCTCACCGGCGGGGTGCTCTCGATCGCCTCGCTGATCGGCTTCATCACCCTGTTCGGCATTGCCGTGCGCAACGGCCTGCTGCTGGTGGACAACTACAACCGCCGCCACGGCGCCGGCCAGCCCCTGGGCGAGGTGATCCGCGAGGGCAGCCTGGAGCGTCTGAACGCGATCTTGATGACCGCGCTCTCCTCGGCGCTGGGCGCCCTGCCGCTGGCGCTGGCCTTCGGGGCCGGCAACGAAATCCTGCAGCCCCTGGCGGTGGTGGTGCTCGGCGGTCTGATCACCTCCACGGCGCTGACCCTGCTGGTGTTGCCAGCGCTCTATGCCCGCTTTGGCCATTGGCTGTTGCCCCCTGCCGCTGCCCCGTCTCCTGCCCTCGCTCCATCCCAGCCATGAACCCGAGCCTCAAGCGGATCACGGAACCCCTGCGCCAGCCCCGGGTGCTGGTTCCCCTGGCGATCGCCGGCTCCCTGCTGCTGGGGATCGGTCTGGGCCGCCACAGCAGCGGGCCTGCCGCACCGCCCACGGCAACGGCAACGGCAACGGCGGCAGATGTTGCTGAACCGGCTGGCACCATCGCCCTCACTGAGGAGCAGCTGCGGCGTTCAGGTCTCAGCGTCGTGCGCCCGGAGGTGAGCACGGGCACAGAACGCCCGATCTCCGGCTTTGTGGAGGCAGCCGTAGGGGCACGCTCCAGCGTGGGCATGCCCGTGGCGGGCCGCGTGGTGCGCCTGCTGGTGGCACCTGGCACCGCCGTGCGGGCCGGCGAGCCGATCGCCGAGGTGCAGAGCGCCGATGCGGCGGTGATGCGGGCCGATGCGGAGTCGGCCCAGGCCACAGCCCAATCGTTGGCCTACCAATACCGGCTGGCCCTGCCGATGGCTCGCCAAGGGGCGCTGTCGGCCCAGGAGCTGGAGAGCCGCCGCATCGCCAGCGTGACAGCAGCGGCTGAGGCCCGGGCAGCGACGGCCAAGGCCATGGCGATGGGACGGCCCGATCGGATGGGACGCCTGTTGATCCCCAGCCCCATCAGCGGCCAGGTTGCCGCTGTGAAGACATCACCTGGAGCGGTGCTCCAAGCCGGAGACGAGCTGGCGCAGATCAGTGATGCGCGGGGGAGCGAACTGCGGTTCCTGGTGTCGCCTGTGCTGGCCGCCAACCTGGCGAGTGGCCAGCTGCTGCGGGTGAAAGCGGGAGCACGGGATCTACGCGCCCGGGTGGTGGCGGTGGCCCCCGACAGCGGCACCGGCAACCGGGTGACGGTGGTGCGGGCCCAGACGGTGGATGGGCCGATGCCGCAGGCAGGCACTGCGGTGACGGCCTTCATCCAGGTGCCCTCCGCCCAGCAGCGCTACTCCGTGCCGGCCGATGCCATTCAGCTGGTGAATGGCGCAGCGGTGGTGTTCCGTTATCAACGCGGCGCTGTGGAGGCCGTGCCGGTGGTGGTTGGACGGCAGTCGGCTGAGCGAGTGGAGATCCTGCAAGGGGTGCGTAGCGGCGATCTGTTGGTGAGCGGCAACACGGCTTCACTGCGCAGTGCTGTGGCCAGCAGGCCTTAAGACCGATCGGTTCAAACGCGCGAGGCGAGGGGGAACAGCCGCCGGTTGCGATTGGCGATCGCCACGAGCGAGAGCATCACCGGCACCTCCACCAGCACGCCCACCACAGTGGCCAGGGCGGCGCCGGAATTGAGGCCAAACAGGCTGATGGCCACCGCCACCGCCAGCTCGAAGAAGTTGGAGGCACCGATCATGGCGCCGGGGGCGGCGATGGCATGGGGCTGGCGCCAGAAGCGCATCCAGCGGGCCGTGATCCAGAAGATCAGGTAGGTCTGCAGGATCAGGGGGATGGCGATCAGGGCGATCGCCAATGGGTTGGCCAGGATGGCCCCGGCCTGCACCAGGAACAGCAGCAGCACGGTGGCGATCAGGCTCACGATCGCCAGCGGCTTGAGCCGGGCCTCCAGTCGCTCGATCCGACCAGGGCTGCGCAGCAACAGGCGGGTGAGCCAGCCCGCCGCCAGCGGCACCACCACAAACAACCCAACCGCCGCAATCAGGGTGTCCCAGGGCACCAGCACGTTGCTCACCCCCAGCAGCAGGGCGGCAATCGGCGCAAAGGCAAACACCATGATCAGATCGTTGATCGCCACCTGCACCAAGGTGTAGTTGGGGTCGCCATCGCTGAGGCGGCTCCACACAAACACCATCGCCGTGCAGGGGGCCACCCCCAGCAGGATCATGCCGGCGATGTATTGATCGCCAAGCGCGGCCGGGATCCAGGCGCCGAACAGGCCGCGGATGAACAGCCAGGCGATCGCCGTCATCGTGAGCGGCTTGATCAGCCAGTTCACCACCACCGTGACGATCAGGCCCTTGGGCTGGCGGCGCAGACCGGCGATGGAGCCGAAATCCACCGCCAGCATCATCGGGACGATCATGCCCCAGATCAGCAGGGCGATCGGCAGGTTGATGCGGGCCACCTGCAGCGCCTCGATGGCCGCGGCAGCTCCTGGGAACAGGGCGCCCAGGGCAACGCCAGCCACGATCGCCAGCGCCACCCACAGGCTCAGAAACCGTTCAAAGATGCCCACAGCGGTTGCGCAGGGATTTCAGCAACAGGGATGAGCCGGAGCGGTGCAGCTGGCGGCCAGCTCCGCCAGCCAGCCCCGGAGCTGCTCGAGGGCCTGGGGCTGCAGCTGGTAATACACCCAGCGGCCGCTCTGGCGATCGGCCAGCAGGCCGGCGTCTTTCAGCACCTTGAGGTGAAACGACAGCTTCGACTGGGCCAACCCCAGCGCTTCGGTGAGCTCACACACGCAGCGCTCGCCGCCACCGAGGGCCTCAATCACCTGCAGCCGGATCGGATCGGCCAGGGCCTTGAGCAGCGCTCGGGCCTGGTCCGCCGCCAGGGGGGCAGGCGCTGGGGCGAGGGGCACGGGCAGCTCAAGCCAATTGATCAAATCTAGTTGGTGGGAGTGGGGCGCTCGGCAGGTGCCAAGTCCATTCCGCACCGTCGCCCTACCTAGATTGAGGATCCACTGCTGCCGGGGAGATGACCATCGCCCCCTCCGCCGCCCAAACCCAGGCCGCCGGCGTGACGCACGTTGGCCCGCCTGCTCTGCTGCTTCATCCAGATCTACGGCTGTCGCCGGAGCAGTTCGCCTTGGTGTGCGAGGCCAACCCAGAAGCAGTGCTTGAACTGGCGGCCGATGGCCAGCTGATCTCCATGACCCCCACCGGAGGCGACACGGGCCGCCGCAACACCCGCCTGCTGACCCGTCTGCAGACATGGGCAGATCGGCTGGGCGGCTGGACAGTGTTCGACAGCTCCACCGGCTTCCGCCTGCCCGATGGCTCCGTGCTCAGCCCCGATGCCTCGGCCGTGCAGCTGGAGCGCTGGCAGGCGCTGAGCGCCGAGCAACGCCGTGGCTTTCCGCCCCTCTGCCCAGATCTGGTGGTGGAACTGGTGAGTCCGTCGGATGAGGGCCCCCGTGGAGTCGAGGCGCTGCGCAGGAAGCTGGCCGCCTACCTGGCCAATGGCGCCCAGCTGGGCTGGCTGCTGTTCCCCGAGCAACGGGCCGTGGAAATCTGGCGACCGGGAGCGGAACCCCAGCGCCTAGAGCCAGCCGAGGTGCTGGAGGGTGGCGATGTGCTGCCAGGGCTGCGTCTGGAGCTGGAGGAGATCTGGGCGGACTGATTGGGGGGCGAGAACTATGCAGTCGATGCATTAGATCCCAGGCCCTGGCAGGGGAATTGGCAAACACTGCCCCCAAGCAGGCAAACTGATTCCAGCGCAGCCAGCCCAGCCCCTCGATGCCCGATCAGGAGCTGCTCGACGATTTCCTCGAAGCCCTGGAGCAGGCCGGCAGCCCGGTGAAAAACCCCGTGCTGCGCCAGACCCTGGGCTGGGATGAAACCCAATACGAAGCGGTGAAAGCCGAGCTTGTGGCCCGCCGGATCGTGGTGCGTGGCCGGGGCCGCAGCGACACGGTGAGCCTGGTGGGAGCCGAGCCGGCCGCCAAGCCCGCCACACTCAGCCGCAACGGCAAGGCTGCCGCAGCGGAACCCAAAGACAAATCGCTGGAATCCTGGATCTGGGATGCGGCCTGCTCGATCCGCGGCGCCAAGGATGCGGCCAAATACAAGGACTACATCCTGCCGCTGATCTTCACCAAGCGGCTGTGCGATGTGTTCGACGACGAGCTCAACCGCATCGCCGAGCAGGTGGGCAGACGCGCCAAGGCCTTCCAGCTGGTGCAGCTGGACCACAAGCTGGTGCGCTTCTACCTGCCGCTGCAGCCGGACGATCCGGAGCAGCCGGTGTGGAGCGTGATCCGCCAGCTGGCCGATCGCATCGGTGAAGGCGTCACCAGCCAGCTTCGGGCGATCGCCCGGGAGAACGCACGCCTGCAGGGCATCATCGACCGGGTGGACTTCAACGCCACCACCCATGGCCCCCGCCGTCAGGAAAGTTGTCGCCCGTGCTTTTGACCACCCGGGGGCTCAAGGAGATGACCAGTGCGGCGTTACAGCGAGGCTGTCAAAGCTGACATCAGGAAGCGGATGAGTCCGCCTGCTC
>JBIIIC010000012.1:0-101177 GCA_044235095.1 Prochlorococcaceae cyanobacterium | reverse complement strand
AGGATCAGCAAGAGAAAGCCACTCTGCGGGGTGGCTTTTTTGTTGGCCTGCTGTGTTGTGGCTGGCTGTTTGGGTGACAGGCTGGTTTTGTGACAGGCTGTTTTTGTGACTCCCTTGCTGCGGGGCGTGACCTGGCCCTGGAGGGCGCCAGGATAATTGCATTGCCTCAGGGGTTTGACGATGCAGCGTCGCTTGCCGTGGTTCTGGATTGTTGTGGCAGGGTTGCTGCTGCTGGCGCCTACCCCCGCTGGCCGCCTGCTCCTGGATGTGTTGGGCGGCATCACCCTTACCCTGCTGCTTCTGCCCCTGCTTCTGGGTTTTGCTGGGTTGGTGGTCTGGCAACTCGTGCAACGTCGGATGCGCACTTGCCAGGTCTGTGGCTTCACCTCCATGGGACTTGAGCAGTGTCCAGCCTGCGGTGCGCTCTTCACTGACGAGCAGGCCGCTGATGGCCAAACAACGTCATTGGAGATTGATCCCCGAGACGTCACGATTGACGTTGAGGTGCTGAACGAGGATCCTTGAAATGCATGCCTCCTGAGGCCATCAAGGGGGTATCTGCGTGTGACCAGGCGGCGTTAGGACGTGTGATCTAGTTCGCTTGAGAGGGATGGGTGGCTGCCGCGCGCGATTTCGGCCAAGCGTCGTTCGCGCAGGTAGAGGAACAACGGTGCGCCGCAGGCAAAGGCCACTGTGACGCAGCACAGAAGCACCCATGGCAGACCCCGCATCTGTAAGCGTCGGCTTTCCTGCACGATCCAGACCAAAACTGCCGTGGCACCGATGGCCAGATCCCGTGACAGGGAACTGGCGGCGGGATTGGCATTGGCCATCGCCACAAACAATCCCAGGTCAAACGTTGGGCCGCTGATGCGGATGAAGTCGAGATTGGCCAGCCAGGGCAGGACCGCTCCAGCAATGGCCAGGCTCAGATACAACCACTGCAGCCAAGGGGTCGTTCTGACGTCAGGGGATCCTTGAACTGACGGTGGGGTCATGGGGCGTACGCGGCAGGACTTGCCTTGGGATCGTCGCTCGTCCACAGAAGCACGTCCTGCTCCACCTGGTTGAGTAGCTGCTCACAGCGTTCGGCATAGGCCTCAGCTCGCCGATAGAGCCCAGCCATTGCCTCCACGTCAAGGTCGCTGGCCTGAAGTTCAGACAGACTCAACTCAAGAGCTGTGCGTGCCTCGTTGTAGCTGAGGCCCGCAGCCACTGTCTGGGGTGGGGCCTCTTCTTCTCCAGCAGGCACTGTGGCGGTCGTTCTGCTTCGTCGAGTACGTCTGCCCGAGGATGGGACGGCTGTGGAGGCCTCTTCCTTCCCTGGGCGATCAGTGTTGGATTGGGCCTTGACCATGGCAGCTGATCAGGGGGTACTGCGACGGATTGCTACCACCCTGGCATCCAGTTCGCCATCGGCAAGCTGCACCACGATCTCCTCGCCGCTGCCGACCTGGTTCAGAGACCGCAGCACCTGTCCTTTGGCATTCCGGACCAAGCTGAATCCACGCTCCAGCAGGTGGGTGGGGGAGAGGGCGTTCAACAGTCTGCAGGCGTGTGCGAGATCACGACGTCGCTGCTCCAGCAGCTGGCGTGGATGCAGTTGCTTCAGCTGTGACAGGCGTTGCAGATGCTGCTGGCGCTCGGCCTGCAGGCGCAGGAACACCACCTGTTTGAGGTGGCGACGCAGTTGCCCGACGTGGCCCAGAGCCTGACGGCGATCGGGCAGCAGCGCCACCAAGGCTGCGGTTGGTGTGGCGGCTCGGTAATCCGCCACCAGATCCACCACGGTGGTGTCGTCTTCATGGCCGATGCCTGTGATCACAGGAATGGGCGAGCGGCTGAGGCAGCGGGCCAGCTGTTCGTTGTCAAACACCGAGAGATCCTCTCGGCTGCCGCCGCCCCGGGCCAGCACCAGTGCGTCCAGTCCGAAAGCCTCGATGCGGCTGTAGAGCAGTTCGAGGGTGGTGCAGATCTGCCCGTGCACCGGTCCCTGGACAGGAATCGGCACGACCAGCACGGAGGTGATCGGCCAGCGCTCGGCCGCAGTGCGAAGCATGTCGGCCAGGGCGGAGCTGGGTGCGCTTGTGAGCAACGCAATCCGCTGCGGAGCTTCCGGCAGAGCTCGCTGGCGACTGGGATCGAGCAGTCCCTCGGCCGCCAGGGTGGTGCGCACCTGCTCAAATTGGCGCAGCACGCTGCTGAGGCTGGGGCGCAGGTCGAGGACCTGGACACTCAGGCTGGCCCGGGCTGCCCAGAAATTCAGCTTGCCGACCACCACCACGCCATCGCCTTCCTCGGGCGTAAAGCTCAACTTGGGCAGCTGCGAGGCCCACACCACAGCCTGAATCGAGGCCTGTTCGTCGACCAGGGTGAGCCACAGATGCCCTTTCTTCAGCTGGGGCCGACTGACCGTGGCATCAATCAGAAATCGCGGTGCAAAGCCCCGTTCAAGCAGGCTGCCGATGGCCACATTGAGCTCGGCCACGCTGTAGCGAGGCAGTGCTGGGGTGCTCGGGTTGACCATCACGTGCCTGGAGGTCGACCTCAGTGATCCAGTTGCCGGTAGCACTGCCACCAGTACAGGCTGATCAGCCCGGCCAGCAGGGTGACCAGCTGGCCGACCGGGTGATCGATTCGCACCAAACCTGCACCCGCGATCACCAGGGAGCTGCTCAGCAGACGGGCCCCGTCCCGGCGGTTGCTGGCGTAAAGGCGGGGCATGGCGCGCGAATGGGGCGTGATCTGCAGTCTGGCCCAGCGGTTGGCGACACAATGGCGACTGCCTGATCGCTTGGCGGTTCCTTGTCTGGTTCGCGTTCCGGTGTGCATGCTCCATGGCCTGCGCCGTCGGGTTCGGGAGAGGGTGAGATGGCAACGGCAGCCTCAAGGCTGAGCGAGCTGCACCAGCAGTTGGCGGCCCCCCTCCCCACCAACCCCCGGCTGATTCTGGTGACCGACCTGGACGGCACCCTGCTGGGCGGCACCCCGGCCGATCGCCGCGCCTTTTACGCCTGGCTCGAACGGCGGCGCCACGAGGTGTTGCATGTTTTCTGCACCGGCCGCGACCTGGCTTCCATTGACCTCTTGCTGCAGCAGGACGAGGCGGTGGGGTTGCGGGCCCCCCATCTGGTGATCGGCGATGTGGGCTGCACCGTGGCCTGTGGCACCAGCCTGGTGCCGCTGCCGCTGGGGGTGGAGCCGATTGAACAGCTCTGGCGGGGTAAACCCGAGCGCGTGGGCCCACTGCTGGCCGGCGCTGCGGGGCTGTCGGCGCAGCCGGTGAGCGCGGATCGCCGCCTTGCCTACTACTACGACCCTGATGCCTTCGACCACGGCCTCATCGCAGAGCTTGAGGCCCATGGCGTTGATTGCGTGCTCTCCGACAACCGCTATCTCGATGTGCTGCCGGCGGGAGTCAACAAGGGCAGCACCCTGCAATCGCTGCTGGCCTTGCTGGAGCTGCCGGCCGAGCGGGTGGTGACCGCAGGTGACACCCTCAATGACCTGGCGATGTTTGAAACCGGCCTGGCCGGTGTGATGGTGGGCAACGCGGAGCCAGCCCTGCGCGCCCACCTGCCGCGCTTGCCGCGGACCTATCTGGCTGAGGGGCACGGGTGTGTCGGTATTGCCGAGGGCTTGCGTCACTTCGGCTTTGGTGATCTGCTCGACTTGGGATGAGGTTCAGGAGGCGCAGGGGTCCTCGGGCCATGCGTGCTTGGGATAGCGACCGCGCAGGTCACGGCGCACGTCCCTGTAGCTGCCTCGCCAGAAGCCGGCGAGGTCCTGGGTGATGGCGGCAGCCCGACCAGCGGGGGTGAGCAGGTGCACGGTCACCGGCAGCTGGCCCTCCAGCACCATGGGCGTGCGCTCCATCCCGAACAGCCACTGGAGCTTCACCGCCAAGACCGGCTCGCCGCTGCTGTAGTCGAGTGCAGCAGGCCTACCGCCGGGCAGGGCCAGGCGGGGGGGCAGCAGCCGATCCAGTTCGCTGCGCAGCCGCCAGGGCAGCTCGCCCCAGAGTGCCTCCAGCAGATCCAAACCCTGCAGATCCGCCAGGCTCTGCAGCCCCTCCAAGTGTGGGCCTAGCCACTGCTCCAGGCCTTGCAACAGAGCGTCGTTGTGGCGTGGCGGCCAGGGGGTGCCGAGATGGCTGTGCAGAAGCTGGAGCCGGGCCTGCAGCTGGCTGCTGGGGGCCGACCAGGGCAACACCTCAAGCCCTCGCTCCTTAATTCCCTGCACCAAGGCAGCCCGAACCGCTTCACCCCCCGCCCCCCGCCAGGGGAGCCGATCCAGCACCAGGGCCCCCAGCTCCAGGGTTTCTTCGCAGCGCACCCGGGCGGCCTTGCTGTCCCAGCGGGCCCGTTGTCGCCACTGGCCGCTGCGCTCAGCCTCGGCCCGCAGGCCAGCGCGGCTGAGCTGCAGCGCCAGCAGGATGCGGACGTCGTGTCCCACCCCATCCACCGCGGCAATCGCCAGGGCCTCGCTGCCCAGCAGGGGGTCGTGGGGGGGGAGCACGGCGCCGCGTCCGCCGCGCATCAGATAGCGCTGGGGCTGCTCGGGGCGGGCCAGGGCCACGCGTTCGGGGTAGGCCGCCGCCACCAGCTGGGCAGCCAGCTCGGCTTCTGCCCCCGGCCTGGGGGGCGCCGGGGCGGTCTTTCCTTGTTGGGGCGCATGAGCCGCAGGGATCGGTCCCTGGGAGCTGCGTGCCCGTTCCAGCTGGTCCAGCCATTGCTGCCGCAGCCGCTGCAGCATGCTTCCGATTGGCTGCCGCCGCAGCCAATCGAGGCGCCGCAGCAGGTCGCAGCCGGCCTCGCGCCGATCTAGTGGATCCCGCTCGCTCAGCAGCACGGCCAGCTCCGCAGCCAGCGGCGCGGCCCCCAGTGCCGCGCCCACCAGCAGCAGGTGGCCCAGGCGCGGGTGCAGGCCCAGCTGGCCGAGCTTGCGGCCATGGGCCGTGAGGGCTCCGCTGGCCTCCAGTGCACCCAGCTGCTCCAGCAGCTGGCGGGCTTCCTGCAGGGCGGCGGTGCGGGGCGGATCCAGCCAGGGCAACTGCTCCCCGAGCGGATCGCCCCACTGGGCCAGCTGCAGGGCGATCGGCACCGGATCGGCTTCCAGCAGTTCCGGCGGATCGAAGGCAGGCCGGCGGGTCTGTTCTGCCGGCGACCACAGCCGCAGGCAGCGGCCCGGCCCCAGGCGCCCAGCCCGCCCGGCCCGCTGTTCGGCACTGGCCAGGCTGGCGGGTCGCGTGATCAGCCCGTCCATGCCGCTGCGCGGATCAAAGCGGTTGGCACGGGTCAGGCCGCTGTCGATCACCAGCCCCACGCCCTCGATGGTGAGCGAGCTCTCGGCGATGGCAGTGGCCAGCACCACCTTGCCGCCCGGGCCGCGGGCCGCCCGGATCGCCTGGCCCTGCCGCTGCAGGGGCAGGTTGCCGTGCAGGGCCACGCATTCGAGTTCCGCAGCCCAGTCGGCGGCCTCGATCAGCCGCTGGCACATGTTGATCTCCCGCAGCCCTGGCAGGAACACGAGCACGGTGCCCCGCTCCCTCCGCCGCGGCAGCCAGTGCTGCTCCAGGGCCCGCAGCACCTGGCGCTCCAGCGGCTCATCGGGCCTGGGCAGCTGGTGCTCCACCGCCACTGGATGGCTGCGTCCTTCGCTCTGCAGCACCTGGGCCCGGGGCAGTTGCTGGCGCAGCGGCTCCAGGTTGAGGGTGGCTGACATCACCACCAGGCGCAGGTCGGGCCTAAGCAGCTCCCGTGCCTGGCGCACCAGGGCCAGGGACAGGTCGAGCTCGGCGCCGCGCTCGTGGAATTCATCCAGGATCAGGGCCGCCACGCCTTCCAGGGCTGGGTCGGCCTGGAGCCGGCGCAGAAACAGCCCGGTGGTGAGCACCTCCAGGCGGGTGGCGCTGCTGGTGCGTGACTCGAGCCGCACGCTGTAGCCCGCGGTGGCCCCCACGCATTCGCCCAGCTCCGCCGCCAGCCTTTCGGCGGCCGCCTTGGCGGCAAGGCGGCGGGGTTCCAGCATCCAGATGCGCTGGTTCTGGCCTGCTGGCTGGGCAGTGCCTGGAACAGGAGGTGGTGGCAGGCAACGCAGCAGCGCCAGCGGCACCCGGGTGGTTTTGCCGGCTCCTGGAGGGGCCTGCAGCAGCAGTGTGGCGCCCTCGGGCTGCACGGCCGCCTCCAGTTGGGGGAGAAGCGCATCGATGGGCAGCGGTTGATGCAGGGCCAGCAGGGGAAATGGTGCGCCGTGGAGCGTGCTCAGCGCACGTGTTTCACGCCATCCACCGGGTGATACGCCTCCCCGGTGAGCTCTTCGTAGACGATGGCCGGCAAACCGGTTTCAAACATCGTCTGCAGTGCTTCCTTCAGGTACGGATTCCAGCCGCCGGTGCTGACGTTGCCGTGGCGCACCGTCCAGTCCCAGGTGCCCTGCAGGTCGCGGGGGATGCGGCCCTCGCGGTCGCGCCGGGCCACCAGATCCTGTGACTCAACCAGGCCCACGAGGATGGGCTCCTTGCCGTAGGCAGGGGTGATGCTCAGCTCCAGCCGCACCGGGTCTTCCTTGACCAACTTGAGGCGAAAGCGCGGCGGCAACTTGAGGTTGTGCAGCACGGCTGCCACGATTCGCGTGCGTTGATCCAATGCCAAGAGCTCCCCGGATGCGTTGCTTCTACGGAGAGCCTATTCAGCGGGGTGAACCCGGGCTGGCGGGCTGGTCGCCTTCGCTGCCGAACCGCACCGTCAGCAGATCCTCCTGGGTGAGTTGTCCCTGATCGTCGAGCAGTTCGGGATGGATGGTGAGACGGCCGGTGCGGTCCCCTTCATGGATGGGCGGGTTGACGCGATCGCCTGGCCTGGGCACGGCCTTGAACCCCTGGCCCATCACCCGGAAGGCCTGCCACAGCAGCAGCAGAAAGCAGGCGCCATAGATCAGCGGGAAGATCTGGGAGGTCAACGCGTGCATGGCCGTGCATGGGAGGCCTCCCTCCATCATGGCGAGCGCACGGCCCTGCTGCCGCCCGATGGAGGTGCCGGTCGCTCCCGGCACCGGGCATGGTGGCCCAAACGGCGTGGGTCGGAGAACCGGACCAGCGGTCCTCCATGACAGCAAGCGCCGATCTGGGTACGGTCGATGCAGTCTGTTGTTGCGGTTGATGGCCAGCCCTCGTGCGCTGCTGGGTGTCACGGTGCTGGGTGCTGCCCTGGTGGGTCTGCCTGGCCTGGCGGTGCCACCGGCGGTCCGTGCCCAGTCAGCTGCCTCCGCCGCCCTGGGACGCCAGTCGTTTGTGGCGGCTGCCGTGCGGCGAGCCGGCCCGGCGGTCGTCACCATCGACACCGAGCGCACGGTGGTGCAGCCCGGGGCCACGGGGGGGCTGCCGCGCGGCTTGATGAACGACCCGCTGTTCCGCCAGTTCTTTGGCATGCCCCAGCAGCAGCAGCCCTCCCAGCGCACCGAGCGGGGCACCGGTAGCGGGTTCATCTTTCAGGCAGATGGCCTCCTGCTCACCAACGCCCATGTGGTCGAGAAGAGCGACCGCGTGACGGTTGGTCTCCAGGACGGTCGCCGCGTGCAGGGCACGGTGGTGGGCCTCGATCGCCTCACCGACATCGCCGTGGTGCGCCTCAATGGACCAGGTCCGTGGCCGGTCGCACCCCTCGGCGACTCCAACTCCCTCCAGGTGGGTGAATGGGCCATCGCTGTGGGTAATCCCTATGGCCTCGACAACACCGTGACGATGGGGATCATCAGCAACCTCAACCGCAACGCCGCCAAGCTGGGCATCACCGACAAGCGTCTCGATCTCATCCAGACCGATGCGGCCATCAACCCAGGCAATTCAGGTGGACCCCTGCTCAATGCCGACGGTGAGGTGATCGGGATCAACACCCTGGTGCGCACCGGCCCCGGTGCCGGTCTCGGCTTTGCGATTCCCATCAACCGCGCTCGTGACATCGCCCGACAGCTGGTGGCCAGCGGTCGGGTGAGTCATCCCTGGATCGGTGTCGGCATGGACGTGGTGAGGCCAGGGGACGGTGCGGGACTGCCCAGTGGCGTCCGGCTGGCTTCGGTGGCCGGCAATGGACCTGCCGCACGGGCGGGTCTGCGGCAGGGCGATGTGCTGGTGGCCGCCAATGGCCAGACTTTGCGGGCACCGGCGGAGCTGGTTACTGCGGTGGAGCGTGCCGGTGTGGGTGGAAACCTGCGGCTCACGGTGAGCCGTGGCGGGCAGCAGTTCCAGGTCAACGTGGTGCCCGCGCAGCTGGCTCGCAGCTAATGCGGGGGGTTAGGTTGGCTCCTGGCCCCATTGGCCCGCCAGCTCCCCGCTGAAGCGGGGCGGGGCACCGAGTTGCTGACGCATCACCCACTGGGTGGCGGCCTTCTGGCTGTGCCAGGCCTGAAGTAATTGCTTGGCGATGCGTTGGAGCGCCTCCACTTCGGCGGTTGCGTCGATCGTCCGGGTCATCCGCTCCAGTTCGAACTGCTGACCGAGGCTGAGGGCGAGAGGTTCCGTCATGGCGCCAGTGGCGATGGGGCGACGGCGGCACGGGGCTCACCGCTGAGCTAAGGCTACGAAGTGTTTCAGGGGGTTGCGTAGCGGTTGCGACAGGGCTCCGGTTTTGTCTTCGTTTGCTGGTGCGCTGGTCTGGTCTGGTCTTGGCGGCGCGGATCAGCTGGCGTTGTTGCTGCGTGCCGCTTGCCTGGCCTTTTGTTTGTCTTTCTGCTTGGCCCGATTGGAAGCCTGTTTGGTGGCTCGGGCTGAAGCTTCGGCGGCGGCCCGGGCGGCGTCGGCCTCTTCCTCCTTCTTCTCGAGGAAGTAGGCGTAATCGCCGCGGTAGAGCACCAGCTCGCCGTCGCGCAGCTCCACGATCTTGTTCGCCACCCGGCTGATGAAGTAGCGGTCGTGGCTCACCAGCAGGGCGGCTCCCTCGTACGCGATCAAGGCGTCCTCGAGCATCTGCTTGGCGGGGATGTCGAGGTGGTTGGTGGGCTCATCGAGCACCAGCAGGTTGCAGGGGCTGAGCAGCATCAGGGCGAGTGCCAGCCGCGCCTTCTCGCCACCGGAGAGCTTGCCCGCCTCCTTGAACACGCTCTCGTTGGAGAAGCAGAAGCTGCCCAGCAGCGAGCGCACCTGGGTCTGGGTCCAGTCTGGAACGGCTTCGAAGATCGTGTCGATCACCGTTTTCGAGAGGTCGAGGGCCTCCGCCTGGTTCTGCTCGAAGTAGCCGGCGATCACGTTGTGCTCGCCCAGGCCGGCCCGCCCCTCATCGGGCTGCTCGATCCCCATGATCAGCCGCAGCAGGGTGGATTTGCCGGCGCCGTTGGGGCCCACGAAAGCGATCCGGTCGCCACGCTCCACCTCGAGCCCGGCGCCGAGAAACAGAATCTGTTCGCCGTAGCTGAGGGTGAGGTCCTTCACCTCGGCCACCACCCGGCCGGAGCGGGGCGGTTCGGGGAAGTGGAAGCGCGGGCCGCCCACGCTCTCGATCGGCGCCTCGATCCGCTCCACCTTCTCCAGCAACTTCTCCCGGCTCTTGGCCTGGGTGGAGCGGGTGGCGCTGGCGCGGAAGCGGTCGATGTAGGCCTGTTGGGCGCTGAGTTCCTTCTGCTGGCGCTCAAAGGCCGCCTGGGAGGCCTCGCGCTCGAGGGCCTTCTGTTCCAGATGCTGGCTGTAGTTGCCCAGGTAGGTGCGCGAGATGCCCCGCTCGGTCTCCACAATCTGGGTGCACACCCGATCGAGGAAGGTGCGGTCGTGGCTGATCACCACGATCGCGGCGCTCTGCTCGATCAGGTAACCCTCCAGCCACTGGATCGTCTCCACGTCCAGGTGGTTGGTGGGCTCATCCAGCAGCAGCAGGTCGGGATCCTGCAGCAGGATCTTGCCCAGGGCGATGCGCATCTGCCAGCCGCCGGAGTAATCGGCCACCAGTTGCTCGGCTCCCTCCGGCGTGAAGCCGATCGTGGGCAGCAGCTTGTCGATGCGGGCGTCGAGCTCGTAGCCGTGCAGGGCCTCGAACCGCTCGTGCAGGCGTCCCAGCTCGTGGATCAGCTCTTCCAGGTGGTCGGGATCGCTGGCGGCCTTCTCGCCGGCCATTTCGTCCTCCACCGCGTGCTTGCGGTTGAGCACCACCGCCGCTTCGCCGAAGGCCTGGAACAGCTCCTCGCGCACGGTGCGCTGGGGGTCCACATCGAATTCCTGTTGCAGGTAGGCGATGCGCGGTGAGCCCTGCTTCACCACGCTGCCGCTGCTGGGCTCCTCCAGCCCGGCGATGATCCGCATCTGGGTGGATTTACCGGCGCCGTTGACCCCCACCAGGCCGATCCGGTCGCCCGCCTTCACTTCCCAGGTGACATCGCGCAGCACCTCCCCGGTGGGATAGATCTTGCCGATGCGTTCGAGACGGAGCACGGGGGAGGGTTGCTGGAGGGGAGGGCACACCGTGGGGTGGCTGCCCACATCATCCCTGCACGCCTGCGTTGAGCAGGCCAGGACAGCGGCTTGGCGCGGCGGCTGGTGCAAACTCGCCCTAGCCCGATGTGTCTGCCCGCCATGATCAAGCGCCTGGAGCAGGTGGCTGCCCTGGTGGTGGCGGCGGGCCTTGCGATCGTGAGCTACTGGCTGTTCTTCAGCTGGGCCGGTGGTGGCGGCAACAACCGACCCGATGCCTCCAAGTCGCGATCAGAGGCCTCCGCGGGCCTTCAGCAGCCATTGCTTGCTGGCCGAATCGTCGAGGCCGGCGACGTGAGCCTTCACCTCGTCGCGGTTCACCGGCAGGCCCAGCTCCCCGCCCAGGGCCACGATCCGCTCGAGGGCACCTGAGGGGTCCTGTAGGGCCTGGCGAAACAGCGATTGGGTGAGCTCGGTGTCGGCGCTGATGCGGGCGTAGAGCTCGGCAACGTTGCTGGTGCTCATGGATCGGGCATCGGCTGGGGGCGAGCCGCGCGTTGCGGGCGGCCTGGTCTGAACCTATGGGGGCAGGTGCCCGTTTGCATCCCTATTCCCCTCCGCCGTAGCGGCTTGTAGCCCTCAGCTCGTCTGATTGGACTGCCTCAGGCCGCCTGGGGGCTGTCGCTCACAGGCGTGCCGCAGGCGGAGGCATCCTCCATGCTGCGGGCATCGAGGCAGAGCACTTTGCGCAGCTCGGCGTAGTTGGCGGCAAGGGCAGTGCGGCCCTCCTGCTGGGCACCGTATTCGGCCCGCTGCAGCACGTGATGCAGGTGGGTGAGCAGGTACGTGCTGATCACCGCAGACACCAGCACATCGCTGCGCTCAGCGGTGCGGCGGCGCTTGCGCGCGCCAGACGCGGATGCGGTGGCGCGACCAGGTTTGGAGCGGCTCACGCCTGAGGCGCCCGCCGCGGTGCCTGTGGATGCTCGGGCCATGGAACTGCTCGCGCTGGAGACGCGGAGAGGATCACATCCACAAGCATAGGCATGGATACTACCCTTGAACATCTTTGTAGACTTCTCACTACCGCGTACGCACCAGCTGGCCGTGGCCACCCGCCAGACATCCTCCAGTGGCCGGCCCAAGTCCCCCCGGATCCAAGTGGTGCTGCCTGAAGAGCTGTGCCAGCGTCTCGCTGCCCTGGCTGATGGCGAGTCACGCACCGTGAGCAACATGGCCAAGGTGCTGATCCAGCAGGGCGTTGAGCGGCTGGAGCAGCAGCGGGCTGGGGGGCAGCTTGCGGGCCCGCCCCCGATGCAGTCAGCGCCTCAGGCCGGTCAACAGGCCGCTCTGGAGCCGGTGGCCAACCCCGAGCAATTCCGAGAGCGGCTCGAGTTACAAGAGCGCCAGCGGCCCAGTCGTCTGCGTGGCGCCCCGCGTCGGCTTCGGCTCCAGCGCCCTGGCCCGTTCTGAGCCTGGTTACGCAGGCTTGGCCCCTAGGCCGGCTGGCAGGGCCAGTACTCCCAGCACCGCTGCCCTCTTGGCGCCGGTGACAGCCGGAGCATTGCCGGGCACCCCCAGTACGTGCCACCAGGCCAGCAGGGCAAAGGCCAGGGCTTCACGGTCGGTGTCGCCGATGCCGACGCGGGCCAGGGGGTGCAGGCCGATCCCAAGGCAGCGGTGGCGTAGCTGCTCGATCAGTAGGGCGTTGCGGGCGCCGCCTCCTGCCACCAGCAGTTCCACCGGTCTGGGCCAGGGGCCTCTGGCCAGGTCCTGGGCCACCACGGCGGCACTGAAGGCTGTGAGGCTGGCCAGGGCGTCGGCGGGATCACTGTGGCCGTGCTGGTGCAGCTCGGTCAGCCTCTGCTTCAGATCGCCCTGGCCGAACAGCTCACGGCCGGTGGATTTGGGTGGCGACTCGAGGAAGTAGGCCTCTTGCAGCCACCGCTGGATCAGCGGTTCACAGATGCGGCCGCGGCGGGCCCAGGCGCCATCGGCATCGAAGCGCAGGCGCCCATCGCTGAACTGCGCCACCGCCAGATCCACCAGGCTGTTGGCCGGGCCACAGTCCCAGCCCAGTACGGGGTGCTGGCGATCGGGCCCGCGGGCTGGCGGAATCAGGGTGAGATTGGCGATGCCGCCCAGATTGAGCACGGCGCGCCAGCCACCCGTGCGCCCCACCAGGGCTGCATCGGCCAAAGGCACCAGCGGTGCCCCCTGGCCGCCCAGAGCCAGGTCGGCGGCTCGGAAGTCAAACACCACTGGACGGTCCAGGAGAGTTGCCAGCAGTGGACCCTGCAGCAGCTGCCAGCTGGCGCCACGACGTTGATCGGCGGGTGGCCGGTGCCAGAGCGTCTGGCCATGACAGCCCACCAACTCGGCCCTCCCCTGGGGATCGCAGGCCCGAGCGGCTTCGGCCTGGGCTTCGGTGACCGCCTCGGCCAGGTCCAGGAGCTCGGCCGTGGTGTGGGGCCGGCCCTGGCCAGCGGCGATCAGGGCGGCCGCCAGCTTGGCCGGATAGGTCAGGGAGGCGCGTTCCAGCAGTCGCCAGCGCGGCTCGTGCTGAGGGCCTTCAAACTCCGCCAGCACCGCGTCGACGCCATCGGCGCTGGTGCCGCTCATCAACCCCAACACCCGCATTGCCGTCAGCCCCTGGCCACAAAAAAGCCCCCGGAATTCTCCCGGGGGCCGAGGGGTTTGGCGAGCTCAGAAGGCGGTGCATCGCCGTTGGCGCGATCGGCCGGGATGGATTCAGCGGTTGGGCTGGGGGGTCATGCGCAGGTAGGGCTTGATCTCGGTGACGCCCTTGGGGAACTTGTTGCGGGCCTCATCGGTGGGGATGGAGGGCACCACCACGCAGTCGTCGCCATCCTTCCAGTTCACCGGCGTGGCCACCTGATGGTTGTCGGTGAGCTGAAGGGAGTCGATCACCCGCAGGATCTCGTCGAAGTTGCGGCCGGTGCTGGCGGGATAGGTGATCTGCAGACGCAGCTTCTTATTGGGGTCGATGATGAACACCGAGCGCACCGTGAGGTTGTTGAGCGAATTGGGGTGGATCATCCCGTAGAGATCGCTCACTTTTTTGTCTTCGTCGGCCAGGATCGGGTAGTCGACGGTGGTCTTCTGGGTCTCGTTGATGTCGCAGATCCAGCCGTTGTGGCTCTCGGCCGAATCCACGCTCAGGGCGATGGTTTTCACATTGCGCTTTTCCCACTCGGGGCGCAGTCGCGATACCTCGCCCAGCTCGGTGGTGCAGACCGGGGTGTAGTCGGCGGGGTGGGAGAACAGCACGACCCAGCTGTCACTGGCGAAGTCATAGAAGTTGATCGGGCCGAGCTGGGAGATCTGGGTGAAATCGGGAACGGTGTCGCCGAGTTGCAGGGCCATGGCAGTTCTGAAGGTGGGTAGACAGGGAGGGAAGAGGCTCTGATCGCGGTTCGGGCCGATCGCGGGCTCGAGACCCCAAGCCGCATAGCCAGTTCTTAGCTCATACTACACAAGTCCGATCGGAAATTGCGCTGGCTCGTTGGGCCTGGCTGCCTTGGCGCTCCGCTTGGTTCAGCCCTGGCTGGTGGGTGCCAGGTTGGCTGCCGCCACGGCTGAGCTCGGGATCCCCCAGTGAGCCAGCTCGCCTTTCAGGTGGCGCAGCCCCAGGCCCGCTGTGGCGGAAACAAACAGGGCATCGGGCTCCAGGGCTCTCGCCCGCTCCAGTTCAGCGGCAGGGCAGCGGTCGATCTGGTTGGCCACCAGTCGCCTTGGGGCGCTTGCTCCCAGCTGGTCGAGGATGGCGTGCACGGTGCAGCGTTGCTCCGGCCAGGCGGGATCGCTGAGATCCACCACCACCAGCAGGCCATCGGCCTCCAGCGTTTCTTCAAGCGTGGATCGGAAGGCCTCCACCAGAGGCGGCGGCAGGTCGCGGATGAACCCCACCGTGTCGGTGAGCAGCACGGTCTCGGCACGCTCCGTTAGATCGAGGCGGCGGGTGGTGGGATCGAGGGTTGCGAAGAGCTGGTTGGCGGCCAGCACGGCGTTGTTGCCCTGGGCCCTTGTGAGCGCATTGAGCAGGGAGCTCTTGCCGGCATTGGTGTAGCCCACCAGGGCCAGGCGCCGCTGGCCGCTCCGCCCCTGGCGCAGCCGGGCCCGATGGGCACCCAGCGCTGCCACCTGGCGCCCCAGCCGCTCGATCCGCCGGGCGATGGCGCGGCGGTCCTTTTCCAGTTGGGTTTCTCCGGGCCCCCTCGTGCCGATGCCACCCCCCTGGCGCGAGAGGCTGCGGCCGCGGCCGGTGAGCCTGGGCAGGCGGTAGCGCAGCTGGGCCAGTTCCACCTGCAGGCGGCCGGCGGCGCTGCCGGCCCGCTGGGCAAAGATGTCGAGAATCACCTCGCTGCGATCGCTCACCGGCAGGTCGAGCAGTCGCTCCAGGTTGCGCACTTGAACCGGTGTGAGCTCCCGGTCTGTGACCACCAGCTCGGCCCCCAGGCGCCTGGCTTCGAGGGCCGCTTCGGCCAGCTTGCCCTCACCCCAGATGGTGTGGGGGGTGATCTGGCTGCGGCGCTGCTCCACCAGCCCCACCGGCTCGCCGCCGGCGCTGGTCACCAGCCCCTCCAGCTCGGCGATGCGTCGCTCGCAGGCTGGCCTGGGCTCCTGGCAGAGCACCAGCAGCAGTACCCGTTCCCGCGCCGGCTGGCTGGGCCGGGAACGGGGGGACCTGCCGGCTGGGGCAGGGGGGCCTGGACCATCGGTCGGGCTGAGCTCGGCATTGCTCTCTGCAGGCGGGGGCTGGCTGGCAGCCAGCTGGGCCAGATCACCGCCGGCCAGCAGCTCCCAGGGCTGGGCCGTGGCACGATGCGTCAGCAGCGCCGCCGGCCATTGGCCCCCCTTGTCGGGGCGATCGCTGAAGCGCAGCCAGAGAGCCGGCTGGAGATCCAGGGCCACCACCCCCTCCTGGGGCCCGGGCTCCAGTGGCATGCCACGGCAACAAGAACTGAGCAGCCTCAGGCCGCTGGTCTGGCGCCGCCTCCCTCCCGGCAGTTTTTCAAGCAGCCGCCCCGATTGTTCCAGCGGACCCACCCAGAGAAGTCGCGTGAGGCCGCGGCCGTCCACCACCAGGCTCAAGGGCAATGCCAGCTCCACGCTCGCTGCCGCCAGGCGCTGCAGGCTGGTCAGATCAGCCACGGCATCCTCTGGATGGCGGCGGTGACTGAGCCGCTCCAGCTGGCGCCGCTGCACCGGCCGCAGCCCGGCGGTGCGCCCCGCCAGCAGGGCCTGCTTCATGGCCGTCGCACCAGCACGCAGGCCACCCCTGCGGCCCGGGCACCAGCCTCATCTTCGGGGCTGTCGCCCACATGCCAGACCTGTCGTGGCTGCAGATCAAGGGCGGCGAGAGCCTGGTGAAAGGGGGCTGGATCGGGTTTGGCAGCCCCGGCGCTGCTGGAGATCACCACCGCATCCAGCCACTGGTCCAGCCCCAGGTCGGCCAGCAGCCGATGCAGCCGACCGTCGAAGTTGCTCACCACCGCCAGCCGGAGTCCCTGGGCGCGCCAGCGCCGCAGCCGTGCCGGCACATCTGGATACACCTGCCAGGCGTCGGCCCTGCCGTAGTGGGCAAACAGAGCCTCGCTGAGCTGGTCAGAGTCGACGCTACCGGCGGCTGGGGAGCCGATCTGCTCCAGGACCGTTTCGATGCGGGCCTGCCACCAGCGGAGCTCCGCCAGGCCGAGCTCCGCTGGTGGCAGGCCAGGAAAGGCCAGAGGGGGCGCCTGCCTGTAGATCGCGGGGAACACGCGATCGATGGCACACGCATCCAGCGTGATTCCCAGCTCCCCGGCCACGGCGGAGTAGCCCTCTCCCACCGAACGGCGCAGGCCGATCAGGGTGCCCATGGCATCGAGCA
This sequence comes from Prochlorococcaceae cyanobacterium, assembly GCA_044235095.1. Classification (GTDB taxonomy): domain Bacteria; phylum Cyanobacteriota; class Cyanobacteriia; order PCC-6307; family Cyanobiaceae; genus NIES-981. The sequence continues at coordinate 84,891 of JBIIIC010000012.1, read as the reverse complement.
GCAACCCCCGCGGGCGCGGCCAGCCGCTGGTCTTGCTCATCCGGGCAGGTTGGCAAGCCAGCCGGCGGCCACCCTGACCTGGTGACTGCGGCCCGGCAGGCGCGTGAGGTAGGCGAGCTTGCGCAGCTGGAAGGCGGCGGGGCCGGCCAGGGTGAACCCGCCGCCGGTGAGGCTGGCCTCGCCCACACCCAGACTCATCATTTCGCCCAGATCGCGGTAGCGGAACGGCTCCAGTGGACCACCACTGCGGGCCACGAGCAGGTTGCGCGCCAGGCAGCTGGCCTGCTGGAACGCCACCTGGGCATTGAGCGGCAGGCTGGGCTGCTCGCGGCTGTCGGCTTCTTGATTGTCGTGGGCGTTCCCGGTCACGGCGGCGATGTCGCCGATGGCAAACAGCTGGTGCTGGCCTTCCAGCCGCAGGCTGGGCTCACACAGCAGCCTGCCGCGGCTGTCGCGGGGTGGAGCGGGCTCGATTAGGGGTGGCTCAAAGCGCAGGCCCGCGGTCCAGATCACCCCTGAGGCCGACAGCTGTTCCCGGCCCCCTGGGCCCACCACATCGAGTTTGTCGCTGGAGACGGCTGCCACCTTGGTGTTGGTGCGCAGCCGCACGTCGCGCTGGCGCAGGGCCCGCTCGGCCTGCTCACGGTTGAAGGCCCGGGCCTGGGGGAGCAGCTGAGACCCCTGTTCAAGCAGTTCGATGGTGGTGCTCGTGCCGGCCAGCAGGTCGGCGAGCTTGCAGGCCAGCTCTACCCCGCTGGCGCCGGCTCCCACCACCGCCAGTCGCTGCAGGGGGCGCTGACTCTGCCTGAGCTGCTGCACCAGCTTTTGCAGACGCTCCACCTCGGCGAGGGTGCGGAAGCCGAGGGCATGCTCGGCCACGCCTGGAATGCCGAAGTGGGCGGTGGTGGCTCCGCAGGCAATCACCAGCTGGCTGAAGCGCAGCTGCCGACCGCCGCTGGTGTGCACGGTGCGTGATGTTGCATCGATGCGGTCGACCCGGTCCTGAAGCCAGGCCACCCCTTTGCCGGCAAGCAGGGTGTCGTAGCGGGGGGCCACCTCCCAGCTCCGCAGCTCACCGCTGAGCAGTTCGTAGAGCAGGGGCAGGAACAGGAACCGATCGCGGGGCTCAATCAGCAGGATCGGCGGGTGCTGGCGCTGTTCGGCCAGGGCCAGGGCCGTGTAGAGACCGCCGAAGCCTCCGCCGATGATCACCACAGGGGATGCGGCGGCTGTGGGTTGAGCCGAAACGGTGTCAGTCACTGCACGCTCGGCTATTGCCCCTTCACCAATGGCACCCTAACCAGGGCCGCCGCTGCAGGTGATGATGGAGCCATGGCAATGGCCCAGGCTTCAACCGAGCGCCCGGCTCCGGCCGATCAGCTGCCCTGCACTGCGGCAGGCCAGCCGGTGGACCTGGCTGCGGCCCGTGAGCACCTGCAGCCCGGCTCGGCGATGGATCGCCTTGCCTGGGCCCAGCAGACCTTTGGCCAGGGCTTTGCTCTCACCACCAGCTTCGGCATCCAGGCAGCGGTGTTGCTGCACATGGTGAGCCGGCTCAATGCCCAGACCGGTCAGGTGGTGCCCGTGATCTGGGTCGACACCGGGTACCTGCCCCCTGAAACCTATCGCTATGCGGATCAGCTGAGCCACCAGCTCAGCCTTGAGCCCGTGGTTGTTCAGGCTGCGATGAGCCCAGCAAGGATGGAGGCCCTGCATGGCCGCCTCTGGGAGACCGGATCGGTGGAAGACCTGGAGCTGTACCACCGCATCCGCAAGGTGGAGCCGCTCGACCGGGCTTTGCGGGAGCTGGGGGTCACCTGCTGGGGCAGTGGCGTGCGCGGCAATCAGACCGACCACCGTCGCGATATGACACCCCTCGATCCGGTGCGGGGGCGCTGGTCAGTGAGACCTCTGCTCAGCTGGAGCAATCGCGATGTGTACTACTACATGGAGGAGCACCAGCTGCCCCAGCATCCGCTGTTCGAGCAGGGCTATTCCACCGTGGGCGACTGGCACTCCAGCGCCCCCGACTCCGGGGATCTGAGCGGCCGCTCCACCCGCTTCGGCGGCCTGAAGCAGGAGTGCGGGATCCATCTGCCCGGCCTGATGGGCGAGGGGATCTGAGCCGACCTCAGCCTGGGTCTGCCCGTTGGCTGTTGATCGGCAACAGCCGCTGGCACTGGGCTGAAGCGGGGCCAGATGGTGTGTTCAGCTGGAGTGCGCCGCCGCCTCTGGACTTGCAGGCGCTGGAGCTTCAACCGCAGGCCTGGGCAGCTGTGGGGGGGCTGCCGGCCAAGCTGGGCCTGGATCCCCAGCGGCGCGTGCGGCTTAGCGACGTGCCCCTGATCTCGGCCCCACCCTGGCTGGGCCTCGATCGTGCTCTGGCGGGCTGGCAGGCCCGTGAGCGCGGTGGCTGTGGGGCGCTGGTTGCCGATGCCGGCACGGCACTCAGCCTCACCCGGGTGAGTGCGGCTGGAGAATTCGCAGGTGGGCGGCTGCTGGCTGGAGCCAGCCTGCAGCTCCAGGCCCTTGCCAGCGGCACAGCCGCCCTGCCCCAACTCCCCGTGCCGCCCGAATTGCCGGCCGACCCCTGGCCCCAGGCCACCGCGTCGGCCATGGCTGCCGGGGTGCTGCGCGGGCTGGCGGCGGCGATTGATCAGGCCTGGAGGGAAGCGCGGGATGAGGACCCAGCTTGCCGGCTCTGGCTCACGGGAGGTGATGCCCCTGCCCTGGCTCCCTTGCTCGGGGTGGAGGCTTCACCGCAGCTGGCACTGGAGGCACTGGTGGCCCTGAGGCCGGCCTGAGCGAACCCCACGCTGGCCTTCGGGGCTGATCAGCGCAGGCTTCAGGTCAGGCCCAGGTCGCTGAGAATGGTGTCGGCCATCGTTTCGGCCTTCACCTTGGTGTAGATCCGCTCGATCTTGCCCTCGGCGTCCACCACGAAGGTGTGGCGCATCATGCCCATGTACTCGCGGCCCATGAACTTCTTCAGGCCGTAGCTGTCGTAGCTGGCTGCCACCGGGCACGGTTCGGCGTCGGTGAGCAGGGTGAAGGGCAGCTCGTATTTGGCGATGAATTTGGTGTGGCTGCTGGCCCCGTCCTTGCTGATCCCCAGCACGGCAATGCCGTGCTGCTCGAAGGCGCTCCACTGGTCGCGGAAGTTGCAGGCCTCCTTGGTGCAGCCCGGGGTGTCGTCTTTCGGATAGAAGTAGATCACCACTTTCCGGCCCCGCAGGTCGGCCAGGCTCACAGGCTCGCCGGCCTGGTTGGGCAGGGTGAAATCAGGGGCGGGATCGCCGACCTTCAGGGCCATCGATGCTGGGACTGACAACAATGGCGAGAGCCTAGGGGGGGTGTTGGAGCCGGTGCCGCAGCTGTGGCTGGAGCCACTCGGGGCTCCAGCCAGCGGGGAGGAGCTGTTGTCCCTGGAGGAACAGCGCTGGGGGGCGGCGCTGCCGGAACCACGGCGACGGCAGTACTGGTCCAGCCGCGCTGCTCTGCGCCGACGGCTGGCTGCGCTGCTGGATTGTCCGCCCGCGGACCTGCCCCTGCAGGCGCCGCCGGGCCGGCCTCCGCAGCTGGGAGATGGGGCCGGCTGGTTGGGCCTCAGCCACAGTGGAACTGCGCTGTTGATCGCCTGGTCTCCCACCCCGATCGGCGTGGATCTCGAGTGTGTCGACCGTCGTTTGAAGGCGCGGGCGCTGATGACGCGCTTTTTCCCCGGGCTCGAGTGCCAGCAGCTGGCGGGCCTGGCCCAGAACCGCCTTCACGAGGCTGTGCTGCGCAGCTGGGTGCTGAAGGAGGCGGCGATCAAGTGGCGTTGGCGCAGCCTGGCGCAGGAGCTCTCCAGCTGGCGCTTCGACCACCATGGGGGGGAGCTGTGCCACGGCGAGGATGGACTCTGTCCCCCCTGGCGGGCGGGCCTGGTGGGTCGCTGGCGCTGGGCGGCGGTGGGCGCCGGGGTGGAGTGGCTGCAGCTGTATGCAGAGCCTGCACTAACGCACCCGGGCTGAGGGGCTGGCTGCGGGGATGGCTGACCAGGGGCAGGCCGGTGGTTGGTTGACAAGCCAATCGGCGGCAAGAGCTTTGCAGAAAACGCACCAATGCTGTTGATTTTGTGTCAATTCGCTGGAGCTACTTGCCTTTTTGCAGCCGTCTGCCAGCTCATGGCTACGTTGCAGTTGATCTGATCCATTTCGTCCTGTGATCAAGCGTGCGTTGGCCGGCCTGTTCGTTGGTGCGGCCCTCTCGACAATCGGCCTCCCCGCTTCGGCCGCCGTCGACAACAACCTGCCCGTGCGTTGGAACTCCGGCGGTGCCGTCTGGTCCACCAACCAGGCAGCTTTCGATACCTTCCTCAACAGCGGTGAGGTCACTGATCGTGGCCTGCAAGACGGCCTGAGCCTCTCGGGCTGGACTTCCGAGGAGGTTCGCGAGGGCATGACCAAGACCTACAACGTGGATTTGGTCGGCGTGAGCCGGTTCCTCTATTCCGACAACGGCGTCAAGTTCCTCAAGAACCAGACCACCAGCTACTTCCCCTACTGGAGCATGAACACCTACGCGGTGCAGGCTCTGCGTTCGGCGATCATCGCCGATGCCCGGGATGGTCAGATTTCCTCGGCAGGGATCATGGCCAACCTGCCCACCGACATGCGCCTGGCCGACTTCTGCAACACCTACACCGGTGCCCAGAATGTGTGTGCTGAGGGCCGTTGCCAGGGCGATGCCCAGTGCACCTCCCTGCTGTCCTGGTACGTCTTCCTGCCCGCCTGCGTGCAGGCCAACCAGATGGCCGATCCCGTGGCTGAGGTGCGCACCGCTCCCGCGCCCGCAGCACGGTTGGACACCGGTTCCGAAGCGATTCGCGGTCTTTGGTGAGTTCAGCGCCCCTGTGGTGCCCATGCCCCGGCATCGCCGGGGCTTTTTGTGTGGCGATTCGGGGCAGCCGACCAGCCTCAGCGAACACGGCGCGCCAGCAACAGCCGGTGCTCCAGTCGCTGGGGCAGGACCTGGCCTGCCGCCGCGCGGAACAGCTCCTCCAGTGCCGCGGGGGCCTGGCCGTCGGCTGAGCCACCCCAGCCCATGGCAGCCAACTGGTGGCGATAGGGACTGGCCGGGGCCAACCAACGCTGCTGCAGGGTATCGCCCAGCTCCAGGCCCAGACTTTCCTGCCACCGCTGTTGCTCCACCCGCCAGCCGAGGGCTTGCAGGGCGGCGGCGATCACATCCAGTCGCTCTTGCTGCTGGTGGAGCAGTTGGGCTTCGGCCTGCTGCAGTTGGGGCAGCAGCTCGGCCGCCGCAACCGGAAGCGGCAGGCCCAGCTCGGCAATGGCGCTGGCCGGACCCAGCAGCGGTGTGCTGAAGAGCAGCCGCCAGCCGCCGTTGCTGCTGATCAGGGGCGAGAGCTGCTCCAGCCAGGGCTGAATCCGTTCAGGCCCCAGCTCGCGCCAGGGCTGGCGAGCCGCTATCCACTCGAAGCGGGGGGCGGCGCTGGCTCCGAGGGCGACCTCCAGCTGGGTGGGCTGGTCCGCAGGCAACACCACCAGCTCCGGTCGGCGCAGGCTGTCGAGCAGCTGCAGCTGAGCTTCGAGCCGGGCCTGTGTCGCACCGTCGTGCAGCAGCATCACCACCCCACCCTCGGGGGCCAGCTCAAGAGGATCGAGTGCCCACAACAGCGACTGGGCCCCCAGCACAAGCACCCTGTCGTGGCGCTCCCAGGGGGTGGCCTGCCAGAGGCGCTGGCGCAGTTGGTCGAGCCGCTCGCCCTCGGCGGCGGCCTGGCGCTGCAGCCAGCGCTCCAGCACCGGATCCGCAGGACTGCTGCTCAGGACATCGCCCTGGTCGGCGGCGGTTTCGGCCGCGGCAGCCAGCTGGGCGGCCCGGCGCCGCTGCAGCTGCTGGCGCCGCTGACCCTCCCAGCCCAGCTGGCCTGGCTGCCAGAACACCTCACCCTGCAGCACCCCAGGTAGATATTGCTGTGCCACCCAGTGCTCGGCATAGGCGTGGGGGTAGCGGTAGCCAACCCCGTCGCCGAAGAGGGCTCCATCGCGGTTGGCATCGCGCAAGTGCGACGGCACGTCCTGGCGGGCGGTGGCGCGCACCGTCTTGAGGGCATCGAAAAAGCCAAGTGCACTGTTGCTCTTCTGGGTGGCCGCGAGATACAGCGCCGCCTGGGCCAGGGGATAGAGCCCCTCCGGCAGACCCACCCGCTCAAAGGAGGCGGCACAGGCCTCCACCAACACAATCGCCTGGGGGTCGGCCAGGCCGATGTCCTCGCCGGCGCTGATCAGCATGCGGCGGAAGATGAAACGAGGGTTCTCCCCCGCCTCCACCATCCGGGCCAGCCAGAACAGGGCGGCATCTGGATCGCTGCCGCGCAGCGACTTGATGAAGGCGCTGATCGTGTCGAAGTGGGCATCCCCCTGCTTGTCGTAGAGCACCGCCCGCTGCTGGATCGACTCCTCAGCAATGGCCAGGTCGATGACGATCACGCCATCGGCGCCCGGCACCGTGGTCTCAACCGCCAGCTCCAGGGCATTGAGCAGGCTGCGGGCATCGCCGCTGGCCACATCCACCAGGTGGTTGGCGGCCTCCGGGGTGAGGTTGATGGGGCGATCGCCGAAGCCCCGCTCTGGATCGGCCAGGGCTCGCTGCAGCAGCTGGTGCAGGTGTTGCGGCTCAAGGGGTTGGAGCCGGAACAGGCGCGAGCGACTCACCAGCGCCTTGTTCACCTCGAAGGTGGGGTTCTCGGTGGTGGCGCCGATCAGGGTGAGGGTGCCGTTCTCCACCCAGGGCAGCAGCGCATCCTGCTGGGCGGCGTTGAAGCGGTGCACCTCATCGATGAACAGGATCGTGCGCAGGCCGTGCTGCTCCAGCCGTTTCTGGGCCGCATCCACCTCGGCGCGCAGGTCTTTCACCCCAGCCAGCACGGCGTTGAGGCTGCTGAAGTGGGCCCTTGTGCTGCCGGCGATGATCCGGGCCAGGGTGGTCTTGCCCACCCCCGGCGGGCCGTGCAGGATCAGGTTGCCCACCCGGTCGGCGGCGATGGCGCGGCGGAGCAAGCGTCCGGGGCCGAGGATTGCCTCCTGGCCCACGAAGTCGTCGAGGCTGCGCGGCCGCAGCCGGTCGGCCAGGGGAGCCATCCGCTCAAGCAGCTGGTCGCGGTGATGGCTGAAGAGGTCGGCCAAGGCAGATGGGGACTGAATCCATCATCGGGCTGTGGCCCTGCAGGCGGGCGACTCGATGGGCAAGGGCGATACGCTCCGCCGATGGAACGCTGTCCATCCGCTCCAGGCCGCGCGGTGCCGTCGGCCATTGCCCTGGCTGCCGCATCTGTGTTGGCTCTTGTGGGGTGCGGCCAGGAGTCGCAGGAGGTGCGGATCACACCGGTGCAGACCGAGACCGTGCGCCAGCAGGAGTGGAGCGAAAGCCTCAGTGCCGTGGCCAGTCTGGAGGCGGATCAGGAGGTGCAGCTCGCGGCCCAGGCCGGTGGACGGATCGAGCAGCTCCTGGTGGCCCAGGGCGATCAGGTGCGACGCGGTCAGTTGCTGCTGGTGCTGGACCAGACCCAGCTCCGGGCTGAGGTGGCCAGCCTGCGGGCCCAGATGGAAACCCGCAAGCTCAACTTTCAGCGCTTCCAGCAGCTGGTGCGCCAGGGGGCGGCCAGTGCCCTGCAGCGCGATGAATTCCGGGAGGCCTACATCGCTGCCCGAGAAGCCCTGGTGGCGCGTGAGGCCGATCTCGCCTTCAAAGACCTGCGTGCCCCGATCGATGGCGTGGTGGGTGACCTGGCCGTGAAGGCCGGCGATGTGATCCAGCCCGGCCAGGTGCTCACCCGCCTGCTGCGCAATGAGCGACTTGAGGCCCGCATCGATGTGCCGGCGGTGGCAGCGGCGCGGGTGCGGCCTGGCCAGAGCGTGCTCCTGCTGGCGGGTCTCGGCGATCGGCCGATTGCCACCGGCACGGTGAGCTCCATCGACCCGGCCGTGAGCAGCGCCAGTCAGGTGATTGCGGTGCGCGCCAGGGTGCAGCCCACGGGCGCGGCGCCGCTGCGCAGTGGTCAGCGCAGCCGCGCCCGCATTGCCCTCGATGGCCGGGAGGCCTTGATGGTGCCCTTCACGGCGGTGAGCCGGCTGGCGGGCCAGGCTTTCGTGAGCGTGGTGGGCAGTCTTGCCGAGCTGGAGCGTGCCCCGGGGCAGGTGCGTCTCGGCCCCCTGAGGCGGTTGCCCCCCGGCACCCGCTTCGCCATCCAGACCCCCGTGCAACTCGGTCCCCTGCAGAACAACCGCTACCCGGTGCTGCGGGGCCTGGAGTCCGGTGCCCAGGTGATCACGTCTGGCGGGCTGAACATGCGTCACGGCAGCCCTGTCAAGCCGGAAACCGTTCGGTAACGTCCAGGCGATTGCCTCCGGCCTTTGCCCCCCCCTGCTCTCCCGTCTGCCCCTGGCCGCAATCCTGCTGCTCACGGCCTGCGGCGGTGCACCGCCTGCCCGCCCTCCCCTGGTGGTGCAGACCGAAACCATCGGTGAGGCCAGCTTCAGTCCCTCCATTGAGGTGGTGAGTCAGCTGAGCTCCACCACCGATGTGGTGCTCAGCCCTGAGGTCGATGGCCGGGTCGTGCAGATCCTTGCCACCCAGGGCCAGCGGGTGAAGGCCGGCCAGCCGATTTTGGTCCTCGACAACGTGCAGCAGTCGGCGGCCCTCGATGCCAGCAAGGCGGAAGCGCGCAAGGACATCGTCAATGCGGAGCGCTACATCTTCCTGAATGAGCAGGGGGCGGTGTCCAGCAAGGACCGCGACTTCTATGTCACCCAGGCCATTCAGAGCCGCGACCAGGCGCGCGCCAAGGCGGCGGATCTCGGTTACAAGTACGTGAGTGCTCCGATCAGTGGCGAGATTGGTGACCTTGACTCGGTGAAGCTGGGCGACTACGTGCGCCAGGGTCAGGCGATCACCGGGATTGTTGACAACTCCACCCTCTGGACCCTGATGGATGTACCGGCCACCCAGGCCGGTCGGGTGAAGCTGGGCCAGCCCGTGCAGCTTCAATCGCAGGGGTCACCACCGGTGAGCAGTACGGGCAAGGTGGTCTTTATCTCGCCCTACTTCGGCATCAGTGGCCGCTCTGCCTCTCCCAACACCGTGCTGGTGAAGGCCGAGTTCCCCAACCTCGCCGGCCAGCTCAAGACCGGCCAGTACGTGCGCAACCGGATCATCACCGGCACCACCCGCCAGCTCTCGGTGCCGGTGCAGGCCGTGATGATGCAGGCCCAGCAGCCCTTTGTTTACCGCGTGTTCCCCCTCAAGCAGGTGCTGGCCAAGATCAGGGCCTCCACCCAGATCCCCCAGGCCCAGAAGCAGAAGCTAGAGGCTTTGCCCGTGGAAACGCCCATCGTGGTGCAGATGCCCGTGCAGCTCGGTCTGTTGCAGGGCAACCGCTACCCGGTGCTCTCGGGTCTGGTGGCTGGTGATCGGGTGGTGGTGAGCAATACAGCTCTCTTGCGCACGGGCATGCCGGTGAAGCTGGCCGGCGCTGCCGCCCAGCCGGGTGTGAACTGAAGAACACCCATGTCGCTATCCGATAATTTTATCAAACGGCCCGTTCTGACGACCGTTTGCAGCATTTTGCTCGTGCTGATGGGCATCATCGCGATCCCTACCCTGCCGATTGAGAACCTGCCCAATATTGCGCCGCCCCTGATCCAGGTGACGGCCAACTACAGCGGTGCCAATTCCTTGGTGACCGAACAGGCCGTCACCAATCCGCTCGAGCAGCAGATCAACGGTGTGCCGGGTGCTGCGTATATCTCGTCCACCAGCTCGAACACCGGTCAGAGCATTATTCAGGTTTACTTCGACGAAGACACCGATATCAACATCGACCAGGTGAACGTGCAGAACCGCGTGTCCCTGGCCATGCCCCAGTTGCCGCAGTAGGTGTCGGCCACGGGTGTGTCGGTGATGCAGAGCACGCCCTCGATCCTGCTGGCCTATCAGGTTACCTCGACCCAGGGACAGTTTGATGCGGCCTACATCAATGGCCTCATCTACGAACAGCTCTACTACCAGCTGGAGAGAGTTCCCGGTGTGGCCCAGGTGAGCATGCTGGGGGGCAGCAATCCGGCCTTCTGGCTGTTCGTCGATCCCAACCAGCTCACGGCCAACCGGCTCACAGCCGATCAAGTTGTCAATGCCGTCAAGAGCCAGAACACCATCGCCATTGGCGGACTGGTGGGAGGGCCACCGGCTGGTGGAGATCAGCTGTTCGCTTACCCGATCCTGGTGGCCGACAACGGCAACCTGATGTCGGTTGAGCAGCTCAACGATCTGATCGTGGGTCGGTCACCGCAGGGCAACGTGCTGCGGCTGCGGGATGTGGGCCAGGCCACCTATGGCTTCAACACCTTTGCCCAGCAGGCCGTCAGTGTTGAGGGCTACCCAGCAATCACCGTGGCGGTGTTCCAAACCCCCGAAAGCAACGCGCTGGATGTGTCCGAAGCCGTTGTGGCGGTGATGGATCAGTTCGCCCAGACGGTGCCTGCAGGCATCAGCGTGAAGCAGATCTACAACATCGGCCAGTTCATTGAGTCGGCCGTTGATGGGGTCACCGATGCCCTGGGCCTGGCGATCGTGCTGGTGCTGGTGATCCTGTTCCTGTTCCTGCAGAACTGGCGCGCCACGGTGGTTCCGAGCCTGGCGATTCCGATCTCCCTGATCGGTACCTTCGCCTTCATCAAGGCGTTTGGCTTCTCGATCAACCAGCTCACCCTGCTGGGGCTGGTGCTAGCCACCGGCTTGGTGGTGGATGACGCCATCGTGGTGATTGAGGCCGTTTCCAAGAACCTCGAAAGCGGCATGAGTCCGCGCAAGGCGGCGATGGAGTGCATGGGCACCCTGATCGGCGCCTTGATCGCCACCTCCTTGGTGTTGATGGCGGTGTTTGTGCCGGTGGCCTTCTATCCAGGCGGCATCGGAATTATTTACAAGCAGTTTGCGCTCACGATCGCCTTCTCGATCGCCATCTCCACCTTCAACGCCCTCACCTTCTCGCCGATGATGTCGGCCCTGATCCTGAAGTCTGAGCAGCCCCCAAAGCCGAAGGGTTGGGGTTGGACCATCGGCGGCGTGGTGGTGGGCTTGGCCTTCGGTCGATTCAGTGCGGCTTCCTTCGGCGTTGGTGCCTACGTGTTAGGGGTGCTGCTGTTCGGCATCGCCGGCAGCCGGCTGGCCCTCATCTTTGAGCGTTTCAACCGCTTTTTTGCCTGGCTGCAGGACCGTTATGCTCGGCTGCTGGAGGTGTTGATCCGCAAGCGCAATCTGGTGTTCTCCGGGCTGATCGGCGGAATCGTGCTCACCGCTCTGGCGTTCTCTGCCTTGCCTTCGGCGTTCATTCCGGAGGAAGACCAGGGCTACGGGGTGGGCATCTTCCAGCTGCAGAATGGCGCCTCCCTCAGTCTCACCCAGAAGACCGGCCTGGAGATCGCCAAGGTTCTCAAGGAGGAGCCCGACATCACGGCGGCCTCGGTGGTGAGCGGCTACGGCTTTAACGGCTCCAGCCCTGATCAGGGGGTGTTCTTCTTCGGCCTCAAGCCGCTGGAGGAGCGCAGCGGAGCGGACCAGAAAGCCCCGGCCATCGTGGCGCGGCTCAACGCCAAGCTCTCCAAGATCAGCAGTGGTCTGGCGGTAGCGGCCCAGCCCCCTGCGATTCCCGGTTTTTCGGCCCAGGGTGGCTTCTACTTCCAGTTCAATGATCTCAGCAACGGCTCCTACAGCTTCAACCAGCTTGATGGTCTGGCCCAGCAGCTGGTGGCTACCGGCAATGCTTCGGATGAGTTTTCCAGCCTCTACACCCAGTTCATTCCCAGTGCGCCGGCGTTTGGTCTGAAGATGGATCGCTCGATCATGGGTGCCCTGAACATCGACTTCCAGCAGGTCATGCAGACGATTGCCGTGCTGGCTGGCGGCAACTACTCCGGACTCACCTATGAGAACGGGCAGGTGCGCAATATCTATGTGCAGTCGGAAGCCTCGGGGCGCCGCGCCCTTCAGGATGTGCTCAGTTACTACGTGCGCAACCGCGACGACAAGCTGGTGCAGGTGAGTGAGTTTGCTTCCTCGGAGCTCTCCAGTGCCCCGCCTGTCATCAGTCACTACAACCTCTACCGCACCATTCTGGTGCAGGGTGCTGAAGCCATCGGCAAGAGCTCGGGACAGGCCCTCACGGCCATTCAGCAAATCTTCAAGCAGCTGGATTTCAACAACATCGGCTATGCCTTCACGGGCCTGGCGTCGTTGCAGCTCTCTGCCGGCAGCGCCAGTGTTCTGGTGTTCGGCCTGGGCATCCTAATTGTTTATCTGGTGCTTTCTGCCCAATACGAGAGCTACGTCACCCCGGTGATCATCCTGATGACGGTGCCCCTGGCCATGCTGGGTGCGCTGGTGTTTCTGGCCTTGCGCTCGATCGACCTCAACATCTATGCCCAGGTGGGGTTGGTGACCTTGATCGGTCTGGCGGCCAAGAACGGCATCCTGATTGTGGAGGTGGCCGAACAGCATCTGGAGGAGGGCATGGGCGTTGCCGAAGCGGCCATGGCCGCAGCCGAATCCCGGATGCGGCCGATCCTGATGACGGCCATCGCCTCGCTGGCCGGCTTCCTGCCGCTGGTGGTGGCCACCACCGCCGGGGCTAACAGCCAGCAGTCCCTAGGCACCGTGATCTTTGGCGGCCTGCTGGTGGCCACGGTGCTGTCGCTTGGGGTGGTGCCTCCCTTTTATGTACTGATCAAACAGTTGGAGGAGCGCTGGTTCGGCGCTGAGCAGAGCGCCCAATAGGTGCTCCCGTTTTGTTTCAGTCCAGGGTTGATCGTTCGGGCCGAAGGTCCATGGTCATCATGCGTTGCACCAGGAAAATGAGTTGAGCGGTGCTCCAGCCGGCCATTAAGACTCCATTCACCGCTTCTCCCACGCTCAGCAATTGCCAGCATCTGGCAAGCGTGATGTCGCCGTATCCGACCGTTGTAAATGTGATGCCAGAGAAATACACGCTCGCTTCCAGGCCGTGGATAGCGCCGACGTGGCGATAAACCCACGCCCATAGAAGAATTTCAAGGAACAAGGTGCCTGCTGTCATCAGGGCTCCAATGGCAATCAGCAGGTGGCGGCGTTTGCCGCTTGTTGAGCACCAGCTGGCTACGCGGTTCGAATGAACCATGTCTGCTTGGACAGACGTCACTAAGGTGTGAATGATCGTTGTGGCAATGATCATTCCCAGCACAATGCCAGGAAGCCTGCCGATGTCTGGGCAGCTCGATAGCTGGGGTGTTTTGGGGTAGCCGCTGAGGCCAAGTCCGGCCGCTGTGGCTGCGGCCAGCAGGGCCTACTTCACGTGTTTCCAGCTCATCTGAACAGCCAGCCTTTGCAGCACCGCGTCAGGAACGGCATCACCCAATAGGTGAGCAGCGCCACCATGATGCCTGTGTTGATCAAAATCCGAAGAAACTCAGGCCAGGCGGCCAGTAGAGAGGTCACGAGGGGGGGCCACGATCGGCGAGAGTCCCGCCACGCCCACCCACACCAGGAGTGCTTGCTTGTAGCGCTTCGGAGCCGCCACCTTGGTCTGTCCTGGCAGCTGGAACCAGGGCTCCAGCCCGGTGAGCACCTTCACAGATTCCGGCTCGCGGATCAACGGCTGCACCCGTTCGATCCAGCCTTTGCGCAGATCCGATTGCATCCAGGACTCGAGATGCGGGCAGGTGTCGAACTGAACCATGATCACGCGATCAGGCGAGACGCCGAGTTCGGGGCGCAGGATGTGGGCGCCGAGGTAGCCGTTGAAGTTGCGAGCGTCTGTGGCAATCCCCTTGATCCATTCTTCGTAACCCGCTTCCCGGCCTGGGCGGACGCGATGGGTGATCACGGCCGTGACGGAAATGCTGGGATCCATGCAGAACTAGCCCGGTTGGCTCCTGTTTCCGGATTGTGCCCCCTGTGCTTCTCCTCGGGGATGGCGGGGGCTGCCCTCAGGGCGCCACTTCGAGGCGCTGCCCGGGCCGGATCGCCGTGGGGGGTGCGGGGTGGCCCAGGGTTGGCGCCCAGATCCGCACCTGCAGCGGCCTCTGTGCCCAGGGTTTGAAGCGCGTCAGCCAGCCGGAGCTCCAGGTGATCTCCACCTCGCCGTTGTCCAGCCGCCAGGTGCCTCCGGCCTGGGGGTCGATGGCATTGAAGGCCAGGCCGTTCGACATCAGGCTCACGCTGGTGACCGGCAGGTCCGCCTGGGCCGGCTGGATGCGATAGACCCCCACCGCAGCAGCCATGGCACCGTTCAGTTGCACGGCCTTGCCGTGGTTGTTCGGCGGTCCGAGGCGGCTTGTCCCCGGCGCCCACGACCACTGCTGGGGACCGGCCGGGCCGGTGAGGATCGCATCACTCCAGCCATCGCTGTAGTCGATGCGCACGCCATTGCCCCAAGGGATCCAGCGCCCCTGCTCGTAGAGCTGGCTGGCGCGCAGTTGGCTGCTGCCGCCCAGGGGCACCCCATCGACGCCACTGGTGCTCACGGCGCTGCCATCGGCGCTGAGGCGCACGTTGAACAGGTTGTTGGCGTTGTCGGTGAGGGCCCAGACGCCCATGAAGCGCTGGCGCTGCTGCTGCTGTTCGGCGGCAAGGCTGCATTGGAGCGAGGGCTCTGCCGCCAGGGCCGGGGCAACCAGGAGGGGCTGCAGGCCGGAGGTAGCCAGCAGCGCCGACGCCATGAGGTGTGGGAATTGGGGTATGAACGGGCGCATCCACTCCTCCGCCGGACACCTACCGCCTCCTTAGCAAGCCTGAATCGCCCTGTCAGCCGGGCGACACTGGGCGCCATGGCTTCCCTGATCCCCTGCAGCGCCCTGGCCAGTTTCCTGCCGCTGTTGGTGGCCTTCAGCCGAACAACCACCTCTGCAGCAGGGGAATCGTCACGAAGGAGGCTGCCGTGTTCAGCAGGATGCACAACGCCAGACGCTCCACATCCAGACCCACCCGATCGGCGATCACGAAAGTGAGCAGCTGGGTGGGCATCGCACCCTCCAGCACCACGGCCTGTAGGTAGGGCGGCTCCAGGCCGATCCAGCGGGCGGCGGCCAGCACCACCAGCGGTGAGACCAGCAATTTGATGCTGCTGGCCAGCAGCAGGGGCCAAGGCTGCTGAAGGCGGCGATAACGCAGGCCCATCCCCAGCGACAACATCATCAACCCGGTCACCGTGTTGCCAAGAATCCGGGTGGCCTCCATCAAAAACCCCGGCACTGGTATGCCGCTGCCGGTCCAGACAAGGGCCAGCACGATGGCCCAGAGCGCCGGCATCGTGACAACCGCGCGCAGGGCCTGACGCCAGACGCCGCGACTCACCGTGCCCCTGAAGCTCTCGCCCAGCGCCACACCCACGCTGAGATTGAGGGGCGTGGTGGTCACCTCGCTGAGGATCGCCACCTTGGCCACCTGCAGCGCAAGCCCTGGGAACAGACCCTGCAGCACCGGCAGCCCCAGATAGGTGACATTGCCAAAGGCACTGGCCAGAACCAGCGCCCCCTTCTCCTCAGCAGGCATCGCCAGGGGGCGGAAGAGCAGCAGGGCCAGCCCCAGGCAGCAGACCACAGCGATCCCCATGACCAGAGGGATCTGCACCATTTCCGGGCCACTCGGCACGCTGCAGATCACCCGGAACACCAGGGCCGGCAGGAACACATTCAGCACCAGCACGCCGATGCTGCGGCGAGCGGCCTCCACATCGAAGTCGGGGAGCCAATAGCGCAGCAGGCTTCCCAGCAAGGCCATCAGCCCGAGGGCCAGCAGCACGTCAGCCACGGCAACCTCCGGGTGATGCGGCTGGATCAGAGGCCATCCCCATCGCTCAGCAGCATCCAGACCATGGGGCTAACGGAATGATCCTGCGGCAGCATGGACTGCGCAAGGGCGGGCCGGCCTTGTTGGCAGAGGCTGGCGGCAGCGGGAACATGGGGATCCTCCCCGATGGGACCTTCGGCCATGGCCGTTCTGCAGAACCGTTGCGAACTGAGCAGTGAGGGTGCACTGATCGTGCTGCAGGCAGCCATGGCCAAAGCCCAGGAGATCGGTGTTCCCCAGTGCATCGCCATCGTCGATCGCGGCGGCCATCTGCTGGCCTTCCTGCGCATGGATGGCGCCAAGGTGCTCAGCCAGTGGTCCGCCTCCCAGAAGGCCGTCACGGCCGCCTCATCCGCCACCCCCAGCGGCGAACTGGCCGAGCCGCTGGCGGCAGGCCTGGTCGCGGCCACCCAGGGCCGCTTCACCAACCTGCGCGGCGGCTTGCCGATCCTGGTGCAGGGCTGCCTGGTGGGGGCCATCGGCGTCGGCTCCGGCACCGCCGAGCAGGATCTGATCGTGGCCCAGGCTGGTATCGATGCCCTGCTGGCCAACCTGGCGGTAGCGGAGGCCGGATGAGCGGTCGCAGCACCCTGGCCGGAGCGATCGGCAACACGGTGGAGTGGTTCGACTTCGCCGTCTACGGCTACTTCGCCAAGGAGATCGGCGAGGCCTTCTTCCCGGCGGATGTGCCGTCGCTGCAGCTGCTGAGCGCCTTCGCGGTGTTTGCGGTGGGCTATCTGATGCGGCCGGTGGGCGGGTTGCTGCTGGGGCCGATCGGCGATCTGGTGGGCCGGCGGGAGCTGCTGCTGGTGAGCGTGGCGGTGATGGCGGCCTGCAGCCTGGGCATTGCCCTGTTACCGCCCACCAGCGCGTGGGGACACAGCTCCGCCGTGCTGCTGGTGCTGTTGCGCTTGCTCCAGGGCCTCTCGGTGGGCGGAGAGTTCACCGGCTCGGTGGTGGCCCTGGTGGAGGCGGCTCCACCGCAGCGGCGCGGCCTTACCGCCAGCTTTGCCAGCGCTGGAGCGGTGCTCGGTTTTGTGGGCGGGTCGCTGGCGGCGGCACTGATCCATCTCTGGTTGACTCCACCAGCTGTGATGCAGTGGGGCTGGCGAATTCCCTTCGTGGTGGGCGCCGCCCTGGGGATCTGGGCCCTGAGCCTGCGCACCCACCTTGAGGAGACGCGGCTGGAGGCGCCGTCTGCCGGTCTGGCGGCCCACCTGGCGGAGCTGCGCGCCCAGCTTCCGGCGATGCTGCGGCTGATGGCGGCGGTGGCCCTATCGGCGGTGAGCTTCTATGCCGCCACAGTGTTTGCCGTGCAGGAGGTGTCGGCGCGGCTGCCGGCGCTGGCCGCCAGTTTCAATGCGATCACCACGCTCAACCAGGCGATCGGCGTGGGGTTGATCCTGCTGGGCGGTCATCTGGCCGATCGCGGTGCAGCGGTGGCGCTGGCGCGGCGCCTGAACCTGGTGCTGGCCGTGGGTGTGCTGCCAGGGATGCTGCTGATCGCTGCGGGCACCCCGCTGGCCTTTGCTGTGGGCCAGTTGATCGTGCTCGTGCCGCTGATGCTCTATCTGGGCGTCTATCCCTCGCTGTTGCCGGGCCTGTTTCCGGCCGCGCAGCGCTGCAGCGCCTTCTCCTTCTCCTACAGCCTGGTGGTGGCGCTTGTCGGCGGCACGCTGCCACTGGTCGCTACCTGGCTGGAGGCGAGCCTGGGGCTGACGCAAGGGCCGGCGCTGTATTGCCTGATCTGGGCGGTGCCCACACTGCTGGCCTACCGCCAGCTGGAGCGGCATCTGTTGCCGGACTGGCGGGCCTGAGCCCTCACGGCGCCACTCGCACCTCCGACCCGGAGAGGGCCGTGGTCTGGCCTCCCGGCGCCGCCGTGATCGTGTAAACGAAGCGGCTGCCATCCGGGCTGATGAAGCTGGTCGCCTTCTGGCCGTCGGGGTAGGTGGCCGTGGCGATGCAGTCGGCGCTGAGGCTGTAGGTGGCCTTTTCGACGCCACCGGAGCCATCGGAACCCCGATAGCTCAGCACGATGCCGCCCTGGCCGTCGTACACCTCGCGGCCGCTCTCGGCGTAGGGCTTGCCGTTGAGCACGCCGCTTTCGCTGTAGAGGTAGGTGCCCTTGAGGGTGGCGTTGCTGCAGGGCAGCGGGGTGGCTGATGCGGCGCTGCCGGCGGCCAGGGCCAGCACGATCAGGGGGAGCCGGGCGATCCGGCCGGGAAGGGGCAGTCGGGCGGGCATGGGTCGGTGGAGAATGGGTCGGCAGGATCAGCCCAGGCTGGTGAAATCAGGCGTGAGTGGGTTGAATCCTTTGTAGGGGTGCGTGTGCAACTTGATCATGGAAAAGACCAGGGCTGTGCACAGACACCAGAGCACGATGGCCGTGATCGCCGTTGGGCGATGAGCACGATGCACAGCCCCAATCGTGATACTGGAGGCCAGAGTTAGCAGATAAATGATGGCCCACTTTCTCGCGTAGCCCAGGTTCGACTTGCTGCCGATCGAGAGGCGTTGCTCCCGAGCTGCTTCGAGCTGCTTGATTTCGGTGAGGATCTCTGCCGCCATCGCTTGGGTGGTGCACTGAGATCCGGCCTCCCGCACGGTGCAGGCGCCAGCGTCGATCGTCCAGGCGTCCCTGTAGAGGTTGGAGAGGGTTTGGTCAACCTCGGGTTGACGCCTCATGTTGTACTCCTTGCCCCATTCACCCTGCACCACCAGCTGGATGTACGACGACAGGTCGCCCTTCAGCTCGCGCGCCAGGGCGGGGGACGTCGCCGCGATGATGCCCAACCGGTTGAGGGCCGTCGCTTCGTTCTGCAGGGCTGCGGCGGCTGTAGTTGTGTTCTGCCACGCAGACGAGGCCATGAAGGCCAGCAGCAGGGCCAGGACGCTGGTGGGGATGACGATGTACGGCGGGACCAGTGGCTTGTTGATCAGATGATCGAACAGCCTGGTCTTGAAGACGATCAGATAGGCGGCGACTCCCAGGGTCGTGCTCACGATCACGGCCAGGAGGATGGGGGCAAGGCCGAAGGTCGGGAAGAAATAGAGCATGGTTGGGGTCTGTTGGACCAGGATTCAGCCGAGGCAGGGGATGCAGGTCTGCGTGGCCAGGCCCAGCCCCTCAACCGCACCAGCGCCCATGATGGCCAGGCTGGAGCCACTGATCATCCGATCACGGGTTATCCGTTTGAGAGGGCCTGTTCAGCTGCACGGAATCAGGCAGAGATGGTGGGCCTCGGCGCCCGGCACCACTTCAAGAGTGATGCGCTGATCGAAGCTGGCGAAGCAGCCGCCCTGGCTGGCGGCCAGGGCCAGCAGGTAGGCATCAGTGATCTGGCGTGGGCCCAGCAGCCGGTCCCAGCGGATCAACCCCTCCTGCAGCAGGCTGATCGGCTCCGGCCAGAACGCATGGCTGGCATGGCTGCAGGCTTCCGCCAGGCGTGCGGCCACCAGGGCGGCCGGTTGCGCATTGGGGTAGGCCGGTTGGGCCATGATCCGCACCACGCCGTTCTCGGTGATCGGGCAGGTGGCCCAGCCGTGGGCGAGTTGCCTCTCCAGCCAGCGGGTGGCGGGCCGATGCAGCAGATGGCCCTGATCCAGCAGAGCGATCAGCACGTTGATGTCGAGCAGGGCCCGGCCCATCACAGGCCAGCCTCATCCCGCAGCTGATCGATCTGCTCATTGGTCACCACAGCCCCGACGGGGGCTTGGAAGGGGCGGAATCCGGCGATGGTGGGAGGTGCCCCGGCCGCAGCCTGGCCCGTGGAGGCTGCGCCGCTGAGCGCCGCCCGCAACAGGCGCGAGACCATCTGCCCCGCCGTGGTGCCCTGGCGCCGTGCCAGCTCACGGGCGGCGGCCAGCACATCGTCTTCGATGTCGAGCGTGGTGCGCATAGCAGCCAGGCTACATCACTGCATCAGCGCATCACTGCATCCTGGCGGCGAGTGGTTTGCTCGGCCCCCAACCCCACGCCCATCTGGGGGGCACGCTGCTGCCGCGCGGTTTCTTTCTCGGCCTGGGGCTGATTGAGGTGGGGCCCTGGCCGTGGATCGCCTGGCGGCGACCTGGCGGTTGCCGGGGGCGGCCGCCGAGCGGTTGCTGGGCCACGGCACCGCTGATCGGCAGTTCAACCGCCGCCAGACGATGCAGGGCCATGGCGTAGTTCTCGACGACGGCCCTGGCGTGTTGCAGCTTGCCGAACCTCCATTTGGTGGCGATCTCCCAGGCGGAGGCCGCGCTGACCACCAGGGTGTTGTCGCTGTCCTCCAGGGCGTTGCGCAAGGCGGGCGAGAGCTTCTGAGGCTCCAGCAGAGCCCAGAGCAGCACAAAGAAGATGACCAGTGCGGCGTTACAGCGAGGCTGTCAAAGCTGACATCAGGAAGCGGATGAGTCCCTGTTGCCGCTGGATTGTGACGAACCGGAGCGGCGAGCGTGCCGGTAGACCCAGGGCCACGCCATCCCACCCGGGCGGCTCCAGACCCCCATTCGTCGCAGGCGCGCTTCGGTCTCCTATCGGCTGTAGGTGTTCCGGTCGCAACCGCTGATGTACTGCCAGTAGACAAACGCTGCGCCCGCGGCCACCAGGGCCTGGCTGAGATTGTGGCCGCCGCGGAACAGTTCCGCCACCGAGCGGCCGTAGCGGTCGGTGGTGAAACCATGGAGGGAGTTTCCAGCCTGCTCTCTCAATCAAGGAGTCGTTGGTCTGGACTTGAAGCAAGGTCGCTGCAGCAATTCGCTCTGGCTGTAGTGCTGCACCACCGGAGGTGAGGAGGCACCTTCGAAACGCAGCACGAACAGTTGATCGAAATCGTCATTGGCGATAGGGGCCATGGCTGACCAGCCCAGCCCCCGAGCTAGATCGGGCAAGCGACGATGCTCCCAAGCGATCACGACCCGCTCCGGAATGGCCGCCAGCTGGATGCGCAGCTGCTGTCCAACCGCCTCGGAGTGTTCGATTGCATCCTGGTTCATTTCAATGTTCACCCCGGAGGCGGCAGCGAGGGGAACCAGGGTCTGGTAACTGCGCGCGTTCTTATTGGTGAGCGGGTTCAACGGGTAACTGATTAACCGGCTTGGCGCTCCAAAACAGCCAGGTATCATCGTGGCCAGCTCAAGGGACCGCTTGAAACCCTGTGGAGAAAGGTTGAAGTCGCGCCGAGCGACATCTTTATGGCCATGGCGTATCAGGATCACCTCGAGTGCCCTGGACGGGTAGGCAAGCCCAGTAACAACCAGCAGCAGCCCAATCAACAGCGGAGCTCGAAAACCCAGGTGCGCCATCGAGAACCGAGGGAAAGGATTGCCTCAAGCTAAAAACGACAAGTCCTCCTGCCAACCGCATCAGAGAACGGGCCCCGGCATCGACGCCCGCTAGGTCTGTTCCGCCCGCTCGCGTTGGTCGCTACCCCTTGAAGGGCGAGCGCTCCACCTGCGCGGTGATGCCCAGCTGCTCCCGCCACTGAGCCAGGGGCTGCCCCCAGCCCTCCTCCCAGCGCTGGGCCAGCAGCGGCGCGCAGACCCGGCCCAGCTCCATGCCGTAGGCCACCGCCTGCCCCACGTCCACCTCGCCGGCGGCCGGGCCCTCGAGGCAGCGATGCAGCAGACCGGCCCCCAGCAGCATGGCGCTGCCAGGCCAGCGCAGCTGCATCACATTCACGGCGCTCATCGCCGCTTCTCCTGCGGGGGTGGGCGGGCAGCCGCACACCACGTGCCAGAGGTCATGGGTGTGACGCACGCGTTGGTGCAGCCAGGTGTCGTCGCCATCACTGCCGGCATGCAGCACGGGATCCGGCAGCGGCTGCCCGCCCGCATCGGCGAACCAGCGGGCGTAGGCGTGGCCGAGGCTCTCCGCCGGCAGAGCCAGCAGCTCGGCCGGGCTGGGCCATTGCCCCCAGTAGCGCTCGCGGATCAAGGGCGCGATCGCCGGGTCGCTGCGCAGGGCGGAGCGGGCGGCATCGGCCACCGGCGTGGCGTAGCTCCGCGTGAGCAGATCGAAGCCGTGGCCCAGGTCGTCCGGGTTGGCGGTCAGGGCGGAGAGGTCGGCGGCCAGGTGCAGCAGCTGGCGGCGCAGGGTGGAACGCATGGGGAAAGCAGGCGCTGGATGGCTGCCGTTCAAACCTGGGACAACCGATAGAGATCTTGCCGGCGCTGCTGGCTGGTGGGGATCGCCTGGCGGGCCAGGGAGACCTGAGCCAGATCGAGCTCGGCATGCAGCACCTGCTCGCCGCTGCCGGCCTCGGCGATCACCGCACCCCAGGGATCCACCACAAGCGAATGGCCGTAGCTGGGATAGCCCTCCCCATCCTGGGGCCGGGCGCTGGAGCAGGCCAGCACGAAGCACTGGGTGTCCACGGCGCGGGCGCGCATCAACAGGTGCCAGTGGCGAGGGCCGGTGGTGGTGTTGAAGGCGGCGGGGCAGGCGATCACGTTCGCGCCCTGCTGCTGCTGCATCAGCAGCGCCAATTCGGGGAAGCGAATGTCGTAGCAGATCAGCAGACCCAGATTCGGCGGTTCGGCCAGCCCAGTGGCTAGCGGGTCGCCGGCCCCATCCAGCACCGTCAGCTGGTCGCCAGCCGTGAGGCTGTCGGATTCGCGGAAGCGGATGCCGCCGGGCACATCCACATCGAAGAGATGCACTTTCCGGTGCTTGGCGCGCAGACGGCCGTCGGCATCGATCACGGTGGCGGTGTTGTACAGCCGCCCATCGCTGGCCTGCTCGGGAATCGAGCCGGCGATCACGCTCACGCCATGGCGCTGCGCCAACTGCGCCACCATCGCCAGCGATGGCGATGGCCCTTCGGCCAGCGGGCTGCCGGGGTCCGGCACCGGCTCGGCGTAGTTCGCGAAGCGGGCAGCCGCATAGGGGGCGTTCCAGATCTCCGGCAGCATCAGCAGCCTGGGCCTGGGGGTGCCGGCTGGGGGATCCAGCGCCCGCTCCAGCCAGGCTTCCGCGGCGCGCCGGTTGCTCGTCGCGTCCTCGCCGGGCTGCAGCTGCACCAGGGCCACGGGCAGCGTGGTGGCCATCGGCAACGGCCTGCTGGGCTCTTCAGCCACCATCGCCCCCCTGCGCTGGCCGTTGCTCGCAGAGCCGCTCCCAATCGCGCATCACCCACAGGCCGGCCCCCACCATCAGCGCCGGCAGGAGCCCCATGCACAGGCGGATCATCAGCAGCGGCTGGGGCGGCTGGGCCAAACCAAGGCTGGCCTGGTAGCCGCTCCAGCTGAGCAGTAACCCCAGCACGAACACCGACAGGGCACTGCCGAGTTTCTGGATCTGCACCAGGAAGGCCGTGATCAGGCCGGCCGGATGGTTGGCCTCCACATCGATGGCATCGGGCAGGAACGACCAGGGCAGCAGGTAGGCGGTGGCGGCGCTGATGCCCAGGCCCATCAGACTCACCAGCAGGAGCAACAGCGGCCCGCGGTTGGCGGCGGCCAGGGCCACACCGCTGATGGGCATCACCGGCAGCAGGATCGCCAGCAGACACAGCAGGATCCAGGCGCTGCCGCCGATCTGCAGGGCCAGGAGACGGCTGCGCCGGGCCGCCAGCCGGTTCCAGATCCAGATGCCCAGCAGGGCACTGATCTGAAAGGGAATCAGCAGGCCCTTGCTCCAGGCCTCTTGCAGATGCAGGGCATCGGCGAGGTAGCGGATCGCCACGGGCTGCATCAGCTGCAACGCACTCCAGAGCAGCAGATACAGCGCCACCACCCGCAGGAACCAGGGGTTGCGGCCCAGGCTGCGCAGCTGCGGCAGCAAGCGGCTTTGCTGCGGGTTGGGGCGGCTGCAGGTGGCGGCAGCCGGTGCCAGGCCGATGGCGCTTGTCAGGTTGCCCAGAACCAGCACCAGCCCTGCCGCGAGCCCCAGGCGCCACTAGCCGGTTGCACCCTGGCTGGTGAGGGAAGCCCCCAGCAACAGCCCAACCAGGCTGGCGAGTACCGATCCGCTGAAGCGTGCGCTCACCAACCGTGTTCGCAGCGCCACGTTGGCGGTGAGTTCGGCCGGTAGGGCGGAATAGGGCAGATTCACCAGGGAGTAGCTCATCTGGAACAGCGCCGCGATCCCCACGAACCACACCAGGCGCCAGGGCCCCGTGAACGGCGGCACCCACCACATCAGGGCCATCGACACCCCCAGGGGCAGGGCACCCCAGAGCATCCAGGGAACCCGCGGGCCCAGCCGATGGCGGGTGCGATCGCCCAGCCAGCCGATCAGCTGATCGCTGAACACATCCCAGAGGCGCACCACCATCAGCACCGTGCCCGCCAGCCAGGCCGGCAGCCCAGCCACGGCCGTGTAGAAGACGAACAGGTAAAAGCCCACCAGGGCTGAGGCCATGCCGGTGCCCGCATCGCCCACCCCATAGGCCAGCAGCACCCGGCGTTGCAGCGGCGCTGGGGCGGCGTGGAGGTCGCGCGCAACGTTGGTCATCAGCTCCTGGGGTAGTGGAGCGTCACCGGCTCGGGGTTGTCGATGTCGTAGTCGAGCAGATCGGCCGGCAGGCCCACCTGCGATTCGCGCGGGTAGACGCTGAAATCCTCGATCCGCTTGAACAGCGGGAGCAGCACCCGGGCCAGGGCGTTGGGGGCGCCATAGAAAAACGAGTGATGCCCCAGCAGGAATTCGGTGGTGCCGGCGCCCTCCGCCTCCTGCTGCCGCTGCAGGAAGGCGCGCAGCTGCTGCCGCTCCTCGGGGCTGAGCTGCGGGTGGGCGACCACCGGGAAGTCGCGGCCCGCGGCCAC
This sequence comes from Prochlorococcaceae cyanobacterium, assembly GCA_044235095.1. Taxonomy (GTDB): domain Bacteria; phylum Cyanobacteriota; class Cyanobacteriia; order PCC-6307; family Cyanobiaceae; genus NIES-981. Next base: position 60,258 of record JBIIIC010000012.1, on the reverse strand, counting down.
CAGGCCGGCGCGGCGCCAGTCGAGGCTGGCCAGGGCCGCGATGAGCTCTTCGCGTTCGGGTGCGAAATCCACGCAGGTGAGCTGCTGCTCCTCAATCGCCATCACCTGGTCCACGTCACGGCGCTGCAGCAGCTTCCACTTGTGGCGGGCATCGTCGTGGACGACGATCGCCGCCAGCCGCACCCGCGCATAGCGCTGCAGCAGCGCTTGGTTGGCAGCGCTGCGGGCCACGAAGGTGAACAGGAACTGGGAGCCGGTGCCGATGTAGTCGTCGAGGATCACCAGGGCCCGGCGTTGATCGGGAGACGGGGGTGAGGCCAGCAGGCCTTCGATGTTGTGAAAGCAGGTCACCGGCAGTCGATTGGCCTTGCGGTAGAGGTAGGAGATCAGATCGCCGCTCTTGCACACGAAGGCGCGCGTGAAGTCGATGTCGCTGCAGCGCTCCACATCGAAGCCGTCCTCGGCCAGATCGACGCACAGGCGCTCATGGAGCAGCCGGCACTCGCGGATCAGCCGCGCCCAGCCGTGCATCTGCATGCACTCCAGCAGCTTCAGCGCGATCGCCTGATCCTCTGGCGCGAATTGTTCGATCCAACGGCCCAGGGACGGCCGGGCGATCTCAGCCTCGTTCCAGGCCTCGCCCAGTTCATCGAGGCGGCTGGCGAGACGATCGCGCATCGGCTGTGTGTGATGCCGCCAGTCTGATGGTTCCCGTGGGATCAGGACCAGTTTTGTTGCTTCAGACCCCTAGGGTTGAATCTTCCAGCTGTGTCAAACGCGGATGGTTGAGGCGAGTGATCACCGTGAGAGTCCCAGTGGCCCATCACCCCGGCCGTATCTGATCGCCCTGGTGGCGGCAGTGATCCTCAACCTGGGGCTGCGGCTGCGCATCCTTGAGCATGTGTTGCGTTCCCATCGCACCGCTCCCTGGCTGCTGCTGGAGCTTCAGCGCGGACTGCTGGTGCTGTTTGCCCTCTTGCTGGTGGGTTTCTGTTGGCTTCTGCTGTTGTGCGTGCTCCCAGGATGGCGCCGCGGAGCGGCTCCATCCCGCCGGCAACTGGGTGGGCTGGTGCAGCTCGCCTCCGGCATGGCTGCGGCCAACCTGCTCTCTGAGAATCTCGCCATCTACAGGCTGAATCTGTCGTCCTACACGTTGCTGGTGGATGCCTTCATGCTCTATTTGGGCATCAGTCTAATCTTTCTTTTCTGGTACTGGTATATCGACAATCCCTTGCGTCGTCGCGGCTTGCTGTGGGAGCGGGAACGGGCAGCCACGATCAGCACACCCTACGGCATCGTGTTTCCAGAAGAAACTATCGAGCGCTCTGTGTTGCAGTCGGATCGCTGGCAGCCTGCGTTCATTGATTATGTGTACTTCACGATCTTGAGCAGCAACTGTTTCGGCCCGCCGGAGGGGCATCTGCTGGTGGGATGGCCGATCAAGCTGCTGCACAGTGTGCACAGCCTGGTGATGATCACCGTGATCATTGTGATCCTGGCTCGAGCGATCAACACCCTGGGTTGATTGCGCAGCTGGCGCTCAAATGGTTGCCGTTGCTTGACCCTGCGGATCACGGCCCCTAGTTTCAGTTTGCCGTGGAGCTCGACGTGCGCCCTTTCTTGCAGCCCAGGCGCTCAGCTCCCCTGGGCCAGGTTCTGGCTGTGCCGGCCCTGCTGGCCTGCCTTGGCGGTTGCGTCAAGCCCCCGCCGCCTCCGGCGCCCCCCACCTTTTCCCTGATCAGCCCAACGCGGCAGACCTTCACCGACCAGGCCACCTACCAGAGCACGCTCGAATCAATCGCCAACGTGCCCCTGGCGGCGGAGATCGATGGCCGCATCGTGGCGATGCCGATGCGTGAAGGCCAACTGGTGCGCCCCGGCGATCCCCTGTTCCGGCTGGATCAGTTGCAGCAGCAGGCCAGCGTGGCTGCGGCCGCCGCCCAGGCCCGGGAGGATCGTCTCGAGGCGGAGCGCTACATCTTTCTGAACCAGCAGGGTGCTGCCTCCACCAAGCAGCGCGATGCCAAGGTGACGGCCGCGATCACCAGCGCCGAGCAGCTCAAGGCCAGTGCGGCCACCCTCGCCTACAAGGACGTCACCGCGCCGATCGCCGGCATGGTGGGCGACATCCAGCACAAGCTGGGCTCGGTGGTGCGCCGCGGTGAGACGATCACCAGCATCGTGGACAACCGCCGCCTCTGGGTGCGGCTGGATGTGCCCGGCGAGCAGGCCTTTCGCGTGCGCCTGGGCATGCCGGTGGAGCTGCAGGCGCCCGACAAGCCGGCCCTCAAGGCGATGGGCCAGGTGACGTTCATTGCCCCATCGCTGGATCGGCGCACCCAGACCCTGCTGGTGAAGGCCACCTTCAACAACACCGATGGCGCCCTGCGGGATCAGCAGCGCGTGCAGGCCAGCCTGCGCTTCGGGTCGACCGAGAAGCTGGCGATTCCCCAGGCGGTGGTGCTGCTGCAGGCCGGGCAGACCTTCGTGTTTCGGGCGGTATCGCCCGCTGAAGCCCAGCGCCTGATCGGGGCGCCGATCACCCCCGCTCCGCCGGCCGGGGCGTTGGTGGCGGTGCAGACGCCGGTGGCGCTCGGCAGCCTGCAGGCCGGCCGTTTCGCCGTGCTGAACGGCCTGAGCGCCAGCGATGACGTGGTGATCGGCAACCTGGCCCAGCTGCGCAGCGGCATGGTGATTCCGCGGCGATGAGCCTTTCTGACACCTTCATTCGCCGGCCGGTGCTCAGCACCGTGTGCAGCATCCTGATCCTGATGGCCGGTGTGATCGCGCTGCCGCTGCTGCCGATCGAAAACCTGCCGAACATCGCCCCGCCCACGATCCAGGTGACGGCCAACCTGCCGGGTGCCGATGCACTCACGGTGGAAAGTGCCGTGACCGGTCCGCTGGAGGAGCAGATCAACGGCGCGCCGGGCATGGATTACATCAGCTCCAACAGCACCAGCCAGGGCGTCAGCCAGATCAACGTGGTGTTCAAGGCCGGCACCGATGCCGACATTGATCAGGTGAATGTGCTGAATCGGGTGCAGACCGCCTCGGCCCAGCTGCCCGAGCAGGTGAACAACCAGGGCGTGACGGTGCAGCAGACCGCCACCAGCTATCTGCTGGTGTACAACCTCACCTCCACCCAGGGGCAGTTCAGCCGCGAATACCTCAACGGCCTCTACCAGCTCAACCTCGCCTATCCGCTCAGCCGCGCCCAGGGCGTCGGCCAGGTGACGGTGTTCGGCGCCAGCGATCCGGCCTACAAGCTCTGGGTGGATCCGGCCAAGCTCAGCCGTTTCAACCTCACGATCCTGGATGTGGAGAACGCCCTGCGCTCCCAGAACCAGATCGTGGTGGGCGGCAGCATCGGCGGCCCGCCGGCTTCTGCGAACAATCCCACCAACCTGCCGGTGCTGGTGCAGGGCAACCTGCGCACGGTGGAGGAGTTCGAAAACCTGGTGCTCACCCGTGGCCCCTCTGCCACCCTGAGTGATACGGGGCCTGATGGCAGCCTGATCCGCCTGCGCGATGTGGGCCGGGCCGAATACGCCTTCCAGAACTTCAACCAGTCGGCGATCAACGGCATCTCCGGCCACCCCTGCGTGGGCTTCGGTGTGATCCAGCTGCCGGGCAGCAATGCGATCACCACGGCTGCCGCCGTGGACAAGGTGCTGACGCAATTCCGCACCACCCTGCCGCCGGGGGTGAAGCTGGAGAAGGTGTTCGATCAGACCGACTTCATCAACGCTTCGATCTTCGGCGCGCTCGATGCGCTGCGCGATGCGGTGGTGTTGGTGCTGCTAATCATCTTCCTGTTCCTGCAGGACTGGAAGGCCACGATGGTGCCTGCCCTGGCCCTACCGATCGCGCTGCTCGGGGCGATGATTTTCGTGAAGGCGTTCGGCTTCTCGATCAACGAACTCACCTTGCTGGGGGTGATCCTGGCCACCGGCCTGGTTGTCGACGACGCGATCGTGGTGGTGGAGGCGGTGTCGGCCCGGATTGAAGCCGGCGACAAACCGTTTGCGGCGGCATCGAATGCCATGAAGGAGTTGACGGGGGCGATCCTGGCCACGGCGCTGGTGCTGCTGGCGGTGTTCATCCCCGTCACCTTCTTCCCCGGGGCCACCGGTGTGATCTACCGCCAGTTCGCGCTCACGATCGTGTTCTCGATCTTGGTGAGCACCTTCAACGCCATCAGCGGCAAGCCGCTGCAATCGGCCCTGCTGCTGGGGGGCGGCAAGACCAATCCCAGTGGCCGCACCTGGATGTGCATCGGCGGAGCCTTTGGGGCGGTGTATGGCTACCTGTTTGGCGGCGTGCTGTGGCTGCTGCTGTTCGGTGCCCTCGGTGCCGTGGTGGGCCGGAATCTGCAGCCGATCTTCACGGCGTTCAACACGCAGTTTGAGCGCCTGGCCAAGGCCTATGCCCGGCTGCTAGAGCAGGCGATCCGGCGGCGGCGCCAGTTGGTGAGCGCCGTGCTGGGCGGTGTGGTGCTTACCGCGCTCGCTTTCCTGCTGATCCCTTCTGGCTTCGTGCCCACGGAAGATCAGGGCTACGGCCTGGGCATCATCCAGTTGCCGCCCCAGGCGTCGCTCGAGCAGACGATGAAGGTGGCCGATCAGGCCCGCCAGATCCTGGCCAAGCAGCCGGAGATCGTGAGCGGTGAGCTGATCGGTGGCGCTGGCTTCAACGGCGGTGCGCTCAACCAGGGCCTGTTCTTCTTCGGCCTTAAACCGATCGAAGAGCGCAGCGGTGCCGATCAGTCTGCGCGAGCGGTGGTGCAGCGACTGAACAAGCAGTTCCAGACGATCGAGGGCGCCAAGGTGATGGCCCAGCAGCCAGCGGCGGTGCCGGGCTTCAGCGCCCAGGGCGGCCTGGCGTTCCAGTTCAACGACCTCAGCAATGGCGGCTACAGCCCCACCAACCTGCTGGCCATGGCCAACCAGCTGATCGACAAGGCCAAGGCCACCGGCTCCTTCTACAACCTCTACACCCAGTTCGTGAGCGATGCGCCGGTGTGGCGGATCGAGCCGGACCGCGATCGCATGGCCTCGCTGCAGGTGGACTTCGCCACGGCGATGAAGGCGCTGGGGGCGGTGAACGGTGGGGCGTTTGTGAACCAAACCTACGAGAACGGCCAGTACCGCCAGGTGTACGTGCAGGCCGAAGGCAGCAAGCGCGAAACGATTGAGAGTCTGGAGAATCTCTACGTGCCCGCCGCCGGCGGCGCCCAGATCCCGCTGCTCAATGTGGTGACGGTGCGGCTCGACAGCGCCCCGCCGATCATCAGCCACTTCGACCTCAACCGCACGGTGCTGATCCAGGGTTTTGAGGCGATCGGCAAGAGCACCGGCCAGGCGATTGATGCGCTCACCGCCACCTTCCAGCGGCTCAACTTCACCAACATCGGCATGGACTGGTCGGCCCTGAGCCGCTCGGAGGTGGCGGCGGGTTCGCTGGCGGCGCTGGTGTTTGCCCTGGGCCTGGTGGTGGTGTATCTGGTGCTCTCGGCCCAGTACGGCAGCTACATCGATCCGCTGGTGATCCTGATGACGGTGCCGCTGGCGATCCTGGGGGCGCTGCTGTTCCTGGTGCTGAACCAACAGGTGAACAACGTCTACGCCCAGGTGGGCCTGGTGACGCTGATCGGCCTGGCGGCCAAGAACGGCATCCTGATCGTCGACCTGGCCAACCAGCGCATGGAGGCCGGCCTTTCGGACGTGGAGGCGGCGATGGGGGCGGCCCAGTCGCGGCTGCGGCCGATCTTGATGACGGCCTCGGCGGCGCTGTCGGGCTTCTTCCCGCTGGTGGTGGCCAGTGGCGCTGGTGCGATGAGCCAGCGCTCGATCGGTTCGGTGATCTTCGGCGGCCTGCTGGTGGCCACGGCGATGAGCCTGTTCGTGGTGCCGGCCTTCTATGTGCTGATGAAACGGCTGGAGGCCAGCTGGTTCCCAGCCAGTGTCGGCAAGCCCTCCCTGCCCGCCTCCTGATGCCGCTCCCCCACCCACCCGGTTACGAGCCTCCGCGGCAGAGTCGCCTGGATCGCCGCCGGGTGCTACTGGCCGGCGTGGTCCTCAGCCTGATCGCCGGCGGCCTGCTGGTGCTGGGGCGCCGGGCCGCTGCCCATGCCGGCAATGCCTTGCCCAACGCCTCGCTGGAGCGGGCGCTGGTGGTGGTGCTGGTGGCCGGCGGCTGCGGTGCCTGGGGCGAAACCATGCGCCAGCTGGCCGCCATCGCCCGCAGCAATAACGAGGACGCCTGAGCCGATGCTGCGCCGTTGTCTCGGTCCCGTCGCCGTCACCGCCCAGGCGGTGGGCACCGTGGGGCTGACGCTCACGGCCGTGTTCAACATCCCGGAGGCGATGCGCAGCGCCGGCAGCGCCACCTGGATCAGCTACGCCCTGGCCCTGGTGGTGGTGCTGCTGGTGGGTGAAACCCTGGTGCTGTTCCGCCAGCTGCCCGGCAGCGCCAACGGCATCGCCGGCTATGTGGGTGCCGGCCTGGGGACGCGCCTGGGCGCGGTGGCCAGCTGGGCCCTGCTGCTGGGCTACGGCGCCACGCTGCTGGGCTGCCTGGTGTTCTTTGGCCTGTTCCTCGAGCAGCTGGCCCTGCATCTGGGCCTGTCGCTGCCGCGGCTCCTGGCCTACCTGCTGGGGGCGCTGGGCTGTCTGGAGCTGGCCCGCCGGGATGTGCAGCTCTCCACCCGCACGATGCTTGTCACCGAGAGCGTGTCGGCGCTGATCATCCTGAGCCTCACCGCGGCGGTGGTGTGGAAGGGCTGGGGCGCTCCCGATCTCAATGCCATCAACCCCCTGAGAGACACGGCGGTGCAGGTGCGCTCCGGCCTGATGGTGGCGGTGCTCAGCTTCATCGGCTTCGAGAGCGCCGCCAACCTGGGCAGCGAAGCGCTGCAGCCGGAGCGGGCCATCCCGCGCAGCATCCGCACCGCCGTGCTCGTGGCTGGTGTGCTGTTCATGGTGTGGGGGGCTTTTCTGCCGGAGGGGCTGGCCTGGCTGCCGGCGGCGGCCCGTCAGGGCCTCGATCCGCTCAGCGCCCTAGCCGATCGCCTGGACATTCCCGGGGCGGGCCTCTGGATCAAGGTGGGCGCGCTGCTGTGTCTGTTTGGCAGTTGCATCGGTTGCTTCACCGCCCTGGCCCGGTTGCTGTTCGGCCTGGCCGAACAGCGGCTGCTGCCGGCTTCCCTGACCCGGGTGCATCCCCGCTTCGGCACCCCGTCGCGCGCCCTGCTCACGCTGGGCCTGCCCCTGGTGGCCGGCGGCGCGCTGGTGGTACAGCGCGATCTCACGCTCAACCAGATCTTCGGCCTGTTCGGCGGCTTCACCGTGCTCGGCTTTCTGCTTGTGTATGGCCTGGTGGCGCTCGCCAGCCTGCGGGTGACCCTGCCGGGCAACGCGCGCGCCTGGCAGCTGCTGGTTGGAGGCACCTGCTTGGCGGCCGTGAGCGCCATGACGGCGGCCTACCTCTCCGGCGCCGTGGGCCAGCAGAACGCCATGCTGCTCACCTTCGCGGGCCTGCTGGTGCTGGGGGCGCTGCGGGCCTGGACGGTGCCGCTGGAGCCGGAACAGCTCAGGTGATCACCGTGGGCCGGTCCATGCCCGTGCGGGTCTTGATCTCGGCCAGGCCATCGATCGCCTTGATCAGATCGCCCAGTGCGGCCTGGGGATCCTGGCTCAGGTTGCCGCTGGGAGGCACGTAGCACTCGAGATACACCCGCAGGGTGGCGCCCTGGGTGCCGGTGCCCGACAGCCGCAGCACCACGCGGCTGCCGTCATCGAGCAGCAGACGCAGTCCCTGGCCGCTGGTGAGCGAGCCGTCCACCGGGTCGGTGTAGGCGAAGTCGTCGGCGGTGGCGATCGAGCGGCCGGCGAAGCTCTGGCCCACCAGTGACGGCTGCATTGCCTTCACGCGGTTGTAGAGGCCATGGGCTGCTTCGGAGGGGATCGCCTCGTAGTCGTGGCGGGAGTAGTAGTGCCGCCCGAAACGACCCCAGTGCTCCGCCATGATCCGGCTCAAGGGCTCGCGCCGCCTGGCCAGGATGTTGAGCCAGAACAGCACGGCCCAGAGGCCGTCCTTCTCGCGGATGTGGTTGGAGCCGGTGCCGAAGCTCTCCTCGCCGCAGAGGGTGATGCGCCCGGCATCGAGCAGGTTGCCGAAGAACTTCCAGCCCGTGGGTGTCTCGTAGCAGGGCAGGCCCAGCTCTTTGGCCACCACATCGGCGGCGGCGCTGGTGGGCATCGAGCGGGCCACGCCGGCCAGGCCATCGGCGTAGCCGGGCGCCAGGGTGGCGTTGGCGGTGAGCACCGCCAGGCTGTCGCTGGGGTTCACGAAGCAGCGCTGGCCCAGGATCATGTTGCGGTCGCCGTCGCCGTCGCAGGCGGCACCGAAGCGGTAAGCATCGCTGCCCAGCAGCAGCTCGGCCAGTTCGTGGGCGTAGGTGAGGTTGGGGTCGGGGTGGCCCCCGCCGAAATCCTCCAGGGGCGTGCCGTTGCGTACGGTTCCGGCTGGGGCTCCCAGCAGTCCCTCCAGGATCCGCTTGGCATAGGGGCCGGTCACGGCGTGCATGGCGTCGAAGGCCATGGGGAAATCCCCCTTGAGCAGCTCGCCGATGGCGTCGAAGTCGAACAGCTTCTGCATCAGGGCCACGTAGGCCTCGACGCCGTCGACCACGTCCACGGTCATCGCGCCCAGCTGCTGCAGGCCGGGCTGCTCGAGGTTCAGCTCGCTGGCATCCTCAAGGATCCGGTAGCCCTCAAGCTTCTGGGTTGCGGCGTAGATCGCGTCGGTGATCGACTCGGGAGCAGGGCCGCCGTTGGCGCCGTTGATCTTGACGCCGAAGTCGCCGTCGGGCCCGCCGGGATTGTGACTGGCCGAGAGAATCACGCCGCCGATGGCTTGGTGTTGGCGGATCAGGTTGGAGGCGGCGGGTGTGGAGAGGATGCCACCGGTGGTGGTGATCAGCCGGGCCACGCCATGGGCGGCGGCCATGCGGGCGATCACGCTGATGGCGCGGCTGTTGCCGTAGCGGCCGTCGCCGCCCACCACCAGGGTGCCGCCGGCCACCCCGGGCAGCACCTGCAGGCTGGCCTCGATGAAGCTCTCCAGGTAGTGGGGAGTTGCGAATTGCTTGCTGCTCTTGCGCAGGCCCGAGGTGCCCGGTTTCTGGTCGCTGAAAGGCGCGGAAAGGCTGATCTGCCGGACGGTTGCGGGCATGGTGCCGGGGCCGCTGGGGGTACCAAATTAGCCCTGATGCCGCGGGAACCCCTGGCTAGCCTGAGCACACCCACCGACCTGTTGCCGTGGTGAAGTGCGTGCGGGTGCATTGGATCCTGGGAGCCCTGGCGACCCTCCCCGTTGTGGCTCCCCAGGTGACCCATGCCAGGACAGTTGGCCTTGCTGGCGCCAGCTCCTATGGGGAGGCGGTGGCTGTGACCCAGAAGGCCGCCGAGGCGGTGCTGGCCCGCAGCGGTGCCGAAAGCTGCCTGCGCGGCAAACTCACCAAGGCCTTGCTGGGGCTCTCGGCAAGCTGCGAGGCCGGTGGCCTGAGTACACCCCTCTGTGTCATGGCCGATCGGGCCGTGGTGGTGCCGGTATGGTCACTTCCCTTCATGGATCAAACCGCCCGTCAGCTGCTGGCGCAGATCGCGCAGAGCTAAGCAACGACTGCTCCTCGACGCCCATGGGCGCGGTCAGGAGTTCGGGATCAGGCCAAAGCCGCGTGGACGTTCACCGCCACCTTTGTTGGTGTCCGTGCTGGGGCGTACGGGTTGCGTCTGTGGCCTGCAGAAGGTGGTCACATCAGCCCCGGCGCGGTTGAGCCGCTGGCGACGCTCGAAGCTGTTGCCCGGAGCCACCACGGCATTTTCACGGATGGCCCAGAGGGTGTCTTTGCAGCTGCCGCCCAGGCGTGGGTGATCCAGCAGGGGGTCAGCCTGCTGGCGTGCCTGCAGGCAGGGCTCGGGGGTGTTGTCCCGGCCGCAGGCCAGGGTGAGCAGCTGCAACTGGCGTAGCTCCTCGCTGGTGGGCATGGGGGGATCCTTGGCCAGCGCTGCAGCGGGGGCCAGCAGTGTGAGGCTGCCGGCGAGCCCAAGCACGGCAGCTCTCAGGGCTGGGCGGGAGCCTGATGGGGGGGCGGCGAGGGCAGGGCGCACGGCGGCCGGGGATGGGGCGTCAGAACGCCATCATGGCCGCGTCCGACGTGATGCCATGGCGCAGCGGCATCTGTTGGTGTTGCCAGCGGTGGCCGATGACCGGCCCCAGCCATGGGGCGGCACCCGCCACCAGGCCCCGCAGCCAGGGCTGCTGACGCAGCGCCTCGCCCCGCCGGGTTTCCTGGAGTTGCAACCGCTGCACTGCGGCCACCTCAGCGCGCCGCCGCTCAGCCAGGTTGGCGAGGGCCTGATCGAGCCGGTCGGCCGTTGCGGAAGCCTGCAGCAGTGGTGTGAGGCTGGCCGCAGCGGCCCAGGCGTCGCGCAGGGCCATGTTGATCCCCTGGGCGCGCACCGGGCTCATTGGGTGGGCCGCATCGCCCAGCAACAGCAGCCCGGGGCGCCACCAGCGCCGGGCCAGGCCGCAGTGCACGCTCAATCGCACCGGTCCCTCCAGGGAGGGCAGCGCACAGCTGCCCTGGCCCTGCAGCCACGCCGCCAGCTGGGGCGAGCTCTGGCTGGCCAGGCGTGTCAGCCACGCTTCGGGCGCCAGTTGCGGTGACTGTTCCCCGGCGGCCAGGACCCAGCCGACCTGCATGCCGCCATGAACGCTCTCAAAGGCACTGAACACCCCCGCAGCTCCCACAACAGTGGTGAATTGCCCACCCAGCGGCGGCGGTGCACCCGCCTGAAGCCGCATCCACAGCACATCAATGGGCTGCGCCTGTGCCTCGAGCTCCAGCCCCGCGCGCTGGCGCACCAGAGAGCTGCGCCCGTCGCAGCCCACCACCAGATCGGCGTCCAGGTGCTCACCGTTGCTCAGACGGATGCCCGTGATGCGCCCCTGTCGCTCCAGCAACGCGCTTGCTCCCTGTCCCTGAATCCAGTGGAAGGCAGGCTGTTCCTGGCATGCCGCCACCAGTGCCTGCAACAGGTCTGGCTGACTCACCAGGGTGCAACCAGGGCCCTGCTCGCCGGTTGGTGGCTCCGCCACGGAAAACAGCTCCTGGCGATTCAGGACCACGCGCCAACCCTGCAGGCTCCTCGTGGGCACCCGATCCAGCAGGGGCAGCAGCCCCATGGCCTGCAGGGCGCTGAGGCCTGAAGGCATCAGCGCTTCGCCCCGAAACTGCCGCTGAAAACTGCGGTTGGCCTCCACCAATGTGGTGGGCACGCCGGAGCGGCACAGGGTCAGGGCCAGACAGGCCCCAGTCGGGCCCGCGCCCACAATCACCACGCGGCCGGCCATGGCCAGAGGCCTAGACGAAGGAGTGGTAGGTGCTGCTGCCGCTGCCGTTCTGGCCGCTCAGGGCACTTTTTTTAGCCAGCAGATAGTTCACCAGCTCCTGCTGAACTTCAAGCAGCTCCTTGGTGCAACCGCGGAAGGCAGCCCGATGCCGGATCTCGTCGTGGCGCGTGTGCAGATCACGCAGCATCAGCTGAATCGCATCCAGCGTGGCTGAATCGTGACTCGCGTTGCTCGGCGTCTCTGCCGCAGTGTGTTGCTCCATTGCTGCCCCTGCCCGATTCGAATCCCTTTCCTGAATCTAGGAGGCCTGGCGTTGCCGCACCCTGCCCGCGCAGGCTGAAGCCAGCTTGGCCTGTTTGCGCTGCAGCCTGGCGGTGATGCCGAGCTCAGCCCCCTTCCAGAGCCGGTTGATCTCTTGATCGAAGTGCTGGGCCAGCAGCGGCGACTCGATCACCAGCAGGGTCTCATCGTTCTGGTGGGCCGCCGACGGACTCCAGTTGAAACTGCCAGTGATCACGGTGCGGCTGTCGATCACCGCCAGCTTGTGGTGCAGTTTGTCGCCGGGGGCCAGCTGGGGTGTCCCCACCCCCTCCAAGGGATGCTCCCAGGGTTTGTTGTCCGCTTCCAGCTTGCAGTGGTGGTCGGGCAGCGCCACTCCCAGCAGATCCATCAGTTCGCTGAAGGAGCGGTTGGCAAAGCCTGGATCAGCCAGCACGCGCAGCTGCAGGCCCTGGCCATGCAGGCTCGCCATGGCATCGGCGAGGGCCTGGTCGGAGAACACAAACAAGGCCAGTTCGACGTTCCGGCGCGCCTGCTCGAGCTGGTGGCGCAGCAGGGCCAGCCCGTGGTTGGGATCCTTGCGCCGGTGGGGTGCGAACAACACGGTCACGCTGGTGGCGCCCACCTGCACGGTGCGCGCCGGACCACTGGCTTTGCCGATGCCAAAGCGGCTGTCGGGGGCACCCCCTGGGCCATCGCCCCACATCCGCTCGAATTCCTCCACAAACAGCCCCGCCAGCTCAGTGCTGTCGAAGCGCAGGAGGTGGTTCACATTGCCCCGGGTGCGGGGATCATCCGGGTCGCCGTGTACACAGGATGGGGTGAAATTGGTGGAGCCGGTAATCACAACCTGACGGTCGATCACGGCAAACTTGTGGTGCATCAGACCACTGCCTGCGCTGCCATCGGCCGTGTCGTCGATCATCGGCACCCCGGCCTGCTGGAGGATCGCCACCGCATCGCCCCAGCCCAGGGCCTGCAGCTGGTCGTGGCGGCGCAACTGGTGCGGCACGAGGGTGCTGCGCAGCTCCTGGCTCCAGGGCGTGCTGTAGGTGTTTTCCAGCACCACCTGCACCCGCACTCCCTGGCGGTGCTTGGCCGCAAGCAGTTCGGCGATCCGGGGCAACGACAGCTCCTGAACGGCCACCAGGATTTCGGACTGGGCCTGCTCGAGACTCTCCATGACGAAGGCCTCCAGGTCTTCCCCTTGCCGCCACTGACCGGTGACCGGGCTGCGGTAACGCTGCTGGTCGTGATGGTTGAAGGCCACCGTGATGCCCTCGGGCATCGCCAGTCGGGGCTGATCCGGCTGGCCCAGTAAGCGCGCCGGTGCGCTGCAGCCGGCTAGCAGAGCCCCAACGCCCAGTAGGCCAAGGGTCTGGACTGTCCAGTCGACCAGCGAGCGGTCAGCAGGGCAGGGAGACATGACGAAGCAGAAGCTGCCTCACCAGGATTCCCACCGCAAACGCTTGAGTGCTGGGCTTACTCGTGCGAGGGCATTTCGGCGCTGCGCAGCATCGCGACAAACCAAACGGTGCCCAGAACCACCGCGGTGAGCACCGCCGCTGGAATTCCAAGCTGCTTCAGCACGATCGGTACGACCAGGGGAAACAGCAGAGCCCCCGCCAGGGGGGTGGCGGCCACGAGCAGGCGCATCAGAACCACTCGCTTGCGGCCTGGTCGGCGGGGTTGCTGTGATCTTCGGGGGTGTTGCGCTGGAATTCCAGCGTGATGCTGCGCTTCTGCTCGCCGTCAACGGCGATCGCTTCGATCGGATACAGCTGCTGGCCGTCGCGGAAGGGCACCTGGATGCGGAAGGTGCCGTCAGCCGAGAGAGGCACTTCTTCTCCGCCGATGGTGAGCTTGGCGGCAGGGTCGGTGGCGCCGTACACGATCAGCTCGGCATCGGCCACCAGCCAGAATGAGCGCTGGCGTGCAGCCACTCCACCGATGCCGGATTCGCTGCGGCCACTGGCCCAGGGGCCGGCACCGGAGGCGTTCAGCTCACTGGTGTCGAGGCCGGCAGCCTCCAGCTCATGGAAGGCCTCCGAACCGCGACCGACACGCCGCCATTGGGCCGTGGCGGTCTGATACAGGCGCTCGTGCAGTCCGCTGTCGGCCGGCTCGACCAGGCTGGTGGGTGCCGGGGCCGGGGCCGTATCCAGGGAGAACGGCACAAACTGATCGAGGATCTGGTCGCTGGGGTGGAGGGCCGGCACCCGGGCAACCGAGGAAAAGGCCAGGGAGATCCAGCCACCACCGGAGCCCTTGCGATAGCCGAGCTCCACGCGGTAATCGCGATCGCTCAGCGGCACCGGCAGGTACCACTCGCTGGCATGGCTGTCGACAACCACCTCCTGCAGGGTGTGGGGGTGGGACGCACCGCCGGCGAGACCGGTCACGTCGGCCACCCGCAGGCACAGCTGGCTGGCGCCGGCGGCTTGCGCCTGCTCGCGATCGCTGTCAGAAATCTCCCAGAACACATAGGCCCATTGGGGATCCCGCGGCAGAAACACCACGCTGGTCTCTGCGGCTGGTCTGGGCGCCGGAGCCATTTCGGCCTCGATGGCCTGCAGGCTTTCGGGCGATAGGTCGCGCTGGCGAGAGATCGCATCCACCAGTTCGTCCTTCGACTTGCGGCTGTAGAGGCTCACACCCAGGTCGCTAGCGACCTGGCGCAGCTGCCGCAGGGTCATGCGTGCCAACGAGCTCAGGGATTGACTCACGGCGTTAGCTTTCGTTTGGGATCAGTGTGGTCGACTTTCCCATCGACTGGCAGTCCTGTGGCAGGGCAGTCAGCATCCACTGACGCCTACTGGTGCCCGTTGTTACGACCCGGTCGACATGGGCCGGCGGCTCAACACACCGTGCGGTGCAAACACGCGGGCATAAAAAAGGCGGCCTGATGGCCGCCTGCTTCTGATCCGGTCCGGTTTGCGGTGTCGCGGGACAGCCTCAGCGGCCCAGGCTGCGGTAAGGGACCTTGGCCATGTAATTGATGTCGGCGCTGCCGCTGGCACCGGCGCTGCGCATGGCCGGCAAGGTCCGCACCCAGGGCAGATAGTCCTCGGGGAAACCGCCGCGGCGCTGGCGGGAGCGCTCGGGCAGCGTGCGTGCCGTGCCGGTGTAGACCACTTGGGGGAACCCCAGGATGCCCCGGTAGTAGGCGTCGTATCGGGGGCTGGTGATGTTGAAGGGGGTCTCGCCCAGGTCACGGCTGCCCACCACCCGGTTGCGGTGGTAAGGCACGGTGTCGTAGCCGAAGGCGTTGAGGTACTCCTCGGAATCGAGGATGTCGTCGACCATGCCCTTCACGCCACGGGTCATGAGCACGGCTGACCAGGCGATCTCCTCAGCCTTGCCGTGGGTCTTGCGTCCGAGCAGCTTTTCCACAAGGTGGCGAGCCACCTTGTAGTTGCTGTTGAGGTTGTAGAAGCTGCGATTGAAGGTGTCAGACAGACACAGCGAGCGAATGAAGTCGCGCACGGTGATCTGGCCGTCGCGCAGCTGCGACTCCAGGGTGCGGTCGCGGTCGACCTTGAAGGCGTGGAAGAAAATCTGGCGATAGGCCGCCTCGATCACGAAGTTCTGGTCTTCGCGATCGATGGCCTTGTCCATGGACACGGCCTTGGGGTCCTCATCCGAACCCACCCTCAGGGCTGCAACCCGGGAGTTCTGGGTGGTGGGTGCGTACTTCAGGAGGGGCAGGGCCACGCGACTACGGCATCCGTCGAGGGGGATCGTAGAAGTGCGGCCGCAGCTGCATTCCGCTGCTTCCGGCAGGACTCACAGTCCGTAACGTTCGACACCGGCTGCTCCGCCTCCCCGGCAAGCGACGAATCCCCTACCAGCCCAGTGGCGAGAGGGTGGGCAGGGTCGTTTCGGCAGCGTTGCCAGTGGTTGCGGTGCCGTGGCCTGTGCCGTCAGCGTCCTGGGTCAGCCTGGTTTCCACGCAGAAGGAAGCGGTGTTGCTCAGTCCCTGCACGGTGCTGGTGCGCAGACGCACGTCGGGCCCCGCGAAGCTGAAGCGCTCCAGGCTGTCCATCGTTTCGTAGCTGGTGGTGAGCAGCAGGCCGTCGCGCTCGTCCATGGCGAAGTGGCCTGCCACCGGCGCGGTCTCGGCGTAGCCCCGATCCCTCAGCAGCAGCCCGGCCCGGCCGCGTTCATCGGTGGGGATCAGACCGAACACGCTCTCCCCCGCGTGGGCCTCGCCGGCCTTGTCCCAGGCCATCGAACCGCTCCAGGTGACCCGGCAGCCGCCCACCAGCCGGGCGGGATCCTGCTGGTGCAGCTGGGCGATGGCCATCAGACGGGCGTCGCTGGCGTCGAGCTCCACCACTTCGATGAATGAGCCGCCGGCTTCAGCCCGGCGATGCAGCAGGTGGTGGCTGCTGCGCTGGGAGCGCCAGCGGCCGCAGCTGAGCCGGAAGAAGCTGAGCGCATCGGCGATGGGGAGGCTCACGGGCAGAGGCTGGCTGCAGCGATGATCGCAAGCCAGCGCGCTTCCCGGGAATGGCAAGCCGATGCTGACCGGCGTGGCAGCTGCCCTGGGTGCGGCCCTTTGCTGGACCCTGGCCAGCGGCCTCTGGCGCCGCCTGCCCACGTCCCTCGGGGCCGCGGAGCTCAATCTGCTCAAGAACCTTCTGGCCCTGGGGCTGTTGGCGCCGCTGCTGCTCTGGCAGTTCGGCCACTCCCCGGTGCCCCCCGCCATCCCAGCGCAGGCCCTGGCGTTGCTGATCGCCAGCGGTGTGCTGGGTATCGCTGCCGGCGACAGCTTCTATTTCGGGGCACTCCGCCGCATCGGCACCCGCCGAACCCTCACCATTGACGCCGGTGGCCCTGCGGTGACGGCCGCTGCCGGGGCGCTGTGGCTGGCTGAGATGCCCCGCCCCGCGCAGTGGCTGGGCATCGGACTGATCAGCCTGGCGGTGCTGTTGGCGGCGCTGCAGCGCCCCGCCGGTTCCACGCCGACACGTCGGCAGCTGGTAGGGGTGTGCCAGGCTCTGGCGGCGGTGGCCTGCGGCGTGGGCGGAGCCCTGCTGGCTCGCTCGGTGTTGCGGGCCGATGCACTCACCCCTCTCTCCGCTGCAGGTCTGCGGCTGCTGGGCGGCAGCCTGGCCCTCATGCCTCTGGCTCCCCATCTGCTGTTGCGCCTGGTCCGGCCACCACAGCCACGCCCGTTGGGGCGCCGCTGGCCGCTTGCCCTGGTGGCCACGCTCCTGGGCACCAGCTGTGGCATCGCCCTGCAGCAACTGGCCTTGAGCCGACTGCCGGCAGGGCTGGCTGTGGCATTGCTGGCGACTGCGCCGGTGCTTGCCCTGCCCCTGGGGCACTGGGAGGGCGACCGGCCCGGGCTGGCGGGGGTGGCTGCAGCCGCCCTGGCGCTGCTGGGTGTGGTGCTGCTGAGCCGCTAGAGCTCAAGGCGCTGCCTGGCCTGGCCCACGGCCCAGGCGCAGAGATCGGCCAGCTCCAGGGCCAGGGGCTCGCTGCCCTGGTCGGCGGCCAGGGCAGCGAGCTGGGCGCCGATGCTGGTCAGCTGGGCGGTGAAGTTGCGCTGGAAGTCCGGATCGGCGGCGATGCTCGGCTGCTGGCTGGCCCAGTGGGCGATGGCAGCGGCGCTGGGCAGAGGTCCACTGCGACGCCCCGCGATTGCCTGAAGGGTGCGCAGGCCGTGCGCCAGCAGCCGCAGGTGGTGGCGCTCCAGGGCTGGCAGCAGGGTGGCCTCAAGTTCGGCCAGCTCAACCGGGCTGAGGGGCCCTTCCGGGGTGGGCAGATCCGCATTCTGGCGACTCGAGGGTGGCATCTCCGCGCGACGATCGATGGATGCAGGTCGACCGGTCAGGCTCCGGTGTGGGGTGAGAGGCGGAAGCCACAGGAGTGGCCCTTCTCCAGCCGCCAGTGCACGCGCTCCACCTGGCAATCGGGGAAGGTCTGGCGCAACAGCTGAAGCTCCTGGTCGCAGACGCACGGAAATTGTTCGGCGATGCGCATCACGGAACAGTGGAACTCACTGATCACCCAGCCATCGCCATCGGCACAACACTCAGCCACATAGCCCTCGCGACGCCGCAGCTCCACCAGATGCTCCAGGCGTTGCTGCAGGGAGCCGGTGCCGAGCTGACGGCGGTAGACATCCGCTTTTTCACGAGCCTGCTGGGCCAGAAGTTCCTGAACCGTGCCCGGGGGCAGGTTGCCGGCGATGGATTCCAGTAGGCCCAGGGCAAAATCTTCGCTGCCATCAGGGAACTGTCCCTGGCCCTTGGCGGTGAGCTGCCAGCGGTTGCTGGGTCGTCCCGGGCCCTCGCCGCTGCAGCTCGCTTCCACCAGGCCCTCCTCCTCAAGGTTGCGTAGGTGGCGTCGCATCGCCTGCACCGAAACCTGCAGGTGATCGGCCAGATCTGCGGCGGTGGCCTTGCCGCGGCGCAGGAGCACGGTGAGCGCCGCTTCGCGGGTGGATGCGTCCTTTTGTCTCGGTGAGGCTTGTGGGGAGCCTGGCAGGGAGGTGGGCACTTCAGGCGGCTCGACTGCAGCGTCAGCTGGGGAATCGGAGCCCCTCGCGGCGGTGTTTGAAATCCCGGCCGTGCCGCCACGGCTGTCCCGGGTGCTCGTCCGAGTGCTCGATTTCAGGCTGGGGCTGGAGGTCATGGCCTGCACCGGGCATCCACACCATGCCACGTATGAACGGCGATTGGGGGCTGGGCGGCACAATGAGCCGGACCCCAACCCCCCGGGCAACTGCCCTACGCTGGCCATTAAGGAAACCTGAGGGTTTCGTAAACCCGGCTCAGTGCTCGTGCTGTCCTCGCCCGTCGCTCTCCGCGTCTCCGCCTCGCGTTATGTCTGAATCCAGCGCGTCTTCCAGCTCCAGCCAGCCCGCGGCGCCCAGTGCCGACAGTCTCGAGGTGATCCGCAAGTTCGCCGAGACCTACGCCCAGCGCACCGGCACCTACTTCTGCAGTGACTCCGGCGTGACGGCCGTGGTGCTGGAGGGTCTGGCTCGCCACAAGGATGAGCTGGGTGGTGCCCTGTGCCCTTGCCGGCACTACGAAGACAAGGAGGCCGAGGTGGCCCAGGCGTTCTGGAACTGCCCGTGTGTGCCCATGCGCGAGCGCAAGGAGTGCCATTGCATGCTCTTCCTCACTGAAGACAATCCCTTCCGCGGCGAGAAGCAGACCATCTCGATGGAGGAGATCAAGGCTGCCACCGCTGGTCAGTAGTTCCCGGCACACCCCCTTCGCCCCGCCTGCCATGTCCACTGCCACCGTTGGGGATCTGGTTTCACAGCCGTACAAATACGGCTTTGTCACTGAGATCGAAACTGAGAAGATCGCCAAGGGCCTCAGTGAGGACGTGGTGCGGCTGATCTCCGCCAAGAAAGAGGAGCCGGCCTTCCTGCTGGATTTCCGGCTGCGAGCCTTCCGCCAATGGCAGCAGATGGAAGAGCCCGACTGGGCTGCTCTGGGTTACCCCGCGATTGACTATCAGGACATCGTCTATTACGCGGCGCCTAAGCAGCAGGCCAAGAAGGCCAGTCTCGATGAAGTTGATCCAAAGCTGCTGGAAACCTTCGACAAGCTCGGTATTCCGCTGAGTGAGCAGAAGCGTCTCTCCAACGTCGCGGTGGATGCTGTTTTCGACAGCGTGTCGATCGCCACTACCTTTAAAGAGCAGCTGGCCGAGCACGGCGTCATCTTTTGCTCAATCAGCGAGGCGGTGAAGGAGCACCCGGGGCTGATCGAGAAGTATCTGGGTACGGTAGTGCCTGGCAACGACAACTATTTTGCTGCGCTCAATTCGGCGGTGTTCAGCGATGGCTCCTTTGTGTTCATCCCCAAAGGGGTTGAGTGCCCGATGGAGCTCTCCACCTACTTCCGCATCAATTCCGGTGATACCGGCCAGTTTGAGCGCACCTTGATCGTGGCTGAGGAAGGCGCATCGGTCAGTTATTTGGAAGGCTGCACGGCCCCAATGTTTGACACCAATCAGCTGCATGCTGCCGTGGTGGAGCTGGTGGCCTTGGATGATGCCTCGATCAAGTACTCAACCGTCCAGAACTGGTACGCCGGCGACGAGAACGGTGTGGGTGGCATCTACAACTTTGTAACCAAGCGCGGCCAGTGCCGCGGCGATCGCAGCAAGATCAGCTGGACCCAGGTGGAAACCGGTTCGGCGATCACCTGGAAATATCCCAGCTGCGTGCTTCAGGGTGCGGATTCTGTCGGTGAGTTTTATTCAGTGGCGCTCACCAACAACAGGCAGCAGGCCGATACCGGTACCAAGATGATTCACGTGGGGCCGCGTACGCGCTCCACGATCGTGAGTAAGGGCATCAGTGCCGGTCACTCCAGCAATAGCTACCGGGGTCTGGTGCAGATCGGTCCCAAGGCCGTTGGGGCGCGCAACTACAGCCAGTGCGACTCGATGCTGATCGGCGACCAGGCTGCCGCCAACACCTACCCCTACATCCGCTGCCAGCAGCCGGATGCCGCGATCGAGCATGAAGCAAGTACCTGCCGCATCTCGCAAGACCAGCTCTTCTACCTACAGAGCCGCGGCATCGGCTTCGAAGAGGCCGTCTCGATGATGGTGAGCGGCTTCTGTCGGGATGTGTTCAACCAGCTGCCGATGGAGTTCGCCGCCGAGGCCGACAAGTTGCTGGCTCTCAAGCTCGAGGGGTCGGTGGGCTGAAGCTCCCCGGTCGCGCCTGTCCCTGCACCGGGGCCCGGCCGTGCGATTCGTTGCTGATTCCTCTCCCCACTTGGTTTCTTCTTTCTTCCCCCTCCTCTCTTCCCAACCTTCCTCACCGTGATCCGTTCCGACGCCCCGGTATTGCTTGAGATCCGCGACCTGCAGGCCGCGGTGGAGGACCAGCCGATCCTCAAGGGTGTGAACCTCACCATCCGCGCCGGCGAGATTCATGCGGTGATGGGCCGCAATGGCAGCGGCAAGAGCACGCTCTCCAAGGTGTTGGCCGGCCATCCTGCTTACACCGTGACCGGGGGCAGCGTGCTCTACAAGGGCATGAACCTTCTGGAGCTCGACCCCGAGCAGAGGGCTCGCATCGGTCTGTTTCTCGGTTTTCAGTACCCGGTGGAGATCCCCGGGGTGAGCAATCTGGAATTTCTGCGGGTGGCCACCAATTCCCGCCGGGTGGAGCGGGGCGAGGAGGAACTCGACACGTTCGCCTTTGAAGATCTGGTGCGCGAGCGCCTGGCGGTGGTGCAGATGGATCCGGCCTTCCTCGATCGCTCGGTGAATGAGGGCTTCAGCGGCGGCGAGAAGAAGCGCAACGAGATTCTGCAGATGGCGCTGCTTGAGCCGCTGGTGGCAATCCTTGATGAAACCGATTCCGGTCTCGACATCGATGCCCTCCGCATCGTGGCCGGCGGTGTGAACCAGCTGGCCAGTCCCGACAACGCCACCCTGCTGATCACCCACTACCAGCGCCTGCTGGATCTGATCACTCCCGACTACGTGCACGTGATGGCGGCCGGCCGCATCCTGCGCAGCGGCGGCAAGGAGCTGGCCCTGGAGCTGGAGCGCACCGGTTACGACTGGGTGGACCAGGAGCTGGCCCGTCTCGGCGCCGAGCGCACGCCGGTGGAGGTGGGCTGATGGTGGTCGCTCCCTCTGCCCCGGTTGCGACCGGTGCCCCCAGTAGTCCTGCCTCGGCCTGGCTGGCTGGTTTAGCTGGTGCTCCCCTGCCGTCGCGTCGGCAGGAAGACTGGCGCTTCACCAGCCTCGCCGCGCTCACGGCTATCGAGCCCCGGACGATCGCCGCAGCCAATCCGCTGGCGGCCGTGGACCTGCCGTCTGGAGTGGAACGGCTCAGCGTTGAGGCCGCGGCCCCCTGGCTTGGCCAGGCTCTGGCCGGCACTGCCAGCGCCGACCACTGGCCGGTGCGGCTCAATGCCGGTGCCCTTGAAGGGCAGAGCGGATCGCTCCTGGCCCTGCGGGTGAGCGGTGCCGCCGGCTCCCTGGAACTGACCCTTGATGCCGCGAGTGCTCCTGGCCTGGCGGCCTTCCGCTTGCTGGTGGTGCTGGAGCCCGGCGCCAGCCTGGAGCTGTTGCTGCGGCCCTGCTCCAGCGGCCTGAATGCCCTCAGCCTGGTGAGTGAGGTGATCCTTGACTCCGGCGCCGAGCTGAAGCTGGGCAGCCTGGCCCTGGGCACCCCTGGCAGCTGTCTGCTGCAGCACACTGCCGTGCTGCAGGCTGCCGGAAGCAGGCTGGAGCACACGGCCGTGAGCGGTGGCTGGGCGCTGGCCCGCCACGAGCCCCGCATCCTGCAGCGCGACGGTGCGGCCTGCTCTCGCCTGCGGGGCCTGCATGTGTGCAGGGATCACCAGCTTGCCGACACCCATAGCTGGGTGCGCTTCGACGGTCCGGAAGGCGAGCTCGACCAGGTGCACAAGGCTGTGGCCGACGACCAGGCCCGCAGCGTGTTCAACGGCGCCGTGCGGGTTCCCCGCGCCGCCCAGCGCACCAATGCCGCTCAGCTCAGCCGCAGTCTGTTGCTCTCCGATCGTGCCCGCATCGACACCAAGCCGGAGCTGGAGATCGTGGCCGACGATGTGAAATGCGCCCACGGCGCCACCGTGAGTCGCCTCCAGAGCGAGGAGCTGTTCTATCTGCAGAGCCGCGGTATCGGCGCCGACCAGGCAGCCCAGCTGCTGCAGCGGGCGTTCTGCGAGGAGGTGCTGCGCGAGCTGCCCGCTGCAGCCACAGCCCACCAGCCGCTGCTGGCCCTGCTCGGGGAGGCCTGATCACCATGACTGTCACCTCCGCTCTCAATGCGAATCCAGCCCCTGCTCCTGCCTTGGAACCCCTGATCCCCCCCGGCGAGGGTGGTGAGGCAGATGGGCCATTGGCCCTGCAGCAGGCGGAGCCTGAGGATCTGGCGGCCCTCACCCGGCCCGATTTCCCCCTGCTGGCCCAGACGGCCTGTCTGGGCCAGCCCCTGATCTATCTGGATCACGCCGCCACCAGCCAGAAGCCCCGCCAGGTGCTGGAAGCTCTCCAGCACTATTACGACCACGACAATGCCAACGTGCACCGGGGCGCCCACCAGCTGAGCGCCCGGGCCACCGAGGGGTTCGAGGGGGCCCGGGCCAAGGCGGCGGCCTTCGTGGGGGCGGCCAGCCCGCGCGAGATTGTGTTCACCCGCAACGCCAGCGAGGCGATCAACCTGGTGGCCCGCAGCTGGGGCGAGGCCAACCTGGGAGAGGGCGACGAGGTGTTGCTCACGGTGATGGAGCACCACTCCAATCTGGTGCCCTGGCAGCTGCTGGCGGCCCGCACCGGCTGCGTGCTACGCCATGCCGGGCTCACCGAGACGGGCGAGCTCGACCTGGAGGATCTGCGCAGCAAGCTCAACGAGCGCACCAAGCTGGTGAGCCTGGTGCAGGTGAGCAACACGCTCGGTTGTCTCAACCCGATTGAGCAGGTGGTGCCCCTGGCCCATGCAGCTGGCGCCCTTGTGCTCGTGGATGCCTGTCAGAGCCTTCCTCATCTGCCGCTGAATGTGGCCCAGCTGGGTTGTGATTTTCTGGTGGGCAGCTCCCACAAGCTCTGCGGCCCCACTGGTATGGGCTTCCTGTGGGCCCGCGAGGCGTTGCTGGAGGCGATGCCCCCGTTCCTGGGCGGCGGCGAAATGATCCAGGACGTTTATCTCGATCACAGCAGCTGGGCCGAGCTGCCCCACAAATTTGAGGCGGGCACGCCGGCGATCGGTGAAGCGATCGGCATGGGCGCCGCCCTCGACTACCTCAACACCCTCGGCCTCGATCGGATCCACGCCTGGGAGCAGGTGCTCACCCGTCAGCTCTTCGATCGTCTGCGGGCGATCGATGGGGTGCGGATCCTCGGCCCCACGCCCGAGCGACAGCCCGATCGCGGCGCCCTCGCCGCCTTCACCGTGGATGGCCTGCATGCCAACGACATTGCAGCCCTGCTGGATTCGGCCGGCATCTGCATCCGCAGCGGCCACCACTGCACCCAGCCCCTGCACCGCCTCTACGGCATCCCGGGCTCGGCCCGCGCCAGCCTCAGCTTCACTACCACCCCCGAGGAGATCGACCGCTTCGCCGAGGAGCTGCAGGGCACGATCACCTTCCTGCGCGAGCACAGCTGATCGGGTCGGCGATGTTTCGTTCGAACGCAATCGTTCGATCAGATCGGCGTGAGTACCGCCAGGGCTTCAGCGTGGTGCTGGCCGTTCCAGGCCCAGTGCCAGCGCCAGCCGGCGGCCTCGGCGGTGGCGGCGATGGCGGTGCGATCGGCGGGGATGTCGAAGCTGCTGAGATGGGTGATCACCTGCTCCTGCTGCCTGCGGCTCAGGCCGCCCCAACCGCTGCGGATTCGCTGGCAGTAGCGCTCCCGGTAGGCGGCCAGCGTCTCGCTGGGTTCGCGGAACACATCGGCCCAGATCAGCAGCCCGCCAGGGACGATGCGCTGCCGCGCCGCCTTCAGAAAGGCGGTCTTCTCGGCGTCGTTGAGGTGATGGATGGCGAAGGCGGAGTGGATCACATCCACTGGGGCGCCATCGGTCTGGACCCAGCCCAGCAGATCCCCCTGCTGCCAGCTGCAGGCGTAAGCCACGGGGCCCAGCGAAGCCTGGGCCAGTGGCAGCACCTCGGCGGTGAGGTCGAGGCCTGTGTAGGAGCCCAGGCGCAGGCGTTGCAGTAGGGGTGCCAGTTGGGCCAGGTCGCCGCAGCCGAGATCAACCAGGGCCGGTGCGGGGGCGTGCGCTGGTCTTCGGACCAGCCAGGCCTCGATGGCGGCGGAGGTGGCTGCGGCCACGGCCCGGTGCTCCATCAGGTCGTGGTCCACCACCGCCCGGTAGGTGGCCCACTGCTGAGAGAAGAAGTCCATGGAGCCATCCTGCAGGGACGCACCAGCCAGGGGCAACCCGCGCAAATGTCCGGTGCTGGAGTTGGAGATCACCCGGAGCGGCTCGGGAGCTGTGGTGGTGATGGGCGCGTTTCGCCGGCAGGCGCTTTCTCGCCTCTTGCCTGATAGGTGCTGATGCTGAGGGCGCCATTGCCGCGTTCAGCCAGCGCGGCGAAGTGGCTGTGGCCGCTGCGGATCAGCGCAGCGTCAGCCTTTGAGCTGGCAGCAGCCTCCAGCGCTGGCAGCTCCGGGGTGATGAACTGCAGCAGATAGCTGCAGAAGTCGCGGAGCTGGGCGCGGCGGCTGGGGCACCAGAAGTGAAAACCCACCATCTCAACCGCCACCTGGTTGAAGCCCACCTCCTCCAGCAGGGGGCCCAGGCTGGGGCCGGCGTGGGCATTGCCGTGGCGATTGAAGTGGGTCACAAATGCCCTCAGCAGCGCCTCGATCTCCGCATCGGATGGTGACACCCGCAGGGAGCCGTAATCGGTTTCGGTGAGGTGGATGCTGCCTCCGGGGCGCAAGACCCGCAGTGCTTCGGCCAGCGCTGCCCGGGGCTCGCTCAAGTGCTCCACCACCCACACCAGCCGCACCCGATCAAAGTGCCCATCGGGCCAGGGCAGGGCGGTGGCGTCGCCCACCACCAGCTCGATGTCGCTGAGGCCCTGCTCGCCGAGGTGCCGGCGTGCTCCAGCGATTTGCTCGGCGCTGATATCGATGCCGCTCAGCCGGGCTTCAGGGTGGGTCCGGGCGATGCCCGCCAGCACAGCGCCCACGCCGCAGCCGATCTCGAGCAGTCGCTCGCCGGGGTGCAGCTCAACGTTGGCCTTCAGCAAGGCGTCGAATCGGTTGGCCTGGTCGATCAGCCGCTGCTGCTCGCGCGCACTGGTGCCGTGGATGTAGGTGTTCGCTTCCATGGAACCCACCGCCCAGATTCAGCTTGGCAAGCACAACAGGCGAGGCAACCAAGGGGGCGCTGCTCTTTCTGGTGGTGCTGGGCGGCCGCGCGCCTGGCTGTCACATCGAGCTCCATGACGTGCGCTTTGTGGCCGCACAGACCATCGAAGACGCGATCCCGGAGCTGCGGCGGCAGTGGTTCGGGAGGCGTGAGGGCCTGCATCTGGATGCGTATCTGGCGGTGCGGGCGGTGGATGGCTGGGCGGTGAGCCTCGGGCGCGAGCCGGCCTTGCCCAGGCCCGAGCGCCTCTGGTTTGTGAACCTGGGCGCCTATCGCCCAGATTCCCTGGCCGAGTTGCACCACTTCGGCCTGGTGGTGGCCCGCTCGCCCCAGGCGGCCAAGGCCGCCGCGAAGCGCCAGTGGTTGCGGGGCGCGCTGCAGCAGCACAAGGACGATTTGGTGGGCGTGGACGACTGTCTGGCCCTTGACCAGCTGGAGCTGCTGGGCAGCGAGCGCTGGCACGTGCAGCTTGAGCCCCACCCCGAAGGACTCAGCCAGCTCCAGGTGCCCGACTGGTTCGGCTACCGGCCGATCTGAGCCGTTCTGCGTTGGCCGTGGCAGGTGGTGTGCGTGGAGCAGTCGGCAGGGATGATCAAGACAACGGATCCGGCCCGCCTCTCCCATGAACATTGACGGCAAGCCCTGGCGCACGATCTGGCTGGAGCCGGATGGCCATGCGGTGGGCGTGATCGACCAGACGCTGCTGCCGCACCGGTTCACCACCCGCACACTGCGCAGCTGCGATGAGGCAGCCGACGCGATTGCCACCATGGTGGTGCGGGGCGCACCGTTGATCGGTGTCACCGGTGCCTATGGGCTGATGCTCGCCCTGCAGGCCGACCCGAGCGATGACGCGATGGCCGCGGCGTTTGAGCAGCTCAACGCCACCCGCCCCACGGCGATCAACCTGCGCTGGGCCCTGGAGCGGGTGCGCGATCGGGTGCAGCCCCTGCCGCCGGAGGTGCGGGCTGAAGCCGCCAAGGCGGAGGCGGCCGCCATCGCCGATGAGGACGCGGCGATGTGCGAGGCGATCGGTGAGCACGGCTTGAAGCTCCTGCAGGAGCTGGCGACAGCCCGGCCCGCTGAACGCCAGGGCCAGCCGCTCAACGTGCTCACCCATTGCAACGCCGGCTGGATTGCCACGGTGGACTGGGGCACGGCCCTGGCACCGATCTACAAGGCCCATCGCGCTGGTCTCAACATTCACGTGTGGGTGGATGAGACCCGGCCGCGCAACCAGGGAGCCAGCCTCACCGCCTGGGAGCTGGGCCGCGAGGGAGTGCCGCATACGGTGATCGTCGACAACGCTGGCGGCCACCTGATGCAACACGGCCAGGTGGACGCGGTGATCGTGGGCACCGATCGCACCACGCGCAGCGGCGATGTGTGCAACAAGATCGGCACCTACCTCAAAGCCCTGGCCGCCTACGACAACGGCGTGCCCTTCTACGTGGCCCTGCCCGCCTCCACGATCGACTGGACCATCGACGACGGCCTGGCCGAGATCCCGATCGAAGCCCGAGGTGCCACCGAGGTGACCCACATCCAGGGCCTTGGCGGCGATGGGGCGATCAGCGCGGTGCAGCTCACCCCCGACGGCAGCGCTGGCTTCAACCCGGCGTTCGACGTGACGCCGGCACGCCTGGTGACGGCCCTGATCACCGAGCGCGGGGTGGCTGAAGCCAGCGAGGAGGGGTTGCGCGGGCTCTACGGCAGCGCCATCTGAAGCGCCTGGGCCTCGCGCAAGGCCCGGATGCGGTCTTCCAGGCGGGGGTGACTGGCCAGCAGGCCCAGCAGCGCTGAGGGACCGGCGATCTTGAGACAGTCCATCGCCGGCCTCCCGCTCGGCTCCAGCAGGCCGGCCGCACTGCCCAGCCGTTCCAGTGCTCCCACCATGGCGTCGGTGCCCACCAGCCGGGCGGCGCCGGCGTCGGCCCGGTATTCCCGATGGCGGGAAAATCCTGCAGTGATCAGGGAGCCGCCCAGACCCAGCAGCAGCTCCAGGGGTTGCAGCAGCACGGGCGAGGGCGGTCGCGGCCGGCCCTGCTCGTCGCGACCGGAGGGCACCAGCAACCAGAGCACCCGTGCCAGGAAGAGCACGAAGGCGTTCACGACCCCCTGCAGCAGCGACATCGTGACCATGTCGCCATTGGCCACGTGGCTGAGCTCATGGCCCAGCACCGCCTCCAGCTCGCTGGCGGGCATTCCCGTGAGGATGCCGCTGGACACCGCCACCAGGGCGCGATCGGGTCCTGGTCCCGTGGCGAAGGCATTGAATTCTCTGCCCGGGTAGATACCCACCTGCGGCATCGGCAGGCCGGCCTTCTCGGCCAGATCGGTCACCGTGGCCACCAGCCAGCGGGCTTCAGGGCCGGAGCTGCCGTCGACCAGCTCCACCCCCATGGCCTGGATCGCCGACTGGCGCGACCACTGCAGGGCGAGCCATGAGCCCCCTGCCCCCCAGGCGAAACAGCTCAGGAGCAGGGGGGTGAGGGGCAGTTCGGGGGGCAGCCAGCCCAGGGCGGTGACCAGGCCCAGCAACAGGCCGATGGTGGCGACCACCACCAGATTGGTGAGCAGAAACAGGCTCGTACGCAGGGCCATGGCCAACCGGTTGACGATGGGCCCTATCCCTAGCCAGCGCGGCGGGTGCCGGCAGCCCTGCCTGGCCATGTCCGTAGCGTGAGTGCTGATGCGCCGGCCGGCTCGATGACGGATGACGGCTCGATGACGCCCGAGCAGCAGGCCCGGAGCAGGCTCATGGCTGCGGCAGCCCAACTGCATGCCTCCGGTCTCAACAGCGGTACAGCGGGCAATCTCTCCCTGCGGGTTCCCGGCGGCCTGCTGATCACCCCCAGCTCCCTGCCCTACGACCGGATGGGCCCCGCGGACCTGGTGGCCATCGATCCCCAGGGACAGCCACTCCCCTCGTCTCGCGACTGTCTGCGAGCTCCCTCCTCAGAGTGGCGCCTGCATGCCGACCTGCTGCGCCAGCGACCCGAGATCGGAGCGGTGGTGCACTGCCACTCGATTCACGCCACGGCATTGGCCTGCCATGGACGCGGCATCCCGCCCTTTCACTACATGGTGGTGCAGGCTGGCGGCCCCGATATCCGCTGCGCCGGCTATGCCACCTTCGGCAGCCAGGAGCTCTCGGATCTGGCGGTGGTGGCACTGGATGGGCGGATGGCCTGTCTGCTGGCCCACCACGGCCAGGTGACCCTCGGTGCCACGCTCGAGCAGGCCCTGGCCCTGGCGATCGAAGTGGAATCCCTGGCACAGATGTATCTGACGGCCCTGCAGCTGGGGGAGCCGCCCCTGCTCTCGGACGCCGAGATGGGGCGGGTGGCTGGCCAGATGCGGCTGCGCCACTACGGGGCGTTAGGCGCAGGTCTGAGCTAGCCGGGCCGCAGGCTGCAGCACCTAATCCGCAGCCTGGGACCGCACCGCCAGCCCGAAGCCCACCGCCGCCAGGGTGAGCAGAGCTGCCAGGCCCGTCCAGAGGGGCAGGCCCAGGCTCACCAGGGCGATCGGTGCGAAGGCGGTCACGAGGCCGCCGCCCAGGAAGGGCTCAAACACCAGCTGCTTGAACGAAAACGCCTCCAGGGCGCCGCTGCGGCCGAAGGGATCGGCCATGCGCAGCAGCAGCAGGCCGGTGGCGGTGACGCCCGTGCCCTGGCCGAAGTCGGCGATCGCCCGCTCAAACCAGGCATCGGCGAACAGGCGCGGCGCCAGCCACCAGAACACGGCCAGGTTCCAGGCCAGCCCGACCACGGCCAACACGGTGAACGGCAGCCAGGCCTCCTCCAGCAGCGGCAGGTTGAGGCTCGCCATCGCCGCAGTGATCAGCAGATCCATGGCCAGCGAGCCGAGGCTGTGCTGCAGCGGCGCACTGGCCAGCTGGGGCCTCCCGGCCCGCTGAAGCACCAGTTGCACCAGCAGGCCGCCGATCATCGCCAGGGGAAACAGGGGCACCGCCTTGAGCAGGGGCCAGCTGGCCACCAGGCCCTCCTTGAACAGCACCCCCAACCCCACCGCCGCGCCAACCAGGGCCAGGTTCACGGTGAGGGCATCGATCGTTGGCGAGGGCCCTTGTGGCAACGGGGATCTCCGACTGGGATCCTCTCCCCGAGCCTGGGGGGGCGGGCCACCTGGTGCCCCCGTGCTCACCAGCCAGCGGCGTCGCCGGCCGATCACCACCAGGGTGCTGCCGATCAGCACCGCCGCCAGGACCCCCACCGTGGCCATGGCCAGGCCGAGGGCCTCGCCGCTGGCCAGGCCGAGCTCCACAAAGCTCGGACCCATGCCAGCGGCGGTGCCGTGACCTCCCTCGAAACCCACCTCGATCAGGCAGGCCATCAATGGGTTGGTGCCCAGCAGGGGCTGCAGCACCAGCAGCAGGGCCAGGCCGCCCACCAGGTACTGGCCGAAGCCCAGCACCATGCCGAAGGCCACCTGGCTGGCGCTGCGCTGCCACAGCTGGCGTGGACTGGGCAGGGTCTGGCCAATAAACAGGGTGGCGAATACCAGGGAGATCAGCACCCCCGGCGTCTGGCTCCACACCTGATACACCCGCTCCGGAAACAGCTGCAGGGGGCTGAAGGGACCGATCGCCAGGCCCAGCAGCCCGGCGATCAGGGCCTCCGGCAGACCCAGGCGCTGCAACAGTCGCAGCCGCTGGCGCAGCGCGGTGGCCAGCAGCAGCAGCAGGCTCAGGGCCGCGAAGGCCAGCAGCACATCGAAGAGTTTCATTCCCGGCCTGCTCCCAGCAGCAGGGCGAGTGTGCTCCACAGCAGGGTGAGCGCCAGGCACACCCCGGCCCACACCGGCAGTCCCCAGCTGTGCAGCGCCAGCGGTGCCGCCACCGTGACGACACCGCCGGCGAGCACCGGTTGCAGCACCAGCTGCTTCATGGAAAAGGCCGGAATCGCCTCGCTGCGGCCGTCGGGGTCGGCCATGCCCAGCAGCAGCAGGCCGCTGGCGGCCACGCCGGTGGCCTGGCCGAATTCGATCACGGCCCGCTCAAACCAGCCCTTCGGCAGGATCCGGGGCGCCAGCAGCAGCACCACCAGCAGATTCCAGGTCAGACCAAAGCCGCTGAGCACCAGCAGCGGCAGCCAGTTGCGCTGCAACAGGGGCAGGTTCAGCCCGGCAGTGGCCGCCGCGATCAATAGATCGGTGGCCAGCGCGCCCATGCCGCTCTGCAGGGCCGGCTCAGCCAGCTGAACCTGGCCGCTGCGCTCCAGCACCAGCCGCACCATCAGCGAGCCGCCCAGGGCCAGCGGATACACCGGCAGGGCATCGATCACGATCCGGAGCACTCCGCCACTGGGCTCGGCCAGGCGCTCCAGGGCCGCCAGTAACACCACGCCGATGCCCACGGCGATGCCCACCAGGGCGAGGTTGGTTGCCAGCTGCCGCAGGTGCTGGTGCCAGGCCGGCTCCGCTGTCGCCAGCGCCCCCAGTGCCGCTGGCGTTGTCGCTGGCGCCGCCTCGGGCAACACACACAGCGGGCCTCCGGCTTCGGCCGCCAGCAGCCAGCCCCGCCCCTGGGCCAGTACCACCAGCAGGCCGCCCACCACGGTGGAGCTGAGCAGCCCCACCGTGGCCATGGCCAGGCCCAGGTCAGTGCCGCCGGCAAAGCCCAGATCGGCGTAGATCGGCCCCATCACCGCGGCGCTGCCGTGGCCGCCCTCGAAGCCCACCTCGATCAAGCAGGCCATCAGCGGGTCGGCCCCCAGCCAGGGGCCCAGCACCAGCAGCACGGCCAGGGCGCCCACCAGGTACTGGCCGAAGCCCAACGTGAGCCCCAGCAGGGTCTGGGCCGCAGCGGGCTTCCACAGGCGAGCCAGATCCGGCAGGGGCCGGCCCAGCATCAAGGTGCCGAACACAAAGGTGAGCAGCACCATCGGCAGCCGTGCCCAGAGAGCCTCCACCGGTGCCGGCAGCAGTGGCCAGGGGCCATAGGGGCCCAGCAGCAGTCCCAGCACGCCGGCCAGCAGCGCCGCCGGCAGGCCGATCCGCTGTAGCCCCAGCGCCGGCCCGATCGCCCGGCCCAGCGCCACCAGCCCCCCCAGCACGGCCAGCGCCAGGGCCAGCAGCAGCGGACCGTGCAGGGTGTTCACAGGCCGAAGTGCCGCCTGAAGAAGGCCTCGGTGGTCTCCAGCACCTGGATCTGGGTGGCACTGCTGCGGAAGCCGTGGCCTTCGCCTGCAAACCGGTGCACCTCCACCGGGATGCCGCCTGCCTCCAGGGCCGCCGCCATGCGGTCGGTCTGCTCCGGTGGTACCACCCGGTCGTCGAGGCCCTGGAAAAAGATCACCGGGCAGCGGATCAGGTCGGCGTGAGCGAGCGGGGAGCGGGCCTCATAGGTGGCCCTTGCCTCGGGCCAGGGGCCGATCAGGCTGTCGAGATAGCGGGCTTCAAAGCGATGGGTTTCGCTCGCCAGGGCGCTCGGGTCGGTGACGCCGTAGCGGCTCGCGCCGGCGCGAAAGACATCCGTGAAGCAGAGAGCGGCCAGGGCGGTGAAGCCACCGGCACTGCCGCCCTCGATGGCGATCCGCTCGCCGCTGGCCTTCCCCGCTGCCACCAGGGCCCGGGCGGCGGCGGCGCAGTCGGCCACATCCACCACGCCCCACTGGCCATCGAGCCGCTCGCGGTAGGCCCGCCCGAAGCCGGTGGAGCCGCCGTAGTTCACATCCACCACGCCCCAGCCCCGGCTCGTCCAGAACTGAATGGCCAGGTTCAGGCCGCGCCGCGCCATGCTGGTGGGACCGCTGTGGCCCCTCACCAGCAGGGGCGCCTGGGGGTTGGAGCCGCCGGCCGGCGGGTAAAACCAGGCATGGGTGCTCGCGCCGCCGTGGCCGGCGAACCAGAGCGGTTCGGGCTGGCTGATGGCCTCCAGGGGCAGGGGACAGGGGGCCACGGGGGTGTGCTGCCATGTGCCCGAGGCCAGGTCCAGCTCCAGCAGCCCCTGGGGGGTCGTGGGGTTGCTGGCGATCGCCACCAGCTTTCCCACTTTGGCACTGACCCCGGCCAGGTCGTCGAAGGGCTGTTTCAGGGGCTGCCAGGCCGCGGCGGTGCCCACCACGGCAGGGTCCAGACTCACGCGGCCCAGCTGCCAGGCACCGCCCTGGCAGGCGGCAGCCCAGAGCGCCTGGCCATCCCAGGCCGTGGTGGCCATGCCGGCCACCCACTGGGGCATGGCGAACTCGGCCTCCCGTGGCAGTAGAGCCTGCCATTGGCCGCTGGTGGTGTCGAGCCGCTGCAGGTTCCACCAGCCGCTGGCATCACTGGCCACCACCTGCTCAGTCGGACTGATCCAGAGCGGCTGGAACACCGAGATGCCGTCGGCGGCGTCGGGCCCGGAGCCGGCCACCGGGCGGGCCCCCTCCAGGGCGCCGGCGGCATTCACGTGTGCCAGCCACAGCTGGCTGCGCTCCCAGGGCATGCAGGGTTGCTGCCACTCCACCCAGGCCAGCTGCCGCCCATCGGGGCTGAGGCTGGGATAGCCGCAGAAATCGGCCGGTTGGTGCAGCAGCTGCGGCTCGCCGCCGGTCAGGGGCACTGCCACCAGCTGGTCGCGCAGTTGATGGCGGACCGCGGCCTCCTGCACGCCGATCCAGCGCCCGCGGCTGCTGTCGATCAGCCCGCCGCCGAAGGCCCGCTCGCCGGGCGCGGTGAGCCGGCGAGGCTCCTCCAGGGATCTGCCGCTGGAGGAATCGAGGCGCAGGTGCCAGAGGCAGCGGTCGCCGTCGTGCACCCACACCACATCGCCACCGTTGATGGCGTAGGCGCCGCCGCCGTATTCATGCACCCGGCTGCGCAGGTCCCAGGGGCCAGGGGTCAGTTCCCGTGCCTGAGGATCATCCGGCTGGCCGGAGCGGCGCAGCAGCAGGGTGGTGCGCCCCTGTTCGTGCGGCCGTTGTTCCAGCCAGAGCAGCCAAGGTCCTTCCAGCCGTGGTTCCTTGAACACCGGTGTGCGCCCCACCACTGCTGCGGCACCAAGGGGGGCGCCGGTACTCAAGGAGGGGGTGTCACCCACGGGGAAGGAACGCTCTGGTGGCAAAGAAGGAGAAATTCGGGGCGCCGTGGCCCCCAGACAGGGTCTCCGGGCCAGCGCATCTAAACTAAGAGCACGAATTGGTTGGTGATTCCGTGGCCGGCAGCTTTGCCCAGATGGCCCGTGCGGCGGTGCGCAGTGGTGGTGGTGTGCAGGTGCCCAAGGCGGCGCTCGACCAGCCCCCCATGGAGATCCACACCCTGGGTGACGCGGTCCTGCGTACCCCGGCCAAGCGGATCAGCAAGGTGGACGACGCGGTGCGCGAGCTGGCTCGCGACATGCTGCGCAGCATGTACACCGCCAAAGGGATCGGGCTGGCCGCTCCCCAGGTGGGAGTGCACAAGCAGCTGTTGGTGATCGATCTCGACCCCGACAACCCCGCTGCCCCGCCCATGGTGCTGATCAACCCGGAGATCCGCTCCTTCGGCTCGGGCGTTGATACCTATGAGGAAGGGTGCCTCAGCATTCCCGGTGTCTATCTCAACGTGGTGCGCCCCACCGTGGTGGAGGTGAGTTTCCGCGATGAGATGGGCCGGCCCCAGAAGCTCAAGGCCGATGGGCTGCTGGCCCGCTGCGTCCAGCACGAGATGGACCATCTCAACGGCGTGCTGTTCGTGGATCGGGTCACCGATGAGCTCAGCCTCAACCAGGAGCTGCAGGACAACGGCTTTGAGCGGGCGGCGGTCCGCTCGATCCGCTGATCCCCTGACCGCGTCGAATCCTGACCGCGTTGAATCCTCACCATGCCGATGAAACCCCTGGCCGGGCTGTTCCTGGCCCTCGCCTGCGTGCTTGGCATCGCTGCCACCGGCTCGGTGTTTGAGCTGTCCTACGGCGATCCCGACCTCGGTGTCGCCACCACGCGCTGGATCCTGGGCCTCTGCCTGCCGGGCACGGCAGCTGCCCTGCTGGTTGCCATTCGCATCAACAAACCCGCCTGAGCGCGCGGGTTCGGCGCTTCTCCCGGTTGCCCAGGATGTCCCTGGCACTGGTTTCGAACGGTAGGGGTGCATACGATTAACCCTGATCCCGGTTCGAGCCGCGATGATGCGCCCTCCCCTTTCCGCTGCCCTGATGCCGCTGGTCACTGGCCTGATCGCCGGCTTCAGCAGCATCGGAATGGGCGCCCTGCTGGCCAACCCCGCTGCGGCCTCGATGTTCCAGGCTGCCGATCTGCAGCAGGAGCGGTTTGTGCTGGTGGCAGCGCCAATCGGTGATGGCACCCGTGCCCAGCTCAACATCTACGAACAGCTCAACAACAAGCGGGCCTGCTACGCGGTGAATGGCTCGGCTCCGGCTGCTGTTGATCCGTTGCTGGGCAGCTTCGATTTCACCGGCATCTGCAGCCGCTACATCGATGCCAACGGCTACTCCGTGCGTGTGGGCGGCTCCGATCTGGCTGCCACCTACCGACTGATGGTGGTGCGCCAGAACAACGACAACCTGCTGTTGGCCATCCCCACCAAGGCCGGAGCCGGTCCGGAGATGGTGGTTGCGCGCACCCAGGGGGCTGGTACGGGCTTCCTCCAGTTGGTGTTCGAGCCTGGCTGGCAGCTCAAGCGTCGTGCTTATGGCGGCCGCAACCTCGGTCACGTGTACCTCTACCGCGAGGCCTGGCCCGGGGCAGACCAGCCGATGGGCCAGCAGCCCGTTGACGGGGCTGTCCAGCCGGCCAACTGAGCTCCGCCCGGCCAGTTGCTACATTCATTCCTCTGGTGAGACCAATTCCGCTTCATGACCCAGGTCACCGTCGGCGAAAACGAAGGCATCGAGTCGGCTCTGCGCCGCTTCAAGCGCCAGGTGTCCAAGGCAGGCATCTTTGCGGATCTGAAGCGCCTGCGTCACCACGAAACCCCCACTGAGAAGTACAAGCGCAAGGCCCAGCAGCGTCGCCGTCGCCGCTGAAGGCTCTTCGCACTTCCTGCACACCGGGCGCTCCTGCGTCCGGTTTTTTGCTGTCTTGGCCCTGATCGGTCTTTGTACCTGTTCCCCTCGGCCGCTCCCCTGGCCAGGCTGGAGCCATCACTCGCCTGGGTGCCATGACCATTCCTGTCAGCACACCTGCCGCTCCCCCACCCGCAGCTGGAACGCCGCGGCTGTTCGATCGTTTGGCCGCTTGGTTTGCCGATGCGGTCCAGCACGCCATTGGCAGCCTCCAGGACCAGGAGGCCATGGCGCCGCCGCCGATCGGCGTGCAGCCCTACCGCGATCGGCCATCGAAGCTGCGGTAGGTGAGGGCCTCGGCGATCTGGCCGCAGCCAATGCTGGCTTCGCCGGCCAGATCCGCCAGGGTGAGGGCAAGGCGTAGCACTCGCTCCCCGGAGCGGGCCGAGAGCTGGCGATGTCGCAGGGCTGCTTCCCAGAGCTCCAGGGCTGGCCCCTCGATCCGCAGCAGGCACTGCAGCTCCGCTCCCGTGAGCTGGCCATTGCTGCAGCCGCCTGGGTTGCGCTGTTGCATGCGGGCACGGGCCGCTTCCACCCGTTCCCGCACGCTGCCAGTGCTTTCCTGTGAGTCGCTGGCGACGGCTGCCCCTTCCCGGCTGCTGTTCGGCCTGTTGTCCCGCAATCCGTTGCGAAACGGGGCGCTGAGGGCTGCGCTGTCGGGGCGCTGCAGCACCACCTGCAGGTCGATGCGATCCAGCAGGGGGCCCGACAATCGGCCCCAGTAGTGGCGTCGCTGGTTGGCGTTGCAGCTGCAGCTACGGTCGGGGTCGCCATGCCAGCCGCATGGGCAGGGGTTGGTGGCCGCCACCAGGGTGATGCGGCACGGGAACCGGCTGCGGTGGCGGGCCCGGTGGATCCAGAGCTCGCCCTCCTCCAGGGGTTGGCGCAACAGATCGAGCACCTCGCGCCGGAATTCCGCCAGCTCATCGAGAAACAGCACTCCCCGATGGGCCAGCACCAGCTCCCCTGGCCGGGGCACGGCGCCGCCGCCGATCAGGGCAGCGCCGGTGCAGCTGTGGTGCGGAGCGCGGAAAGGGCGGCGGCTGACCAGCCCACTGCCTTCCTCCAGCAATCCCGCCACGGAGTGGATGCCCGTGATCTCAAGGGCCTCCGCGGAGCTCAGGGGCGGCAGCAGCCCGGCCAGGCGCCTGGCCAGCATGGTCTTGCCGCTGCCCGGCGGGCCGCACAGCAGCAGGTGATGACCACCGGCCGCGGCAATCTCCAGGGCGCGGCGGCCATGCTGCTGGCCGCGCACCTCGGCCAGGTCTTCGCCTCCTGAAGGGGGGCTGCTCCAGGTTCGCTGTGGTTGCGGCGCGGCGCGGGGTGGCTGGCGCACCAGGGCCACGACCTCGCCGAGGTGGGCAGCCGGCCAGATCGCCAGCCCCTCCACCAGGGCCGCTTCGCTGCCATTCGCGGCTGGCACCAGCAGGGCGCGCGCCCCTTCCCGGCGTGCCGCCAGGGCGATGGCCAGGCAGCCCCGCACCGGCCGCAGCTGCCCGTCGAGTCCAAGCTCACCGCAGCTCCACACGCCGGCGAGCATCGCTGGCGGCAGCTGGCCGCTGGCGGCCAGCATCCCCAGAGCCACCGGCAGGTCAAAGCCTGGCCCCTCCTTGCGCAGGTCGGCAGGGGCCAGATTCACCACCACCCGGGTGAGCGGCACCTTGAAGCCGCTGTGGCGCAGGGCAGAGCGCACCCGCTCGCGGGCCTCCTGCACCGCCGCATCGGCCAGGCCCACCATCTGCAGGCCAGGCAACCCTGGCGCCAGGTCCACCTCCACGGTGACCGCGCGGGCCTCCAGGCCCAGCAGGGCCGCTGTGCTGCAGCGTGCCAACATCGCGCTCCGGGATCACTGATCCGTCAGTGCCACCCCTGTCCCAGTGGCAGGCCTATCCCCGCTCTTCGCTCTGCAGCAGGTTTCATGGCGAGCTCCGGCGACAGCCCAGCCAACCCCACGATCTTCGGCCGCATCCTCAGCGGTGAGATCCCCTGCGACCAGGTGTATGCCGATGACCGGTGCCTGGCGTTCCGCGACGTGGCGCCCCAGGCGCCGGTGCACATCCTGGTGATTCCGCGGGAGCCGATCGCTCGCCTCGATGAGGCTGGTGAGGACCACGCCGCCCTGCTGGGGCACCTGCTGCTGGTGGCGGCCAAGGTGGCCCGCCAGGAAGGTCTGAGCGGTTTCCGCACAGTGATCAACAGCGGCGCCGAGGCTGGTCAGACCGTGTTTCACCTGCACGTGCATGTGCTCGGTGGCCGCGAGCTGGCCTGGCCACCGGGCTGACGCGCCAGGCTGATGGGCCTGGCTGACACAGCCAGACTTACGGGCCAGCGGCGACAATGCCTTCACGCCGTGCCGCCCCATGAATCCCCTCAAGGCCTTCCGCAGCCAGCTAGGCAAGCTGCAGCGCCTGGCCCAGCCCTACTTTCTGCCGGTGGAAGACACCAGCGCCTGGCAGTTTCTGCTGCTGGTGGTGGCTTTGCTGGCCGTGGTGGTGGGCACCACCCTGCTGCTGCTCACCGGGGCTGTGAGCCTCAGTGGTGCCCTGATCCCCGAGCTGCGCAGCCGTTTCCTGCCTGGCGTGCCTGAGCAGTTGGGGGCGATCTGGCGCAGCCCGATCGGCGTGGTGGTGATGGTGGCGCTGGCGGGTGGCCTGGGCTGTTTCGGCGCTTTCCGCGGCAAGTTGCGCCAGGGGCGATGGCTGCCCTGGCTGCTGCTCGGCGTGATCGTGCTGCTGATCCTGGTGATCAACGGCATCAACGTGGGCATCAGCTTCATCGCCCGCAATGTCGACAACACCTTGGTGGCCTACGACAACGAGGGCTTCTGGCAGACCGTGGCGATCTACGCCTTCTGCCTGGTTCTGGCGTTGCCGATCCGTGCTCTGCAGAGCTATCTGATCCCGCGGCTGGGCCTGCTGTGGCGCGAGTGGCTGAGCGGACGGTTGCTGAATCGCTACCTCTCCAACCGCGCCTACTACGTTCTCAATCCCAACGACGAAACTACCGAGGAGATTGACAATCCTGATCAGCGGATCTCCCAGGACGCCGCCAGTTTCACCGGCACCAGTTTGAGCGTGACGGTGGAGATCCTCTCTGCCCTGCTCACCTTTTTCAGCTTCATCATCGTGCTGTGGAGCATCAGCACCACGCTGGCTCTATGGCTGCTGATCTACTCGGTGGGTGGCACTGCCCTGATCATTTTTGCAAGCCGCAAGCTGGTGGCCCTTAATTACCAGCAGCTCAAGCTTGAGGCCGACTTCCGCTACGGCCTGGTACACATCCGTGACAACGCGGAATCGATCGCCTTCTATCGCGGTGAGCAGCAGGAAGCCAAGGAGGCGCAGCGGCGGCTTGGTGGTGCGATCCGCAACTACAACCGCCTGATCATCTGGGAGGCGCTGATCAGCGTGATCCAGCGCTCCTATGACTACTTCTCCCGTTTCCTGCCCTGGCTGGTGATCGCACCGATCTACTTCGCCAAGCAGGTGGATTTCGGTGTGTTTGGCCAGGCCAGCATCGCCTTTTCCCAGGTGTTGTTCTCGGTGAGTTACATCGTGAACAACATCGATCGGCTGGCGGCGTTTTCTGCGTCCATCAGCCGTCTGGAGGGATTCCAGGGCAAGGTGGAGGCGATCTCCAGCCAGAACGCCAGCCTGGAGGCCCGCGAGCAGGCCGCCCGTTCCCAGGCCCGCGATGGTTCGATTCTGGTGAGCCACGTGGATCTGGTGCTGCCACGCAGCAATCGGATGCTGATTCACGACCTCAGCGTGGAGGTGGACAACCATCAGCGGCTGTTGGTGGTGGGGCCCTCGGGCTGCGGCAAGACCTCGTTCCTGCGCATGGTGAGCGGCCTCTGGGCCCCTGCTGCTGGCCATGTGGAGCGGCCGGGAGAGGGGGAACTGCTGTTCATTCCCCAGAAGCCCTACATGCTGCTCGGCAGCCTGCGCGAGCAGCTCTGCTACCCCCAGCCACCGGAGCGCTTCAGCGACGAGCAGCTACGCCATGTGCTTGAGCAGGTGCGACTCAGCGAGCTGGTGCAGCGGTACCCCGACCTCGACATCAAGCAGGACTGGCCGCGCCTGCTCTCGTTGGGCGAGCAGCAGCGCCTGGCCTTCGCCCGCCTGCTGCTCACGGCGCCGCGGTTTGTGGTGCTCGATGAGGCCACCAGCGCCCTCGATGTGGCTACCGAGCGCCACCTCTACGAGCTGCTCACCCAGCGCGACATGGCCTTCGTGAGCGTGGGTCATCGCCCCACCCTCACCGCCTTCCACGACACCGTGCTGGAGCTCGATGGCACGGGAAGCTGGCGGCTGCGGCCGGCTGCCGGCTATGACGTGGGCCGCCATGCCTGATCCCATGACTGACAGCCCTACCCCTGAGCGGGCCATCCCCGCCACCACTGCCACGACTGGCGATGTGCCGACCTTCGGCTGGAGTGTCTATGCCGAGCGCGTGAATGGCCGCTTCGCCATGGTGGGCTTTGCTGCCGTGATCTTGATCGAGGCCCTCAGTGGCGACACCTTTCTGCACTGGGCAGGCCTGGTGCCTTGAGCGTGCAGCCCACCGGCGTTGCGGTGCTCGGCTATGTGGCCGCAAGCCTCACCACGCTGAGTTTCATCCCCCAGGCGGCCAAGACCCTGCGCAGTGGCGACACCAGTGGCATCTCTCTGCGCATGTACGCCCTCTTCACCTGCGGTATTGCCCTCTGGGGGGTCTATGGCCTGCTCACCGGCGATGGCCCTTTGATCGTGGCCAACGCCATCACATTGGTGAGCGCGGGGCTGATCCTCGATCGCAAGTGGCGCGCCTTCTGGCGATCACGGCACCGCTGACGGCTCCCCAACTCACCGCGCTCCTGCCTCAGGGGATCTGAATCAGGTCCACCTGCCAGAGGCCGTTGCGGCTCACCTGCACTGCCAGCTCGCGGCCGTCGGCGCGCAGTTGCACGGCCTGCGGCACCCCTGGGGGCACGAGCGGGATGGGTTGGAGGCTCTGCAGCGAACGGCGATAGAGGAGCAGTTCGGTGCGGCCGTCGAGGTGTCGCACCACGGCCAGCCGCTCGCCGCTGGCATCCACGCTCACGCTCAGGGGCTGGGCATCGGGGCGGTTGAGGCTCGGCAGGGGCACGGGCAGCTGGCGCTCCAGATCGAGGAGCAGCACCCGCTCGCGGCCATCGCCAGGTGACAGCTCGCCCCCCGCGTTGATGACAGCCAGCCAGCGGCCTGCCAACGACGGCTGGCGGTTGCTACCCGCCTGCTCCAGCCGGCGATTCAGGCCCTGCTGCGGCACGGGCATGGCACCAAGGCAGCCCCCCAGGGCCAGGCAGCCCAGCAGCACCAGTGCCCCTCTGGCCCCGAGAAGGGCCAGCGCACCTGCCCAGGGCGATGGCTGTCCACTCATGGCCCCGGCCTCTCCACGCCCGCCACCCGCAGTCCCGGAGGCAGGTCCCGTTCGAGCAGGCCAGAGAGATTAAACAGCTCCACGTGCTGGCGACCGTCACGCCAGAGCTGTACGGCCAGGCGCTGGCCATCGGGGGCCAGGCTCAGCTGCTCGGGCTGGCTCCCGGCGGGCAGCGGGAGTCGCAGCGGGCGGCCGGTGACCCGGTCCTCCAGCACCACAGCACGCTCGGGGCCCTGTTGCACGATCGCTGCCAGATAACGGCCGCTCCAGCTCAACGATGGGGAGCGGTGGGGCAATTGGCCACCGAAATGACGCAGGGGCAACACCCTGCCGCTTGGCTGCTCCTGCAACAGCAGTCGGGCCCTACCCTGTCGCTCCACCACCGAGGCCAGCAGGCGACCGTTGCCGCTGAGGGCCGGATCACGGCGGTTTTCCGCCACGCCCAATGACGCTGGACCTGCCGACCGACGGTTCCACGGACCAGCGCAGCCTGTCAGAGACAGGGCTGCGGTCAACAGCAGGAAGACAACCGAGCGTGAGCCCAGATGGGAGCGCGAACTTGGAATGGCCTGGTGCCGTTTCAGTCGTCGAAGCGGGAGCTGTTGTCGCGTTGGCCAGCGCTGGTCGCACGGCTCGGACCGGTAGTTCGGTCTCCAGCTGCGCTGGGTCGTGACTCGCGCAGTGGGCTGGAAGCGCTGGGGATCGGGCTGAAGTCGGCGTCGCTGATTTCGCTGGAGCCCGTGCTTCCGATTGGGGTGCCCTGGGGGATGGAGGAGGGGCTGCCGG
Source organism: Prochlorococcaceae cyanobacterium (assembly GCA_044235095.1). GTDB lineage: Bacteria > Cyanobacteriota > Cyanobacteriia > PCC-6307 > Cyanobiaceae > NIES-981. The sequence continues at coordinate 18,520 of JBIIIC010000012.1, read as the reverse complement.
TCGGCGAAGGCCTACGGCTGGAGCGGGGCATGGCATCGGAGCTCGCCGTTGGGCGGCTGCCGCGGCGGGGCTCGGGACCGCTGTCGCGGTCACGCCGGCGGGCACCGAATTCAGGCTGAGGACGGGAGGCCCCGGCGCTGTTGCGACTGCGGCCAGTCAATGGGGCGGGATCAACGCCGGGGTCGGAACCCTGGCTGGATTCAGGCCTGCCCCAGTCGTCGTCGGCACGATCACGTCGACTGGCGGCCCTTTCGGGAATGGCGGCCCTGCTGCTGCTGCGCCGGGGCCGATAGAAATCATCCTCCTCGTCACGAGCCGGGATGCGGCGCCGCAGCGGCTCGGGTTCATCGAAACGGTCGACATCACGATCACCCCAGTTGCTGCCGCCCATCCGGGGGCGGTAGGGGCCAGCAGGCACAGGCTCGTCGTCGTCGAAATAGGACGACCGCCTGGCCTGTTCGGTGGTCACGCCCCGCAGGCGAACACTCTCGTAAGCGAAGAACACCGTGGTGCCGGCCAGCAGGAACTGGCCGAACTGCAGGATCGGATCGAGGCGCCAACCCTGAAAAAACAGAATGCCGCCGCAGAGCAGGCCCACGGCGGCGAAGAACACGTCGTAGTCCCGGGCCAGAGCAGGCTTGAAGCTGCGCATGAAGTAGAGCAGCGCTCCACCTACCGCCAGCACGATGCCAACAATGCTGGCCCAGTTGAGGCTGGCGTTGACCACGGCACGCTTGATCCCGGCTGGCTGGGATCTCGAAACAATGCCCACACTCTAGGCAGGGTGTCGGCTCCGCCAAAGGGGTATCAGAGCTTGCGATCCAGTCGGTCGTTCTGGCTGATCAGGATCAGGGCCACGGTGATCGGCACCACCACGATCACGGCGCCCCACACGAGGCTGCTGAGGAAGTTGGCGAGGGAAGGGGTCATGTCGTCGACTGCTGCAGCAGGAGCTGATCGCGTGCGGATCCTAGGCAGTGACCGCCGCTGCCTACGCTTGTCTCAACAGCTGCTTAGAGCTTTGTGACGGCCCTGTTCGCTGCGTCAGCTCAGGCTGCTCCTCAGACCCTGGCCCTTGCCCAGGTCCTGCCCGGCTCGGCCCTGGGCTGGCTGCATCTGTCGCTGGGGCTGGTGCTGGCGCTCTGGACACTGCTGTTCCTGTTCAGGATCGTGCTCACCTGGTATCCGCAGGTGGATCTCCAGCGCGGCGTCATGCGCCTGATCGGTGCCCCCACCGAGCCCCTCCTGGCCCCCACGCGGCGGTTGATCCAGCCGATCGGCGGTGTCGACGTGACCCCGGTGGTCTGGGTGGGGCTGATCAGCCTGGTGCGGGAGCTGCTGGTGGGCCAGCAGGGACTGATCAGCCAGCTGCTGATCCACGCCCAGGTTGCGGCTTAAGCCCTCGGCGGGGGCAGCATTTCCTGCTCCACGAATTTGGTGTGGACGTCGCCGGCCTGGAATTCGGGCCGATCCAGCAGTTGCAGGTGAAAGTCGATGGTGGTGGGGATGCCGGTGACGGCGCATTCCGACAAGGCCCGGCGCAGGCGCCGGAGGGCGTGATCCCGGTCCACGCCCCACACAATCAGCTTGCCGATCAGGGAGTCGTAGAAGGGCGGGATCTCGTAGCCCGTGTACACGTGGCTGTCGAAGCGCACGCCGGGGCCTCCCGGCGGTAGCCAGCCGGTGATCTTGCCGGGGGCCGGGCGGAAGTTCTGCCTGGGGTCCTCGGCATTGATCCGCACTTCAATGGCGTGGCCGGTGAGCTTGATCTGGTCCTGGCGCAGGGAGATCGGCTCCCCGCCGGCAATGCGGAGCTGCTCGGCGATCAGATCCACGCCCGTCACCATCTCGGTGACCGGGTGTTCCACCTGGATGCGGGTGTTCATCTCCATGAAATAGAAGTTGCCCCCGCGGTCCACCAGGAATTCCACGGTTCCGGCGCCCTCGTAGCCGATCGTGCGGGCGGCTGCCACGGCCGCCTCGCCCATCTGGCGGCGCAGCTCGGGATCGATGGCCACGCTCGGGGCCTCTTCCAGCAGCTTCTGGTGGCGGCGCTGGATCGAGCAGTCGCGTTCGCCCACATGCACCACGTTGCCGTGGCGGTCTGCCAGCACCTGCACTTCCACGTGGCGGGGCCGGTCGATGAATTTCTCCATGTAGAGACCCGGGTTGCCGAAGGCGGCTTCCGCTTCGCCCTGGGCGGCCTTGAACAGGCTCTCGAGCTGGTCGGCGCTCGGCACCAGCCGCATGCCGCGCCCACCACCACCGGCGGTGGCCTTGATCATCACCGGGTAGCCCATGGAGTCGGCCAGACGAGCTGCCGCTGCCGGGGTGTCGAGCAGGCCCTCGCTGCCGGGGATGGTGGGCACACCCACCCGCTGCATGGTGGCTTTGGCGGTGGATTTGTCGCCCATCGAGCGGATCGCCTCGGGGCTGGGGCCCACGAAGGTGATGCCGTGGTCTGCGCAGATCTCGGCGAAGCGGTCGTTCTCGGCCAGGAAGCCGTAGCCGGGGTGGATGGCGTCAGCGCCGCGGGAGGTGGCGGCCGCCAGGATGTTGGGAATATGGAGGTAGCTCTTCGAGCTGGGGGCCTCGCCCACGCACACGGCTTCATCGGCCAGCTGCACGTGCAGGGCGTTTTTATCCACCGTGCTGTACACGGCCACGGTTGGAATCCCGAGTTCGCGGCAGCTGCGCAGGATGCGTAGGGCGATTTCGCCTCGGTTGGCGATCAGCAACTTGCCGATGGGCATCCGCGGCGACTCAGCTGGGACAGGCCATTGCGGACTGTATCAGCGATGACCGGCCCACCCTCCCCTTGCCGACCGATGCCACCGGTGGGTGATCCGCCCCAGGGGGGAGGGGATGGCGATAGGTATATTGCTCGGCGGAGCGCTTATGGCCTCCGCACCACCCGGATGGGCCCAGGCCCAGCCGATCTCAAGCGGATGTGGTGGAATTGGTAGACACGCACGTTTGAGGGGCGTGTGGCTTCGGCCTTGCGAGTTCAAGTCTCGCCATCCGCATTTTTCTTCAATGCCTCCTGAGCCATCGCTCGCCATTGTGCTGGTGAGCAATGGCCCGGGAGAGCTCAGTACCTGGGTAAGGCCCCTGGCCAACCGGTTGCATTGCAACTTGCTTCTGCGGCCCCGCCAGCCCGGTGCCAGCTGCCAGCTGGATCTTGTGCTGGTGCCCTGCCCCAACGGCACCGGCCAGGAACACAGGGCCGCGGCTGGCTGGGATCTGTTTGAACGGATCGTGCCGGCGCGGCGCTTCTGGGGCCTGCTGCTCAGGCCGCGGCGCCACGGCGCCTGGCCGCGGCGCGGCGTGGTGGTGTTTCTGGGCGGGGATCAGTTTTGGACGGTGCTGCTTTCGGCCCGGCTCGGCTACCACCACCTCACCTATGCCGAGTGGGTGGCCCGCTGGCCCCGCTTCAACGACCGCATCGCGGCAGTGGGGCCCCGGGTGACGAGCCGGCTGGCGCCTCGCTGGCGCAGCCGGGTGGTGGAGGTGGGCGATCTGATGCTCGATCCAGGCGAGGGGGCGGCGGCCCGGCAGCCCCTGCCGCCAGGGGAATGGGTGGCCCTGCTGCCGGGATCCAAACGGGCCAAGTTGCTGGTGGGCGTGCCCTTCCTGCTCGACACTGCCGACCGGCTGGCGGTCCTGCGCCCGGGTTGCCGGTTCCTGCTGCCCCTCGCCCCCACCGTGACCATCCAGGAGTTGCTGGCCTACGCCGGCCCGGCCAATCCACTCGCCGCCCACTACGGCGTGGGCGAGCCCGCCCTGGTGGAGGGGCCCGATGGTCCGTACCTGCGCACAGTCGCTGGCACGGTGATCCGGCTGAGGCAGCAGCACCCTGCCCAGGGGGAGCTCTGCCAGTGCGCCCTGGCACTCACCACCGTGGGCGCCAACACCGCCGAGCTGGCGGCCCTTGGAGTGCCGATGCTGGTGCTGGTGCCCACCCAGCATCTGTTGGTGATGCAGGCCTGGGACGGGCTGGCGGGTCTGCTGGGCCGCCTGCCAGGGCTGCGGCGCCTGTTTGGAGTGGCGCTCACCCTCTGGCGCCTGCGCCATGGGGGGTTTCTCTCCTCCCCCAACATCGCCGCTGGCCGGCCGGTGGTGCCGGAGCGGGTGGGGCCGATCATGCCGGCGGCGATCGCCGCCGAAGCCGCCGACTGGCTGGCTGCACCGGAGCGGCTGGCGGGCATGCGCAACGACCTGCTCAGCTTGCGCGGGGTGGCCACGGGCGAGGGGTCGGTGGGCGCTGTCGCGGCCCTGGCTGCACTGGTGCAGGAGCTGCTGCCGACTGCCACCGCTGACTAGGGTGCAGCCCCGACCACGGCTTTCCCCGCCCGAACCCGTGACAGCCTCCCCCACCCCCGATTCCTCCGCCTGCGGCACCCCAAGCGGCCTGGGCCGCGGCAGCGATGATGAGCGCTGGCGCCAGCAGCTCACCCCTGAGCAGTTCCACGTGACCCGCCAGGGCGGCACCGAGCGCGCCTTCACCGGTGCCTACTGGAACCACAAGCAGCCCGGCACCTACCGCTGCATCTGCTGCGACACCGAGTTGTTCAGCAGCGCCACCAAATTTGATTCCGGCACGGGCTGGCCCAGCTTCTGGGATGGCATGACCCCCGGTGCCATCCGCACCCTCACCGACACCAGTCACGGCATGGTGCGCACCGAAATCCGCTGCGCCAACTGTGAGGCCCACCTGGGCCACGTCTTCAACGACGGTCCGCCGCCGACGGGTCAGCGCTATTGCGTCAACTCCGCCTCCCTGCGGTTTGAGCCACGGGGCTGATCAGCCAGCTCGCCCGGCTCCAAACCTGATCACGGCCTGATCATCACCAGGGATCCGGCAGGTCCTCCGCCTCCACATCGATCGGCTGACTCTCGCTCACGGCCGGCCTGCGTGGAGGCAGGTCACGGCTGGGACGGGGCCTGGCCTGGAGCTCCCTGGATTGATTCCCGAACCCTGGTTCGTCGGAATAGCGCGCCTGGCGATAGCGCTCGTCCCCATAGCCCTCGGCTGAATACTCCTCCTCTGAGGAGCGTGGCCCGTCGTAGCGGGGGGAGGTGCGGTTCAGATCGCGATCAGTCCGGGACAAGTCGCGCCGCTCGAAGTCGCGGCTCTCGAGCTCGCGCTCCTCGTCGAGGTAGCGGCGCTGACGCATGGGTTGGCGCTCACGACGCTCGTCGAGCTCCACATACTCGAGCTCCTCTTCAGGCTCGAAGGCACGACTGGTGGCCGGCTGAATGCGCCGCTGTTCGGTGGCGGTGGGCAGGCCTGGGGCCAGCTGGTTTTCCACCGGCACCATGCCGCTGCGGTAGCGCTCGCGCTCCTCCTGCTCCCAGCTGGGGCCGCCGATGCCCAGTTTTTCCAGCAGACCGGTGCCGAGCTGCTTGAGCTTCTCTTCCGCGCCCTCGTACACGATGATCCGATCGGGGCCGCTGCTCACGATCTCCTCGACCGCCAGCTCCCAGGTGCTCAGCACGCCCTCGCCCAGCAGGGGTACGCCCAGGGCACCGAGCACCAGGGTGGTGAGCTCGCCGGTTTCGATGTCGAAGCTGAACCCCAGCACCTTGCCCAGCTGCTCACCCGCTTCGGTGACGACCTGGCAGTTGATCACCTTGCTGTAGCGCTCCGGGTTGAACCCCTCCGCCAGCGAGTCGGCCGAATCCACCAGGATCACGTCGCCCACCTGGCGGATGCGATCCAGCGGCATCCAGCGAGGCAGGCCGGGCAGGAAACGGGTGAGCGGGTTGTCGCGCAGCCCCAGGGCAACCACTTCCCGCCGGTCGATGTCCACCACCACCTCGCCCACCACCCCGAGGCGGCGGCCGGTGTCGCGGGTGATCACCTGGGTGCCCATCAGCTCGGAGCGCAGCCAGAGGCGATCGCTGGAGGGCGCTGCGGGATCGCTGCCGGGTGGGGTTGTGGTCATCGACGCATTATCCCCAGCGTGGGCCGCAACGCATGGCTCAGGTCAGGCGGCGGCGGGCGGTAACCCCACCACCTGGGTGTGGGCGCCGCGGGCCTGGGTCACGCCGATGGTGCGGGTGGCCGCCGCGATCATGGGTCGCCGGTGGCTCACCACCATGAACTGGGCGGCGCCGGCCTGGCGGGCGATCAGGCCGGCCAGTCGCTCCACGTTCACCCCATCGAGGAAGCTGTCGACCTCATCAAGGGCATAGAAGGGCGAGGGGCGGAAACGCTGCAGGGCAAACAGGAAGCTCAGCGCCGTGAGCGACTTCTCGCCGCCGCTCATCGCCGCCAGGCGCCGCACCGCCTTGCCCTTGGGGTGGGCCACCAGGGTGAGGCCCCCCTCCAGCGGTGCTTCCGGGTTTTCCAGCTGCAGGTGTCCCTCGCCATCGGAGAGCTCGGCGAAGATCGTGCGGAAATGCCCATCCACGGCGTTGAACGCCTCCAGGAACGCCTCCTGGCGCAGCGTTGCCACCGTTTCGATGCGCAGCAGCAGTTCCTCCCGCTCCTTGCTGAGCACGGAGAGCCGATCCTCCAGATCCGCCAGCCGCTGCTCCAGCTGCTCCAGTTCCTCCAGGGCCAGCATGTTCACCGGTTCCAGCGACTCCATGCGGGCCTGGAGGCGGCGCAGCTCGGCCTGCAGAGCCTCCAGGCCGTTGGCCCGCACCTCTTCGGGGATTTCCGGCAGGGGATCGGGCAGCTCCTTTTCCAGCTGGGCCAGGCGCTGCTGCTCGCTGCGCTGCTGTTCGGCCAGGGCCTCGAGCTCCTCGGCCAGTCGCTGCAGCTCCCACTGCTTCTGTTGCACGGCCTGGCGCTGGGCGGCCAGCTGGGCTTCGGCCGCATCGCGGGCGCGGCGCTGCTCGCCGAAGCGGGTCTGCAGATCGGTCTGGAGGGCTTCGAGTTCGCTGCGCTGCTGCTGATCGGCCTGCTGGCGTTCCTTCCAGCTGGCGCGCTCGGCCACGAGGCTGTTCACTGAAGCCACCAGGCGCTGCTCGTTGCTGCCCAGGGCTTCGAGTTGGTTGCGCACGCGCTCGGCGGCCAGACCCCGCTCACGGCGCTTTGCCTCCAGTTGGTCACGTTGCTGGCGGGCGGCGGCCAGGGCTGCATCCGCAGCCTCCAGCTCCTGCTGCAGTCCCTGCCAGTGGGCCGCGTCACCAGACGCCTCGGCTGCGCTTTCCTGCTGCTGCAGTGCCGCCAGCTGTGCCTGCAGCGGTGCGAGCTGTTGCTCGAGGGTGTGCAGGCGCTGTTGGTCGCTCTGGAGGGACTGTTGCAGTTGGGCCAACCGCTCGCCGAGCTGCTGCTGGCGCTGCAGCTGGGGCGCCAGGGCGCGCTGGGCGGCGGAGCGCTCGGCCTCCAGAGCCGCCTGGCGCTGCTGCGCCTTGAGCAACCGGGGGCGCTGCGCCTCCAGGGACTGGGTGAGTTCGGCCTCCTTGCGGCGGCAGGCCACCAGGCTTTCGCCCAGCTCCAGCAGCCGGCGGCGCAGGGGCTCGGCCTCGTCGCCGTCATTGGCGCTGCCGAAGCTCAGCTGGCTGCCGCGCTGCTGCAGGCTGCCGCCGGTCATGGCACCGCTCTTCTCCAGCAGCTCGCCCTCCAGGGTCACGGCCCGGCAGCGGCCCAGCTCGCGGCGGGCGCTGGCCAGATCGCTGAACACCAGGGTGTCGCCAAACACGTAGCGGAACACCTCCGCGTAGACGGGCTCATGGCGCACCAGATCCACGGCTCTCCCCACCAGGCCGCCGCCAGCTCCGCTGGCCACGGCGCCGGGCCCGCCGCCGCGCTGCAGGGCAGCGCTGCCGCCGGCGCCTGAACCCCCACCGCGGATCTTGTTGAGCGGCAGGAAGGTGAGCCGGCCCGCCCGCCGACTCTTCAGCAGTTCGATGGCGCGGGCGGCAATGCGGTCGTCGTCGACCACCACCTGGGCCAGGCGGCCGCCGGCAGCCACCTCAAGCGCCACCCGGTGACGCTCCTCCACCTCGCCGAGCTGGGCCACGGGGCCGTGGATCCCTTCCAGCCCCCCCTCCAGCAGCACCCGTAGAGCCCCCGTGCCACGGCTTTCCTGCAGGGTTTCGCGGCGGCTGTCGAGTCGGGCGATCTCCCGCTCCAGCTGGGTCTGCTCCTGCTCCAGACGGCTGCGGGTGCGCTGCTGAAGGGCCAGGGCCTCGGCCAGGTTCTGCACCTGCTGCTGCTGACTCTGGATGGCCTGCAGCAGGTCCTGCCACTGCTGTTCGCTGCTGGTCAGTTGTTCCTGGGCGCTGCGGTTGGTTTCGTCTTCCCGCTGCTGTTCGCTCCGCAGTTCGGCAAGGCGGTCTGTGCCCTGGCGGCAGCGCTCGGCGAGCTGCTGGCGCTCAGCCTCCAGAGGGCTGATCTGCCCGGCCAGCTCCTGGCGCTGGTGGCTGCGGCGCTTCTGCTCCTCCATCCAGGTGCCGGAGCGGCCTGCCACTTCGCCCAGCCGCCGGCGGGAGAGTTCCACGGAGGCCTCGGCACCGCGGCAGGCTGCCTCGGCTGCCTCGAGCTCACTGGCGTCGTTGCCCTGCTCCAGCTGCTGCAGCTGGCCGCGCAGGTCGCCTTGCTGGCGCTGTAGCTCAAGGCGCTGGCGCTGCAGATCTTCGGCCTGTTGCTGGTGCTTCTCGGCCTGGCGGGCCAGCTCCCGGCCGCTGGCCTCAAGCCCGGCCAGCTCGGCTTGCACGGCAAGCAACTGGTCTTCGCCGAGGGCCTTCACCTCGGCCTGGAGCCGTTCGAGCACCTTGGCCGCCTCGGTGAGGCCCTGCTGGGCGGCCACAAGGGACTCATTGTCGCTCTGTTGCTGGCGGCCCAGGGCCTGCTGGCGCCGCTCCAGCTCCGCCAGGCCGGCCTGGGCCGCTTCAAACCCGAGCAGCTGCTCCTGCAGGCGGCCGGTGTGATGGCGCTGGCGCAGATCCTGATAGGTGCGGGCCTTGGCGCAGTCGCGCTCCAGTTTCTGCCGGCTCACCAGCAGCTCCTGCTGCACGATCGAGCAGCGTTCCTGGCGCTCCTGGACCTCGTCGAGCTTGCCGCGGGTCTGCTCGATGCGGCTGTCGAACAGCGCCACACCGGCCAGCTCATCGATGATGCCGCGGCGGTCGCGGGCGCTCATCGACACGATGCGGGTCACATCGCCCTGCATCACCACGTTGCTGCCCTCGGGATCCACCCGCAGGCGGCGCAGCTGGGTCTGCAGCTGCTGCAGGTTGCACGGCACGCCATCGGCGCTGAAGCTGCTGGCGTAGGTGCCGCCCGGGGCCACCCGCAGGCGGCGGCTCACGGTCCACTCCGACTGTCCAGGCTTGATCCAGGGACCCTCCGCCGGCGGCTCCAGGTCGGTCTCGGCCTCATCGGGCTGCCAGTCGCCGAGGTCGAAGCGCACGCTCACCGAAGTCTCGGCGGCCTTGCCGGCCCGCAGCATGGCGCTGTTGATCAGGTCGGGCAGGCGATCGGCGCGCATGCCGCGGCTGCTGGCCAGGCCCAGGCAGAACAGCACCGCGTCGAGAATGTTGCTCTTGCCGGAGCCGTTGGGTCCGGTCACCACTGTGAAACCCTCCTCGAGCGGGATCGTGATCGCCCCGCCAAAAGATTTGAAGTGGTTGAGCTCGACCTGATTGATGTGAACCAACAGGCCCGTGCGCCGAGCAGCAGAAATGTAGCGGAGGGTTCCCCAAACTCAACCCCATCCTTAGGTTGTGGGTGTCTGCCTGGCTGCGGAGTGCGCCATGCCCTCGCCGATGCCTTCCGATCTCCACGCTGAGCCGGCCGCGGTGCCCAGCCCCAAGTCGCCTCCGGCCGATGCCCGCCAAGGGCTGTTGGAGCGCTTTGAGGATTGGCTGCCCGCGATCCAGCAGCGCTGGCCCGAAGTGGCGCGCTCGGCCCTGGAGGCCAGCCGCGGCAGTTTTGATGAGTTGGCCGAAACGATTGCCAGCCACAGCGGCCGCACCGCTGCGGTGGTGAAGGAGCAGCTGCTGGAGCTGGTGGAAACGGCCGGCAGCCAGACCGAGCGCCTGGCAGAACAGCTGGAGCCGCTGGAGGCCCAGCTGGAGAGCCTGCTGGATGAGCTCAATGCCAGCCTGCGGCCGCGGCTTGAGAAGCCGGTGCGGGAGCGGCCGCTGATGGCAATCGGCATCGCCGCCGGCGTGGGGGTGTTGCTGGGCCTGCTGCTGGCGGCCGGCCGCCGCAGCCGCTGATTGCCGTGGGGGCCTCGATGGATGGGGAGATGGGCGCAGACCGGCGCCATGGCCGTGAGCGGGGAGTGGCCCGTGAGACTGCCGGCCGGGTGGGGGCGCTGATGACCTCGGTGATGGACCTTCACGTGCGCATCGCGCTGCAGGAGGTGGACCGGGAGAAACGGCGTCTGATCAGCGGGGCCCTGTTGATCAGCGGCGGCCTGGCCCTGCTGATGCTGGCGCTGATCGGGGCTGAGCTGGCGTTGCTGCTGTGGCTGCACCAGGCGCTGGGCTGGAGTTGGATCCAGGCGGCGCTGGCGGTGGCGGCCCTGGATCTGGTGCTGGCGGGGCTGTTTGTGCGGGTGGGCGGGCAGTTGCTCAAGGGGCCTTACTTGCCCCAGACCACCGCGGGCCTCACGAAGACAACGCGGGCGCTGCTGGGGCGTTGAGCCTGCGGCACAGCGGCGGCAGCGAGAGCCCCTGCAGCAGCAGGTTCAGGATCACCACTACAAACACGATGCTCTGGGCGTTGTGGGCCAGGGCGACACTCAGCTCTGGATCCACCCCGCGCAGATTAGGGATTTCATCAACGAGGTCGTAGGAGAGTGCCAGCGGCACCGCCCCACGCAGGCCGCACCAGGCCACCAGCAGGTTGTCGCGGTTGTTTAGTGGTGAGAAGCGCTGGAAACAGAACACGCTCAGGGGCCTGGCCAGCAGCATCAGCACCGCAGCGCTGGCCAGGCCCACCCGCAGGGCGGGAAGAAGCTGGCTGGGGTTCACCAACAAGCCGAACACCAGGAAGATGCTGATCTCCGTCATGGTGTTGAACGGCACCAGCACCTCCTGCAGCCTGGTGTGATTGATCTCCGGATTGCGGTAGTGGGCGTTGGTCATGAACACGCCCGTGACATAGACCGATACAAAGCCCGATCCGCCGAGGTAGTGGGCGGAGCCGAAATCGATGAAGGCGATCGACATCGCCACCACCAGCAGCTGGCCCTTCTCCAGGGCGAAGTGATTGATCACCAGGCGGGCCAGGCTGCCGAAGGCCAGGCCCACCAGCAGGCCGGCACCCAGCTGCTGCAGCAGCTCGCGCAGGCCGGAGAGAGCAAGGTCGGCAAGCGGTTCCGGGCTGCCGCCTGCGGTGCCAAACAGGCTCAGGCCGATGCCGAAGAGGATCAGGGCGGCCGGGTCGTTGACCGCGGATTCAAACTCCAACAGATGGGCCACCCGCTCAGGCACGCAGCGCTTCACCTGGCGCAGCACGCTCAGGGTGGCGCCGGCATCGGTGGAGCTCAGGCAGGCGGCGATCAGCAGGGCGGCACCCAGGGGCATGCGATCCGCCAGTCCCGGCGCCAGACCCGCCCCCGTGCCCGATGAAAGCCACCAGATGCCCAGCCCCAGCACCAGGGTGGCCAGCGCCACTCCCCCGATCGCCAGCATCAGGCCATAGCTGAGAAAGCCGCGGATGGCCGCCAGGTCGGTTTTCAGGCCTGCGTAGAAGAGCAGCAGTGCCAGCGCGAACACGTGCAGCATGGCCAGCTCGCCGTGGCTCACATCCAGGCTGTGGATGTTGACGCCAGACCCAGCAACAGCACGCCAAGGATCGCCGGCACTCCGATCCGCACCGAAAAGCGGCTGATCACCAGCGTGCCCAGGTAGATCAGGCCGATCACGAGCACCTTGGCCTCCAGTGGCACATCCGCAAGGCTTGGCCCCTGAACAGAGGCGGCAAGCAGGCTGGGCAGTGGGCCCCAGAGGAGTGTCATCGGCGCTGGGAAGAAGAATGGAAATTAGGGGCAACCCTCTGCACGGGGCCGGCCTGATCAGCGGATCACGTAGTGCAGCCAGCGGCAGTCGATGCCGCCGTTGCTGATCGGGATTCGCCGGCTGGCCTTCATGCGCAGGGCGCCGGTGAGCTCGGGGTTGCCGCTCAGCAGCCACAGGCTCCAGCCGCTGCACCGTTCCTTGAGCATCTGACCCAGGTCGGCGTAGAGCGCTTCGAGCTCATCGCGCTCCCCGATGCGGGCGCCGTAGGGCGGATTGCACACCAGCACCCCCGGGCCGGCGGGCGGCACAAAATCGCGGCAGTCGCCCTGCTGCAGGTCAATCCATGGAGCCACGCCGGCGGCTTCCGCATTGCTGCGGGCCTGCTCCAGCACCGCTGGCTCGCGCTCCAGGCCCACCACAGGCGCCAGTGGGCGGCCATCGGCGAGGGTGTTGCGAGCCTGGGCGCGGGCGGCGGCGAGCTCCTGTTGCCAGACCCCGGCATCGAAATCCGGCCAGCGTTCCAGGGCGAACTGGCGTGCGGGGCCGCTGGCGGCCCCCAGCCCAGGGGCGCGGCCCAGCGCCATGCGCACCGCCTCGATCAGCAGGGTGCCGCTGCCGCAGAGCGGATCGGCCAGGGGCAGCGACCCATCCCAGCCGGTGAGGGCGATCAGGCCGGCGGCCAGGTTCTCCTTGAGGGGAGCCAGGCCCATGGCCGGCCGGTAGCCGCGGCGATGCAGGCTGGCGCCACTGCCATCCAGGCTGACGCTGGCCAGCCCGCCGCCCAGGTGCAGATGCAGGGTCAGGTCGGGCTGCTCCAGCTCAATCGAGGAGCGCTGGCCGAAGTGGTTGCGCTGCCAGTCGACAAGGGCGTTTTTCACCGCCAGGGCGGTGTAGTGGCTGTGGCTGAGGCCCGGGGCACTGCCACTGGCCTCCACCTTGAAGCTGCGCTCCGGCGGCAGCCAATGGCACCAGTCGGCAGCGCGTTGCACGCCTCGGTAGAGGTCGTCCTGGCTGCGACAGGGAAAGCTGGCCAGCTGGCGCAGCAATCGAAACGGCAGGCGCGCCCGCAGCTGCAGCCGGTAGAAACCGGCCTGATCTGTGCGAAAGCGCACGGCCCTGTTGAGGCGCTGGGCGGCTTCACATCCCAGGGCCGTGAGCTCGGCTGCGGCGGGTTCTTCAAGACCCGGTGGCACCACCGCAATTCCCGTGATCGCTTCGCTGCTGACTGGTTCGGTGATGCCCACCCCTGCGCCCCTGGCCCGCTGCTGCAACAATGACGGAGTCCGGTTTCGGTCGGACTAGGTGGCTCACACCAGTGTTTCGGACAGCGGTTCGATTCCGCTCAGCTCCATTCCCCCGCTCCCGGTTCACCGGCAGCACCCTGGGGCTGCAATGGTTTCGACGGGGCATGAGGAGAGTGACTGAAGCCTGCTCGGTAAGAGCAAACCCGTAACAGCGAACAACATCGTTCGTTTCTCCCGTCAAGCTGCCCCTGTGGCCGCCTGACATCTCTAAGGGAGATGGGGTGAGGTCAGCCTTATCACCCAAATGACCCATGGGGCCTGGAAGGGCCCCTTTTACGTGTGTCCAATTCGCTCGTCGCCAATTTGCTCGTCGGCGGTTCGCTCATCATCAATGGGCTCGTCGCCGATCCGCTCGGAGCCCATGGTCTGGACCCCTTACGCCGACTGGATCTTCACGGTTGTGAGCACCACTGCAATCCTGGTGGTTGTCTGGCTGGTGCTGCGCCCCCGCCCGTGAGCCATGAAGGGTGCTTCATGAAGAGCCGTTGCCCCTGGTAAAGAGCGGTGTCGATCGGCGTGCGGCAGTTGCCCGCTGGAGGTGGCGGATCCATGGTGGATGCAACGGGATTCGGAGGCTCCACGGATGGAAGACAGCCCCCCTGAGCACCAGCAAGGAGCGCGCTGACGATCCGGCCCCTGCTCCAACACTCTCAACGGATCTGTGATGTTCCTGACCCAACTGTTTGTTTGACGCATTGCTTCACGCAATCGCTTCATGCATTGCTTCACGCATTGGCTTCACGCATTGTTTGAACAGCAGGGGTCGTCCATTGCATCGCCCCAGGTGCCCCGGACTTGTGGAACGTCCCCCTAGACACCTGGCCCCAGGTGCCAGCGCCGGCAGCTCCGCCCACAACTGAACAATCCTCTGATCGGCAACGATCAGGCACTCACCAAGCAACCAAATCTCGCGCAGCTGCGCCCGCACCCCCCTGGGTCGGCACCACGGCTGAGCAGGCAAATGCCCGGGGCCCGCGCTCCGGGCTTTGTTGTGCGGTAGGGGGTCAGCTCAGCAGCAGTGCCAGGCCGGCCGCGCCTGCTCCCAGAAGTGCCGCCGCGCCGATCACCTGCAGCACGCTCCAGCCCCAGCGCAGCTGGGCGAGCAGGGCCAACACCACCACCAGCGCCGCGGCGGCCTGAAAGCGGCCGCCTGGCCGTAGCACCGGCCAGGCGAAGAACACCGCCAGGCTGGCGATCATGCCCACCACAGCTGCTGTGATGGCGGTGAGCGGCGCCCCGAGGCGCAGGTCATTGCGGCTGGCCTCCACCAGGGGCCCGCCGGCCAGGATGAAGCCGAAGGACGGCAGGAAGGTGAACCAGACGGTGACCAGGGTGGCCGCCACGGCGAGCGGCCAGCTTCCGGCGTCGGCACCAGACCCAAGCCCCTGGTTCCAGCCCCCCATGAAGCCCACAAACGCCACCACCATGATCAAGGGGCCGGGCGTGGTTTCGCCCAGGGCCAGGCCATCGAGCATCTGGCTGGCCGAGAGCCAGCCGAACTGCTCCACCGCCCCCTGGGCCACGTAGGGCAGCACGGCATAGGCCCCGCCGAAGCTGAGCAGCGCCACCCGTGTGAAGAAGCGGGCCATCAATGCCAGGGTGCCGTTCCAGCCTCCGGCGGTGCTGAGCAGCGCCAGCGGCACCAGCACCCCCAGGCCCCAGAGCAGCAGTGTGAGCGCCAGGCGGCGGCGTGAGAAGCGGCAGTGGTCCGGGGTGGGGGTGTGGTCGCCGTGGATCGGCGGCGCGAGAGGTTCTGCCATGACCTGGGCCGGGGCGGTGTGCCCCAGGGCGCGTTGCTGGGGGAGTGGCTGGGAGGTGGTGTGAGCCGGGGCGAACAGCAGCCCCGGCCGCCAGCGGCCCGCCACCAGACCGGTGCCTGCGGCCCCGGCCACCACCAGGGGATAGGGGAGCCGCAGCACGGCCAGGGCCAGAAAGGCCGCGGCGGCAAGGCCCACCAGCAGGGGCTTGCGCAGGGTGCGCCGACCCACCCGCCAGGCGGCCACCAGCACGATCGCCAGCACCGCCGGCTTGAGCACGGCGAAGATGCCCGCGAGCAGCGGTAGTTGGCCCCAGAGTGCGTAGGCCGTGGCCAGGGCGGTGAGCACCAGGATCGAGGGTGCCAGGAACAGCCCGCCTGCGATCAGGCCGCCCCTGGTGCCATGCATGAGCCAGCCCAGGTAGGTGGCGAGCTGGGTGGCCTCGGGCCCCGGCAGCAGCATGCAGTAGTTGAGGGCGTGCAGGTAGCGCCGTTCCGACAGCCAGCGCCGCCGCTCCACCAGCTCCCGATGCAGCAGGGCGATCTGACCGGCCGGTCCGCCGAAGCTCACCAGGCCCAGCTGCAGCCAGAAGTGGGAGGCATCCCGCAGGCTCACGGCTCTGGGCAATGCGGATGGCACGAGGGTTCACAGCGACGAACCCCTATCCTCCTGCGTAGTCATATTTCCGACCCGCAAACCGTTCTTTGGCTGGCACAATGGGTGCAGGAGCGGGTTGAGTGATGGTCTTCAGCGCCAAGACGGAATACGGCCTGGTGGCGTTGATTGATCTGGCTGCCGCCTACGGCACTGGCGACCTGCTGCAGACCGGCGAGATCTGCCGCAGGCATGGCATGCCGGAGCGCTACCTCGAGCAGATGCTCACTGCGCTGCGCAAAGGGGGCTACCTCAAGAGCATCCGCGGTCCTCGTGGGGGCTTTCAGTTGACGCGATCCCCCGAGATGATCACCATTGCCGAGGTGGAGGCGTGCCTGGAAGGCGAAGCGCGCACGGAGCGCCAGGGAGATCGTCAGAACGCCGAGTTCCAGGTGCTCGATGGCCTGGCCCGTCGCGCAGAGCAGGGTCGCAGTGCTGTTCTGCAAACCACCACCCTGGCCCATCTGCTGCTGGAAAGAGACCGCCTGCGCGATCCCGCCCCGATGTTCTATATATGACGAATTGTTGTATGGCGCCGAGCATGGCTCCATGGCTGATTGGGGTGGGTGGCTTTTATTGGACAGTTCCGGCCCTTGAAATCGTTAACTCCGGGCGGGAGGAACAGGATTCGAACTCAGTGTAGACCTCATGGGGAGTTCTGCCTCCCAGAGAGCTGTGTGGCCTTACATGGCAGTACCTCCACAGGAATCGGGGCAGGCTGATTTCAGCCTCCCAGCCATCGCTGTAGGCGTGCAGGTAGACCTCCTCGTATTTGACAGTTCTCCACAGTCGTTCAACGAGGATGTTGTCGTAGCAGCGCTTCCTTCCTGACCAGCTGATCTTGATCTTTTCAGCCTGCAGCCTGGCCACGAAGTCACCAGAGGTGTACTGACAACCCTGATCGGAGTGGAAGATCTCTGGCTTGCGATCTCCTGCCAACGCCATCTCCAGGGCATCCAGACAGAACTCCGTGTCCAGGCTGTACCGCTTCGCGGAAGCCAAGGGCTACGAGAGCTTCCAGCTGAGCACGTTCCTGGAGAACAGATCCACGATCGCCACAAGGTAGAGGAACCCCTTCTGCAGCGGGATGTAGGTGATGTCTGTGGCCCAAACCTGGTCCACAGCCGTGACTGCGTCGAGATCCACCAGGCAGGGAAAGCGCTCTGCTGGCTCTCTTGGAATGGTGGTGCGAGGTTTCCGGTAGATCGCCCGTAACCCCATGCGGCGCATGAGGTTTCGCGCCCGGTCACGGCTGATCGGGATCCCATCTCGGGCCAGATACCCCACCATCCGGCGGCTGCCGCTGCAGGGGTTTTCCAGATAGAAAGCATCGATCTTGGCCATGATCCGCAGCGTCGACTCCCGAACCGGTGTTGGCCGGTAGTAGAGCGTGGATCTGGGCAGGCCCAGAAGCGCACATTGGCGGCTGATGCTGAGCTCGGAATGATCGTGATCGACCAGTTTGCGCAGTTCATGGGCATCAGAGCAGGTGAGACTTTTTTTTGAGCCACTCCAGCTCCATCTGCAGCCGCCCGATCTGCTGGAACAGCTCAGCCTCCTTGGCTTGGCCCTCCTCCTTGTCCTTGCTCTTCTTGCCCCTGGTGAACAGCTCGCTGGCTCCGTCCAGCAGCTGCCTCTTCCATTGGCTCACCTGGATCGGGTGAATGGCGTGATCGGCAGCAATCTCCTGGATCGTCTTGCGGCCACTGATCGCCTCTATGGCGACCCTGGCCTTGAACTCGGGACTATGGGTGCGGCGCTTGCTCATCGGTGGGAGCCCCCTTTCAGGGGTGGTGCCCCGCCTCAGAGGTTAACGATGGGGGCTGTCCAGAAAAACCAGACCACCTCAGTTCAGCCACCGCGTCTTCGGCTGGACACTGGAACAGCGGATGGATACCGCCTTGGTGGTCGAGGCGCTCAACCGGGCCCTCGGCCAACGGCAGGTGGAACCGGATCAGCTGCTGCTGCACACGGATCAGGGCAGCCAGTACCGGGCCACTGAGTACCGGAATCTGCTCGCCAAGCACGAGATCGCCTGCAACATGTCCGCCAAGGGCTGCTGCTGGGACAACGCGGTGGTGGAAAGCTTCTTCTCCACCCTGAAGTTGGAGCTTGATCTTGATGACAATCGAGAGCAGCTGATCACACCCTAGCAACTGCAGCGGGATCTGGCCTTCTGGATCGAGGGCTACTACAACCGCGAACGCCGTCATTCAACGATCGGGTATCTCAGTCCGATCGACTTCGAGCAGCAGGCCATCGCTGCCCGTACACTCACCTCAGCGAATCCCTGAGACCTGTCCACGGAATCGGGGGAACCCCAAGCCCGCAGTGGTTCGAATATGTGGCTTGGTCTGGCCATCGTCCATGCGAGCGGTCGTTCCCATGGCGGAAGCTGGGAGGTTCAAGCTGGGACTCGCGGGGGCTGCCGAATGCTGCTTTCCTTGCCCTCTCGCTGATGTCGTTGAGCTGGATAACTGGTTTGAACGAGGCCGTCTTGGTCTGCAAGTTGTTTGCTGCAGGCTGTGTGCTGTGGGAATTGGCCTGATGAGCCGGGTGGATCGTCAAGTCTGAGTCTGGCTTCTAGGACACTGTCTTCACGAGTTCTCCCCGGTTGCATCCCTAACTTGTGCGAGTTGGATGTCAATAGTGTCTTGGTCGTGTTCTGATGCATATCTGCAGCACTGTTGCTGAAAGGGGATTCCCCCGATTTGCTGGGGATGCTGAACCCCCGCCGTCAGGAAAGTTGTCGCCCCCGCCGTCAGGAAAGTTGTCGCCCGTGCTTTTGACCACCCGGGGGCTCAAGGAGATGACCAGTGCGGCGTTACAGCGAGGCTGTCAAAGCTGACATCAGGAAGCGGATGAGTCCGCCTGCTC
>JBIIIC010000011.1:0-106344 GCA_044235095.1 Prochlorococcaceae cyanobacterium | reverse complement strand
AGAGGTGATCAATGCGGGCGGTGTTGAAGCTGCTGGCGCGGCGCTTGATGCCGTGCACCACGTAGCCCTTGTCGAGCAGCAGTTCGGCCAGATAGGAGCCGTCTTGCCCGGTGATGCCGGTGATCAGAGCTGTCTTGGCCATGTCAGGAATGGGCGTTGCTCGTTAGCAATGGACAGCTTTGGCTGCAGTGTCGTGTCGAAGATGTAGTGTTACCAGGAACACATAGGTACAGTATCTCTACGTAGCGGTGGTGAGACGCGAGCGCAGCTCAAGCAGTCGTCGACCACTTATGGATTCTCCTTCGCATCTCTTTAATATCCGAGCACCGATCGGCAATCGCATATCGATATTCTCGCGTTGAGGTTGGTTGGGGGTGTGTTGAGCGGTGCCTCAGCGGCCATGCGTCTTGCCTTAGGTTGGTGTTTTGGTCTGGCACTGACGTTGTTTTGATGGCTCGTGATCTGCTCCCGGCCAACCCAGCACAGCTACCGCTCACCTGGTTGCGGACCCGCAAGCTTGCCATCGGGCCGATGCCTCAGACGCCTGACCACTGGCGCCTGCTTCAGCAATCTGGTGTGCAATCGATTTTCAGTTGCTGTGACCCAGATGAAGGTCCATGGGAGCCTCCCCAGCAGTGGCGGCAACGACGCTTCACCCTTCCGGATCATCGCCAGCCCGAGGTGATGACCCGTGAGTTGCTTGAGGGGGCCCTCATTGCCGCTCTGGATTTGTACAACTCCCATCCACCTCTTTACCTCCATTGCTGGGCAGGGATGGAGCGCTCCCCCCTGCTGGCCGTCGGCGTGCTTTGCCGGGCTGAGTCGCTCAATCTGTTTGATGCCCTGGCCCAGGTGCGAACTCAGCATCCGATTGCTAAGCCACTGGTGCCACACCTACTAATTCTGGAATCAATTTTGGCTAGTTGATAGGAGCTGGGTCTTAGACGAACTTCAAGATCAGAGCTGCTGCTCGGGGGTTGGAGGCAGGGATGGTGGTGTCGTCGGTTCCGAGGTCGGCTCATTCACCGTCAACGCTGCCACTACGGCGCTTCCTTCGGCTGCAGGGGCCTCCACCGGTTCGGCGGCAACCACCATTACCTGGACCGTTCCAGCTTCTGCAGGGCGCTGTCGGGCGGCCCAGGTCTCTACAGCTGCGCGGGTGCGGGGGTTTCTGGGAATCACGAGGCCCTCGGCCACTCCCTGGTCTGTGATGATCACCGGCAGTTCCTGCCTCTCAGCAAGACCTCGTACAGGCAGGCGCACCGTGGCTGCCTGACTCACTCGCACGCGATCGCCGAGTTCCTTGCGCAGAGGATCACGCCAGTGGAGGGGGAGCGCGGCCAGCGAGTCGTTGGACCGTTGCCATTGCAGCTGCTCGGCACGGGCGGCGATCGGCACGGCAGGTTCATCTAGGCTGGCCAGGGTGATCGGACCACCGAGACCATCGGCACCGCGCAGCTGGCTCAGCAGCTCTGGTGAAGCCTGGCGAGGAAGTATGGATTCAAGGCTGTAAGGCTCAGGAACTGAACCAATGGCCGGTGTGTGCGACTTGCCGGAGCCACGCCTCAAGCCAGCAAGATCTGAGCCGCTGATTTCGCTGGTAGTGCCACTGATACCTCCGCTGGTTGCAGAACCCAGCAAGGGCTCGCTACCCAGCAGGGGATCGGCTGTGCTGACAAAGGGATTGCCGAACAACGTTGCTGCTTGCTCCGAGGCCTTCCGTCCGGCCAGCTCTACCGATTGAGTCTCTCGGCTGGCCAGGGAGGCCTGCCAGTGATTGATGGAAAGGGGCAGACCCCACAACAGAGCGTTGGACAGAAAGAGATAGGTGATCGGATTGTGGTGAAGGCCCATGACGAAAATGCGGTAAGGAATTCGGGGAAAGGTTCCGATCTGTGTTCGGGAGAGGGAGCAATGAACGTGAGGGATTACCTGTTGTTTTGGATCAAGTCGACCAGTGCCCAGGCATTTACAAGGCCTGAAAGCGGGTTGGTGATGGCCCCAAGGGCATCGGTGACAATGGCATAGTTGCTGCGGTTCACAACTATGGTATCGCCGTCACGCAAGGGTGGATTGCGCAGGCCACTCACTCCCTGGGAGTAGTCGATGTCGAAGATTTCCCGGGTGGCGGTACCGTTGCGATTGATCCGCACTAGCTCCACATTGCTGCGCTTTGCCCGCCAGGTGGTCGGTCCGCCGGCAGCGAGAATCGCCTGAACCAGTGGTGTATTGGCTTGAAGGCTCTGCCTGCCGGGCGCCTTCACCTCGCCGATCACATTCACGGAGATGCTTTGAGGTGAGAGGTTGGTAGCGGCCAGTTCCATCACTTCGCTGTCCGGATTGATGGCCTTGCCGATCACCAGGGTATCGCCGTCAAACAAGAACGGATTTTGCAGCTTGTCTCCGCTCTTCAGCAGGGCTGCGAGGTCGAGCTGGGCTTCCCGCAGCTGCTGGTTGTTGCCTGGGAGCCGCCGCTGCAGACGTACGTTGGTGAGGTCGGCATTCAAAGTGAGCCCGCCCGCTTTCTGCAGTGCTGACACGACGGTTGGCAGGCCGGTGATGGAGGTTCCGGGCCCCCCTTCGGTGGTGGAGACTTCTGCTGGAGTCAGCGTGTAAAGGCCAGGCCTCTCCACCTGTCCCAACACTGACACCTGCAGGGGCCGTGAACGCACGACCCGCAGATTCAGCTCAGGGCGAAGCAGGTACTGCTTGTAGAGCGACTGCAGCCAGCGGTTGGCCTGGTTGAGGGTGAGGCCATCGAGAACCACGTTGCCGATTAGCGCCAGGCTGGCGCTGCCATCATTAAGGATTTCAAAGCTGCCGCCGAGTTCGCTGGCGCCGGGATCCAGCAGCGTGAGCTGCAGCTGATCGCCGGGGCCGAGAATGTAGGCATCCTGACTGATCGTGTTCGCAGCTACATCAACAGCAACCGGCTGACCGGATCGAACCTGCGGCTGTGCCCGGACGCAGGGGGCGTTTGCGAGTGCCGCGCAGGCTCCCAGCAGGCCTGCGGCCGTGATTGCCCTCAACCGTGGCTTGACCATGCGGGCCCATTGGATCTGATCTGGGGAGCGGACTGTGGATTGGCTTGCGCTTGCAGGGTTGAAGTGCCCAAGCATCACCGACACGCAGGAGCTCATTATGCTTATGAATTTAGGCAACAACGGCAGGCTGCGGAGACCGATTCGGCATGTCTTGAATACAGCTATGCCATTTGGCTGTCGTGGGGATGGACCGCCGGTTCGTGTCAGCTCAGCCACTGGATGCCGTTGCCATTGCCGTTCAGGGTGACGCGGAGGCTGGAGAGACAGTGCTTGAAGATATTGTGGAACCCGGGATCAGTCAGCACGTCGCGGTGGCCGACCATGCCGATGCAATCGTGGATTCCCAGGTCGTAGTTAAGTGGTTGCAGCTCATAGCGATTTACCAGGTTGGGCACCTGGTGAGGAGAGGCGTAGCTGAGGGTGAGACCATCACGGGCCGACCCTTCCCAGCTGGCTTCGTCGTAGTCGCTGAGGCCGCACTGTTGATTGGCGAGGCCATGGTTCTGAAGAGCTCCCATCAGCGCTGGCGCCATCCCCAGGGGCAGGGCGGGTGAGGGGTACTGGGACAGCTCGTCGCTGTTCAGGTCCCGCCGGCCCTGCAGGGGGTGGTTGCGATGGGCGAGCAGTTTGTAACTGAACTGGCCTATCGGCACGCACAGCATGGTGGGGCTGAGCGGCAGCAGCCGCGAGCGCAGTCGGATCAGGGGCTGCGACAGCAGACTCTGGAATTCCATTAACCCCATCAGGCCGATATCCACCAGACGCTGTTCGAGCATTGAGAGCATGCGCCAGCTGTTCATCGGCCGGATCGGCAGCACCACGCCTACCTCATCGAGCCCTGGCAGCGTCATATCCCCCAATTGCCAGCCGATCGCGAAGCGGGGACGCAGCTGCCGGACGCGCAGTTTCTGGGACGCCTGCCGCAGGCTGTTGAGTACATCAAAGTTGGATGTGGCCTGGTAACGGTCAGCAATCCGGTCAAAACCGATGCCGAAGCGTTCACTGAACGAGCGATAACGCCTTGAGCAGCTGCTCTGGGAAATGCCGAGCATCCGTGCAGACTCCACGGTGCTGTTGAACAGCTCCAGGTAGTCGAGCACCTCGAGATCGGATACCAGCTCTTCCTGCACCATCGGGAAAGGCGCCGCAAAACTGAGGTTGCGGATGGGGGGGGGAAAGACAATGCACAATCTCGCCGTAGATGCGTTTTTCCAAGGCCAATGCAGCATTCATTGCATTCGCCTATGCAGCGCTTCTGGATCGCCTACCTGGTTTTGGGTGGGCTGGGTATGGATCGATACACATGATGTGCCTGCCCCACTGAGCCAGTGGCTGGCCATCCGAATCCGTTGCCAGTCAATTATGCCATTTCTGCATCCATAGCCCGAATCGGATTTCGACCGCCTTGCCTTCACAGGCGTTCGAACAGTGGGCTGCCATCCGGCCGGCGGTTGCGCAGGCGGCGGGCTTGGCGACGGCTGAATTCGCTCACCGTGGGGTTGGGTTGCAGTGGATCCACGTGGGCAACCTGCTGCCAGAGTTCTCGCTGGGCCCAGCGTACGAGCAGCTTGCCATTAGCCTTTTTGCTGACATGGCACCACCGGCTGGTGCCGCAGGCTGGGCAGAACAGCTCCTCAAGCCACTCATCACCCAGCACGAGCACAGGGTAGGCCTGGATCACCAGCTTTGCCTTCTTATCAGGCATGCCGCGAGCTTTGAGCTCCTCGGCGCTCAAAACATGCAAATAGTACTTCTTGCCTGTGCCGCCGATCTGTTGCTGGGGATGGGCAGGGCAGAGCAGCTGGCGGCGCCTGGGGCGCTGGCGCTGGCGTGGCGGGGCGGACGGAGGCGTCGAGGAGGGAGCTTCCGTCCAGACGTCATCAGCGTGTTCGTCAGGCTGCATTTGTGCGTGATTTGACAAAATTTGCGCCTGCACCACGGTTTATACCATTTGGGTATACCAGTTTGGGCCTACCAGAGCACGGTTGGCGGGGCACTTGCCCGTTGCTGCATTTGACTATGCCCACGGTGAGTGCCTGGCATGGGCAGCGGCTGGCTTGGCGGAGCTCCGGCGTTCAGCGACCGTACTGCTCAGAGGTGCCGCAGCCCCTGCACCCAGTTGAACGTTGTCATCGGTTGGCGGGACCAGGGCTTGTGACTGCTCTCGGAGACGATTGAAGCGCTGAGGTGATGCGTGAATGACTCAGGATGGACTGCCACTGTAAGTGCCGATTTCGCTCTCGTGGATGACATCCTGAAGTCTGATGACGAGAATTTCAGCCGCATCAAAATAGCGCTTTGCTTTTTTCCTTTGCTGCTGCTACTTCCCTGATGATCTGAGTTCTGTCAATCCGCTGATTTTCGTAGAATGATAAAAACAAGTGCGGAAATATTAATCATGAGTTCGCGAGGCTCAAAGCCCGCTGGATGATCGTGATCTGGCTTGTTGGTGAATATTGTTGAATCTGAGGGGGCGAGCTTGTTGGCGCTGGTGTAGCCAAGCTAGCTCGTTTCTGAGCCGATTTCACCGTACAGGGTTTCTGTTGTCTGGGGCGTCGTCCGCATGGCTGGCTGCGGTGGGTCGCTCGTGTTCGGCGCGGGAGGTGGGGCAACCGGGAGGTGGGGTGGAGCGGGGGTGGGGCCCGGTTCGGCGAGTCGTTCGGTCTTTGGAGGGGACATCTGCCTGGCGGGTACTGGAATGTGCCAAGCGATCGGAGATAGTCGCCTCATCCGGATTTTGGATGAGGTGTCGAATCTCGCGTCGGCGGTCGTTGCTGGATGCGAATATGCAGGCCCGCGTGGCGGATGGCCCCGCCGCCGCTGCTCGCCCATTTACCCCCATTGGTCTCGGCATGTTTGACGAGCGTGTTCTGGCCGACCTCGACGTTCTGGATCACCTCCAGCTCTACGGCAGCACCGTGAAGGTGGCCGACCTGCTCGGCCTGTCGCAGAGCAGTTGTTCCCGTCGCTACCGCTCCCTGAGCGAGCTGCTCGACCTCGACTTTGACCGCGGTGACAACGGCTACGTGGCCCGCCACAACGTGGATGTGCTCACGGCCATGCGCCAGGCGGCGCAGAAGCTGCGGGTACGCCGCTCCCTGCTGCGCTGCTCCAGCGGATGGCAGGCGCCGGCCCTCGGGCTCCCCCAGAGCTTTCGCGGTCTGCGCATCCCTTCGATGAGCACCAGCCACATGCTGTCACTGCTCGATGGTCGCCTGGTGGATGTCTGGTTTGGCGGCCTGCTCGAGTGCCAGCCACTGATCCCCGCGGCGTTGCCGATGTTGCAGGCCAACCGTCTGGCCCTGGGCCAGAACCTGCTGGCAGTGCCTCTGCTGCGCTGGAACTACGTGCTGGTGAGTCACCGCAGCCATCCGCTGCAGAAGCGCTCGGTGATCACCCCCGACGACCTGGCGGCCTATCCCTCGCCGGCCCTTGCGATGGGCGTGGCACCCCTGTTCACCCGCGCCCTGCAGGAGCACGGGCTCGCCACCTGCGCCTATGGCGGCGCTGACTACGACCCCGTGCGCTGGGAGGGCGGTGCGGCGGATGGGCACAGCCTGGCCGTGGTGCCTCCCCATCGCCTGCCGGAGCTGGAAGCGCAGCTGGGGGTGGTGCCGTTGCCCTTTCCCCTCGGGATTCAGGAGGTGATGGCGGTGGTGGGCCACCGCGATGTGATCGCCGATCCCTGCTTCGTGAGCGCCTTCCAGGCCCTGCGCGTTGCCCTGCGCCAGTCGCCGCTGGGCCGCTGCAGCAAGGTGATCTGGCTGCACTGAGCCGGCGGCAACGTGCCGGCTGGTGCCAGATCACAGCTCCCCGACCACAACGCCTGACCACAATGGGTGGCTGAAGTGCGTCGCCTGTGTCGTTGTTTCGGCCTGCGAGCCGTCGCCGCCGGCGGGTGGCCATGTTGGTGGCGGCGGCTCTGCTGCTGGCGGGTGGGTTGGGCGCGGTGCACTGGCAGCGCCGCCAGCCCGTGCAGGTGGCGGTTGGCATTGATCTGCCCCTGGTGCCCGGGGCGGCGATTGATCCCACCGATCGCCACACCGCCGACCTCTACCTGGAGGAGAACCCTGGCACGCGCATGCGCCTGGTGAATCACCTCAACGCGCCCGACCCCGCCACGGGGCCCGCCAGCATTGCGGCGCTCAGGCGGCAGGGGGTGCGGTTCTTCATCACCACTCAGGCTTCGAGCCATGCGGTGCGGAGTCTCAGCCAGTTCGCCGATGGCGGTGCCCTGGCGATCAATGTGTCGGCCACGAGTGATCAACTCAGCGGCCGCAACGACTTATTCCTGCGCATCATTCCCGATCTCGCCCAGGAGCAGCGGGCCATTGCCAGGCGCCTCGGTGCCATTCCCGGCCGTCGCCTGCTGGTGCTGCAGGACACCGGCAATCGCGCCTACACCGATCCGGCGTTCAGGGTCCTCAGCGCGGAACTGGCCCGCGCCGGCCGCTGGCAGGTGGTGCGGCGGGAGTTGGCGTTGGCCAGGTTCTCCCCGCAGCAGCACCGCGGCCTGCTGATGGGCGACTACGACGCGCTCTATGTGCTCGGCGGTGGATTCATTCCGGTGATCGGCAACCTCGCCCAGCTGTTTCACACCCTCCACCCCGAGGCCCCGATCCTGCTCACGCCCTGGGCCCGCTCGCCCGCCATCCTGGAGAGCGCCGGGCCCGCCACAGGCCAGATCCTGCTCAGCAGCACGTTTCCGGCCCGCAATCAGGATCCCCGGGTGGATCGTTATTTCAGGCGTTTTGAACGGCGTTTCGGCTACCAGCCCTACGCCATGGGTATGAGCACCCGGAAGGCCCTGGAGTTGCTCGATCGAGCCCTGGCCAGTGGTGCCAGCACCCCCAGCGCGGTGAAGCGCTATCTGCTCAGCAAGGCTGAGCACCCCACCAGCCTGGGACCCATCCGCTTCAACGGCAGTGGTGATGTGCAGGGCACCTATCACTTCTTCAGGCCCAGCGCCCAGGCCCTGCCATGAGTCGCAAGCGCCCCACCAGCTTTTGGCGCTACAGCCTGAATGTGGAACTGCTGGCGGCAGGTCTGGCGTTTCTGGTGCTGGCCCTCGGTGGCTGGTTCACGCTGCGTGAACTCGAGAAGCGCTACGTGGAGCTGTTTCGGGCCGATGCAGAGAAGATGAACCTCTATCTGTGTGAGCATCTGGCAGCGGGCGTGGACCAGCTGGAGCACCTGGCGTCTCTGCGTCCGGATCAATCCGCCACTTCGTTGCAGCTGGCTCTGCAACCGTTTTCGGATCTCTATCTGATCGATTCAAGCCAGCAGATTCAACGGGTGCTCAAGGCTGTGCCGGGTAGCAGGGTGTTTCAGGGGTTTTCCTTTTCCCAGAGCAAGATCGCTCCCTACCTGCGGACCGGGGTGTTTGACGACCGCGAGCCTTCCACTTCCGTGATCACCCGAGGCCTTGAAGATGAGCTGGCGAGCATTTACGTGCAGCGGCCGATCAGCGCTGCCGCCAACGACTCCAGTGGCCGTTTGTGGCTGCTGGGCCGGCTCAATCTTGGCTACATCCAGGCTTTTCTGAAACAGTTCAGCCGCTTCACCGGTACGCCTGTGCTGCTGGTGAGTGACGACGGTTTCGTGATGCTCTCCGGCACGGAGATGCCGATCCCGGCGATCGATCTCAACTTCGCCACCGCCACTGGCGGTGGCCTCAGGCCGGTGCGCTTCGGTGGCCGTGAATGGTTGCCGGTGGTGGCGGCTGACAGTGGTCTCGGGGCTCGGGTGGTGACCCTGGTGCCCATGGGGCTGCTGCGTCAGCAGCAGCAGACCGTGCTCTGGGCTGCCATCGCCGGCCTGGCCTTGATGGCCCTAGTGTTCGTGGTCAAGAACCTCAGCATTCGCCGGCGTCTGTTTCTGCCGGTGAGCCAGTTTGTGCGGCAGCTCAATCGCCTGGAGGCCCACTACCGAAAGCCCGCCCTGCAGCGCGAGAGCCTGATCGATCGACCACGCTCTGGAGGGCCATCTGTCGCAGGCCAGTCTGTCGCAGGCCCGCCTACCGCAGAGAGCCTGTCAGATCGGCTGTTTTCTGCGGATCCTGCCCGCGTGGATCCATCTCTGGCTGTGCTGCCCTCGGTGATCGACTTTCAGGAGGTGCAGCACATCCGCTCCAGCTTTGATTCGTTGATGGCAGTGATCGCCCAACGTGATCAGATCCTCCAGCAACAATTGCGCACGAGTCTCACAGCCTCGGCGATCGCCCATGAAATCAACATCCCCCTAGGCAGCCTGCTGCTGCTCTGTGATCAGGCCAGGCGGGAGCTCAAGGCCGAAGCCGGCGAGCTGGATGCGGCGGCGCTGGTGGCCGCACTGCACCAGCAATCCCTCGAGCTGAGCCGGGTTGTGGAGCGGATGCGCATGTTGCTGCGCAATGTGCAGACCAGCCTCAGGCCGATTCGCCTGAGTGATGTGGTGACCAGTTCCTGCACCTACGTGCGCCATCTGTTGCGCGCGCACGAGGTGGAGCTCGCCTGCGAGGGGCTGGATGCGGATGACACGCTCGTGCTCGGCGATGCCGGCCAACTGAAGGCGGCTGCCACCAACCTGCTGCGCAACGCCATTGAGGCCGTGGCCAGTCGCTCCCCGGGGCAGCGGCGGATCGCGGTGGCGCTTGAGCAAGCCCATCCTGAGGAGAGTGCGTCGCCCCAGTCCGCGACGGTGGCGGTTGTGGTCGCCGACAGCGGCCCCGGATTCGCGTTCACACCCAGCGACGACACCCTGTTCCAGTCCACCAAGGCCTCCGGCAGCGGCCTGGGGCTGTTTGTGGTGCGCACGGCTATGGCCAACCACAACGGCAGGGTGGCGATCGCCCGCTCGCTCGGCCTCGGTGGCGCTGAAGTGCGGTTGATCTTTCCGGTGTGCGCTCCCACCACTTAGGGCGGTCTGCGCTTGGGGGGCCGGCGTTGTTGCGCTCAATGCTGAGCACCCAGCTGCAGCCCCTGATCGATCGGCTGTTCGATCCGCTCGCCGGTGAACCAACCTGGAGCGGTGTGCCCGGCCCTCGTTCATGCCTGCCCCCGCCCAGCCGATCCTGATCCTGGGCGGCTTCCTGATCAGTCCCCCCAGCTACGCGCCGATGGTGCAGCGGCTGGAGCAGCTCAGTGGCCAGCCGGTGCGGCTGGTGCCGGTGGGCAAGCCCGAATGGCTGCTCACGGTGTTTGCCTTCGCCTGGGCCCGGATTCTGGATCGGGTGGCGGCGGCAGCGGCGGAGCTGGCCCAGGCCTCGCCCACCGG
The DNA here is from genome assembly GCA_044235095.1 of Prochlorococcaceae cyanobacterium. Classification (GTDB taxonomy): domain Bacteria; phylum Cyanobacteriota; class Cyanobacteriia; order PCC-6307; family Cyanobiaceae; genus NIES-981. Next base: position 96,046 of record JBIIIC010000011.1, on the reverse strand, counting down.
CCGGATCACCCTGGTGGGCCACAGCTCCGGTGGCATCATGCTGCGGCTGTTTCTTGATGATCAGCCGTTCCAGGGCCGCCGCTTCGATGGCAAGGCCATCGCCGACACGCTGGTGATGCTGGGCAGCCCGCACACCGCGCTTAAGGCCACGGTGCTGCGCGCGATGGTGGCGCAGCGACTGCCCGGGGCCACCTTCGCCGGGCGGGTGCGCTATGTGTCGGTGGCCGGCGATCTGGATCTGGCCGAGGGCACGCCCACGGCCCAGCGCCTGGCCCCCACCGCCTACCGCAAGAGCACCGGTGATCCTCAGGACCGGGGCGATGGGCTGGTCCCGGTGCGCTCTGCGCTGCTGGAGGGCTCTACGCTGGTTGTGCTGAAGGGCGTGGCCCACGGCGGTGCCTTCGGTCCGCGCTGGTACGGCACTCCCGCTGTCGTGGAGCAGTGGTGGGACGCGTTGTAGGTGGCGCTCAGGCCGCCACCCGTTCAGGTTCGACCTGGAATGCCGCTGCCGCCTGGGGCTGCGGGGCCATGGCTGGCTCATGGCGATCAGCCGGGCTGAGGCCAGCCGCCACGCTCAGGTGTTGATCGGGCTGGCCGGTGATCAGCAGGGCCGTGCGCTGGCGGGTGGCGATCTGCCACATCCACTTGCAGAACAGGGCGATGCGGTTTTCGGTGTCGGGAATGAAGGCCAGGTGAGCGATCGCCCAGAGGATCCAGCCCAACAGTCCGGTCACGTGCCAGCCGCCCAGATCCGCCACTGCATACCAGGGACCGATCACCGCCATGCTGCCCAGGTCGAGCCAGCGGAAGGGCTCGCAGGTTTCACCGCGGCTGCGGGCGAGGATGTCGCGGGCCACCCACTCACCCATCTGCACCGCCGGCCCGGCCATGCCCGGCAGCGGGCTGCCATCGCTGGTGTGGGCAAAGTGGCAGAGGTCACCCACGGCCCGGATCTCCGGGTGGCCGGGAATCGTGAAGTCGGGTTCCACGATCAGCCGGCCGCCGCGGTCGCAGGCGCAGCCCGTGCGTTCGGCCAGCAGCTGGCCCAGCTGGGAAGCACGCACGCCGGCGGTCCAGCAGATGGTGGCGGCATCGAGTTCCACATCGCCGTCCTTGCCGGCCAGGCGCACCCGCCCGGGGGCGATGGCGTCCACCTTGAAGCCGAGGCGCAGTTCCACGCCGGCACGCTCCAGGTAACCGCCGGCCGCTGCCGACAGCGGTTCGGCCATGGTGGGGAGCACCCGCTCCACCAGGTCGACCAGGATCACGCGACAGTCGGCCTGGTGGAGCTGTTTGAAGTCGAGCCGCACAGCCCTGTGCATCAGCTCGATGAGGGAACCGGCCAACTCGCAGCCCGCCGGACCGGCGCCCACCACCACCACGGTCTGCAGGAAGCGGCGCCGCTCCGGATCGGTGCTCTGCTCGGCCTCCTCCAGGGCCATCAGCAGCCTGCGCCGGATCTCGTCGGCATGCTCGAGCAGCTTCATCGGCGGCGCCATCGGTCGCCACTCGTCGCGGCCGAAGTAGGAGCTGGCTGAGCCCGTGGCCACGACCAGCTGGTCGTAGCCGTAGCGGCGGTCCTTCAGCACCACCTCTCGGGCGTCGACGTCGATGTCGACCACCTCACCCAACAGGATCTGGATGTTGGGGGGCTGGCCCACCAGCTGGCGCAGGGGCGAGGCCACATCGGCGGCGGACACCAGGCCTGAGGCCACCTGATAGAGCAGGGGCTGAAACAGGTTGAAGTTGCGCTTGTCGATCAGGGTGACGCGCACCTCCTGGCGGGCCAGCTCCTGGCAGATCTTGAGGCCGGCGAAGCCGCCGCCCACCACCACCACGTGGGGCCAGGTGCGCATCACCTCTTCCGGCGGGTCCAGCTCCAGGAAAAAGCGCTCCATCGAGGAGGGGCTGCTGATTGGATTACGGAGTTTACGGGTTGGCTGCGGAGCTATTCGGTGATCAATCACACGATCGGGCTCCAGGCCACGGCATCCTCGTGGCGCCAACGTGCCTGGCCAGATGACAGCCGAGAGGCTTGCTCTTGTGGCGATTGTGTCTATTTCAAGGCTGTGAATCGTTGCGGCTGGATGTGAGTTCGTGTGCGATTGCGTGTGCACTTGCGAGTGTGGCTTTGCGTGTCATTGAAGCTGCTTAGGATTTGACTTGCTCTTGATTGGTCGATGGTGGAACAATCGCCACTTCCCCGGTGCCGGCAGCGCTTGCGGCTGGTTTCGGGGCCTCACCCCCGGCATCCGGTGTGGGATCCAGTGTGGGCTGCCGGCGGCCGTGGGGAGGGCTGGGGCCGATGCTGATGGGGCCGATGCAGGGGGTGGGCATGCGCAGCAGCCGGATGTTTGGCGGGCGGCAGCGCACGCGCCGGCGACTGCTGGCCGATGTGGACCTGGTGCTCTGGGGGATTCCCTGGGCCCTGATCCTGCTGGCCGGAATCCTGATCGCCAGCACCCAGCGTCAGGCCAGCTACGCCGACTGGTATCAGCACTGGATCACCGCCGCGGTGGGCTTTGGCCTGGCCCTGCTGCTGGCCCGCGTGCCGGTGGAGCGGATCGCCCGCTGGCGCTGGCCGATCTATGGCGCCATGGTGGCGGGCCTGATCGCCGTGCGGGTGGTGGGGGTGAGCGCCCTGGGGGCCCAGAGCTGGATCAACATCGCCGGCTTTCATGTGCAGCCCTCCGAATTCGCCAAGGTGGGGGCGGTGCTGCTGCTGGCGCAGGTGCTGGCCAGGCATCCGGTGGAGCGGCCGGTGGACCTGATCCGCCCCAGTGCCCTGATCGCCCTGCCCTGGCTGCTGGTGCTGGTGGAGCCCGACCTGGGCACCTCGCTGGTGTTCGCCGCCGTGTTGATCGTGATGCTCTACTGGGCCGGCATGCCCGGCGCCTGGGTGGTGCTGATGCTCTCGCCGGTTGTGAGCGCGATCCTGGCTGGGGTGTGGCCCTGGTTGCTGCTCGCCTGGGTGCCGGCGATGGGCTATCTCGCCTGGCGAAGCCTCCCGTGGAAACGCCTGGGGCCGGCGCTGGGGGTGGGCGTGCAGCTGGTGTTCGCCCTTGCCACCCCCTTGCTCTGGAACAACTTCCTGCAGCCCCACCAGCGGGATCGCCTCACCCTGTTCCTCGATCCCAACAAGGACCCGCTCGGGGGCGGCTACCACCTGCTGCAGAGCACGGTGGGCATCGGCTCCGGCCAGATCTGGGGCACGGGCCTGATGCAGGGCGTGCTCACCAAGCTGCGCTTCATCCCGGAGCAGCACACCGACTTCATCTTCAGCGCCTTGGGCGAGGAAACCGGTTTCATCGGCTCGGTGCTGGTGGTGATCGCCTTCGCGGCCTGGATCTGGCGCCTGCTGCAAATCGCCCGCAACGCCCGCACCGACACCGAGTCGCTGGTGGTGGTGGGCCTGGGGGCCATGGTGATGTTCCAGGTGGTGGTGAATATCAACATGACCATCGGCCTGGGGCCGATCACCGGCATCCCCCTGCCGTTCCTCAGCTACGGCCGCTCCGCCATGCTGGTGAACTGGATTGCCATCGGTCTTTGTGCCTCTGTGAGCCATCACTCGCGCTTGCTGAGGCGCTGAGATGCTGGCCGCTCAGGCGAGGGCCTGGGCGAGCGACGCCAGGCCAAAGGCCACGAACAGGCCGCCGCTGAGCCAGTAGAGCAGCCGCTCATCCACCCGGCTGCCGATCCACTTGCCTGCCCCCACCGCCAGCCAGGTGACCAGGGCATGGCCGAGCAGGGTGCCGGCAAGCAGACCGGCGAAGGTGAAGGCCGGGGCCGTGGCCAGAAAGATGGTGGCGAACTGGGTGCGATCACCCAGCTCGGCCACGAACACCAGGGCGAAGGCCTCACAGATCACCGCCCAGGTGGTGCTGATCGGCCCCTGGCGCTCCGCCTGGTTGATCGCGTTCTCGGCTTCGCGCTCTTCCTCATCGGCTCCATCGGCACCCATCCCCTGGGCATCGATCAGCAACTTGATCCCGAAGGCCAGAAACAGCAGCGCCGCCAGCCAGGGCACCACGCTGGCCGGCAGCAGTTCCCGCAGGACGTAGCCCAGGCCCAGCGAGATCAGCGTGACGGCGGTGAGAGCGGCAAAGGCTCCCAGGAACACCCAGCGGCGCGGATGGCGCACCGCCAGGATCAGGGCCATGAAGAAGGTCTTGTCACCCAGTTCGGCCAGGGTGATGGCCGTGAGGCTCGAGCCGAAGGCCGCCAGGCCCGGATCGCTGGGGAAGGGGGAAGGCATGGACCCAGATTGTCACCGCGGCAGGCCGCTGGGATGATCTGTGAGAGTGGCCCCATCGCCGAGGTATGGATGGGTCAGGCCGAGATGCCGATCGTGCTGGCTCTGGCGGCGCTCCTGCTGCTGGCGCTGCTGCTCAGTTCCCGCGTCTGAAGCAGGTCACGAAGGCTGATCGCACGTCCAAAAAAAAGCCGCCCCGGGGGGCGGCTTGCGTGATTGGGGCGGGGACGCTGTTGGGGCGGACGCTCCCGCACCGTCGCTCAACTCACCAGCGGGAGCCGCCGCCGCCACCACCACCGAAGCTGCCGCCACCGCCGCCACCGGTGCGGGGCTCGGCCTTGTTGACGCGGATGTTGCGACCCATCCACTCAACGTCCTGGAGATCGTTGATGGCCTTGGTTTCGTCGCTGGCGTTGGCCATGTCAACGAAGGCGAAACCGCGCTTGCGGCCGGTGTCGCGGTCGAGCGGCACGGTGCATTTGCGCACCTCGCCGTATTCACCAAACAGGTGCTGAAGGTCCGCCACCTCGGCATCGAAGGAGAGGTTGCCTACGTAAATGGTCATGAAATGAACTGGAAGCAGATGTATCCGATTCGTCGAAAGCCCTGAAGAAAGTCGCTGGCCTGAGAGAAGAAAGCCGGAGTCGTAAAACCCTTGGAAGCTCGCCGCGCTGGGAAGAAACCCGCTGAAGAGTGATCGTTGAATCGATTTAACCCTACACCACGGGGGGTGGACAATCTGCGGATTGACCGCTGCTGTGCCGGTCTGCTCCTCTCTGCCGGGCAGCGCGTCTGGGGGCAGTGACCCAGATGGCAAGAAAACCGGTGTAAGCAAAAAGCGCCGCCGTGGCGACGCCTGCTTCTCCCGAAATCGCCCGACAGGAGCTGCGAGCGATTGACTCCATGGTGCGAGCCGCAGGCGACGAAGCCAGCAATCTCCCGGATCACCAAAGCTTTACGGGGGGTGTGTTGTTTTGACTCGCCAGGTTGCAGCGCATCACCACATCTTGCGGAGTGTGCAGTTTTGGCCGGTTGCTCTGGCATCCCGGCTACAGCGATCACAGCATGGAGATAGGAAACGCGAGTGGGCGATTTTTCAGCAGCCCTGCTGCACAACTGAGCTACCCAACTGAGCTGCCCAACTGAGCTGCATAGCTGTGCTGCCCGACTGAGCTGCACAGCAGAGCAGCGCAACCGTTCTGAGCAACCCGTGGAGGAGATGCGTGTGGTGCCCCCCGACTTTGGCCGCTCCAGCCCTGCCGGGGCTGCGCCGGCATGCGGCAGTCCGCTGCAGATCGTGGCCCATGCGCTGCAGTATTTCGGCCAGCATTTCCGCGATCCGATCGCGATCCCAGAGTTGTCGGAGACGCTGGGCATCAGTGAAGACTGTCTCGATTTCAGCTTTGATCAGATCCGCGGCATGACACCGGCCCAGGCCTTGCAGGAGCACCGCCTCAACAGGCTGTTCTCCGCCCTCACCGACCAGCCGCGGCAAGGTTTGGGGCGGGCGATCCGCTCCTGTGGGCTGGGTCAGACCGCTGGGGTGGTGCCGCTGTTCGAGCAGACCTTCGGCATCGACATGCCCCTGTTTCTGCTCACATGCCGGCGTGCCGCCGACGACCGCCTGTTTCGCCGCACCCACCCCGATCCCCAGAGCCTGGTGCTGCCGCCGTGACCGCCGAGGGGTGGGCGGCTGAGCAGCGGGTGGATGCGCTGTTGGCCCAGCTCAGCCTCGCCGAGAAGCTGCAGTTGCTCGATGGCAACACGCCCTTCTGGTCGGGCATGGTCGACATCGCCCTGCGTGATGCCTCCCACCGCCATCCCTGGCCGGCCGGTGAACTGCCGCGGCTGGGCCTGGCGGGGCTGCACTTCGTGGACGGCCCGCGCGGGGTGGTGCTGGTGGGCGGCGCCACCACCTTTCCGGTGCCGATCGCCCGCGGCGCCAGCTGGAATCCGGAGCTGGAGGAGCGCATCGGCGCGGCCATGGCCCGGGAGGCCCGCAGCTTCGGCGCCAACTGGCTGGCGGCGGTGTGCATCAACCTGCTGCGCCATCCCGGCTGGGGCCGGGCCCAGGAGACCTACGGCGAAGACCCGCTGCACGTGGGCGCCCTGGGGGCGGCCTGCAGCCGCGGCATCGAGCGCCATGCCATCGCCTGCGTGAAGCACTTCGCGCTCAACTCGATCGACAGCTCCCGCTTCCTGGTGGATGTGCAGGCCAGCGCGCGGGTGCTGCACGAGCTCTACTTGCCCCAGTTCTGCGCCTGCGTGGCGGCCGGGGCCGGCTCTGTGATGAGCGCCTACAACCGGGTGAACGGCATCTGGTGCGGCGAGCATCCCGGGCTGCTCACCGAGATCCTCAAGCGCCGCTGGGGCTTCGATGGCCTGGTTGTGACCGATTTCATCTTCGGCCTGCGCGACGGGGTGGCCGGCCTGCTGGCTGGGCAGGACCTGGAGATGCCCTTCCGCATGATCCTGCAGGGCTGTCTGGCTGAGGCCCTAGAGCAAGCCCAGGAGCGGGCGCTCGAGCAGGGCCCGGAGCTGCGGCAGCAGCTGCTGGAGCGCATCGATGACGCCGTGCGGCGCCAGCTGCGGCTGCAGCTGCGGGTGCCGGCGGGTGCCTTCCCGCCGGAGCTGCGGCGCTGCCCCGAGCATCTGGCCCTGGCCCGTGAGGCGGCGCGCCAGGCGATCGTGCTGCTGCGCAACGAGCCCGTCGCCGCTGATGACCACCCCGTGCTGCCCCTGCGGCAGCTGGGTTCCCTGGCCGTGATCGGTCCGCTGGCGGATGCGGTGAACCTGGGCGATCGGGGCTCCTCCGACACCCGGCCGCCGCCGGGGGCGGTGGTGACGCCCCTGCAGGGTCTGCGGGCGGCGCGGCCCTCCTTGGCGATCGCCCATGCCGATGGCCGCGACTGTGCGGCGGCCGCGGCCCTGGCGGCCCGCAGCGATGCGGCCGCGCTGGTGCTCGGCCTCGACTGGCAGCTGGAGGGAGAGCACATCCATCCCGGCGACATCGCCCCGATCCTTCGGCAGATCCCGCCGCCCGACTGGCTGCTGGGCTCGCGTCTCTGGCCCAGGCTGCGGCCGCGGTGGCGGCGCTTCACGGCGCTGATTGCCCGGCTCACCAGCTACGGCTCAGCGCGCCAGGGAGGCGACTTCGCCGCCGGCGATCGCACCGATCTCGCCCTGCCGCCGGAGCAGGTGGCCCTGATCCGTGCCGTGGTGGCGGCCAACCCACGCACCGTGGTGGTGCTGATGGGCGGCGGCGCCATCCTCACGGGCGACTGGGATCACCTGGTGCCGGGCCTGCTGCTGCTCTGGTATCCGGGTGAGCAGGGCGGCCATGCCTTGGCAGAGGTGCTGTTCGGCGCGGTCTCGCCCTCGGGCCGGCTGCCTTTCACCATCCCCAGCGAGCCTGGCCAGCTGCCGCCTTTCGAGCCGCGGGCGCCTGTGGTGCTCTACGACCTGTGGCACGGCTACCGACGGCTGCAGCGCCGGGGCCTGCGGGCGGCCTATCCGTTTGGCTTCGGGCTCTCCTACAGCCGCTTCGAGATCGGCGAGCCGGTGGTGCGGCTGCTGCCGGGCGCCGCCACTCCTGGCGAAGCTGGTGTCGGGGGCGACGTTGTGGAATTGGGCCTCACCCTGGCCAATGTCGGCGTGATGGCCGCGGCGGAGGTGGTGCAGGTGTATCTGGAGCCCCCCGGACTGCTGATGGAGCGGCCGCGGCGCACCCTGGTGGCCTTCCAGCGATTGCATCTGCAGCCTGGCGAGCGCAGGCGTCTCTCGCTCGGGATCGCCTGGCGGCGGCTGGCCTGCTTCAGCGAGGCGCGCGATGGCTTCGTGCTGGAGGGAGGGCCGCATCGGCTCGTGGTGGCCCCCCATGCCGATGCCCCTGGTCTGGCGGTGGATCTGGTGGTGCCCCAGGTGGTGGCCGAGAGCTACTGGGAGCCCTGAACCCCAGGCTGTTGGTCTCCCTTGCTCACGTTCCGAGGCCGGGCCAGCAGGCGCTGCACCCGCCGGCGGTTGAAGCGCTGCAGCAGCAGGCAGGGCAGGTTGAACGCCGTGGCAAACAGCAGATTCACCAGCACCCCGGCAGGCGGCAACCACAGGGCCGTGAGCAGCCCCGCGGCCCAGAGGGCCCAGTGCACCAGCTCGGCCCGACGCGTTTCGATCAGCAGCAGCCGCTGGGACTCGGGATCGCGGCGCGCCAGGTTGGCCTTGGCGATGCCGCCCGGCAGGGCTGGGCCGGCGTCGGGGATCCAGCGCTTCCACACCCGGATGCCAGCCGGCGCCACGACCCGCCCCGGCGCCACCGCCGGCCCCTGTGGCGCCCGCCCGGCCAGCAGCCAGCGCTCCGGCAGGCGGTTGGCCAGCAGTCCCACCAGCAGTGAGCTGAGCAGCCAGAACGCCAGCGAGCTCAGGGCCATCCAGCCGTTGGGCCCCAGCAGCTCACCCGGCCCCGCTGCCCCTGACAGCGCCATCAGCGGGTGCGGAAGCGGCGGCCCTTCCAGCGCACCTCGCCCCGTTCCAGGTTGAGGATGGCCATCAAGAACACCCCGAGGAAAAACAGCACCGGCAGCGGAAACACCAGGTTGATCCAGCGGAAGCGCCCCACCCGCCGCGTCAGCACCAACAGCTGCAGGGCGTAGGCGGCGTAGGGCAGGGCGTTGGGGGCCAGGTCGGGGCTGCCCACCAGTGGCCAGCCCAGCAGGGCCGCCGGCAGGCACCAGGCAGCCCAGAACAGCCCCGAGAGCCACAGCAACACCGCCAGCATCCAGGGCCAGCGCACCTCGCCGGCGGCGGTGGCGAAGTTTTTGCCGAAGCCCACCACCATGTCGCCGAGGCCGCCGGGATACATGCGGTAGGCGATCACGCCGTCGCCGATGAAGGCACTCACGGGCAACCCCGCGCCCTCGTAGCAGTGAGCCAGAAACCAGTCCTCCACCACCTTGCCGGCCACGGCGGCGTGGCCGCCGCTGCGCTCGTAGTCGGCCCGGCTGCTCACCAGCGCCGGCCCGAAGGCCACCCCGCAGCCTGGCCCCAGCGGCACGGCCATCAGGCCCACCAGGTTGAACAGCACTGAGAGCTGCTCGTAGGCCTTCACGGTGCGGTGGTAAGGCTGCACCGACACCAGGCCGCCCAGGCGCTCCTGGCTGGCCAGCAGGCGCGATAGAAACGCCGGCTCCGGTTCGGTGTCGGCGTCGAGAAACACCAGCAGCTCGCCGCTGCTGGCCGTCACCCCGTGCTGCAGGGCCCAGGGTTTGCCGCACCAGCCGTCAGGCAGGGGAGGTGGCTGGATCACCTGGAGCGGCAGCTCTGTGCTGGCGGCAACCCGGCGGGCGACGGCCGCCGTGTCGTCGCTGGAGTGGTCGTCGACCACGATCACCTCATCGGGCGGGAGCTGCTGGCGGGCCAGGGCGGTCAGCAGGCGGGGCAGGGTGGAGGCCTCGTTGCGGGCCGGGATCAGCACCGACACCCGCCGCTGCTGGCGGGGGCTGCCGGCGGGCAGCACCGGCAGGCGCAGGGCCAGGGCCCAGCCCAGCAGCCAGCGCACCAGCAGGGAGATTTCCAGCCAGCCCAGCCCGCTCGCCCCGATCGCACCCGCCGCCGTCATGGCCGCAGCAGCTCCCGCGCCAGGGGCTGGATTGCGGCCGGATCGCGCAGCAGCTGGGGGTGGGTGAGCACCGGCAGCATCGTGCGCGCGCCCACCGGCAGCACCGCCCGCCAGCCCGGCAACACCGCCAGATCCAGGGCCGAATAGAAGCTGTGGCACTCGATGCGGCGCAGCGCGTCGAGATCGCTGTTGAGGCGCTCCAGCAGGGCACTGCCCCACTTGAGGTCGGCGATGCCACCGAACAGCCGCCCCGGCCAGGGCAGGGCGGTGAGGGTGCCCTGCTGGGGGCTGCCCACGCTGATGAAGCGGCGGGTGCGGCGATGGCCGCCCAGCAGCTGGATCCAGGCGCGGCAGATCACGCCGCCGATCGAGAAGCCGAGAAGGTCGATCGGTTCACTGTCGCCGAAGGCGGCCTCGATGTGGCTGCCCAGCAGCTCGGCGGCCTCCTCCACCGGCGTGCGCCCCAGGCGCAGCGGCAGGGCCGGGATCAGCAGCGGCTGGCGCCGATCGCCCAGCTCGCGCTTGAGGCCGTTGAACACCGCCGGGGTGTCGAGCAGGCCATGCATGAGAACCAGAGCAGGAATGGCATGGAGCGGCGCTATGTCCTGCCTAGCACCGTTTGCGGTGGCGGTTGGCGACGGTGGCGGTACGGTCGCAGACGTGCCCCGTGCCCTGCCCCAGCTTCCGTTGCGATTCCAGGTGCTGGCTGCGGCGGCGCTGCTGGCTCTGGCGGCCCTGGCCCTTGGGCTTGCCGCCGCCTGTGAGGCCGGGGATGTGCACGCCACGATGCTGTCGGTGGGCGATGGCGACACGCTGCGGGTGCGGCTCGGAGCGGAGCGGCGCACGGTGCGGCTGGCCTGCATCGATGCGCCCGAGCTCTCCCAGCGTCCGGAGGGGCCCCGGGCCCGTGAGCGGCTGGACCAGCTCGCGCCCAGCGGCACCCGGGTGCGGCTGGCGGTGAAGGCAACCGATCGCTATGGCCGCCTGGTGGCTGAGGTGTTCACCACCACCAACCTCAACCTGGCCCTGCTTGAGCAGGGCGCGGTCTTCGTGTATCCCCAATACCTCAAGCAGTGCGACGGCCTGGCCTACCGGGCGGCGGAACGGCGGGCCAGCAGTCGCAGGCTCGGGGTGTGGCGGCAGGAGGGGGGCATTGCCCGACCCTGGCTGGTGCGCCGCCAAGGAGTGCAGCGCTGATGGCGGGCGCCGATGCCCTGCCCCCCTGGCGGCCGCTGCTCAAGGCGGCCCGCGTGCGTGAAGGCCGCTCGCCTGCTGCCCGCTGGCTGCAGCTCGCCAGCGTGGCGGCCGATGGCACGCCGCGGGTGCGCACGCTGGTGTTTCGCGGCTGGGGTGGCCCCGCCGCCCTCGATCTGCTCACCGATGGCCGCAGCGCCAAGGCCGCCGAACTCGACCGCCAGCCGGCAGTGGAGCTGTGTTGGCTGCTGCCGAAGGCACGGAGCCAGTTCCGCCTGCGAGGGGTGCTGCAGCCCGTGGCCGCCGAGGTGCTGGAGCGTGAGCGGCTGCGCCACTGGCAGGCGCTCACCCCCGGGGGCAGGGCCCTGTGGGGCTGGCCCGAGCCCGGTGCCCCGTTTGTCGCCTCGGGCCCGTGGCCCGAGGCCCTGGGCGAAACCATGCCGCTGCCGGCGAGCTTCGTGCTGCTGCGGATCGCCCTCAGTCAGGTGGAGCTGCTGGAACTGGGTGGCCACCCCCACCGGCGCCTGCGCTGGCGTGCCGACCAGGGCTGGGAGGAGGAGCGTTTGAATCCTTGAGCGGGTCGAGTGCCGTCCCAGTCGGGGGCTCAGATGGGGTAGTGGTTTGGCACGAAGAATTGCTCATTGAGCGGCGGGCGCTGGTAGTCGCCGCTGCCCTTGCGCTTCGGCAGCTTGATCGGCGGCGGGGTCATGTCGACGTAGGGCACCTTGTCGAGGATGTGGCGGATGCAGTTGAGCCGCGCCCGACGCTTGTCGTCGGCCTCCACCGTGAACCAGGGCGCCTCGGGGATGTTGGTGCGGGCCAACATCTCATCCTTGGCGCGGGAGAACTCCACCCAGCGGTTGCGGGACTCCAGGTCCATCGGGCTCAGCTTCCAGCGCCGGGCGGGGTCATCGACCCGGGAGCGGAAGCGGGCCTCTTGCTCCTCGTCGCTCACGGAAAACCAGTACTTGAGCAGGGTGATGCCACTGCGCACCAGCATCCGCTCGAATTCCGGGCAGGAGAGCATGAACTCCTCCACCTGGGCGGGGCTGCAGAAGCCCATCACCTTCTCCACGCCGGCGCGGTTGTACCAGGAGCGGTCGAACAGCACCATCTCGCCGGCGGCAGGGAAGTGCTCCACGTAGCGCTGGAAGTACCACTGGCTCTTCTGCCGGTCGGAGGGGGTGCCCAGGGCCACCACCATGCAACCCCTGGGGTTGAGCGGCTCCACGATGCGCTTGATGGTGCCCCCCTTGCCGGCGGCGTCGCGACCCTCGAACAGCACCATCAGCCGGTAGCCCGTGTGCTTGATCCAGTACTGCATCTTCACCAGCTCCACTTGCAGGCGGCCCAGTTCCCGCTCGTAGAATTTGCGGTCGAGCTTGGGCAGCTTGCCCTCCGACTGGGAGGAGAAGTCGTCGAGGATCGGGGTTGGATGGTATCGGTCGCCGCCATTGCCGCGGGCAGCAGGCCCGGCTCCAGGTTGATCCCAGTCGTTCTGCTGCGGCTTGTGTTTGCCCATGGCTGGGGGGCGCCGTTCACCTGCACGGTATGGCCACTGCCTGAACCGCGCCACCGCCTGAACCGCGCCACCGCCGGGTGCCCCCCGGCCGCACCGCCCAGCTGATCGATCAGCGTTGCTTGGCGTAACGATGCGCGATCCCTTTGGCCTGCGGGCCCAAAACAGTTCATTTAGCACCTAATTTTGCGCGGCCAGCTTCACGTTTTCTTCCGCCGCAACCCCTCCATGACCGTCGCTGCGCTTCAGGCGGCCTGGCTGATCCCCCTCTATCCGCTGTTGGCGGCCGTGGCCTCTCTGGCCTGGTCGCCCGGCCTGATCTCCCGCACCGGTCCCCGGCCCTGCGGCTACCTCAACCTGGCGATGGTGGCGGTGGCCTTCGGCCACAGCCTGGTGGCGCTGACGGCGTTGCACACCAATGCCCGCGCCGGCGCCGAGGCCCTCTACCGGCCGCTCAGCTTTGGCTGGACCTGGCTCAACTCGGGTGGCCTGCGGATCGGATTCGATGGCCTGGTGACCGAACCCGCCCTGATCGCCATGGCGGTGATCACCGGTTTGCACCTGCTGGTGCAGATCTACGCCATCGGCTACCTGGAGATGGACTGGGGCTGGCCTCGGTTTTTCGGCAGCCTGAGCTTCTTCGAGGCGGGCCTCTGCGCCCTGGTGCTCACCGATTCGGTGTTCTTCAGCTACGTGATCCTCGAGCTGCTCACCCTGGGCACCTACCTGATCGTGGGCACCTGGTACAACCAGCCGCTGGTGGTGAAGGGGGCCCGCGATGCGTTCCTCACCAAGCGGATCGGCGACCTGATCCTGCTGGCCGGCGTGATCGCCCTGCTGCCAATGACCGGCACCTGGAACTTCCATGCCCTGCAGGGCTGGGCCGCCGACCTCACCAACAACGGCACCCCCCTGCCGGCGGGCTTCCAGCTCATCCTGCTGGCCCTGATCGCCGGGCCGATGGGCAAGTGCGCCCAGATCCCCCTTCACCTCTGGCTGGATGAGGCGATGGAGAGCCCCCTGCCCTCCACCATCCTTCGCAACGCGGTGGTGGTGGTGGGTGGGGCCTGGGTGCTGCTGCGGCTGGAGCCCCTGCTGGAGCTCAGCCCCTTCGTGCAGAGCGTGCTCGTGGTGGTGGGTGGTTCCACCGCCGTGGTGGCCTCGCTGATCGCCCTGGCCCAGGTGGATGTCAAGCGGGCACTCTCCTTTCTGGTGAGCAGCTGGCTGGGGCTGCTGTTTGTGGCCGTGGGCCTGGGCGGTATCGCCGTGGCCGACCACCTGCTGCTGGTGTATCCGCTGCCGATGGCCCTGCTGCTGATGGCCGTAGGCGCCATCGTCATCAGCAATGTGACCCAGGACCTCACCCAGCTGGGCGGGCTGTGGAGCAAGCGGCCGCTGATCGGCATCGCCTTCCTGGCCGGTGCCGCCGGGCTGATGGGTCTGCCCCCCTTCGCCAGCTTCGCCGCCCTGCGCGAACTGCTCGCCCTGACGGCGGCCAGTGCCCATCCCCTGCTGCTGGGCGGCGTGGTGCTGCTCACCAACGCGTTGATCAGCGCCGGCCTGATTCGGGTGTTCGGCCAGATCTGGGGCGGCCGCCCCACCCCGTTCACCTCCCGATCCCCTGAGGTGCTCTGGCTGATGGTGCTGCCCACCATGGTGCTGGTTGGGATGGTGCTGCATCTCCCCATGCTCCTGGTGGCCAATGGGGTGTATTCCCTCACCCCCCTGGCCGGTTGGGGGCCCCTGGCCTGGCCTCTGATCGCCTCCACCCTGGTGGGGGGCGGGCTCTCGGCCGCCTTCTACCTGCGTCCCCACGGCCTGGCCCAGCTGCCGGCCTCCCTGGGCGGCCTGCAGGACTGGCTGGCCCACGACATGCAGACCGAGCGCTTCTACCACCGCACCGTGGTGGCCCTCGTGCTGGCCCTGGCCCGTTTCGGGGCCTGGAGTGACAGCCGCTTGGTGGACGGCTTCAGCGGCGGCGCCGGAGCCGTAGCGATGGCCGGCGCCCGGCGGCTCAGCTTCACCACCTCAGGGCGATCCCAGGCCTATGCCCTCACCCTGGTGCTGGGGGTGCTGCTGATGGCGGCCTGGCTGATCGCCGGTGATCTGCCGCCCGTCCCAGTTTCCCTGCCCTGAGGCCGCCGCCATGACACTGCTGCTGTTGCTCCTGCTTCCTCTGCTGGTGGGCCTGCTGCTGCCGCTGCTGCCGCCTGGGCGCCCGGCGCTGGTGCGTGGGCTGGCCGCCGGCGCCGCACTGGCCCAGCTGGCGGTGGGCCTGCTGGCCTGGCGCCAGCCGCCCGCCTATCTCAGCCTCACCTGGTTGCCCCGGCTGGGTCTTGGCCTGGATCTGGGCCTCGATGGGCTGTCGCTGCCGCTGGTGCTGCTCACGGGCCTGATCACCGCGATGGCGGTGCTGGCCTCTCCGGTCGATCAAAGCCGGCCGCGCCTCTACTACGCCCTGATGCTGGCCACCAACCTGGGGGTGGAGGGGGCGTTTCTGGCCCGCAACGCTCTGTTGTTTGTGCTGGCCTTTGAGCTGGTGCTGATTCCCACCACCCTGCTGGTGGCCATCTGGGGCGGCGAGCGCCGTGCCGGTGCCGCCGTGCGTTTCCTGTTGTATGGGGCGGTGTCGGGCCTGAGCCTGCTGGGCGGCGTGCTGGCCTTCGGTTGGTTCGGCCAGGGTGCCGCTGGCGCCGACACCGCCGTGAGCTTCAGCTTCGAGGCCCTTGCCGCCACGCCGCTGCCGACCTCCGCCCAGCTGTGGGTGCTGGCCCTGCTGGTGCTCGGTTTCGGCATCAAGCTGCCGGTGGTGCCCCTGCATGGCTGGCAGCCGATCAGCTACGCGGAGGCACCCCCGCCGGTTGTGATGCTGCTGGGTGGGGTGGTGTCGAAGCTGGGGGCCTATGGGCTGCTGCGCTTCGGGGTGGGCCTGCTGCCTGAGGCCTGGAGCGCCTTCTCGCCCTGGCTCGCCGCCGCCGGTGCCGTGAGCGCGGTGTACGGCGCCCTCAATGCCGTGGTGGCCACCGATATCCGACGCCTCATGGCCTACAGCTCCCTGGGCCACATGGGCCTGCTGGTGCTGGCCCTGGCGGCCGCCACGCCGATGAGCCTGCAGGGAGCCATGGCCCAGGTGCTGGCCCATGGCCTGATCGTGGCCCTGTTGTTTGACTGCGTGGGGCTGATCCAGCGCAAGACCGGCACCACGCTGATCGCTGAGCTCTCCGGCCTGATGAACCCGATCCGGGGCCTGCCCTTCACCATGGGCCTGATGCTGCTGGCCCTGATGGCCGCCGCAGGCATCCCCGGCCTGGCGGGTTTCCCGGCCGAACTGCTGGTGTTTGAGGGCAGCTGGACCATGTTCCCCAGGGCCACCCTGATCTGCCTGGTGGCCTCAGGCTTCACCGCCGTCTACGCGGTGCGGCTGTTCAACCGCGTGGGCTTCGGCCGGCTCGACAACAACCGCGCCGACTGGCAGAGCACCCGGCTGGCCGAACGGTTGCCGGCCGTGGTGCTCACCACGCTGGTGGTGCTCGCCGGCATCTGGCCTGTTGGGCTCACCGCCTGGAGCGAGGCCAGTACCGCCGCTATCG
This sequence comes from Prochlorococcaceae cyanobacterium, assembly GCA_044235095.1. Taxonomy (GTDB): domain Bacteria; phylum Cyanobacteriota; class Cyanobacteriia; order PCC-6307; family Cyanobiaceae; genus NIES-981. Next base: position 79,877 of record JBIIIC010000011.1, on the reverse strand, counting down.
CCCTGCGTCACAGCGATCCGGTGGTTCAGCAGCTGGCCCTCGCTCCTTCCCCGTCGTCGTCGCCCCTGCCCGCATGACCACCACCACCCCTCCTGCGGGCACCAAGACGCCCCTGATTCCCCCCTCCACGCACCGCTACGCCGAGGTGATCCACCGGCTCGAGGCGGGTGGCTCGATGCTGCCCGACACGCCCGAGAACCTCCAGCAGATCATCGGCATCTACAAGGCCTACGCCGTGCCGATGGACTTCTATTGGCGCGACCTGCTCTACATCGCCGAGCAGGTGTTCCTCAATCCACTGCCGGCCTTCAAGTACTTCATCTCCCAGGAGTATCTGGACCGGCCCAACAGCTACGCCGGCGACCAATCCCAGCTGCGCATCTGGCGCGGCACGGAGAAGGCCCACCCGGAGCTGGTGGAGTTCATGGAGCGGGGCGAAACCCGCCCCATGCCCAAACTGCTCCATCACCTCTGGCACGACCGGGTGAACATGGAGTTTGCCGAGGCCTGCATGCAGGCCATGCTCTGGCACCAGGGCATGGGCGGCCGCTTCAACGACTACCTCGACAGCGATGCCTACAGAGCCAATGCCGATCGAGCCGTCAAGGCCTACTTCAAGGGCAATCCCCTGATGTTCGGGCTGTACAAGCTTTTTCCGGAGATGTTCCTGGAGAAGGTACGGCAACTCAGTTACACCGCCAACCTCGGCCTGTTCTGGGAGGTGATGGCGCCGGTGTTCTTCGAGATGAGCGACCTCTACGACGAGGGCAAGCTCACGTCGGTGCCCCAGGCGATGGACTTTCTGGTGAATGGCATCTTCGCCGTGGCGGGCCGGCCTATCTACCACCACGTGTTCATCCGCGGCGAGTGCTTCGAGATCATCCCCAAGAGCGAGGGATTCACCTGGCTCTATGAGGCGGCGCTGCCCTATGTGGAGGCGGTGTTCTATCGCACCTCTCCCTTCCGTGGCACCAAGAGCTACAACGCCCAGGCCGGCCAAGTGCCGGCTGATCAGGCCGACTTCCACTACGGCATCCTCTATGCCGATGTTTTTCCGGTGGGATCGGCGGGCATTCCGCCCACTCTGCTGATGCAGGACATGCTGCATTTCCTGCCCCCTTACCTGCAGGAGATGTATAAGACCCACAAGCGCGGCGAGGAAGATCAGCTGATCCAGCTGGGCATCACCTTTCAGCGCTCGATGTACAACGTGACCTCGGCGGTGATCCAGGCCCTGCGCTGTGCCCTGCTCTATCCGCTGGACGACAACGACCCCAGGCATCTGATGGCCAACCGGGAATTTTTTGAGGCCCAGATGGATCGCTTCCAGCGCCCCGAAGCCCGCCTGCCCGATATCCAGACCCAGGACTACCGCTGATGACCACCATTCTTGAGACCTCGGCCTCCGTGGGCTGCTTCAACACCCTGCTGGCGGCCGTGGATGCCGCCGGCCTGCGCAGCGCCCTGGAGGGGCCTGGCCCATTCACCGTGCTGGCCCCTGTCGACGACGCCTTTGCGGCCCTGCCTCCCGGCACCGTGCAGACCCTGGTGGACAACCCGCCCCAGCTGGCTCGGATCCTCAAGTATCACGTGATTGCCGGGGCCCACAGCCGCGAGGCCCTGTGCGCCCGGCCCGAGTGGGCCAGCCTGGAGGGCGCCCCGATTCCCATCCGCAGCACCGATCCGTTTGAAGTGAAAAACGCCACCGTTGTCACCCCCGACGTGGTGTGTGACAACGGCGTGGTGCACGTGATCAATCGGGTGATCCTGCCGGGTTGAGGGCAGCAGCTCAGGCCTGCAGGTAGTCGATCACCCAGGCTGAGCGACTGCGGATGGCGGCAACGGCCCGTCGCTCAATTCCCCGTGCCGTATCGCGGGTTACCCCCAGGCTGCGCGCCACGGCACTGAGATTCATCGGCTCCTGGCCGTTGATTCCGTAGCGCAGGCGCAGTAATTCCGCCTCCACCGGATGCAGTTCCAGCAGCAGCTCCTCCAGGTCGGCAGTGAGCAGGTGCTGGCTGAGCCGATCCTCGGGCCTCGGCGCCGCGCAGCGGATCCGCTCCATCAGGCTGTCGTCGTCGAGGTGGTTCGACGCGGCGTCCAGGCTGAGGGGTTGCTGGGCCCGGAAGAGGATCTCGCGGATATCAAGGGGCTTGAGGCCCGTGTGCTCCGCGAGGTCCTCCAAGCTGGGGGGCCGACCCTGCTGCTGCCAGAGCAGGCGCTGGGCCTGCCGCAGCTTGCTCAGCTGGTCGCCCACATGCACCGGCAGGCGGATGGTGTTTGCCTTGTTGCCGATCGCCCGGGTGATGCCATCACGGATCCACCAGTAGGCGTAGGTGGAAAATTTGTAGCCGCGGCTGGGATCGAAGCGATCCACGGCCTTGATCAGGCCGAGATTGCCTTCCTGGATCAGATCCTCCAGTTGCAGCTGGGGGCTGGCGTACTTGCGGGCAATCAGGATCACCAGGCGCAGGTTGGCCGACACCATCCGCTGGCGGGCCCGCTGGCCCCGGCGCAGCCTGCGCTGCAGCTGGGCAGGGCTGAGCCCGGCTTCAGCGGCCCAGAGTTCACGGCTGGGGGTCACCCCAACGGCGCGCAGCGTCAGTTCTTCGGCCATCTCTTCCAGGCGACAGAGGGCCTGCACGCTGCGGCCCAGGGTGATCTCCTCCTCATGGGTGAGCAGGGGAATGCGGCTGATGGCCTGCAGGTAGGTGCTGATGGCGTCGCAGTTGCTGCGGTAGAGCCTCTGTGGCGCTGGCATCGGATTGCGATGTCGGCTGAAGGTCGACAGACCATAACGATTAGCCCGCTGATCCGGCCGTTTTCTGGCGACTGATTGGGGAGATTGATCGCCTTGATGAATGGGCTTTATGGGCGCCAACTCCTGTTGTTCCTGCCCCAGGATTGATCAGCCTGAAATGCCATGGGTCTCGTTGAGAAGGTAGTTGCTATCTGGTGTTCTATGCCACTCAGGGTGTTGAAAGTGCCAGACGATTTGAGATCTCGAATTGGCCCTTAGCTGATCGCTGGGGCAGTTGGGGCATCCCCCGAAAACAATGGCTCACGTTATTGATCAAGAGATCTGATCGAGGGCCCGGCCCAGGGCGGCATAGCAGCACTCCAGCTGGGCATCGGAGATGCCGAGAGGGGGCAGCAGGTACACCACATTGCCCAGGGGCCTCAGGTACACCCCCTGCTCCAGGCAGCTCTTCTGGATCTTCTTGCCCACCGGGTCGAGGTAGCCGCCCGCATGGGCCTCCACGTCAAACGCTGCGACTGTGCCGAGTGTGCGGGGGCGTTTCACCCGTGGATGCCTGGCCAGCTCCTGCAGGAGCGGGATGTGGCGACTCTCGAACTGCTGGAAGCGCTCGGGCTGCTTCTGCAACAGATCGAGGCTGGCCAGCGCCGCTGCACAGCCGAGTGGATTGGCTGTGAAGCTGTGGCCGTGGAAAAAGGTGAGTGTGGGGTCCTGGCCCACGAACCCCTGGTAGAGGCGCTCGCTGGCCAGGGTCACCCCCATCGGCAGGAAACCGCCGGTGAGACCTTTGGAGAGCGCCATCAGATCCGGTGTCACCCCGGCCCTCTGGCAGGCGAACAGGGTTCCGGTGCGACCGAAGCCTGTCATCACTTCATCGGCGATCAGCAGGGCCCCAGCCGCCTTCACCCGCTCGGCCACCGCCCGCACAAAGGTGGGGCGCACGATCCGCATGCCAGCTGCGCCCTGGATAAGGGGCTCGAGGATCACCGCCGCCGTCGGGGTGGCCAGGGCGGCATCGAGCTGCTGGAGTGCCTCGCGCTCCCTGTCCTCCACGCTGTCGTCGTGCCAGTGGCTGTGGGGCCAGCTCACCCGCTGCACGGCAAACAACAGGCTGTCGAAGGGGGCGGTGAACAGGGAGCGCTCGCCCAGCGCCATCGCCCCGAAGGTGTCGCCGTGATAGGCGCCATCGAAGGCAATCAGCTGGCGCCGCTGCGGTTGGCCCTGGTTTTGCCACCACTGCCAGGCCATCTTCAGGGCCACCTCCACGGCGGTGGAGCCGTTGTCGGAGAAGAACAGCCGGTCCAGCCCGGTGAGGGCACTGAGCCGGGTGGCGAGCTGTTCAGCAGGGGCATGGTTGAAGTTGGCGAAGATCACCTGCTCCAGCTCCAGGGCCTGGCGGCCGATCGCGGCGGCGATGGCCGGCTCGGCATGGCCGTGCAGGGTGACCCACCAGCTGCTGATCGCATCAATCAGCCGGCGGCCGTCTGCCAGCTCGAGTTCACAGCCGCGGGCCGATCGCACCTGCAGGGGCTGTGGGCTGGTGGCCACCTGGGTGGTGGGGTGCCAGAGGTGGGGATGCCAGCTCATCGCCTGTCGCTCGCAGCCATCAGCAGAGGGTTCGGGCCTTGGCCCATGATCGCCCTCACTCCTGGCTGGGGGACGCTGCGGCCCCCCGGCGGGCCATCAGCACCAGCCAATAGGCCGCCGCGATGCCTACCACGATCAGGCCAAACCCCGCCATCAGCGCAGGTTTGTTTTCCGTGCCGGGAGGCAGCACGATCACCTTGCGGGCCACGGCTGTGAGTGCCGTGAGCAGCACCAGTTCAATCTGCACCACCTGATCACGCAGATAGGCCGTCACGTTCTGCAGCACCTCCAGGGCAATGAAGATCAACAACAGGCGATCGAGCAATTTGATCAGGCTGCCGTCAAACCAGTTGGTCTGGAGATCGACCGTCTTGGCGATGGTTTCAACGAACAGTTCGATGGTGCCCATGCCCACCACAAGGGCCAGCAATACGGCGAGCAGCTTGGCCAGCAGCCTCTCGTAGCTGTGAATGCCTGCAAGAAACCGGTTGTCGTTGAGAAACTGCATGGGCTGGCGTGATCAGGGAGAAAGCAGGACTGTTAGTCGGAACTTGGCGGTCAACAAATAACCCCGACCGTGCAGGACGCACAGGCGGGGTAGGAATTGAGTGCTGGTGACCGGTCGTGGAAGGCCGGTCGCCGGCTTCGTGTGGATCCCGGGAAGCTTAGAACTTGTGGTCGCGCAGGGCTTCTACCTGGGAAATATAAGTGATGATCGAGTAGTCTGCGTAATACTTGGTTTCGATCTGATGGGTGATTTTGTCGGCTAGCTCGCGGGTGCCGGTGAGCACTTCAATCTTCACGTTGGAGAGGGTGTGCGACACGCTTGGCTCCCCGGTGGAGCGCACATTGCGGTTCCCCTCTCCACCTGCGGCCATCACGGTATAGCCGGTTGCACCTGCTTCCTTGATCAGCTTCGTCAATTTCTTGGAGAGGACTTCCTCCGCAACGATCACCAGCTTCCAGACCTGCTGACTCATGATTGTGGCTCCTGATTTGCTGTTGAGGGTGGTGTTGTCGTAAACGGCATTGATGTCGTGAACGGCATTGTTGTTAATCGACTTGATCGCATTCAAACATGAATGCCAGTCTTAGCGGCCGAGGATAACCTCGGCGAGTCCGATGAACAGTGGAATGCAGATGGCAATCGCTACGGGTGTGCCGATGGCGGTGGAGGCGCCGATGTAGGCCGAAGGATTGGCTGAGGGGATCCCGGCTCGCAGGGTGGGTGGGCCGGAGATATCCGAGCTCGATGCGGCGATCACGGCCAGCACAACCGCGCCGCCGATGCTGAAGCCGGTGAGCTTGTGGATCACCAGCCCGAGACCGAAGGCCAGAAAGCCATGCACAATGGGTGCGAAGAAGGCATAGATGGCGAACCATTGGGCAACCTTGCGCAGCTCATTCATGCGCTGGGCGGCCTCCATGCCCATGATGATCATCAGCACCGCCAGGAATCCGCGGAACAGGGGGTTGAAGAAACTCTCATACACGGGCTCAGGTTTGGTGAGGATGCCGAGAGCAACGCCCAGAAGTAGTGCCGTCACGGCAGAGCTCTGCAGACTCTCCTTGATGATCGGCCAGATTTCTACCTTATCGGAGGCATTGCCTGTCTTTTTGCTGAGATAAACGCTGGCTACCACGATCGCTGTGACCAGGGCCGGGATGTCCATGAAGGGATAGAGGGCGGCAGTCCAGGCCTCATAGGGAACCTTGGCGGCATCCAGCTGCGGCAGCACCGCTGCCAGGGTGGAGCCACTCACCGCTCCGAACAGTCCTCCAGTGGCCACAGCGTCGGGCACCTTGATTCCCGGCAGTTTTCCAAGGGTGTAGCGACTAAGCAGAACGATCAGGATGCCCAGCAGCACAGCTGCAATTGCGGGGAGAAAAATCTCGGATGGGTTCGAATTGCGAATGGCGATGCCTCCAGTGAGTCCGATCTTCATCAACAGAAAGAAGCTGATGAACTTGTAGATCGAATCAGGAATGGCAAGCTGGCTTCCCAGCGCGGCAACGATAATGCCCCCGATCAGGAAGCCCAGTGTTGGTGACTGGAGCTGCTCAAGAAAGAGTGTGATGAATGTAGGCACTTGAGGTGTCTGGAGGATTGAATAGGGGATCTGCTTGGGCAGGCTGGGCCGGTGGCGGAGGATCCCTGCTGCTCAGATGCATCAAGGTCATCGGCGTCACTCCAATCCCTGAAACAGGTCAATCCCGGCCTTCGACAGCACGTCCACCTCGCCGACCCGTTGCAGCCATCCCTGCTGGCGGAAGTGGCCGAGGGCCTTGGTTACCGTGACCCGCGACACACTGGCCATTTCGGCCAGCTGGCGGTGGGTGAGATTCATCGCCTCAAGCGGCAACGAAAGACCATGCTCTGTGCGGGTGCCGAAGCGTTCGCTGAGCCAGATCAGCAGATTGAACAGACGTGCCTCAACTGGCCTGATGCGCGTGAGCTGCAGCAGCATCCCCATCTGCGCGATGTGGCTGGTGGAGCAGGATTGTTGCTCGGACGGATTGGGTTTCCACTCTTCAACCCTTGCCGAGCAGAGTGCACGCAGCTCGGCGGGCTGTCGGTGGAGTAGCTCCGGCATCACGATCTCGCCTGGGCCCCAGATCCCCAGGGTGAAGATCTCAGCACGATCAGTCCATCCGGCCGCTCTTAGATAGCCGTGGTTTACGCGCCAACAGCGATGAATAGGCAGGGATTGACCTGCCTCAAGAGCTAGCTGCAAGCTTCGTTCCGCCATGGTTGGGTGCATTGCCACTGCAGGCAGGAGTGGGCGAAAGGTAGGCGGCACTGGATTCACCCTGGGGCGACGATCAGGCAGTAGCTTCGATCGCACTGATAAGCGTTGCTGAATCAACTGCTCGCGCGATGTTCCTGGGCTACAACACAAAGTTCCTCTGCTACATCAATGGTTCATCCATGAAAAAAAGCGGCCCATTGGACCGCTGAGGACTTCGTCCAGTTCGCTGTTGAGGCGAACCCGATCGCTTCGTGATCGGCTCCGTTCAGGCTTCCAGATAGTCGAGATAGTCGCTCGAGAGTCGGCGGATCGCGGCCGTGGCCCGGCGCTCGAGGCCCCGGGCCGTGTCCCTGGTGATTCCCATCTGCCGTGCCGCGGCACTGAGGCTCAGGGGCTGAGCCTCGCCGATCCCGTGGCGCAGCCGCAGCAGCTCGGCTTCCTGGGGCGCCAGTCGGCGCAGAAGCCGTTGGATGTCCTGGCGCATCAGCGTGGAGGCCACCTGGTCCTGGGGGCGGCTGAGTTGGCAGGCCAGGCTGTCGAGCAGGCTCAGCTCCTGATCGTGGGGGTGATGGCCATCGAGGCTCAGGGGTTCCTGGGCCCGAAACAGGGTTTCGCGGATGTCCAGGGGCTTGAGCCCGGTGGCAGCGGCCAACTCCTCCTGGCTCGGATCGCGGCCGAGCTGGTGGCTGAGACCCTGCTGGGCCTGACGCAGGCGGTGCAGCTGGTCGACCATGGTGGAGGGCAGGCGGATGGTGCGGCCCCTGGCCACCAGGGCACTGCCGATGCCATCCCGGATCCACCAGGCGGCGTAGGTGGAGAAGCGATAGCCGCGGCTGGGGTCGAACCGTTCCACGGCGCGGATCAGCCCGATGGTGCCCTCCTGCACGAGATCCTCCAGATCACCCGGGCGGCGCTGGTACCGCCGGGCCATGCTCACCACCAGACGCAGGTTGGCCAGCACCATGCGGCTGTGGGCCTGCCGGGCACGGCGCAGGCACCGCTGCAGTTCCGCGACAGCCAGACCCGCCTCCACGGCCCAGGCCTCCAGGCTCGGCGCCACACCGCCGGCGCGGAGTTTCATCTCTTCCGACACCTCCAGCAGTCGACGGCCGGCCTGCACCTGTCTGGCCAGGCTGATCTCGTCATCAGGGGAGAGCAGCTGCGTGCGGCCGATAGCGCGCATGTGCTGGCTGAATGCGTCGCAGTCGCCCGCTGGGCGCTTCTGTGGCGCAGGCATCGGAGGATGTATGTTATTGGGTCGGCTAACGTTAATGACTGCTGTTGGGTGTTGGGCGTTTTGCGAGGCAGCGATCAACCAGGAGCTCAAATCGGGGTGATCAGCCGCACTGATCAATGGCCTGAATCTGGCTCTGGAGCCGGCTCCTGATGGCGTTGTGGTTGATCAGAATCGACGGCTATTGGTTGGCTTCGTGTGCAGTTTCTGAATGGAAATCCGTCTGATGACGTCTTGGCCGAAGCATCAGCCCGAGCTGCACTACCTGATCTGCACTACCTGATCTGCACTTCCTGATCTGCACCACTTGATCGTGCACACATGCCGTCAGGGTTGGGAGTCGATCCAGCGCGATGAAGATCAGCAGCAATCCATTCATCAGCAATCCATCCAGCGGCATGGCCAGCTGCCAAGCGTGGTTGTGAATGCCGGTGAGGAGCTCCCCGTCGTTTGGCGGATTCCTTGAGCGGCAGATTCCTTGAACGACAGATTCCTGGAACGACTGCAAGCCAGCAAAAAGGGCCCGGCCAGGCCGAGCCCCGCAAGTGGCAGATCCAGGGATCAAGCGATGGCGGCAACGGCCTGCTGGAGGGCATCGCGGCGGCTGAGGCTGGTGTGCTCCGCCGAGAGTTTTTTGTAGAGGCCGAGTTTCTCCAGGCGGCGCTGGGTGGTGCCGCTGGCTCCCACCACAAAGACCTGGCGACCCTTCTCGATGGCCTCTTCCACTGCGTTCTCCACCGCCAGCGCTGCGGTGACGCCCAGGTGCGACACCTCCGAGAGATCGAAGATCACGGCCCTGCACTCGCCGATGGCGTTGTGTTCGCGACCGATGGCCTTGGCCACCCCGAAGATCATGGCGCCATTGAGTTGGAACAGCAGCACCTGGCCCTTGCCTTGATCGAGCAGGGCCTTTTCGTCGTCGGCGAGCATCAGATCGCCGTCACCGGTGCTCACCGACTTCACCGATTTGCTCTGCAGAGCGCTCATCTTGTCGATCGTGAGGATGTTGGCGATGAACACGCCGATACCCACGGCAGCGATCAGATCCACCAGCACGGTGAGGGCGATCACCAGATACATGATCAGGGCGCCCTTGATCGAGATCAGGTGGGCGCGCTTGAGAAAGCCCCAGTCCACGATGTCGACACCCACCTTGAGGGCGATGCCGGCCAGCACGGCCTGGGGAATCTGAGCGGCCACGCCACTGAAGGCCAGGATCACCACCATCAGGATCACGGCCCGGCTGATGCCCGAAAGGGCGCTGCGGCCGCCGGCCTGGATGTTCACCACTGTGCCCATGGTGGCGCCGGCGCCGGCGATGCCGCCGAACAGGCCGGAGGCCAGGTTGCCCAGGCCCTGGCCGATCAGTTCCTTATTGGAATTGTGCTCGGTGCGGGTGATGCTGTCGGCGATCACTGCGGTAAGCAGGGCATCAATGCAGCCGAGCATGCCCAGCACGGCCGCATCGATCAGCATGATCCGCAGCTGGCCCAGCTCGAAGTAGGGCATCTGCAGCTTGGGGAAGCCCGAGGCGATCTCACCGATCCGCCGGATCTCCTCGCCACCCTCATTGCTCAGCAGGGTGAGCGAGAGCACCGTGCCGATCACCAGGGCGATGAGCTGGGGCGGGGCGACCTTCTTCACCGCCGCCGGGGTGAGCCAGAGGATGGCCAGGGTGATCACGGCCAGCACCACTTCTGGCATCCGGGCGTTGGCGAACAGCTGCGGGAGGGCAGTGAGCGTTCCCATCACCCCGCCCTTGGGAATCGTCTGCCCCAGGAACGGCCCGATCTGCAGGATCACCAGGATGAAGCCGATCCCGCTCATGAAGCCCGAGATCACCGTGTAGGGCATCTGGGTGATGTAGCGGCCCAGCTTCAGGAAGCCGAACGCGATCTGGAATACACCCGCCAGCATCACCACGGTGAAGGCCATGGCCATGCCGGTTTCCCGGTCGGGAGCCTGGGCGGTGAGGGTGGCGATCACGGCGGTCATCACCACCGTCATCGGGCCGGTGGGCTCCGAGATCAGGGTGGGGGTGCCGCCGAACAGGGCGGCGAAAAGACCCACCAGAACGGCGCCCCAGAGGCCGGCGGCGGCACCTGCTCCGGAGGCCACGCCGAAGGCCAGGGCCAGGGGCAGGGCCACGATCGCGGCGGTCACGCCGCCGAACAGGTCCCCTTTGATGTTGTTGGTGCTGATGTGGTTCAGCAGCCGCAGACCCGGGCGACCCGGTGGCGCCGATGCGGTTGTCATCGCTACAGGCAAAGGTTGGCGCGGAACCTTAGGCAGGTTCTGTCAAGACTGGGTCGGGGGCCAGGGTGTCCCGCAGCCGGGACCCAAAACCGGAACGATCTGACCAGGCTCCCCCTGCAGATCGATCGCAGCCATGACCGTGCTGATCCTGCTGGCGCTGGGCTGGTTTGGCCTGCGCAGCCTGATGTTGCTGGCGCAGGTGGCACGCCATAGCCCCGAGGCCCGCCTGGCCCGCTCCTTTGAGCAGGAGCTGCGTGAGCGGAGACTGCGGAGTGACGGCCCAGGAGTGGATCCCTGAACCCCGGGCAGCGGGCCGCCCCAGCCGGGTGGCTGTTGTGCCTATATCCGTGCCACCCGTTTCTGAGGTCCCATGCTTTCTGCCGCTCCGGTGTTTCTGGAGATCAGTCCGCACCAGCTCGAGGTGGCCGAAACCCTGATCCAGGTAGGCCGCTTCGTGGTGATCTTCCTGGTGGCACGCGCCATCGCTGAGCTGATGGTGCGTCTGCAGTTGCCCACGATCCTGGGCGAGCTGGTGGCCGGCGTGCTGATCGGCGTGTCGGGCCTGCATCTGATCGTGCCGCCCGATACCCAGGCCCAGCTGGCTGCCAGCGTCACCTCGCTGGTGGGCTCCCTGGCGGGAATCGGCCCCGAGGCTGTGAGTGAGGTCTACAACGAGACCTTCCCCAGTCTCCAGGCCGTGTCGCAGCTCGGCCTGTTCGCCCTGCTGTTTCTTACCGGTCTGGAGAGCGAGCTCGATGAGCTGGTGGCGGTGGGCGTGCAGGCCACCACGGTGGCGGTGGCCGGGGTGGTGCTGCCCTTCGCCCTGGGCACCGCCGGCCTCTATTTCTTTTTCCATGTGCCGCTGATTCCGGCGGTGTTCGCCGGGGCGGCCATGACGGCCACCTCGATCGGCATCACCGCCAGCGTGTTCGGCGAGCTCAGGTGGCTGAAGCGCAAGGAGGGCCAGATCGTGATCGGCGCCGCCGTGCTCGACGACATCCTTGGCATCGTGATCCTGGCGGTGGTGGTGGCCGTGGTGGGCGGCGGCGCCTTCAGCTTCGGGCCGCTGATCAAGCTCTGTCTGGCGGCCGTGGCCTTCGTGGCGGTGGCCCTGGTGCTCAGCCGCAAGGCCGCCCCCGCCTTCGATTGGGTGGTGGACCGTCTCAAGGCCCCCGGCGATGTGGCGGTGGCCAGCTTCCTGGTGCTCACCATCTGCTGTTTCGCGGCCCAGGCGATCGGCCTGGAGGCTGCCCTGGGCGCCTTCGCCGCCGGCCTGATCCTCAGCGCCTCCAAGCACACCCACGACATCGACGCCGCTGTGAAGCCGCTGGTGGCCCTGTTCGCCACCGTGTTCTTCGTGCTGATTGGCACCGGCATGAACCTCTCGGTGCTCAATCCCTTTGATCCGGCCAACCGCGAGGGGCTGCTGGTGGCGGCCTTTCTGCTGGTGGTGGCGATCGCCGGCAAGGTGGCCGCCGGCTGGAGCTACCTGAGCAAGGAGCCCACCAACCGGCTGGTGGTGGGCCTGGGGATGATGCCCCGCGGCGAGGTGGGCTTGATCTTCCTGGGCCTGGGCAGCCAGGCCGGCATCCTCACGCCGGCTCTGGAGGCCGCCATCCTGCTGATGGTGATCGGCACCACCTTCCTGGCGCCGATCCTGCTGCGGCTGGTGATCCCCGCTGAGCCGGGTGCGGGTGAGGCCCCGGCCGAGCAACCCGCTTGAACCCATGGCCCCGGAGCGGCCAGCGACGGCATCCCCCTATGCGGGGCAGCGCATCTGCCTCACCACGCTGCATGGCAAGGAGCGGGCCCTGGCCCGCCCCTTTGCCCTGGGCCTGGGCGCCGGCATCGAGGTGAGCCGCTGCAACACCAATGCCCTGGGCACCTTCAGCGGCGAGGTGGAGAGGTCTGCCGATGCCCTGAGCACCTGCCATCGCAAGGCCCTGCTGGGTCTGCAGCGCACAGGTCTGCGGCTGGGCCTGGCCAGTGAGGCCAGTTTCGGCCCCCATCCGGCCGTTCCCCTGCTGGCCGTGGGGCAGGAGCTGCTGGTGTTTGTGGATCTGGATCGCCGGCTCACGGTGATGGAACAGCGGCTGGAGTGGCGCACCAACTACGCCCACACCCTGCTGGGGCCCCACGACGACCCCACTCCCTGGCTGCGGCAGGTGCGTTTCCCTGCCCATGGGGTGATGGCCCGGCCTGCCGGCTCCCCAGGTGGCCCCTGGCACAAGGATCTCTCCACACCAGGGGCACTCAACGCGGCCCTGGCCGCTTGTCGTGCCGCCGATTCCCGCGGCCAGGTGTGGCTGGAGACCGACATGCGCGCCCACCGCAACCCCACCCGCATGCGGGCGATTCGCCGCCTGGGGGTGGCGATGGCTCGCCGCTTGCGCACCCCCTGCCCCCGCTGCGGCAGCCCAGGCTGGGGGCTCGTCGACACCCAGCCTGGGTTGCCCTGCCGCTGGTGCGCCGCGCCCACCGAGCTCGCCCTGGCGGAGGTGTGGGGCTGCCCCGGCTGCAACCACCGCCAGCTCCAGCCCCGCCGCGATGGCCTGGTCGGGGCCGATCCCGGCCAGTGTTCCTGGTGCAACCCCTGAGGCGGGGCGGAGATCCCCCCAGTCCCGCCACGGCATCACCCGGTCGCACTTTGTAACGTGATGTGAAGCGCCTCGTCCTGGGGCCTGCGTCGCCGAGTCAAATCCGTGGAAACCCTGCCCCTGAGCCGCCAGTTCGCCATCGAGGCCCACGCCCGGGCGATCGATGCCTGCGACGACATCGAGGAGCTGCGCGAGGTGGCCAAGAACCTGCTGCAGGCCTGGCAGCTGCAGGCGTCGCTCAGCGAAGACTTCGTGGCCCAGTTGATGGGCCTGCCCGGGCGGGGGGCCTGAGGGCCATGCCAGCAGCCCTGCCAGTGGTGGAGGTCCTGAGCGCCGCCGAGCGTTTCAAGCTCGACGGCTCCGACGACGCCCTGTTCTATGCCGAGCCCCGCTTTGTGCAGCACCTGGACGGGGCGTTCCGCAACCGCCTCACCCGCCTGTATCGCGAACGCATCCCGCCCTGTGCCGTGGTGCTCGACCTGATGAGCAGCTGGGTGAGCCACCTACCCGCCGAGATCACCTACGAGCAGGTGATCGGCCACGGCCTCAACGAGCAGGAGCTGCGGGCCAACCCGCGGCTCGATCGCCACTGGCTGCAGAACCTCAACGACGAGCAGCAGCTGCCCCTAGAGGCCGCCAGCATCGACGCGGCCCTGATGGTGGCTGGCTGGCAATACCTGCAATATCCCGAAGCGGTGGCCGCTGAGCTGCTGCGGGTGGTGCGCCCCGGCGGCCAGCTGATCGTGGCCTTCAGCAATCGCATGTTCTTCACCAAGGCGCCCCAGGTGTGGACTGACGGCGATGACCGCGACCATCTGGCGGTGGTGGCCCGGGTGCTGATGGCTCAGGGTTGGCCGAAGCCGGAGCTGATCGCCGAGGCCACGCCGGCGCAGGGGCCCCTGGGCTGGATCGGGGCCAAGGGGGATCCTTTCTTCGCCGTGGTGGCCAGCAAGCCAGCCGCCTGAGGCACATCTGCCTGTAGCCGCTGCCGGATCCCGTGGTCAGGATGGGAACGACTGGATCCGATGGCGATGGAAAGCGACGTGCTGCTGCCGGTTGCCGCGGGCCTCGGCCTGATTCTGCTGATCGTGGTGGGATCGGTGGTGGTGTTGCTGCGCCCGAGTGATACCCAGGAGCGCAAACCCTGAGCGGCCACGCCAGCCTGATCTGACAACCGGCCCCTGCCGCAGGAGACTGGCTCCACTTCAGTCGCCTGTCGATGCCGTTGTTCCCCGTTCGTCGGCGCTCGTGCCGGCGCTCTCTGCCAGCGGTGCTGCTCGCCGGTGGTGCTGTTGTCACCGCCTCGCTGGCGGCCACTCCGGCCCGGGCGCTGGAGCGTGTGGAGCTGCTCCTGCCCTTGCTCGACACCAGTTTCAGCCTCAGTCTGGCGGAGCTGGCCAGTCCCCGCTCCCCCATGGCGGGTGACAGCGACCTGGCCCAGCTGGACCAGGCGCTCGATGGGGTGATTTCGCGCAAGCTGCGGGAGCTGTTTCTGCAGCCCCTGCCGGTGCTGAACCAGAACCTGGCCAACCAGGTGGCCCACAGTGCCCTGCTCGACCAGGCTCTGCTGGCGGCCTCCGCCCTCGGCCAGGTGCAGGGCCTGCCCGCCCAGACCGACCCGGGCACGGATCTGGCGCTGGTGGTGCAGCGGGCGTCCGCCAAGGGTGAGCTCTCCCTGCTGGCCCTGTTGCAGGCGATCCCGGGCGAATCGGTGACCGTGGACCTGGATCGGGCCCTGGCCCTGCTGCGCCGGCTGAAGAGCCAGCAGCAGCTCGCCGCCCAGCTGATCAACAGCTCCGCCCCGGTGGCGGCCAGCCCCCAGCAGGCCGCGACGGGACCACGCCAACCCCAGCGCAGCACCCGCAGCATTGCGGTGCCCCATCGCAGCGAGGCCCTGGAGCTGGTGATCTACAGCCCGGCTGGTGCTGCCGCGCCGCAGGCCCAGCAGCGCCAGCTGGTGGTGATTTCCCACGGCCTCTGGGACGCTCCGGAAAACTTCGAGGGCTGGGCCCGCCTGCTGGCCAGCCATGGCTACACGGTGGTGCTGCCGCGCCACCCCGGCAGTGACGCCAGCCAGCAACGGGCCATGCTCTCCGGCCAGGTGCCCCCGCCCTCTCCCGAGGAGCTGTCGCTGCGGCCCAAGGACGTGAGTGCGATCGCCGATGCCCTGGCTACCGATGGCCAGTTGGTGGTGATCGGCCATTCCTGGGGTGCCACCACGGCCCTGCAGCTGGCCGGTGCCTCCCCCAGTGCCAATAAGCTGCGAGAGCGCTGCGGCCTGCTCGACGATCCGGCCCGCAACCTCAGCTGGGTGCTGCAGTGCAGCTTCATGAGCTCGGCCGACCGCTCAGGCCTGGGCGATCAACGCGTGATTGCCGTGGCGGCCGTGAGCCCGCCCCTCAACCTCCTGTTTGATCACGGTGCCTCCCGGGCCATGCATGCCCGCACCCTGCTGGTGAGCGGCAGCCGCGACTGGGTGGTGCCTCCGGATGTGGAGGCGATCGAGCCCTTTGGCCGCAGTGCTTCTGCCGGCCATCAGCTGCTGCTGGTGGGAGGTGGGGATCACTTCAACCTGCGCGCTCCCGCTTCGGGCAATGGCGGCCCCCTGGCGCCGGTAATGCTGGCCTGGGTGCAGGCGGCCTTCGCCGCCGGGCCTCAGGCCCGGCCGGCCGCGGGAGCGCCGCCCCTGCTGCCACCTTCCGGTTGGGGCAATGGCGCCATGCCGCTGGTGGAGGTGAAGCAGCCGGCTGTCAGCCCTTGAGGTGTGTTCCAGAATGCGAGCTCCGGGATAGTCTAGGCAGCGCCTTGGCCATCGGGGCTCCGTGATGCCTCGTGTATGACCTTGCTCACCAGTTCCATCGCCATCGTGGTTGGCATTGCCCTGCTGTTCGGGGGCGGCGAATTGTTTGTGGCGGGATCCGTGGCGCTCTCGCTGCTGCTCGGCATCCCCCAGATCGTGATCGGCCTCACGGTGGTGTCGCTCGGCACCAGTGCGCCGGAACTGTTCGTGAGTCTGATCTCCACCATTCAGGGAAATCTGGGGGTGGTGGGCGCCGACGATCTGGCCATGAGCAACATCGTGGGCAGCAACATCTTCAATGTGCTGGTGGTGCTGGGCCTCAGCGCCGTGATTGTGCCCCTGCGGGTGAAGAGCCGCCTGGTGAAGCGCGATGTGCCGCTGCTGCTGGGCGTGTCGATGGCGGTGTGGGGCATGGCCTCCGGTGGCCGGGTCACCTGGCAGGCCGGTGTGGCCCTGCTGGTGGCCACGGTGATGAACATCATCTGGGAGATGCGCACGGCCGGTGAAAACCCCGATGAGGTGAATGAAATCGATGAGTCGGAGCGCAGCACGCCGCTGGTCGCCGGCCTGAAGCTCGCCGCCGGTCTCGCCCTGCTGGTGGCAGGCTCGCAGCTGCTGGTGCAGGGCGCCACGGCGGTGGCCCTCTCGCTGGGGGTGAGCACCACCGTGATCGGCCTCACGATCGTGGCCGCGGGCACGTCCATGCCCGAACTGGTGACTTCACTTGTGGCCGCTTACCGCGGCAAGGCCGACCTGGCGATTGGCAACGTGGTGGGCAGCAACCTGCTCAACCAGCTGGTGATCCTTGGCCTGTGCGCCACCGTGTCCGGTGGCCGCGGCCTGGGCGTGGATCCGGTGATGATCCAGCGCGATCTGCCGATCATGGTGCTTACCACGCTGGCCTGCCTGCCCATCTTCTGGACCCGTGGCGTGATCACCCGCCTGGAAGGCGCAATTCTGGTGCTGCTCTATGGGGCCTATCTGCTAGAGCAGCTCCTGCTCAACACCGCTCCCACCTACTCCGACGAGTTTCGCCTGGTGGTGCTGGTGGGTCTAGTGCCTGCCGTGATTGTGTTTCTGGTGTGGCAGGTGCTGGCGTGGCGGGAGCAGCGCCGACTTTCCTAGCTTTTGAGTCTCCTTTCAGACATCTAAATGTCTCTCCTGTCTGATCCCAGCA
Organism: Prochlorococcaceae cyanobacterium; assembly: GCA_044235095.1. Taxonomy (GTDB): domain Bacteria; phylum Cyanobacteriota; class Cyanobacteriia; order PCC-6307; family Cyanobiaceae; genus NIES-981. The sequence goes on along the minus strand of JBIIIC010000011.1, from coordinate 62,718 downwards.
GGGCATTGTCTGCGTTGGTTCTCACCACCCTTGGTCTCAGCTTCACAGGCTGTGGCACCCCCGACACCAGGGCACTCCAGCGTCTGGCCTGTGACCAGGCGGGTTCAAACCTTGATCTGCAGTCGCTCAGCCAGCTCGATGCCCTCCGCAAGGCGCTCGGCCTGGCCCCTGATATTGACCCGATCGGCTACTGCCGCTCGATTGGTGCGCGACTGGAGCCCACTCCAACGGCACCAAGCCCGGATATCGAAGCGACCGAGCAAGCGGAATAGCGGGGGCGGTGTCCAGCGATCCACCAGATGCAAACTTTGCTGGCAAACTGCCCGAACTACGTTTGTGGACCTGCCAATGGTTCTGCTACGCAGACTGGCCCCCGTTGTGCCCCTGCTTGCCTCCATGGCTCTGGCAGGCTGTGCCTCAGGTGATGGCATGGTGCAGAGCCAGAAGCTGGGGGCAATCAAGGCACGCGGCAGCCTGATCTGTGGGGTGGAGGGCAAGCTGCCGGGCTTCAGTTTCGTGGAGTCGAGTGGCACCTACAGCGGCCTTGACGTGGATGTGTGCAAGGCCGTAGCTGCTGCGGTGCTGGGCGATCCCACCAAAGTGGAATACCGCGACCTCAACTCCAGTGAACGCTTCGCAGCCCTGGCCAGCGGTGAGGTTGACCTGCTCTCCCGTAACACCACAGTCACCCTCAGCCGGGATGCGTCTGGCGGTAATGGCCTCAGCTTTGCACCCACCGTCTTTTATGACGGCCAGGGCGTGATGGCGCCCAGCGCCAGTGGTATCAAGGGGCTCAAGGACCTGGCCGGCAAGCCCATCTGCGTGGAAACGGGCACCACCACCGAGCTCAACCTCGCCGATCGCATGCGCGAGATCAAGGCGCCCTACACGCCGCTGAAGTTCCAAACCAGTGACCAGACCTACGCCGCTTACCTGCAGGGGCGGTGCGTGGCGGTAACCAGCGACCGCTCCCAGCTGGCCGGCAAGCGCAGCAGCTTCCCCGACCCCGCTGCCCACACCCTGCTGCCGGAGGTTCTGAGCAAGGAGCCTCTGGCCCCGGCCACCACCAACACCGATCCGGCCTGGTCGGATGCGGTGCGCTGGACCGTGTTTGCCCTGATGCAGGCCGAGGAGCTGGGCATCACCCAGGCCAACGTGGACGCCAAGTTGGCTGAGGCGAAGGCTGACACCAACCTTGCTGACATGCGCCGCTTCCTTGGTGTTGAGGGAGACTTCGGCAAGCAGCTGGGTTTGCCCGCCGACTTCGTGGTGCGTGCGGTGAAGGCTGTGGGGAATTACGGCGAGATCTTTGAGCGCAACGTGGGCACCAGCTCGCCGCTGAAGCTGGAGCGAGGCCTCAATCGCCAGTGGCAGCAGGGCGGCCTGATCTACTCCCAGCCCTTCCGCTGATGGGTGTTGCGGTGACCCCATGGTGGCGCAACCGCCGCCTGATTCCTTGGCTGGTGCAGGCCGCCGCCGGGCTGGTGCTGCTGGTGCTGGTGGCCTTCCTGGTGGGCAACCTGGTGCGCAATCTCACCGCTGCTGGCCTGTTGCTCAGCTGGGGCTGGCTCGACAATCCGGCAGGCTTCGACATCTCCGAAACCCTGATTCCATTCAGGGCCGACCTGCCCTACTGGCGCGGACTGCTGGCCGGGCTTGTCAATACTTTGCGGGTGGTGCTGGTGGGGCTGGCTGGCGCCACCCTGCTGGGCACTCTGGTGGGGGTGGCCGCCTTCAGCAGCAATGGCTTGCTTCTCCGGCTGGCCAGGGTCTACGTGGAGGTGATCCGCAACATCCCGCTGCTGCTGCAGCTGGTGTTCTGGTACTTCGTGGTGTTCCTGGCCCTGCCGGGTGGTCGGGACGCGATTCAGTTGCCGGGGCTGGTGCTGGCTAAGTCGGGTCTGTATCTGTGGCACCCCGAACTGGTGAACGGCCAGTGGCAGGCGCCGCTGCGGCTCACCGTGGAGTTCAGTGCCCTGCTTACTGGACTGGTGGTCTACACGGCCGCCTTCATCGCCGAGGTTGTGCGCGGTGGTGTGGCCGCGGTCCCCCGTGGGCAGTGGGAGGCGGCACGCTCCCTGGGCTTCAGCCCCTTCCAGGCCCTGCAGCGGATCGTGTTGCCCCAAGCCATGCGGGTGATCGTGCCTGGGCTCAACAGTCAGTACATCTCCCTGGCCAAGAACTCATCGCTGGCTGTGGCCTGCGGATACACCGACCTCTATTCAGTGGCAGAAACCACCCTCAACCAGACCGGTCGGGCTGTGGAGGTTGTGCTGATTCTGCTCGGTTCCTATCTGCTGATCGACCTGCTCATCTCAGCGCTGATGAATGGCCTCAACGGCCTGGTGCAATGGAAGGAGCGCTGATGAACAAGCTTGTCCAGCGCCTGCGCCGCGAGTTGTTCGCCACGCCCCTCGATGGGGTGATCTCGCTTGTTTTGGTTGCCGCTTTGCTGGTGGCTGCCGCTGGCCTGCTGAGGTGGGCCCTGTTTCAGGCCCAGTGGGCCGTGATCCAGGCCAACAGCACCCTCTTTGCGGTGGGGCGCTACCCCAGTGACCAGCAATGGCGCCTATGGCTTCTCACTGGTCTCCTCGCCGCTGCCACCGGTTTCAGCTGGGGCCTTCTGCGGGGCACGTTCCGCGCCGGTAGTGTTGCCCACCCCCTTTGGCCCCGCAACGACCGCCTGGCGGTGGCCATTCTGCTGGCTTTGACCGTGTTGGTGCCCCTGGGGCTGCGCCTCCAGCTCCCCATCCAGTTGAACTGGTGGTTGATCGCTGCTGTGCTGGTTGGGCTGCGCTGGGCCTCGGGCCGCTGGGCTGCGATGCTGTCGCCGGCCAGCCTGGGCCTTGTTCCTCTCCTGTGGCCTGTGCTGTACCTGCTGGGGATGGTGCTGATCAGCGGCGGTCTCGGCCTGATTCAGGTGGCCTCTTCGGAATGGGGCGGACTGCTGCTCACCCTGATCCAGGCCAGCTTCGCGATCCTGCTTTGCTTCCCGCTGGGGGTGCTGCTGGCTCTGGGCCGCCGCAGCACGCTGCCGCTGCTGCGCTGGGGCTCGGTGGTCTACATCGAGTTCATCCGAGGAGCGCCGCTGATCACCCTGCTCTTCCTCGGCCAGAACATCCTTGGTTTCCTCCTGCCAGGCGGCATGGCTCCTGAGCGGGTTTGGCGCGCGGCCTGGGTGCTCACCCTGTTTGCGGCGGCCTATGTGGCCGAGGCAGTGCGCTCGGGCCTGGCGGCCGTGCCCGCAGGGCAATTGGAGGCAGCGCGCTCCCTTGGGTTGTCGGTGCCCCGGGCCCTGATCCACGTGGTCCTGCCCCAGGCTCTGCGGGTGGCCCTCCCGGCCATGGTGGGGCAGTTCATCAGCCTGCTCCAGGACACCACCCTGCTCTCGCTGATCGGCCTGCTCGAACTGCTCGGCACGGCACGCACCGTGATGGCCAACCCTGCTTTCCTGGGCAAGAACGCCGAGGTCTATCTGGTGTTGGCCGTGTTGTTCTGGTGCTGCTGCGCCGCCCTGGGGCTGGGTAGCCGTGCGCTCGAGACCCGGCTCAACTCCCATTCACCCCATCTCGCCACCGCCCAGGCATGACGACCCACACGATGCTCGGTCCGACGATGCGGGGCCCAATCATGATCAAGGCCCGCGGGGTGGAGAAGTGGTACCCCAATGGCTTCCATGCTCTGCGTGGCGTAGATCTCACGGTGCACCAAGGCGAGGTGGTGGTGGTGATGGGGCCCTCGGGCTCCGGTAAGAGCACCTTCATTCGCACCTTCAATGCCCTGGAAGATTTTCAGAAGGGCTCGATCGTCGTGGATGGCATCCCGCTCTCCAATGATGTCCGCCAGATCGACGCCATTCGCCGCGAGGTGGGGATGGTGTTCCAGCAGTTCAACCTGTTCCCGCACCTGACGGTGCTGGAGAACCTCACCCTGGCCCCGGTGCTGGTGCGCAAGCGTTCAAAGATTGAAGTGGAGCGGCAGGCGCTGGAGCTGCTGGAGCGGGTGGGCATCCACGAGCAGGCTCGCAAATATCCCGGCCAGCTCTCGGGCGGTCAGCAGCAACGTGTGGCGATCGCCCGATCCCTGTGCATGGAGCCGCATATCCTGCTGTTCGATGAGCCCACCAGCGCCCTCGATCCGGAGATGGTGCAGGAGGTGCTGGCGGTGATGCAGGAATTGGCCGAAGGGGGGATGACCATGGTTGTGGTGACCCACGAGGTGCGCTTCGCCCGCCAGGTGGCCAGCCGGGTGGTGCTGATGGCCGATGGCCGTGTGCTGGAAGAAGCACCGCCGGAACAGTTTTTCACCAATCCCCAACACCCCCGGAGCCGTCAATTCCTCAGCCAGATCGCTTGAGCTTTTCCGAGCAACCAGGGCCCTGAAGGGTGCCTGGTGATCAGATGCCGAACCACCGGCAGATCAGCAAGGGCACCACCAGGGTCATGGCGATGGTGAGCGGGAAGCCGTAGCGGGTGATGTCGAGGAAGCGGTAGCGTCCAGGGCCGAACACCATCAGGTTGGTCTGATAACCCACGGGGCTGAGGAAGCTCTGGCTGGCCCCGAACAGCACCGCGTAGATGAAGGCCATGGGCGGCTGCCCCAGTCCCACCGCCAACTGGCCAGCAATCGGGATCAGCATCGCCACGGTGGCCGCGTTGCTCATCACCTCGGTGAGCAGGGTGGTGAACAGGAACACCACCAGCAGGCCGGCATAGACCGGCCAGCTTTCCAGGCCCAGCAGCAGGGCCTTGGCGAACGCGGCTGCCAGGCCGGTTTTTTCCAGAGCCACACTGAAGCTGGCCAAGGAACCCAGCAGCAGGATCACGTCGAGTCGGATGGCGCGCTGCAGCTCGCCGGGTCGCAGACAACCGGTGGCCACCATCGCCACCGTACCGAGGAGCACCGAGGCCACCAGCGGGATGAGATCGAAACTCGGCAACAGGATCACCAGGGCGCCGATCAGCAGGGCCACCGGCTTGCGGTTCACGGTGGGCAGGTCCTTCTCCAGTTGTTCGAGCACCACCAGATCGTTGTTGGCCTGCAGGCCCCGGATGGCGTCCTTAGGGCCCTGCAGCAGCAGCACATCGCCCTCGCGCAGCTGTGCCCGACCGAGACGCTCGCGCAGTACCGCGTTGCCGCGGCGCAGGGCCAGCACCGTCACGTTGTAGCGCTGGCGGAAGCGCAAATCGCGCAGGCTGTCGCCTGCCAAGGCAGATCCCGAGGGCAGCAGCACCTCCACCATGCGCTGGTTGTTCTGCTGGTCGGGCAGCACCGGCTCCTCGGGGGTGGGGGCCAGCACCACGGTGTGGTCCTGCTGCAGGCGCAGCAGGTCTTCGCGGCTGCAGCGCAGCAGCAACCGATCACCCAGTGCCAGGGTGTGGTCGGCCAGGGGAGGCAGGAAGCGCTCGCTGCCACGGTGCAGTTCCAGCACGTCCACGTCGAAGCGACGCTGTAGGCGGCTGGCATGAAGCGACTGGCCGATCAGCTCCGAGCCCATGGGGATTTTTACTTCGGTGAGGTATCCGCTGCTGGAGAGGTTGGCGATCAGGTCGTCGTCGTCGATGCCGCGATCGGGCAGGAAGCGATCGGCCAGCAGCACCATCACCACACCGCCCACCAGCCATACACCGATGCCGATGCCTGTGAAGCTGAACAACCCGAAGGCGCCGTAGCCCAGCTTGCTGCTCACCTCACTGGCCAGCAGGTTCACCGAGCTGCCCAGCAGGGTCATGGTGCCGCCCAGCACGGTGGCAAACGAGAGCGGCAGCAGCACTTTGGAGGGGGAGATGCGGCGCCGTTGGCACCAGCTCTCCACCACCGGCAGCAGGCTGGCCACGATCGGGGTGTTGGGCACGAAGGCCGACACCGGCCCCACGGCGGCCACCATCAGGGTGATCATCCGTTTGGGGCTGCGCACCGCATCGGATCCGATCAGGGCCCGCAGCCGGTCGAGCCCCCCACTGCGGAACAGGCCGGCCGAGAGGGCGAACAGACCCATGAGCGTGATCAGAGCAGGACTGCCGAAGCCCTCCACCGCCTCACTGGGCTTGAGCACTCCGCTCACCATGAGCAGAGCGGCGGCCAGCAGTCCCGTGACCTCTGGAGCCAGCCAGCCGGTGATGAACAGCACTACTGAACCGGCCAGCACCAGAACGGTGATCAGGGCCCCGGGCTGGAGCACTGCCGCAAGCAGATCGGACAATGGCCAAACACAGATGAGGGAGATGGTACGCCGGTCAGCAGATCGGAAATGTGTGCTACGTGGATGCGTGTTGGTTCTCCCACGCGATCCAGTTCAGATCAAAGGACCTGGTGCTGTGCGGTTTAGGCCAGCACTGAGTTGTGCAGGCCCTCGATGCCCTGCCAGCCCAGGTAGAGCCCCAGCGCCAGGGCAAACACCCCCACCAGCCATTCCGCGCGGTGCACCAGCCAGTCATTGAGGGCCGTGAGCGGGGCCCTCAGGCGTTCGCCACTCAGCAGCCACATCGCAGGTGGCAGCAGCAGCAGCGAGGTGGTGACCGCCACAAACACGGCGCCCACCTCCAGATCGCCGCGCAGGCTGGTGTGGTTGGTGAGCAGCATGCCACCTTCCTTGACATAAAACACCAGGTTTTCCGGGCTCACCAGGGCGCAGCCGGCTCCCAGGGCCAGCAGGGGCAAGCTGCCCAGCTCGGGCAGCTTGCCCATCAGCTGCATCGCCCAGTTCTCCTCGCCGATCGCCACCGCCGGGGTGAGCTGGAACAGCCCCAGGCCCAGCAGGGCGCCTGCGCCGATCAGATCGATCAGGATCTGGCCGCGGCTGCCCAGCTGCATGGCCCAGCTGAGCCGCCCCCCCACCGCCACCACCAGCCCCAGAGCGCCGCCATTAGCCAGCATCCAGCCGGCCAGAAAGGTGCAGCAGCGGCGCAGCGGGCTGGCCCCCAGCAGCAGCAGCGCCACCAGGGCGATGTTGATTGGGCTGAATGAGATGCCCAGGCCGAAGGCGATCGTTTGGGTGAGCCAGTGGAAGGGAAGCATTCAGCGAGTCAGTCCTGGGGGATCGAGGGGGGGATTAAGGCTGTGCGGATGGAGTGGCAGCAAACTTCAAGGGTGTTGGTTTGAGGCTGCACCCGTCTGACCTCCCCGTCGCTGCTCACCACGCTGCTGATTCTGCTGATCGGCCTGGCGGCTGCGCGACTCACGGCCGGCAAGTTGGCTCGCTGGGCTGTGCCCGCCATCGTGGTGGAGCTGCTCGTGGGCTTCTCCCTGGGCAACACGGTGCTGCCCTTCCGGGCGATCGAGCCCCTGAGCGGGCTCACGGAGCTGGGGGTGCTCACCCTGTTTTTTCAGGTGGGCCTGGAGGTGCGCGGCGATCTGCTGGCGTCAAGGCGCCACACGATCCTGCGACTGGTGGCCCTCAGCTGCCTCACCCCCATGCTGGCCTATGGCCCACTGGTGGCCGGTTTCGGCCTCCAGCCCGCGCCGGCGTTGCTCTGTCTGGCCTGCCTGTCTGCCACCGGTACGGGCGTGACCCTGCGGCTGCTGTCCCAGCGCCAGGCCCTGCGCACCCCTTCGGGGCGGCTGCTGGTGGGCGTGTCGGTGCTCGACGATCTGCCCGCGATTGCCCTGCTCAGCCTGGCGGTGGCCGCCGGTGGCCGCAATCTCGACCCCGGTGGCCTTGGCGGTGCGGGGCTTCTCCTGGGACTGCTTGCCGCTGCTTTCAGCTATGGCGGCGTGAGCTGGTGGGTCCGGCAGGAGCGGCGGGGCCCCAGCAGCCCGCTGGCCATTCTGATGCTGCTGATCGGCAGTGCCTGGATCGGCGAGGTGACCGGCCTCACCTCCTTGCTGGGGGCGTTGTGGGCTGGGGTGCTGCTCACCCGCATGGCGCCGCCTCGGCGCGAGGTGAATCGGGTGCTCACCCTGCTCTCTGAAGTATTTCTGCCCCTCTACTTCATCAGCGTGGGCATGCGGGTGTCGGCCGCCACCCTGCTGGATCGGCAGGCCTGGAGTCTCGGTGCAGCCCTGCTGCTGCTGGCCCTGGCCAGCAAGCTGCTGTGCGGTCTGGGGATCACGCTCAGGGATCGCCAGGCCGGGATCGATCGCTGGCTGGTGGTGTTCGGCCTGATCCCCCGAGGCCTCCCCGGCCTGGTGTTTGCCACCACGGCGCTCGCCGGCGGGGTGATCACCGCCAATCAGTTCTCGGCCCTGGTGCTGATGGTGAGTGCCACCACCGTGATTGGTCTGGTGTTGCTGGAGCGGCGCCTGCTGGTCGTGGCCACCAGCCCAGGTGCCGTCGAGGGGGCGTTGGACAGATCGGCTTAAATCTCAAGATCATTTTTTAGCGAAGTTGACACGCGCCCTCCAGCCGACGGCCTGGCACAGCTTGGCTTCTCCTGATTGTCTTGAGCGGCTGCAAGCACAGTCCGAGGGCTTCAGCACCGCAGAAGCAGCCCGTCGGCTTGCCGATGGCGGCCCCAACCGGCTCGAGCTGGCTGCCGGTCGCAGCAACTGGCAGATCCTCTGGGATCAGTTCAGCAACGTGATGCTGATCATGCTCCTGGCCGTGGCCGCCGTTTCGGCTGGCGTGGCCTATGTGGAGCAGAAATTTCCCAAAGACGCGATCGCCATCGTGCTGATCGTGGGCCTCAACGGCCTGCTGGGCTACCTGCAGGAGAGCCGGGCCCAGAAGGCCCTGCTGGCCCTGCGCGACATGGCCCAGCCCCTGGTGCAGGTGCGCCGCGATGGTCGCTGGCAGCAGCTGCCCAGCGAGGAGCTGGTGCCCGGCGACCTGATCCGCCTGGAAGCCGGCGACCGGGTGCCGGCCGACGCCCGCCTGCTTGAGGCGGTGGATCTCGGCGTGCGCGAAGCGGCGCTCACCGGCGAGGCGGAGGCAGTGTTCAAGCAGGCCGAGCTGCTGCTGGATCCCTCCACGCCTGTGCTGGAGCGGCTCAACTGCCTGTTCCAGGGCACCGATGTGGTGCGGGGCCGCGGCGTGGCGGTGGTGACCGCCACCGGCATGGCCACCGAGCTGGGCCAGATCGCCGAGCTGATCAACACCGCCGGGGGTGAGAGCACCCCGCTGCAGGATCGCCTCGATGGTCTGGCGACGGTGCTGGTGGGCAGTGCCCTCGCCCTGGTGGCCGTGGTGGTGGGCCTGGGGCTGCTGCTGGGCCAGAATCCTCTCAACCTGCTGGAGGTGTCGCTGTCGATGGCGGTGGCGATCGTGCCCGAGGGCCTGCCCGCCGTGATCACCGTGACCCTGGCGATCGGCACCCAGCGCATGGTGCGCCGCGCTGCCTTGATCCGGCGGCTGCCTGCCGTTGAGGCCCTGGGCTCAGTCACGGTGATCTGTTCCGACAAGACCGGCACCCTCACCCAGAACCGCCAGGTGGTGCAGGAGCTGCGCCTGGGCACCGAAGCTGTGGCCGTGAGTGGTCTGGGCTACGAGCCCGCCGGCAGTTTCACCCCTTCGGCTCTGCCGGCTCCTGCCGCGGCGGTGGCCGGTGCCCCTGCCGGCTTGCGGGAGCTGCTGCTGCAGGCCGGTGTGCTTTGCAGCGATGCCGAGCTTCGCCAGATGCCTGACGGCACCTGGGACGTGCTGGGCGACCCCACCGAGGGGGCCCTGGCCGTGGTGGCCGGCAAGGCCGGCTTCGACGACTTCGAGCTGCGCGAGCAGCATCCCCGCCGGGCCGAAATCCCGTTCAGCTCCGAGCGCCAGTTGATGGCGGTGTGGGTCGACGATCCCTCAGGAGCCCTCCAGGCCCCCCTCGGCGCCACGGTCCAGGGCTCCAGCCAGCTGCTGATTAGCAAGGGGGCACCCGAGGTGATTCTCATGGGTTGCAACCGCTGGGTGGATGGCTCCGGGGTGGTGCCGCTGGCCGCCGATCAGCGCCAGTGGTGGCTCGATCAGGCCCGCGCCCTGGCGGCCTCTGGCCTGCGCGTCTTGGCCTTCGCCTGCGCCCCCCACCACCCCAGCCCCGACCACCCGCTCGAGGAGCAGGTGTTGCTTGGGCTGATGGCCCAGTTGGATCCGGCTCGCCCGGAGGTCACCCAAGCTGTGGCCACCTGCCGGGAGGCGGGGATCCGGCCGGTGATGATCACCGGCGACCACCCACTCACCGCTCGGGCCATCGGCACCGATATCGGTCTCACCGACACCAGCGCTGAGGTGGTGCTGGGCCGGGAGCTGGAGGCCTGCAGCGATGAGGAGTTGCGGACCGTGGTGGCCCGCTGCAGCGTCTACGCCCGGGTGCCGCCTGAGCAGAAACTGCGCATCGTGAAGGCGCTGCAGGCCAATGGCCAGGTGGTGGCCATGACCGGCGATGGTGTCAACGACGCTCCGGCCCTCAAGCAGGCCCACATCGGTGTGGCCATGGGCATCACCGGCACCGAGGTGAGCAAGGAGGCCGCCGACATGGTGCTGCTCGACGACAACTTCGCCACGATCGTGAACGCGGTGGAGGAGGGGCGGCTGGTGTACGCCAACATCCGCCGCTTCGTGAAGTACATCCTCGGCAGCAATGTGGGCGAGCTGATTACCATCGCCGCCGCCCCGCTGGTGGGCCTGATGGGCGTGCCGCTCACGCCGCTGCAGATCCTGTGGATGAACCTGGTGACCGATGGTGTGCCCGCCCTCGCCCTGGCGCTGGAGCCGGCGGAGGCCGGCCTGATGCAGCGGGAGCCGGCCCGGCCCGGCGAATCGATCTTTGCCCGCGGCATCGGCCGCTACATCCTGCGGGTGGGCGTGGTGTTCGCCCTGTTGGTGATTGCTCTGATGGTGTGGAGCTATCGCGTGGGTGGCTCGGATGGACCCTGGAAAACGATGGTGTTCACCACGCTCTGCCTGGCCCAGATGGGCCATGCTCTCTCCGCCCGCAGCGACAGGCCGTTGCTGCAGGTGAATCCCTTCAGCAACCCCTGGCTGCTCTGGGCAGTGGTGCTCACCACAGGGCTACAACTGCTGCTGCTCTATGTGCCCTGGCTGGCCCGCTTCTTTGGAACCGAGCCCCTCTCGCTATCTGATCTCGGGATCTGCATCGGGGTGAGTCTGTTGTTCATGGTCTATCTGGAGGTTGAAAAGCTCCTCCGTCAGTGGTGGAGCCGGCAGCGTGCCGACTCACCCTCGGCCCTGGCCTGAGAAAGGGGATGCCCAACCTGATCGAGCAGTTACCCCAGCTGATCCTCTCGGCGGTTGAAGCCAATCCCCTCTTGGGTTATGGCGCCATTGCCCTGGTGATGCTGCTGGAGAATGTGATTCCACCCATCCCGTCCGAGGTGGTGATGCCTCTGGCTGGCTTTCTGATCCAGCAGGGCAAGCTGCAACTGGTGCCGGTCCTGCTCGCAGGCCTGGTGGGCACCGTGCTGGGGGCCTGGTTCTGGTATGGGGTCGGGCGGCTGATCAATGAACAGCGCCTGGAGCATTGGATGGCCAAGCACGGCCGCTGGTTTGGCCTTCGGGCTCAGGACCTGGCCCGCAGCCGCCGCTGGTTCAACCGTCACGGTGTGGCCGTGGTGTTCTGGGGCCGGATCATTCCCGGCGTGCGCACCTTTGTGTCGTTGCCTGCTGGAATTGAGTTGATGCCCCAGCCACTGTTCCTGGCCTGGACCACTGCCGGTAGCTTGCTCTGGCTGCTGTTTCTCACTCTGGCGGGCAAAGCCCTGGGCAGTGGCTATGCCCAGATCGAGGGGATCGTCAAGCCTTTTGCCCGCATCCTGCTCGCAATCATTGCTTTGGGCCTGCTGATAGCTGGTCTCTGGCTGGGGATCAAAGCCGTGATGCACCATTGGCGCCGTTCCCAGGGGCTATGAACTGCCAATGCCCTGCGTTCATCATTCGCGCCGTTGCCAATCAGAATCCATTGCAGCCGGGTTGGAGAGGCCCTCAGAGTCACCCGCTAGCTGATCCCGGAGCATCAACAGCCCGCCAATGCTCATGCCCAATACGAGAACCAGCAGTGCAATGACCCTGGAGCGCAAGCCGGTAAGGCGATTGATCTGCTGGAGATGCACGTCCATCGGCCTGCCACAGTTGCTGCAGATCAGCCTGCTGGGGCCGGTACGGGAGGGTGACACCATCCGGCAGCCACATTGGGGACATGGCATGCGGATTTCCAGCCGGAGTAAAAACCTTAGCCTGTTTCAACGATTGTGGGTGATCGATTATCGATTACTGCTGTTGTCTCTCCTGCAGCTGACGATGGGAGTCCACAGTTCGATCGGCTGCTGATCCCCGTAGATGACGCTCGACCTGGCACTGGACATCCTGATCATTCTGCTGTTGATCGTTGCCAATGGCCTCTTCTCCGGTGCAGAGATCGCGATCATTTCGTCCCGCCGTCACCGGCTGGAGCAGCTCAGTGATCAGGGGCGCCGCTCCGCCCGCGTGGCGCTCCGGCTGGCCGACTCCCCCAACCAGTTCCTCTCCACCGTTCAGATCGGCATCACCCTGATCGGCATCCTCACCGGAGCCGTGGGTGGCGCCACCCTGGCGCGGCAGCTTGATGTCTGGCTCGAGCGATTACCCGGGCTGGCCCCGTACAGCGAAGTACTCAGCTTTGGGGTGGTTGTGGTGGTTATCACCTATCTGTCGGTGGTGGTGGGTGAGCTGGTTCCCAAGCGCCTGGCTCTGGCCAACCCCGAGCAGCTGGCCTGTGCCATGGCTCCCTCCATGCGCTGGCTGGCGCGGGTGAGTGCCCCAGTGGTTCACCTGCTCAGCGCGTCCACAGAGGCTCTCCTGAAGATGGTCGGTGCGGCTTCCACAAGCCAACCCGGCATCACGGAGGACGAAATCAAGGCCCTGTTCCGTCAGGGTACCGACTCCGGTGTGTTTGAGGAGGTGGAGCACGACATGGTGCAGCGGGTGTTGCGCCTGGGCGACCGCACCATCAAAAGTCTGATGACGCCGCGGACTGACATCTGCTGGCTGGATGTGGACGAGCCCCTGGAGGAGAGCTTTCAGGAGATCCTCCAGAGCAGCCATTCCCGCTTTCCGGTTGGCAAGGGAAGTCTCGATGCGTGCCTGGGGGTGGTGCGGGTGCGCAATCTCCTGGCCGCAAAACTCAGTGGCGAGTCGATCGATCTGGAGCAGCTGCTTCAGCCTCCCCTGTTCGTGGCCGAGAGCACCCGTGCCCTCTCGGTGCTTGAACAGTTCAAGCGCAGTGGCATTCACATCGCTTTGGTCACTGGCGAATTCGGCGGTGTGGAGGGTCTGGTTACGCTCAACGACCTGATGGAAGGCATCGTGGGCGATCTGCCTTCGATGGACGATGAAGAAGGACCGTTGGTGGTGACCCGCGACGACGGATCCCTACTTGTGGATGGCGGTCTCGACCTTGACACCTTCATCGAGGTGATCGATCAGGACATCTTTGGGATTGATCAGGAGGGGAGGTATCACACCCTTGCTGGTTTCGTGATGCACGTTCTGGAGCGGATCCCCCGCGAAACCGACAGCTTCGAATGGCAGGGCTTCCGCTTCGAGGTGGTCGACATGGATGGCAAGCGAGTCGACAAGCTGCTGGTCACCCCCATCCCCAGGCGTCAGCGCTTCGACAACTCACCGGACGACGATCTTGACAGTCTCTAAGCACCCGGCAGCTGGGCCAGGTGTTCACTGCTGCCCATCACCACCAGTAGCTCACCTGCTTCGAGCACGTGGGAGGCCGGTGGGTTCACGGTGAGGTCGTTGTCGGGCCCGGCTGCCAGCACGCTCACGTTGTAGTTCTTGCGCAGGTTGAGATCGCGCAGGGAGTGCCCCACAAACGACTGGGGCACGCGGATCTCCTCGATGCTGTTGCGGTCGTCGAGCCGCAGCCGCTCCAGCAGGTTGGGGCGCACCAGTTCCATGCCGAGGCGGTGGCCCTGCATCTTCGAGGGAAACACCACCCGATCGGCGCCCACCCGCTGCAGCATCTTCATGTGGAGGTCGGAGGTGGCCCGCGCAATCACCTGCTTCACCTTCGATCCGGCCGCATCCTTGGCGATCAGGGTGGCCGTCACGCTGGCCTCGATCGGCTCGCTCATCGCCACCACCACCGTGCCCATCTCGAGCACGCCGGCGGCCCGCAGGGCCTCCTCATCGGTGCAGTCCACCACCCGGCATTCGATCGAGGGATCGATCTGGCGCAGGGCATCCACGGCGCGCTGATCGTTGTCGATCGCCAGCACGTCGGCGCCGGCCCGCACCAGTTCATCGATCACCGAGGAGCCGAAGCGTCCCACGCCGATCACGGCGAAGCCCCCCGGGTCGGGGCCCTGCTCCGTGCGCCACTGCCACCAGGATTGGGAGGAAGTCATGGATCGAACAGGGTTCAAAGAAACAGTTCTTCGCGGGGATAGCCCACGCGATCGGGCGGTCTGTTGCCGTAGAGAGCGGCCAGCAGCAGCATGATCCCCAGCCGGCCCACAAACATGCCCACCATCAGCACCAGCTGACCCCAGCGGTTGAGCTCCGCGGTGACGCCCAGGTCGAGCCCCACGGTGCAGAAGGCCGACATGCAGGTGAACAGCTTCTCCAGGAAGCTGAAGGTGGTGCCGGTTGGGGTGCCGCTGGCTGTGGGTCCGAGCCCCAGGACCAGGGCCATCAGCAGCACGAACAGCCCGGAGGCCAGGGCCACGCCCACCGCCTTGAGCAACAGGTCGCCCGGGATCTCACGGTTGCGGATCACCACCTGTTTCCGGCCCTGCAGGGTCGATTTGGTGGCCCCCATCAGCAGGGCGAAGGTGGTGGTCTTGATGCCGCCACCGGTGCCGCCGGGGCTGGCGCCGATGAACATCAGCACGATCATCAGCAACAGCCCCGCCTCAGAGAGGCTCTCAACCGACAGGGGCACGGTGTTGAAGCCGGCGGTGCGGGTGGTGATCGACTGGAACAGGGTGACCTGCAGGCGCTGAGCGAGGCCGAGATCGGAGACCACGCCACCCACGGCGAAGTGCTCGGTGAACAGCAGGCCCAGGGCGCCGATCACGATCAGCAGCACGGTGCTGCGCAGCACCAGCCGGGTGTGCAGGCTCAGCCGGCGAATCCTGCCCAGGCGGAAGCGCTTGGCCCACACGTCGTTGATCACCCGCCAGCCGATGCCGCCGATCACGATCAGACTGGCGATCACCCCGTTCACCACCGGGTTGTCGCGGTAGCGCACCAGGTTGTCGCTCCAGAGACCGAAGCCGGCGTTGTTGTAGGCGCTGATGCAGTGAAACAGGGAGGCCCAGAGGCGCTGAAGCGGGTTCTCGATGTCGGTGAAACCAAAGGCGTAGAGCACCACAGTGCCCAGGCCCATCACGCAGAAGCCCGCGATCAGGATGCTGTTGAAGGTGGGCCCGATCCCGCCTACGCCGAATTCATCGAGGGCCCGGCCACGGTCCAGGCGGTGCCGCAGGCCGGAACGACCCTGCACGAAGCCCTGCAGGAAGGTGGTGATCGCCATCAGGCCCAGGCCGCCGGTCACGATCAGCCCGGCCAGGGCCATCTGGCCGAAGGGGGTGAGATCGCGACTGATGTCGATGATCGAAAGCCCCGTCACCGTGATCGCCGAGGTCACGGTGAAGAGGGCTTCCCACAGCCCCACGTCGTCGGTGGAGCACAGGGGGCTGGCCAGGATGAAGGTGCCCAGAAGGATCACCAGCGCACCGGTCACCAGGGTGAACTGGGGCACCGTGAGCTGCTTGCGCCACTGCTTCAGCGTTGACCACGGGCCCTTGGCGGGGGAAACGGCGAGGCGCTGCATGACCGTGATTCTGGGGCCGGACCGCCGGCGGCTACACGCTAAGCCCGCTCAGGAGGTGATCTCGACGGGAGATGGCTCAGTTGAGCAGGGCAGCCTGGTTGGGGGCCCACTGCTGAATCAGGCTTTCCAGCCGCACGAGGTGGTAGCGGTTCTGTTCGCTGGGGTCGTGGGCGTAGGCCTGGCGGAGTTCCTCAAGCTGGGCTCCCAGCGAGAAGAGCACAGGATGGTTCTCGTTCATGGCTTGGCCGTCGAACCCGAAGATTCAATCTTAAGTCATTCTTAAGTCGCTTCTCCTGGGTCTGATCGGTGCCGGCGCGCTGTGTCGGCATCCGCGCACATAGCCGCTGCCGCGACCTGGCCATCGGCCGGCAGGTCGTTGAGCACGGCCAGCTCGCCGATGATCCGGGCGGCGTGACGGTTGTAGGCGGCGGCGGCCTCGTCTTCCCGCTCGTAGGAGCCGAGGAAGTAGCGGCGTCCCCGCCAGTACACCTGGGCGATCCAGCGCTGGGTCTGCTGGCGGAAGCTCACGCCGCGGTAGCGGGAGCTGCTGCCGGCGCGCTTGGGTCGGCGGGCGAAGGCCAGGTATTTCTCCTCAGGACTGCGGCGGCGGGACTTGCTGGGGCTGGGGTTCACGGCCAATCCGGAGATGCCATCAGCAACTTCCTGCCATGGCCGGCGATGTCGCCAGTCCCCATTTGGGGATTCATGGGGAACGAAGGCTTGTCATCCTGAGGGTGTTGGATGCCCTGACCCAGCGGATGCCCCAGCCCCGTGCCCACTCGATTGCCGTGATCGGCGCCGGGGTGGCGGGCTGTGCCCTGCTGGCCCAGCTGCGGCGACTGGGCCACGGCGGTGCCCTGAGCCAGTGGGAGATCGGCCGGGGGCCGGGCGGGCGCGCCAGCACCCGCCGCTCCCGCACCGACCCCGACCTGCTGGTCAATCACGGGGCACCCCTGCTCAACCTCACCGCCGAGCCACCGCCCCAGTTGCTTCGCCCGCTGTTGGAGGGCGGCTGGCTTGAGCCCTGCACCGCCCGGGTGGCCACCCTGCAGGGGGAAGCCCTGCTGCGCAGCGGCAGCGGCGATGGTCTGCTGGCCGGCCAGCTGTATCGCGGCCGCGGCGGCATGGAGCAGCTCTGCCGAGGCCTGCTGGAGCTGGCTGGCCCGGCCGTGGAGACCCACTACAACCAGGTGGTGCGCGACCTGGCGGTGGCTCCGGATGGCACCTGGCGGTTGCTGGATGGCGAGGGGGCGGTGCTGCAGAACGTCGACTGGCTGGTGCTGAGCAGCACCCTGCTGGCCCACCCACGCAGCCAGGCCATGCTGGGCTGGCCGGCAGTGCCCCTGCGCCAGGTGGCCGCCGGTCTGGGGGATCTCCAGCTCGACCACGTGCTCACCACGATCGCCGGCATCCGCTTCGAGGCCCGCTCCAACCTGCTGCTCGTGCTGCCAGCCGAAGTGGCTGGTCCGTGGCTCGCCCTGCCGTTCGATCTGCTCCAGTTCGACGCCTCCGCCCAGCAGCGCTGGGGTCTGCAGCGGGTGGTGATCCAGCCCCTGGCCGATGGCCGCTGTGCCGTGGTAGCCCATTCCAGCGCCACCTTTGCCGCCGACCACCTCAACCTCTACGGCGAGCGCTCCGCCGCCGCCCGGCTGCTGGGGCTGGCGCCGGATCAGCAGCGCCAGGAGGCGCTGATCGACACCCTGGAGACCCAGCTGCTGCAGGCACTTGAGCCCTGGGTCGGCACGCCCGCCATGGCCGGTGCCGACCGTCAGCTGATGCGCTGGGGCGCCGCCTTCCCGGTGGCTCCCGGTCTGCCCAGCGAGCTCTGCCTCTGTCCTTCCAGCCGGGTGGGGTTCTGCGGCGACTATGTGGCCGGTCCGGGCTTTGGCCGGATCGAGGGCGCCCTGCGCAGTGCTGAGCGCCTGGCGACCGACCTCATGGCCGCAACAGTTCGGCCACCAGGGGCGTCAGGGCGGCGGGGTGACGGATCAGCTGCTGGTGGGTGAGCACCGGCAGGCCCGTGTGCGGGCCCACCGGCAACACGGCACGCCAGCCTGGCACCACCATCAGATCGGCGGCGCAGAAGAAGCTGGCGCAGTCGATCGGCAGCAGCAGCCGGGAGTCGGCGTTGAGGCGCCGCAGCAGGCTGCTGCCCACCTTCATGTCGGCGATGCTCGCCAGCAGCTGGCCGGGCCAGGGCTGGGCCACCCAGGTGCCCTGTTGCGGACTGCCCACACTCACGAACCTGCGAGTGCGGCGGTGGCCCCCCTGCAGCTGGATCCAGGTGCGGGCGATCACGCCTCCCATCGAAAAGCCGAGCAGGTCGATCGGCTGGTCATGGCCGAAGGCCGCCTCGATGTGGCCACCCAGCTGCGCCGCCAGTTCCTCGATCCGCCGCACGCCCAGCCCATGGGGCAGGTGGGGAATCAGCAGCGGTTCCCGGCGTCCCTCCAGCCGCTCCACCAGATGGCGGAACAGCCGGGGGCTGTCCCAGAGGCCATGCACCAGCACCAGGGGTGGGGCCGCCGCCCGTGTGCTTTCAGCCATGGTCGGCGCTCCCTCAGTTGGCCATTTGGCCCACGCTGAGCAGCGACGGCCCCAGCAGGTCCTGCACCAGCTTCAGCTGCCGTTTGCTGCCCAGCACCACCAGCAGCTGGCCGGGGGCCAGCCGCTCATGGCCGCCAGGGTTGGCGATCAGGCCATTCGGCTCTGCCGGGATGGCGGCGCCCCTGTACTGCATGGCGGGGCGTGTGCTGTTCCTGGGCGGCCGGATCGCCAGCACCAGGGCGCCGGTGCGGCGGCCCAGCTGCAGCTCCGCCAGGCTGACGCCATTGAGGGAGCCGAGGGCCTCGGGATCTGAGCTCAGCTGAAACTCCTCCACCTCACAGTCGCTGCCGGCCAGCAGGTCCATGAAGCTCACCGCCAGGGGCCGCAGGGCCGTGGCGGCCATCATGCGGCCGCCGCTCACGTAGGGGCTCACCACCGCATCGGCTCCGGCCAGTCGCAGCTTGCGGGCCGCTTCATCGCTGTCGGCCCGGGCGATCAGCCGGCAATCAGGGGCCAGGCCGCGGGCGCTGAGGGTCACATAGAGATTGGCGGCGTTGCTGGGCAGCGCCGCCACTAGCGATCGGCAGCGGTGGATTCCCGCCTCCCGGAGGGTCTCATCGAGGGTGGCATCGGCCATCAGCACCGCCAGCCCCGCCTCTTCCGCGGCTTCGCGCCGCTCCGGGTCGGTGTCGACCACCAGCAGCTGGACCCCTTCGCGGCTCACCTGGGCGGCGATCTCGCGGCCGATCCGGCCGTAGCCGCAGAGGATCACATGGTCTTGCATGCTGTTGAGCCAGCGACGGAAACGGCGCTCCCGCAGGCGCCGGAAATAGCCGGATTCAGTGAGGCCCAGCACCCCCTGAATGCTGATCTGCACCACCACCAGGCCGCCCAGCAGCAGCAGGGTGGTGACCAGCCGGCCGCTCGCGGTGAGAATCTGGGTGTGGCCATCACTGAAGCCGAGGGTGCTGAGCGTGATCAGCACCATCCAGTAGCAGTCTCCCCAGTCCCAGCCCTCGCTGAGCCGGTAGCCGATCGCCCCCAGGTTCACCAGCACCGCCAGGGCCAGGGGAGCCCGCCAGGGGCGGCGGATACGGGTGGAGGGCGGCCGTGGCAGCCGCCGGCGCAACAGGGCCATCGGATCCGGATCCGGCCATCCGAATCACTCATTGCAGCGTAAGGGGGCGGTCAGGCTGCCTTTCAGACCCGTGCGCCCATGCTCACAAAGCAGCTACGGCCATTGTTTTTGGCCTGATACAGGGCTGTATCGGCCAGGGCAAGCAGGGACTGGCCATCTGTTGTCTCACCGGGCTGAGCGCAGGCCAGGCCCACGCTCACCGAGACCCGATGCTGCTGGTCAAAGTCCTGCAGATGAAGGGGGGTGGCGGCAAATCCCACCACAATCCGCTGGGCCAGCTGCTGGGCGCCGGCGAGATCCGTGCCCGGCAGCAGCACTGCAAACTCCTCGCCTCCATAGCGGTACACCCGATCGCGGCTGCGGCTCACAAGCTGTTGCAACTGGCTGGCCACGGCCTGGAGGCAGGCATCGCCCACCAGGTGGCCATGGGAGTCGTTGAACCGTTTGAAGTGATCCACATCGAGCAGCAGCAGCGCCAGCGGCTGGCTGCCGAGCTGGTGCTGCTCGAGTTCGCTGGCCAGTTCCCGGTTGAACAGCAGCCGGTTGCCCACGCCGGTGAGTGCGTCCCGGGTGGCGAGCTGTTCCAGGTCCCGGGTGCGCCGCTGCACCAGGTCGGCAATGGTCATGTCCTTGGTCTGCAGCATCACCAGCGCATCGGCCAGGGCGTCGTGGCGGGGGATGTCGCTGAGGCGGATGCCCAGGCCGCTGAGATGTTCCAGGCTCTGCACCACCGGGTTGCCCAGGAAGAATGCGTGTCCGTTGTCCACGAGCACCTGCCCCTTGAGCTGCAGCGCCAACCGCTGCAGCTGCAGCACGGTGAGCTTGGAACCGAGTTGCTCCAGGGCCTGGAAGCTGAGCTCATCCAGCAGTGGGCGCCGCCACAGCACATGGTCGGCAAGGTGGGCGCCGATCACCTCCCGGCCCAACAGTCGCGAGAGAGCGGGCCCCATCTGGCGAATCAGCAGCTGGCGGTCCACCACCAGGTGGAAGGGGAAGAGCTCGGGGAAGCGGTGGGCCGATGGGGCCAGAGTCATGGCTGCTGGCGCTGCGCTCGCTCGCTGGGGTCCCCGTAGTGCACGGCAAACACGTCATGGTCGGCCCCCTCACTGCGGCAGGCCAGCTGCTCCACATCGACCGGGGTTTCAAACCGCTGCCCCAGCCCCTCCACCAGGCCGATCACCATCGGGGCCAGTCCCTGCCGCTTGGAGTGGTAGTGCAGATGCATGGTGCCGGGCTCGGCCTCCTCGGCATCGAAGCTGGGCGGCACCAGCTTGGGGAAGTTCACCCCCACCCGGGCGTGGAGGTCGTCGAGGTTGTGAAGGAACTCGGGCAGGCTTGAGCCCGCGATCTCCATCAGGGGTCCATAGCCTTCGGCGGCGGTGTATTTCACCCAGAACTCGCCAAAGGCCCGAAGCAGGGCCTGGGGATCTTTCTCGAGCTCCACGCTGGCCGCCATCACCAGCCGGTGGGTGAGGTCGTCGGGGTAGGGCTCCATCCCCTCAAACTGCTCAACAGGCACCTCAGCCCGCTGTCTCACCCGATCCCACGCGTCCTGGCCATGGTTCACGCGAATCATGTCGCGGATGGCTTGATTCACCAGGCCGTACATGTGTGTGGGTCAAGCGATGGTGCTGTCCATGCCTCAAGGGTAAGGATGGCTTCAGGAGTTGGGGTAGGGGACTGCAGCCCATGGCCAGCCACCCAGACCAGCCCTCCCTGCCCCCCCTGATCCGCGGGTTGCTGCGGGCCGAGGCCTACAGCCATCCGGTGGGGGAGATCCGCCTGCTGGAGACCCACATCTCCTGGGTGATTCTCACGGGCCCTTTTGCCTACAAGCTCAAGAAGCCGGTGAATCTGGGCTTTCTCGATTTCACCAGCCTCGAGTGCCGCCACCACTTCTGCAGCGAAGAGCTCAGGCTCAACCGGCGTTTCGGCAGCGATCTGTACCTGGGGGTGCTGCCGGTTACAGGCCAGGCGATGGATCCCCGCATGGGCGGTGAAGCGCCGGCCCTCGACTACGCCGTGCAGATGCGCCAGTTCGACCAGGCCGACCTGCTGCCGGCGGCTCTGGTGCGTGGCGCGATCAGCGGTGAGCAGATCGACACCTTCGCCGACCAGCTGGCCCGCTTTCATGCCCAGGCCGCGGTGGCAAGGCCCGGGACCGACTCAGCCGGGCCAGGCTTCGGTAGTCCGGCTGCGGTGCGGGCGCCGGTGCTGGCCAATTTCCGCACCCTGCTCAGTCCGGCTCAGGTGGACGTCAGGCTGCAGCCGGTGGTTCGGGGGCTGCAGGGATGGGCCGAGCGGGAGTTTCACCGGCTGGAACCCCGCTTCGCTGAGCGGCTTGCGGCCGGCCGGGTGCGGGAGTGCCACGGCGATCTGCACCTGGGCAATCTGGTGCTGCACGGGGGGCGGATCGAGCCCTTCGACTGCCTCGAATTCAGCCCGGCCCTGCGCTGGATCGATGTGATCAGCGACCTGGCCTTTCTGGTGATGGACCTGCAGGAGCGGGGCTATCCCGCTCTGGCGGTGCGTCTGCTCAATCGCTGGCTGGAGCGCAGCGGCGACTACGGCGGGCTGGACCTCTGGCGCTGGTACAGCAGCTATCGCGCCCTGGTGCGCGCCAAGGTGGCGGCCCTGAGCGGCCAGAGTGAGCAGGTGCGGGCCTATCTGCAGCTGGCGGGGGCGAGCGGCCAGCGCCGGCCCCGCCTGCTGCTGCTGTGCCACGGCCTCTCGGGGGCCGGCAAGTCGCACCACAGCGCCGGTCTGATCGAACCCCTGCAGGCGATCCGGATCCGCTCGGATGTGGAACGCAAGCGGCTGTTCGGCCTCTGGGGCGAGGCTCCTGAGCCGCCACGCCACGGGGATCCCTACGCTCCGGCCGTGAGCGAAGAGCTGTTTGGCCAGCGGCTGCCGGCCCAGGCGGCCGCTGTGCTGGAGGCCGGGTTCTCGGTGATCGTTGATGCCACCTTCCTGCGCCGCCGCGATCGCCAGCGCATGGAGGCCGTGGCCATTGCTGCCGCTGTGCCGTTGCTGGTCCTGGATTTTCAGGTGCCCCTGCAGCAGCTCCATCGGCGGATCACAGCCCGCCTGTGCCAGGGCCAGGATCCCTCCGATGCCGATCTGGCCGTGCTGGAGCAGCAGCGGCGCACGCTGGAGCCGCTCAGCGAGCAGGAGCGGCGCTGGGCTGTGGCGGTGGGCCCGGATCAGGATCCTCAGGCCACTCTGGCACTGTTGGAGCGTCTGATTCGCTCTGCGGGGGCGCCTCCTGGCCCTGGGGTGTCAGCGGTGTCAGGGGCAGGGCCGGATCCGGTGGATTGGGAGCCGACGGCGGACCCACCACATCCACCAGGCTGCGCTGCACCACCAGGCGAAAGCGGATCGGCTGGCGGCTGTTGATGAAGGTCTGCACGGCCTCCACCTGCCTGGGGGTGGGCAGGTCGGGCCGGCTTACCCGCACCATCGCCCGGATCAGGGGCGGGTTCTGGCCCCAGTCGATGCGGATCCCCACCAGGTCGGCGTTCTGCCCGAGGGTGATGGTCTCCTTGCGCAGGCTGGCGTCGATCGCCTGCTCCACCTGCTCCTGCACGGCCGTGCGCCGCGCCTGGCGCAGCAGGTTGAGGAAGCTGCCGCTCAGCGGCAGCAACAGCAGAGACGTGAGCACCAGGCTGCCGAGGCTGAGGCGCCGTCGCCGCCAGCCGATTGCCAGTTCAGGGCGGCACAGCCCCAGGGTGATCAGGGCCCCCGAGAGGATGCCCAGCAGGTTGGTGAGAAACAGCAAAGCAGCGCCGCCTGCCTGGGGCCAGCGCCCAGCGGCGGCCAGCAGCCCGCTGGTGCACACCGGCGGCACCAGGGCCACGGCGATGGCGGTGCCCGCCAGGGCCGACACGGCCTTGCGCCGCACCTTGGCGTAAGCGGCGATGGCGCCTGCCACCAGGGCGATGCCCAGGTCCAGCAGGTTGGGGCTGGTGCGGGCCATCACTTCGCTGCCGAAGATCGGCAGGCCCACCAGCAGGCCCAGCAGGGCGGCCAGCCCAAACGTGCTCACTGCCCCGATCGCCAGGGTGAGCAGGGCACGCCCCACCAGGGCCAGGTGTCCCCGCAGGATGCCATAGGCCGCGGCGCGCAGCGGCAGGATCCAGGGGGCCACCAGCATCGCCCCGATCACCACGGCGGCGCTGTTGGCCAGCAGACCGAAGCTGGCGATCAGGGTGGCCGCCACGCTCTGCACCAGAAACTCCTGGTCGCAGCGGGCCTCGGCGTCGAACTCGCGCCGCAGCAGCTGCCGGCTGGGCATGCTCTCCATCGACGCCAGCGGCAGCTAAACCCAATCCTGGCCCAAATCCTCCTGCCCGCACCGCTCCTGCCGGTGCCACAAGGGTCACCGGCGCTGCTTGCCGGCCAAGGCCTCGCCGTTTGAATTTCCCCAGAGCTGCCTGCTGGAGATCTGATGCCGCCTCTGCGCAGCCCTGCCCAGCGCCACTACGCCCGCCTGCTGGCCGTGTGTCTGCTCCAGTTGGCGATTTTCACCCTGCCAGCGCCCTGGAACCGGCTCTCGTCGCTGGGGTATCTGCTGCTCGGTACGCAGATGCTGCAAGCGCTCGGCACCTCTGGAGGCGCCGAGCGGGGCCTGGGACGCGGCGAGGCCATCGGCCGGTGGAGCTACCGCCTGGTTGGCCTGGCAGCCCTGAGTGTGGGCGGCTTCTGGATGCTCACCCCCCTCAACCTGCGTTCGTCGGGCGTGCCGGTGGTGGTGCTGTGGGCCGTGTTTGCCATCTGGAGCGCGGCCAGGCTGATCACCCAGCTGTCAGAGGAGCGCAGCGTCAATCGTGCTGTGCTGCGTGGGGCCCTGGCGGGCTATCTGATGCTGGGCCTGGCTGGAGGCCTGGTGTGTGCTGGCCTGGAAACAGCCCAGCCGGGCAGTTTTCTGGGTGTGCGTGAGGCAGCCGTGCTGGCCGATGGCCTGCAGCCGGTGTGGAGTCTGAATTTTGTTTCCCTCAACTATTTCGCCTTCGTAACCCTCACTACAACGGGCTATGGCGATATCCAGCCCACTACGTCACCGGCGCAGATGGTGAGCATTCTGATTGCGATTGCCGGCAACGTCTATCTCACCAGTGTGCTCGGCCTGCTGATCGGTCGGTTCAGCAGCAACCTCGGCGACCGCTCCTGACCATGGTGCACAGGCACCATTTCTGAAAACAACGATGAGCTTCCCTCTACTTTTTCGGAATTAGGGTTTGCTCCAGTGATGGGGCTGTCATGAGCCTTTCTGATCGCTTTATTCGTAACCCGGTACTCACCACGGTGTGTTCCCTGGTGATCCTGTTGGTTGGCGGTGTGGCGATTCCGCTGCTGCCCCTGGAAAAACTTCCCCAGTTGGCGCCCACTCAGATCCAGGTGAGCGCCACCAATATCGGTGCCGATGCACGCACCACCTATGACACCACCACGCGGCCGCTGGAGAAAGAGATCAATGGCGTGGAGGCTATGAAATATATGTCCTCAAATACCTCCTCCGATGGCGTCAGCAATATCAACGTGTTCTTCCCTGTTGATGTGGATCGCAACATTGCCCAGGTCAATGTGCAGAACAGGGTTGCCCAGGCTGAGCCGAGTCTGCCTGAGGTGGTGAAGCAAACGGGTGTGAGTGTGAAAGCTGCCTCGCCGAGCATCCTTGTTGCCTACGGTTTCTATGCCGACAACGGTGCCGACGGCAATCCCCTGTATGACCAGTTGTTCCTCAGCAACTTTGTTGACCAGAATCTGATCGATGAAATCCGTCGCGTTCCTGGTGTGGGCGATGTGAAGATCATCGGTGAGCGGCGCTATGCGATGCGGATCTGGCTCGATCCAGCCCGATTGGCCAGTGCTGGTCTTACGCCACTGGATGTGCAGCGTGCCTTGCTCGACCAAAACATTCAGACCGGTGCCGGTCGCCTGGGCCAGGAGCCCAGTCCTCAGGGTCAGGATGTCGCCATTCCCCTGGTCACCAGAAGTCGGTTCCGGGATGTGGCTGACGCAGAAAATCTGGTGCTCAAGGTGGGCGATAACGGCACGTTGGTCAAAGTGAGTGATGTGGGCAGGGTGGAGCTGGGTGCCGAGAACTATGACGTCAGCACCAGTCAGAGCGGCCGCCCGTCTGCCTCGCTGTTTGTTTACCAACTCCCAGGCGCGAATGCCTTGGATACCGGCAATCAGGTGAAGGCCAGAATCGAAGCCTTGTCGCAGACATTTCCGCCTGGTCTTCGTTATGAGATTCCCTACGACTCCACCTTGTTTGTGACCACGTCTCTAGCCGATGTGACGGCTAATCTGCGTGATGCCATTGTGATGGCAGTGCTCACGATTCTGCTGTTTCTTCAGGATTGGAGATCCACAATTGTACCGGCTCTGGCCATGCCAGTGGCGATGGTGGGAGCCATGGCTGTGGTGCTTGGCCTCGACTTCAGCATCAATCAGCTCACCATGTTTGGGATCATCCTGGCGATTGGCACCGTCACGGATGACGCCGTGGTGATTGTGCAGGCGATCAAGGCCAAGCTCGGCCAGGGCATGAAGCCGCTTCAGGCTGCGCTCGACTCGATGAATGAACTGGCGTCCCCCACGATGACGGCGGCCCTGGTTCAGCTGGCCGTATTCATCCCAGTGTGCTTTTTCCCAGGTACTACCGGTATTGTCTATCGCCAGTTCGCTGTCACCCTGGCGGCAGCGATTGTGTTTTCGACATTCAACGCCCTCACCTTTTCACCCACGCTCTGCGCGCTGTTCCTCAGGCCTGAAGGGGCCAAGCCCGATCCTGTGCAGCGTGGTCTGAACTTTGGTCTTGGTTGGCTCTTCAGTGGTTTCAATCGGATTTTCGGTGCTCTGGTCGCTTGGTATGGACGCACGATCGAGCGGTTGGTGAATGCCCGCTATCTGGTTCTGGCTGTTTTCGTGGCTGGTCTTCTGGCCACCTATCTGATGTTGCGCATCGTGCCCACAGGCTTCATTCCAGAAGAGGATCAAGGCCTGATGATTATCCAGGGAGAGGCGCCGCCAACCGCATCGTTGCCTTATACCCAGCAACAGGTTGAACAGGTAACGGCGATTCTTCAGGACTATCCTGATATCGACAGTTTCCTGGGTGCTGCAGGATTCGGTCTTGAGGGTAACGCCTATAATAAGTACCTGTTTTTCATTCGTCTCAAGCCCTGGAATCAGCGCTCCAAGGCGGATCAATCTGTGTTTGGCCTGTTGCAATCCATCAATGCCCGATTGCGTGCTGAGGTGAGTGGTTCGCTGGCGTTCGCGGCCAATATTCCTCCGGTTGACGGTGTGGGCGCCACTGGCGGATTCGAGTTCCAGCTGCAGAATCGCGCATCCCAGCCCATCGAGGTGCTGATCGACAACGCCCAGGCATTGATTGCCGCTGCGGCTGAGCGCCCCGAGCTGGGGCGGGTGACCACCACCTTCACCCCTGCTACCGAGCAGATGTCGATCAGTCTGGATCGTGATCTTGTGAAGGCTCTCAATGTGGATGTTCAGGAAGCATTTGGCACGCTTCAGTCCTATCTGGGTGGCACCTACGTCAACGACTTCATTCTCGGCGCTGATCAGTATCGTGTTTATGTTCAGGCAGAGGCGCAGGATCGTCGAGAGCCTGGCGATATTGCTTCTTTCTTTGTGCGTTCACGAGCTGGTGATCTGGTGCAATTGCAGAGTCTGATCAGTGCAGAACCCTTTGTTGCTCCACCCTCCATCACTGCATTCAATGTGTATGAAGCGATCAAGATTCAGGGTGTGCCAGCTTCCGGCTACAGCTCCGGTCAGGCGCTTGCCGCCATGGAGGAGTTGGCTGCCCAGACCCTTGATCCCGGTTTTGGCTACGCGTGGGCGGGCCTTTCGCTGGAAGAGCGAAGCGCCGGTGGAGCCACCACAGCGATCTTTGCCCTGGCGATTGTGCTGGTGTTCCTGGTGATGTCTGCCCAGTACGGGAGCTACATCGATCCAATGATCATTCTGCTCACCGTTCCTTTGGCAATCCTGGGCGCCATGGTGGCGGTGTGGGGGCGGGCCAACCTGCTACAGGCTGGTGGTTTCTGGCCCGTGATCAGCAACGACATCTTCGCTCAGGTTGGCCTGTTGATGTTGATTGGAATGGCCAGCAAAAATGCCATCTTGATCGTTGAGCAGGCGAATGACTATGTGTCTTTGGGGATGAGTCTTTCCCTTGCGGCTGTCAATGCCGCCAGGGTGCGCTTCCAGCCGATTGTCATGACGGCTGCTTCCGGATTGGTGGGCTACATCCCGCTGATGACCGCCTCGGGTGCTGGTGCCATGAGCCGTTGGTCGATCGGCACCGTCAGCTTCGGGGGTTACCTGGTAGCCACCGTGCTCAGCCTGGGCGTGGCCCCCGTGATCTACGTCATCGTGAAGGGTCTGGAGCGGCGCTACCTCGGCGACGCCGAACCCGCTTAGTCCCGAGGCAGGGTGATGAACCGAGCCGTTCGCCAGCGACTGTTTGCCGCTCTCATCGGCGCTGTGGTGGGCGCCGGCTTGGGACGATCCGTCGAGCCTATGGCGCAGGATCCTGCAGGTCAGGAACGCTTCCGCAGTGCCACCTATCAGCGTCTGTACAAGGCCTACCCCCGCGTTGGCGCTGGTCTGGGGGCCCTGGTGGCTGCTGGTTTCGCCACGATTGCCCAGGCTCAGCGGCGGCGACTGCGGCGACGATCCCCATGGAGCCGGCACGGGAAAACCGGTCGCCGGCGCTGAGTTGGTTGAGGCGCCACCTCAGGATCCGAACACGTCGATCAGGCGAGCCATCAGCAGATTGGCGGCTTTCAGCCCGTAGTCGCCGGCCCAGCAGCGCATCGGCAGATGGCCGGCTGGCGGCGAACCGTGGGCATCGAGCGCAGCTGGCACCGGCACCGTCAGTTCCTCGGGTAAGGCGAATCCCACATCGGCCACGGTGGGCCAGGCCACCGCGCGGGTGAACTGTTCAAACAGCTCCGTGTCCTGGGCGACCAGCGATTCGCGCGTGCCTCCCAGGTCCCGGTAGATGCGCTGCTGCACCCCAAATCCCTGCCGCCCCTGGCAGCTGCCGCTCCACAGCTCATCGATGATCAGCACCACGGCAGCAGGGCAGCGCTCGAGGGCTTCCGGGCTCACATCACCGTTGGCGTTGACCAGTTGCTCGAACATCAGCCGCGCTGTTTCCCGATCAGCGCCGTCGAGATCGCCGGCCAGCAGCAGATCCCGCAGGTGGGTGTAGGTCTGCACGTCGCCCACCAGGGCGAGCATCGATTCCATCTGCCGGAGTGCAGCTGTCAGCTCCCCCACCTGTCGCTCCAGATCCCGCACCCGCGGCTCGAGGTCGCTCATGGCACGGTCACCGGGGTGCCGTGGCGGAGGCTGAACAGGTTGCTCACAATCACCGACTGGCCGGAGCGGAGTCCGGCGAGCACCGGGTAGCGATTGTCCTGGAGTGGGCCGAGGCGCACCGGCAGCTTGAGGGCAAAGCGGGTGCCGGCTGGCAGTTCGCGCAGGCGTTCCAGCGGCACATTGCCCGGCTGAGCCTCCAGCTCCCGCAAGCTGCCCACCACGAACACGAACGTCTGGCCGCTCGTCCGCGTCACCGCCAGAGCGGGCACGGCCAGCTGGTTCACAGACTCGATCACCAGGCGGGTCCTGACCCGTTCGCCATTGCGGAACCAGCCGTCGCGGTTGTCCAGCTCAGCCTTGACCAGAAACGATTGGGTGGCGCCGTTGACGCGGGGATCAATCGAGACGACTCGTCCCTCCGTGCGGCCGTTTCCGCCAGGTGCACTGACCAGCACGCTCTGACCGGGACGAATCCGCTGGCTGAACCGGGCCGGTACATCGACCCGGGCCAACAGGCGGTTGGAGCGCTGGATGGTGGTGAAGGGAGTCCCGGCGCGAATCACATCGCCCGGCTTCACCGCCACATCACCCACCACGCCACCCATCGGCGCACGCAGGTCCTTGTAAGCAAGATCCGCCTGTTTGGCCTTCAAAGCGGCATCGGCTGCGAGGTAGTTCTGGCGCAGGGCATCGCGCTGGATGGGGCTTGCGGCCCCCTGGCGCACCAGATATTCGAACCGCTGGAAGTTCAGTCGGCTCTCATCGCGTTGACTGCTGAGGGCCTTCACCTCCTCGCGCAGCTGGGTCTGATCCAGCACCACCAGAAGCTGACCGGCACGCACCGCATCGCCCTGGCGGATCCGGAGGCTTTCAATCCGCCCCCCTGCCTGGGCGGCAAGGTTCACCTCTTCGGGTGCCTCCAGCGTGCTGATGGTGTTGATCACCTCTGGAAATGCAGCGGTGTCCACAGGCTGAGCTCGCACAGCCAGGGGCCTGGGGAGCGGGGCGCGGGTGGCGCTGGTGCAGCCGCTGGCCCCGCAGATCAGGCCCAGGGCCAGCAGCAGCCTGCTGAGGCTGCGCCTGCGCTGGCGCACGCGGATCTGTCCGCCGATGGGCGCAATGACAGGCTGGTCGTTAGACCAAACCCCAGCTCCAGGTGTGGCTGATGGAATGGACATCGAGGCCCGATCAGCGACGGCGTTCGTTCGCAGGCTCTGCCGCCGGCGCTGTCTCAGCCGAGTGATAAGGGGAGTCTGTTGGCGCCGCGCCGCTGCAGTTCCCAGCCCTTGACGATCCGATACACCACCGGCACCACGAACAGGCTGAGCACGGTGGCCGCCAGCAGGCCGCTGAACACCACGGTGCCGATGCTGAGGCGGCTGCCGGAGCCGAAGCCGCTGGCCAGTAGCAGCGGCAGGAACCCCGCCAGCGAGGAGATGGCCGTGAGCAGGATCGGCCGCAGGCGGGTGCGGGCGGCCTCGCGGATCGCCGCGTCGAGATCGAGGCCCTCGGCCAGGCGCTGGTTGGCGAACTCCACGATCAAGATGCCGTTCTTGGCGGCCAGGCTCACCAGCACCAGCAGGCCCATCTGGCCATACACATCCAGCGGCAGGCCGCGCAGCGAAAGCCCCACCACCGCTCCCAGCAGGGCCAGCGGCACCGTCACCAGAATGATGAAGGGATCGATGAAGTTGTCGTAGAGGGCGGCCAACACCAGCAGCATCACCACCACGCCCAGCACAAACACACGCACGTTGCTTCCGCCGGCGCGGGCCTCCTCGCGGGCCAGTCCGGCCCACTCCAGCTCGGTGCCGGCGCTGCCCTGCTCGCGCTGCACCCGCTCCAGGATCGCCATCGCCTGGCTGCTGCTCACCCCGGCCCTTGGCAGAGCGCGGATGTTGATCGAGCGCACCAGGCGGGTGTGGTTGATGCTGGTGGGGCCGCTGCCTTCCTCCAGTTGCACCAGCTGGGCCAGGGGGATGAGCCGCCCGTCTCGGTTGGGCACCTGTAGGGCCAGCACATCGGCCGCGTTGCGGCGGGCGGCGCCATCGAGCTGCACGATCACCTTGCGCACCTGGTCGCTCTCGAAGCTGTCGTTCACGTAGTCGCTGCCGAAGCTGGCGCCGATCGTGTCGACCACCGCCGCCAGATCCACCCCGAGCGAGGCCAGCTGCAGGCGGTCGGGGATCAGCTGCAGCTGGGGCGCACCGGTGGAGAAGCGGGTTGACACCCGCTCAAACGCACCGGTGGCATTGGCCGCGCGGATGAAGGCCTGGGCCTGCTGTTCGAAGGCCTCCAGGCTCAGCTGGCCGGCACTGGTGTCGAGCAGCTCCAGCTCCAGGCCACCCTCGGCGCTGAAGCCCCGCACCGAGGGGGCCTCGCTCAGCTGCACCACCGCCCCCTTCACGCTGCGGCGCAGGGCGGCGTCGAGCCGCTCGGCCACGGCCCGGGTGCTGGCTTCGGGGCCGCGGCGCTGCTCAATCGGTGCCAGCCGCACGAAGAAATTGCCCTTGTTGGGGCTGCTGTCGCCGAAGGAGCGGCCCGCGTAGAAGTTGGCGCGGGTGATCAGCGGTTCGCGCACCATCACCTGGCGCACCTGCTCCAGGGCAGCCTGGGTCTGCTGCAGGCCCAGGCCGTCGGGCAGGATCACCACGCCACGCAGCTGGCCGTTGTCCTCCTGTGGGATGAATGCCTTGGGCAGGTGCTGCAGCCCCAGGCCGGTGAGCACCAGGCCGGCCAGCAGCAGAGCCAGCACCCGCCGGCGCATGGCCAGGCAGCGCTCCAGCCAGCGGCAGTAGGGCCCCTCCAGGGATTCGAGCCAACGGCGGGGGGGATCGATCCAGCGCAGCAGCCAGGCCGGTTCCTGACGCTGCGGCTGCAGCAGTCGGCTGGCCGCCACCGGTGTGAAGCTGAGGGCGTTGAGGGTGGAGAAGGTGATGGCGGCACTGATGGTGACTGCGATCGGGCCGTAGAGCCGGCCCACGCTGCCGCCCAGGCCCAGCACCGGCACAAACACGGCAATCAGCACCAGCGAGGTGGCCACCACGGCGCCGCCCAGCTCGGCCATCGCCTCGCGGGCCGCCTGCAGCGGCGGCGTGCCCTCCTCCAGGCGCCGGCCGATGTCCTCGCTCACCACGATGGCGTCGTCGACCACTAGGCCCGAGGCCAGCACCATCCCAAACAGGGTGAGGGTGTTGAGCGACTGGCCCGCCAGCTGCAGCACGCTGAGGGAGCCCACCAGGGCCACCGGCACCGCCGCGGCGGTGATCAGGGCCAGGCGGCTGTTGCCCAGCCCCAGCAGCAGCACCACCACCACCAGCAGCACCGCATCGCGCAGGCTGGCGCTTGTGGCCTGGATGCTGCCGCGCACAAAGTCGGCCTCATCCACGATCAGCTGCTGCTCGATCCCCGGCGGGTAGCTGGGGGCCAGCGCGTCGAGGGCCTGGTTCACCGCCTCGCTCACGGCGATGGCGTTGCTGCCGTCGCGCTGGTTCACCACCACGGCCACCACGGCGCGGCCCTGCAAGTTGGTGGCGATCGTGTCGTAGGTCTCGGCGCCCAGCTCCACCCGCCCCACGTCGCGCAGCAGGATCACGCCACCGCCGGGGCTGCGGGCCACCACCAGGTCGTTGAAGTCTTCAGGGCTGCGCAGCCGGCCCTCCATGCGCAGCGGCAGGGTGATCTCCTGGCCGAGGGGCGCGGGCGCATCGCCGGCCTGGCCCAGGGCCGCCAGCACGTTCTGCTGCTGCAGGGCCTGGCGCACGGCGGCGATCGTGAGGCCCCGCTCCTCCAGGCGCAGCGGATCGAGCCAGAGGCGGAAGGCCAGGGCATTGCCGCCCGAGAGACTCACGCTGCCCACCCCCGGCACCCGCTGCAGCCGGTCACGCACCACCTGGTCCACCCAGCCGCTCAGGAAGGTGTCGCTGTAGACGTTGCGATCGGCGCTGAAGCTCAGCACCATCAGCAGGTCGTCGGAGCTGCGCCGCACCTGCACCCCGAAGCGGGCCACCTGGGCCGGCAGCTGGCGCGCCACCACGGCAGCTTCGTTCTGCACGTTGATCTGGTTGATTTCGGGATTGCCGCCCTCGAAGCTGAGGGTGATCGCGCTGCCGTTGGCCGAGCTCACCGAGCGGATCGTGTCGAGCCGCTCCAGCCCGTTGAACTGCTTCTCAAGCAGGGAGGTCACGCCTTGTTCCACCACCTCCGGACTGGCACCGGGGTAATTGGCCCGCACCGTGACCCGGCCCGGGGCGATCGGCGGCAGGTTTTCCACCTGCAGCTGGGGCAGGCTCACCAGGCCGGCCAGCAGCACCAGCAGGCTCACCACCAGGGTGAGCACGGGCCGGCGCAGGAACGGCTCGGAGAGGGAGCGCGGCGGCTGCCTGGTGCTGTCGCTCACGGTGCTGCTTCAGCGCTGCTCAGGCCAGATCGCGCTTCAGCACGGCGCAGAGGTAGTCGGGGTCGCGGTAGCGGCCAGGCAGGCAGGTGTGCAGCTGGCTCAACCGCTGCCAGCACACGGTGCGCTGGATGGCCGTGAGGCTGCGACCCTCCTGCAGAAGCCGCCTCAGGGCCTTGCAGTAGAGCGAATAGTTGGCCTCCAGTTCCCCGATCGTGAGGCCGTTGCTGCTGCTCATGGCTTCCGGGGACCGCAAGGGCGTGGGTTCACCCTACGGGGCTGCCGGGTTGGGCTGGCGCAGGCAACCTTGCCGCTGTCGGCTGGGCTACAGCAGTTGACGGCACCAGCCTGGTTGCCTGCTCCGGCGTGAGCCGATCGGCGGCCAGCAGCACCCGGGTGATCTGCTCGATTCCCAGCACCGCATGGGCCCGGTAGCCCGCCGCCGCCAGCCGCTCCTTGGCCTGGCGGTCGTGGTCTCCGCCGTGGTCGATGAACACCACCACGTCGCGCACCTGCAGCCCGGAACTCTCCAGCTTGGCGATGCCCTCCAGCACGCTGCCGCCGGTGATCAGGATGTCGTCGACCACCACCACCCGATCGCCCTCCTCGAAGTCGCCCTCGATCAGGCGGCGGGCACCGTGGGCCTTCACCTCCTTGCGGGGGTAGATCAGGGGCTTGTGGAGCAGCAGCGACAGGCCCGTGGCGGTGGGCAGGGAGCCGTAGGGAATGCCGGCGATGCGGTCGAAGTCGAGCTGGGCCAGCAGCTGGCCATAGGCATGCAGCACCCGGTGGAAGAGGTTGGGATCGGAGATGATCTGGCGCAGATCGATGTAGTAGTTGAAAACGGCGCCGGAGGCCTGCACGTAGTCGCCGAACAGCAGGCAGCCGATGTCGAACAGCTCCACGATCAGCTCGGCCACGGGGTCGGGTGCCGCCGCCGCCATCGGCTCCGCCGAGCCTGCTGTGTCGCTGCCGGGCAGCCACACGCTGCAGGTGTCGCCGCTGGCGCCTGGGGTGCGGGCGGCCAGCCAGCGTTCCCGGCTCGCCTGGATCTGGCGTTTGAGCCGCTCGGCCCGCTCGGCGATGTCGTCTTCCACCAGCAGGTTCTGGGGCAGGGGCAGCAGCAGCCCATCCCCGGCGCTGGTGAAGCCGGCCTCCAGCATGGCCTCGAGCTTCTCCTCCTCCCCCCAGAGGCTGCGCAGGATCACGAATCGCTCCGGCGCTTCGGATCGCACCCGCGCCAGGATCTGCGGATCACTGGTGCCCACCTCCAGCAGCAGCTGCTCCGGGGTGGCCCAGAGCTGGGTCTCCCGCACGATCTGCACGTAGAGCGGGGTGTCGTCGCTCGGGTAGTGCTGGATCTGCCGCGCCGCCTGGTTGGAGCTGTGGCAGGTCATCACCACGGCCTTGTCGGGGTAGAGCAGGAAGGGGGCGGCGATGTCCTGGCCCGGCAGGGGCGAAAGGGTCACCGCATCGGCTCCCAGCTCCCTGAACAGGTATTGGGCCAGGGCGGAAGAGGAATTGAGATCGCCGTGCTTGCTGTCGATGATCAGCGGCAGATCGCGCGGCACCAGGTCGCGCACCTCCAGCAGCAGCTCCAGCCCCACCGGCCCCAGGGCCTGATAGAAGCCCAGGCTGGGCTTGTAGGCACACACATGGGGCGCGGTGGCCTCGATCACCGCCTTGATCCAGTGGCGCGCCTGGCTGAGGAAGGAGCGGCCGGCCATGCCGCGCCGGGCCGCCCAGCTCTGCAGCATCTCCGGGTTGGGGTCCAGCCCGGTCACCAGCAGCGACTGACGCGTGGTGATCGCCTCGGTCAGCTGCACGAAAAAGCCCATGGCCCATGGGCAACTGGGTTCGGTCTTAAACCGTCTGTGGTCTCCGGTGCGAGCCGGTGACACGACTTTTATTGCGGCAGGTGCGGGGGCGGTGTCGGCTCAGCTGCGTACAAGCTGCCAGTTGAGGGTTGTACTGGCGTGAAAGGGCACCAGATCCACGCTGGTGCCGGCAGCGTCATTGAGGTGCAGCCGGCTGGGCACCTCCAGCGGCTGCCGTTCCAGGGTGATGGTGCCCTCATTGAGCGGCAGCCCGTAGAAACGGGGTCCGAACTCCGAGGCGAAGCCCTCCAGTTTGTCGAGGGCGTTTTCCTGCTCAAACACCGCCGCGTAGCTCTCGAGGGCGAATGGAGCGTTGAAGATGCCGGCGCAGCCGCAGG
Organism: Prochlorococcaceae cyanobacterium; assembly: GCA_044235095.1. Lineage (GTDB taxonomy): Bacteria > Cyanobacteriota > Cyanobacteriia > PCC-6307 > Cyanobiaceae > NIES-981. Next base: position 27,355 of record JBIIIC010000011.1, on the reverse strand, counting down.
CCGATTCTTTGGCCTCACGGCTGTGGGGGGCTGAATCAGTGCCGAGGAAGAACTTGGGGTTGCCGGAGGTGGCCGCCGCCCGCAGGGCAATGCGGTGCAGTTCACGCTTGGCCACCGGCAGGCAGTAGAAGTCGGGCCGCAGGCCGCCGGCAAACATCGCGTTGCGGTTGATGTGCAGGTGGTGGGGTGTGATCGTGGCCGCCAGGGTGGCCGGACCGCTGCGCACGAAGTCGGCCGCGTCGCTGGTGGTGATGTGCTCCAGCACCACCTTCAGGCCCGGGTGCCGCTGCAGCAGTGGCGTCAGCACCCGCTCGATGAACACGGCCTCGCGGTCGAAGATGTCGATCTCGGCGTCGGTGACCTCGCCGTGGATCAGGAGCGGCATGCCGATGCGTTCCATCACCGCCAGCACCGGCTCAATCCGGGCGATCGCCGTGACCCCGGAATCGGAGTTGGTGGTGGCCCCGGCCGGGTAGAGCTTGCAGGCGGTGAACACGCCCTCGCTGAAGCCCCGCTCGAGTTCGGCCGGATCGATCGTGTCGGTGAGGTAGGCCGTCATCAGCGGCGTGAAGCGGCTGTGATCGGGCAGGGCTGCCCGGATGCGCTCCCGGTAGGCGCTGGCGGCCGCCACCGTGGTGACCGGTGGCCTGAGGTTGGGCATCACGATCGCCCGGGCGAACTGGGCCGCCGTGGCCGGGGCCACCGCCTGCAGCATGGCCCCATCGCGCAGGTGCACATGCCAGTCGTCGGGCTGGCGGATGGTGAGCTGCTGGGGCTGCTGCACGGGCTTGCCGCAGGGGGCGCGGGAGGATCTCCCCACCCTGGCAGTCGCCATGGCTGATCGATCGGTGCAGGCCCGGAGCCAGGAGCAGGCGGTGGCGATGGCGCTGCGGGTGACGACCCGCAGCGCCATCCACCTGGTGCGCGGTGAGACCAGCCGCCTCAAGTGGATCGCCGCCGATGGCCTGTCTGCCGCCGAGCTGCTTGAGCGGCTGCTGGCCGCTCAGAGCTGAAGACTCACGCCCTGGTGATCAGGCCCCGTGTGCGCTCCCCCGCACGATTCGCTGCAGATCGCTACCCAACGGTATGCCGCAATCGGAGAATGGTTAGGGCAGTGTCTGCCGCTGCCCGATTCCGCTCCGTTTGCCATGGCCCACCACCAGATCCTGATCGTTGGCGGCGGTGCCGCCGGCATCACCGTTGCCGCCCAGCTGAAGCGGGCTCGGAGCGCCCTGGATGTGGCGATCCTGGAGCCATCGGCCGAGCACTTCTACCAACCCGGCTGGACCCTGGTGGGCGCGGGGGTGTTCAGCCTCGATGAAACCCGTCGCTCCGAGCGCGACCTGATCCCCTCAGGGGTCCACTGGATCCAGGCAGGTGCCGCCAGCTTTGATCCCGACCACAACACGGTGATCACCACCGCCGGCGACACGCTCAGCTACGACGCGCTGATCGTGGCCACGGGCCTCAAGCTCTGCTGGGACAAGATTGAGGGGCTCACCGAGGCCCTGGGCAGCGGCGGGGTGTGCAGCAACTACAGCAAGGACCACACCGCCTACACCTGGGAGGCGATCCAGGCGTTCAAGGGTGGCAATGCCGTGTTCACCTGCGCGCCGATGCCGATCAAGTGCCCCGGCGCTCCCCAGAAGATCGCCTACCTGGCCGACGACGTGTTCAAGAAGAAGCGCTTGAACGCCAAGGTGATCTATGCCACGGCCACGCCGGGCATCTTCGGCGTGCCCACCTATGCGGCGCCCCTGCGCGAGGTGGTGAAACGCAAGGGGATCGACGCCCGCTACAACCACGTGCTGACCGCCGTGCGCGCCGACAGGAAAGAGGCAGTGTTCAAGGTGACGGAAGGGGAGACCAGCCGCGAGGAGGTGATCCCCTACGACCTGCTCCATGTGACCCCGCCGATGGCCGCTCCCGATGTGGTGGCTACCAGCCCCCTGGCCAATGGCGCCGGGTTTGTGGAGGTGGACCAGTACAACCTCCAGCACGTGCGCTACCCGAACGTGTTCTCCCTGGGAGATGTGAGCGGCATGCCCAACTCCAAGACCGCCGCGGCCGTGCGCGGCCAGGCGCCGGTGGTGGTGGCCAACCTGCTGGCCCACCTCGATGGCCTGCCCTTGGCCGCCGCCTACGACGGCTACAGCTGCTGTCCGCTGATCACCGGCTACGGCAAAACGATCATGGCCGAGTTCAACTACAAGCAGGAGCCGACCCCTTCCTTCCCGCTCGATCCCACCAAGGAGCGCTGGAGCATGTGGTTCGTGAAGCGGAAGGTGCTCCCCGCCCTTTACTGGAACCGCATGCTTGCCGGTGCCCAGCACGAGCGGCGCTTCATTCCTGGGGTGAAGGGCTGAGGGATCAGGCCAGGAGGCCCCCGTCCAGGCGTCGGATTGCCACCACCCCGGGCCGTGGTGGGCGCCCGGGCACGCCCGAGGGCCAGTTGGAGCCGAGCGGCACCTGGCGCAGCTGCTCAAACGGCTGGCCGGCGCGATCCACCAGCTGGTGGGCCTGCCATTCGCTCGCCTGCCCCTGGCGCGTGCCGTGCAGCTCCCCCGGGTGCTGCACCGCCAGGAACAGGGTGCGGCCGCTGCTGTCGAAGCAGGGGCCGCAGAGCTCGCAGTCCATCGGGCCGATGGCGAAGCAGAGCGCCTGGCCGGCGGCGGCCCCAGAGCGGGGCAGCAGCCAGCAGCTGTTGTTGCCGAACACATCCAGGCTGCTGGAGCTGGAGCGGTCGGTGACCATCCAGAGGTTGCCGGCCGGATCGAAGGCCAGGTTGTCGGGGTTGCTGAAGCCCAGGCCGCCCTGCCAGGGCGTGCCCCCCGTGGCCACCATCTCCCAGCGGAAACGCGATCCCGCCGCGCTGCGGGCGTCGCTGAGGCGCATCACCCAGCCGTGGGGCCAGTCCGCCTCGCCGCCGGGCCCGCGGAAGATGGCGGGGTCGCTGCCGCCTTCGCCGTTGCGGCCAGCGGCAGTGAAGGCGATCAGCAGGTCGCCGTTCCGCGGATCGATCACCGTGTCTTCCGGGCGGGCCGCTGGAGTGGCGCCCACGGCGTTGGCGGCCAGGTGGGCATCCACCAGGATCGCCCCCTGGCCTGTGTAGAGATCGCCCAGCGTGGCGTAGCGCTGCCGGTACGCCGCCACGGCCGCGTCGCTGGCCAGGGCCTCGGCGCCGCTGCGGCCGCGATCGCTGTGGGGCAGCACGGTGGGCTGCTCAAGGCCGAAGCGACTGAAGTGGCTGGGCCGCAGCGGCGCCAGGGGGGTGGCCGGTGTCAGGGCGATCCAGTGGCCCGTGCCATCGGGGGCAAAGCGGGCCACCTCCAGGCGGCCCTGCTCCAGCAAGCGGGAGTTGGAGCGATCCTGCGGATCGACCACCTGGCCATCACTGACAAAACGGTAGAGGTGGCCGCCGTGGCGATCGCAGCCCGAATACACCACCAGGGGCTGGCCGGCGCGGGCCTGCACGGCCACTGCCTCATGGCGAAAGCGGCCCAGCCAGCTGTGCTTCACCGCCGGTTGGTGCGGCTGGCGAGGATCGAACTCCACCATCCAGCCGTATTTGTGGCCGGCCAGGCCGAAGGGATTGCCCAGACCCTCCACCCGGCTGCCGTCCCAGCGAAAGGGGCGGGCGCCGGGGGGCGCCGGTGAGCCGTCGGCGAACACCGCTTCGCTCACCTGATCCTGAAAATTCTCTTCGGCGCTGAGCACCGTGCCCCAGGGGGTGGTGCCGCCGGCGCAGTTGGCGAAGGTGCCCAAGATCCGATCCCCCAGGCCGTCGCGGTAGCCCAGGGGGGTGGGGTTGCGAAACACCGCCGCCGCCGGACCGCTGCAGCGCAGGGCCTGATCGGGCTCGCGCCAGCCGCTGAGGCCGGTGATGCGCCGCTCGAAGCGGCTGCCGGGCAGCCGCCGCCAGCCGCCCGGGATGCGCTGCAGCTCCAGCACGCCGATGCCCAGGTCGGCCATGGCCGCCTCGGCCACCGCCAGCACCAGGGGGCGCAGAGGATGGTCATCGGCCAGAGCGCCCAGGTCCACCCGGCCGCCGCGCTCCGCCAGGGCCGCGCTCAGCTCCGCCAGGGGCAGCACCTTGGAGGTGACCTCCTGGACGCCGGCGGCCCAGGGGACCGGGCTGATGTATTCGAAATTGACGCTCAGCAACGCCCGCTCCCCCTGCTCCAGCAGGGCCAGGTAGTCGTTGTTGAAGCCAAAGCGCCCGGCCGCCAGCGGATCGCCCCACACCGCCAGCAGCTCGGCCCGGTAGCCCTCGGGCACCAGCAGCCGATCTTCCACCGCGGTGCGGGCGTAGTGCAGGCGCTGTTGACTGGCGGTGAGGCCATCGGCCGGCAGGGGCAGCGGCGGGCGCACGGGCGCAAAGGTGCGGTCGGTTTCGCGTGCCGCCACGGATTCACCGGCAGCAGCACCCCTACCCAAGGCCAAAGCCCCACCTGCGGCCATGGCCCCGATGCCCAGCAGCTCCAGCAGCTGGCGGCGGCGGAGGCGGCTGAACGTCATGGTGCCGTTGCGGCGTGCGTTTCCCTTCGGCAGGCGGCCGTGCGTCGCGGGGTCAGCCCGGCCTGATGGCTGGCCTGGAGGGGATTGAAGTTGTCGTCGCTGCCCAGCACCACGCTGGGGCGCCCGTCGGCGAGCGGCGGCCCTGCGAGAAGCACCTCCCTGTTGTCGGCCGGTAGACCCAGCCGTCCCAGATCCCACTGCTTGCGCGGGGCCAGGGGACCGGCATCGGCACGATCGGCCGGCCAGGGGGAGGGCACCAGCCGCGTCTGCCGGGTGCTGGGCGCCTCAAACCGGCGCCAGAGGCCCAGCAGCCTCAGGTTGGGCTGGCCAGCTGCCCCTACCAGTCGATCGGTGAGCCCCCAGTGGCCCGTCGGGATGGCCAGCGGTTGCAGGTGCCGCGCCACCAGGCCACCGCGGCGGTCGGGCTGCCAGCGCAGCCGCCGCAACAAGCCCTGCTGATCCTGCTTTAGGGGCTGTTCGGTGGCCATCAGCAGCTCACCAGCGCCGCCCACGGCTTTGAGCGATTCCGGACCACCGTTGCTGCGCAGTCCCTGGCCGCTCGCCAGGTGCCACTCGGCGGGCAGTGGCACCGTCTGCTGCAGCACCACCCGCTCCACCAGCTCCCAGCCCGTGTTCAACGGACAGGGCAGCAGATCAGCAAGGGGTATGGGCACAGCGTTGATTCAGGCCGCGTCGCTCAGACAGTCGCGGTGCAGCAGTTCGCACACCTCCAGGATCTGGCTGGCACGGGCCTCGCTGAGGCTGATGGCGGTGGCCAGGGCGGTGAGGAATTCCAGCTCTGCAGCCGTCACCTGGCGGTCGCAGTGGATCAGCTGGCAGGCCAGGGCAAAGGCCGTCTCCTGTTGTTCGCGGTTGAGCTGGGGTGCGGCCGCCACAACCAGGCCTTGCCACGATTCCTCACGGAAGCGCTTCAGCAGGCCGGAGACCATCATCCCGAAGCTGTAGGGCTCCATCGCCTGGTAAGCGCTGCGGGTGAGCAGTTGATCCCGGATCACGCGGGCTTCGTCCTTGCCGAAGGTGTGGTCGCAGCACACTGCGGCCAGGGGGATGGCGGCAAAGGCCTCGGTGATCGTGAGGGTCGATGTCATGTTTGGCAGGGCAGGGAATTCAGAACAATCGGAGGACCTGGTTGATCAAGGTTCAATGGACCTGTGCATGGCGCAGATCCTGCAGCCGACGTTCCAGTGAGGCCATCAGCTCCAAGCCGAACATCGGCAGCGCTTCCATGGCAAACAGGAACATCTCGCGGTTCATCACCAGTAAACGGGTGGGCTGCAGGGCCGTGGCGGTGCCGTGGCGGGTGTGACCGTGCTGGACCAGCGCCCCTTCGCCGAAGCAGCGGCCCGGACCCAACAGTTCCTCCTGCCCCTCATCCGCCCAGCTGAGGCGCACCTGGCCCTCCAGCACCCCGAACAGGCAGTCACCCTGATCACCCGCCCGGAAGATCACCTCTCCAGGAGCCACCAACCACATGTCGGCATGGGGTTCCAGCACCAGCATGCTGCGCAGGATCTGCTCGTCGGCAGAGGGGGAAACCACGGCGATCAACGAGCTCCTGGATCAAGCCTGCTCAAGCGAGTTGCTCTTCTCGTTAAGGGCAGCTCAAGCTTGAAGCGCTCACGCCTGGGCTCCCAGGCACTGGCGGGCCATGGTGCCCTCCTCGTCGGCGGGGATCCGCAGCCAGCGCACAGGGCCAAGCCAGGCCAGGGCCTGCTCCAGTTCAGATGTCAGCTGATCGTCGTGTTCGCCGATGCCGCCGGTGAGGGCGATCGCGTCCACGCCTCCCAGGCTCGCCGCCATTGCCGCGATGCCCTGCAGCAGCCGATGGCGGAACACGGCGATGGCAAGCTTTGCCCCGGGGTGCCCATCTCCGGCGGCCTGGCGCAGCTCGCGCATGTCGCCGCTCAGCCCGGAGAGCCCCAGCAGTCCGCTTTCGCGGTTGAGCGCCCGATCCAGCTCACTGGCGCTCATGCCCTGCCGCAGCAGGTGCAGCAGCAGGCCAGGGTCCACGCTGCCGCTGCGGCTGGCCATCACCAGCCCCTCGAGGGGGGTGAAGCCCATGGTGGTGTCGATGCTGCGGGGGATGCCATCGGCGGAGATGGTGATGGCGCAGAGGGAACAGCCGGCGCCGAGATGGCAGCTGATCAGTCGCCGCACGGCCGGCTCCCTGTGGGCCACCGTGGCCCCGATGTGCTGGTGGTTGAGCCCGTGGAAGCCGTAGCGCCGTAGCCCCTGGGCCCGCCAGTCCGCCGGGATCGCGTAGCTGTAGGCCGCCGGGCTGAGGCTGGCGTGGAAGGCCGTGTCGAAGCAGGCCCACTGCTCCAGATGGGGTGCTGCGGGGCCGTGCGCCCGCAGCCAGCGGATGGCGGCCAGGGCGGGGCCGTTGTGGAGGGGGGCCAGCGGCACCAGCTGCTCCAGCTGGGCCAGCACGTCATCCGTGAGCCGGGTGGGAGCGGTGAACCGGTCGCCGCCGTGCACCAACCGGTGGGCCACCAGCATGGGGGCAGGCTCCCAGCTGGCCAGCAATGGCGTCAGCCATTGCTCCAGCAGGCCCTGCAGTCCCGTGGCGCCGGTGGCGTCCCAGCTGCGCTGCTCCTGCCAGTGCCGCGTGCCACTGGCGTCGCACAACGCCAGCTTGACGCTGGAGCTGCCGGTGTTGACCACCAGCACACTGGGACTCGGGGGAGGCGCCATCGGGTGGAAACCAAGGAATCAACTCAAGCCCTGGCACACCCTGGCCGTTTAGGCCCGGCGACACAACGCAGAGGGACGGCCCTACATTGAATCGGTTATTGCCTGCACCCTTGATGGTCCAGACCCTCTCCTCGCTCCACCCCAACCCTGGATGGGATGCGCCGGTCGACCCTTCTGCCTCTCCGATCCAGCCGACCACTGGCAAACACTGCATCCTTGAGCTCTACGGCTGCAGCAGCGCCAGGCTCAACGACGAACCCTTTCTCAGGGCCACCATCACCGCCGCAGCGAAACGGGCTGGTGCCACCCTGCTCAACCTGATCACCCACCGGTTTGACCCCCAGGGGGTCACGGGACTGGCCCTGCTGGCCGAGTCTCATATCTCCATCCACACCTGGCCGGAGTTTGGCTACGCGGCCGTGGATGTGTTCACGTGTGGCGACCACACCATGCCGGAGCGGGCCTGCGCCGTGCTGGCCCAGGAGCTGGAGGCCAGTCACCAGAAACTCACCAGCCTGGAGCGACAGACCCCGCTCCCCGCCGCGCCTGGTGTGCGCCTGCCCAGTGCGCCGTTTCGGCCGCCGTTCTAAACCAGGGCCAGCGGGGATTCCCCGATGACGGGTTCAGCGGGTGGGCTGCTCAGCGCCGCCGGTGGTCTCGGCCTGTTCCTGCTGGGCATGGGCCTGCTGACCGAGGCGCTGCGCAGCCTCGGCGGCAACCGCCTGCGCCAGGCGCTGCTTCGCTTCACCCGCTCCCCCTGGAGCGGCGCGGCGGCGGGGGCGATCGGCACCGCCCTTGTGCAGTCGTCGACGGCCACCACGGTGGCCACGGTGGGCTTCGTGAGTGCCGGGCTGCTCAGCTTCCAGGCCTCTCTGGGCATCATCTTCGGCGCCAATGTGGGCAGCACCGGCCTCGGCTGGCTGGTGGCGCTGCTGGGCATCAAGCTCGACCTGGCCCGGCTGATGCTGCCGCTGGTGCTGGTGGGTGCGGCCCTGCGGCTGCTGGGGCGCGGTCGCCAGGCGCTGGTGGGACAGGCTCTGGCCGGTTTCGCCCTGCTGTTTGTGGGCATCGGTGCGCTGCAGCAGGCGCTGGCAGGACAGGGGCTGCTGCTCGATCCGGCACGCTTTGATGCCACGAGCGCGGGCGGACGCCTGCAGCTGCTGCTGCTGGGCCTGCTCAGCACCGTGATCACCCACTCCTCGGGGGCGGGGGTGGCCACCACCCTGGCGGCGATGGCCGCCGGTGCCATCGCCCTGCCCCAGGCCTGCGCCCTGGTGATCGGCATGGATCTGGGCACCACCGTGACCGCCCTGATGGCCTCGCTCGGCGCCAGCCTCAGCGCCCGGCGTACGGCGGCCGCCCACGTGATCTTCAACCTGTTCACGGCGGTGGCCGCCTTCCTGCTGCTGCCGGCCTACCTGGGGCTGCTGCAGCGGCTGTGGCCCGCTCTGGTCGCGCGGGATCCCGAATTCGCCCTCACGGCTTTCCACAGCGGCTTCAATCTGCTGGGGGTGCTGCTGGTGCTGCCGTTCACCGGGCCTTTTGCCGCCCTGATCCGGCGGCTGGTGCGGCCTGGGCGGGGCCGCTCGATCGACGAACTGGCCGATACGCCTCCGGCCGACCCCCTGCTGGCGCTCAGCCAGGCCCGGGCTGCCTTGGTGCCCTGCCTGCTGGAGTTGCTGCAGCTGCTGGGCGAGGGGCTGGCCAACGGCAATGGCGGCAGCACCAGGGGCAGCAACCAGCAGCTGGCAGTGCTGCAGGCCGACCTTGACCACCTTGAGCTCTACCTCGACCAGATCCATCTGGCCCCGGGGCGGGGCCCCGGCGGGGAAGCGCTGCTGCACCTGCTGCACGGGCTCGACCATCTGCAGCGACTGCATGAGCGCTGCGAGGAGGACCACGACCGGCTGCGCACCGCTGCCACCAGCGCCAGCCTTCTCCAGGAGCGCAGGGCGTTGCTGTCCGCCGTGGAGCGATTGCAGGCGCTGGCCGGCCACGGCCAGTGGGCGGAGGCTGCGGTGGTGTCTGGCAGCTGTGCCCAGGCCCTGCATCGCCGGGTCACCCCCTACCGCCAGGAGGTGCTGGCGGCGGTGGCGCGCGGGGATCTCGACGTGGACGCCGGCACGGCCCGGCTGGAGGCGATCCGCTGGTTGCGGCGGGTGAGCCAGCACCTGGAGCGCAGCTGCAACCATCTGGCTGCCACGGCGCTCTGAAGCGGCGCGTGCGGTTTCAGCCCTTCGGCTGGTTGAGCAGGTTGCTCTTGCTGTCCTTGAGCTCCTTCCACATGCGGCGGATTTCGGCGTAGGCCTCTTCCTGGCTCACCTTGCCGTTGCTCTGCAGCCCCACCAGCAGTCCTACGCGCTCAGCAAAGGACTCCAGATTCTGGTGAAACATCAGCCGCTTGGGCGTCCAGTCGCCGGCCCGATAGCTGGAATGGGCTTCCATCGGGACCCGCAGATCGCCGGGCTCCTGGGCCTCCGGCTCTGCCGGCTGGGGGCTGAATCCGGGCGGGCCGGAGCGCACGATCGCAGAGGCACTTGACTCCAGACTTTAAGAACCGCCGATTAAGAGGAGGTAATCCCAATCGGAACGTGGTCAGGAGCCAGTGTCTTCCGGTCATGGCCTGTGCCCTGGGGCACCGACGTCGGAGCGGATCGCCCCAAGGATCACCAGCTCCGCTGGCCGTGTTGGCCCATGACGTCGCTGCTGCGCACCTACTGGCTCGACATCGTGTCGTGCCTGCTGTTGCAGGCCACGCTGGTGGGAGGTGGCCACCTGTTGACCCACTGGACCCTGCCCGATTCGCCGTGCTGCGTGCAACCCCAGGCTCTCTGAGCTCCTACCTGCTGGAGCAGCGCCCCGGCCAGCTGCCCACCGAGCTCTATGTGCACGGCGGCCGTCAGCCCACCAGCTTCTGCCTAGTGCTGCTGGAGCCCCTGGGGCCGCGGTTGGTGCGTTGGCAGGGGTGCGGCGAACCGCTGCCGCCACTGCCGGCGGGCACGCCGGTGTGGCTGCGGGTGCTCGGCCTGGCCGACCCCCAGCAGATCCATTGCCTGTTGGCCGATCTGGGCGTGCCGGAGGTGCTGCTGACACCCCTGCTGCAGACGCCCCAGCGGCCGCGGGTGGATGGCTTCGGCGAGGCCCTGCTGGTGGTGTTGCATCGCCTGCGCCTGGCCCACGACGCCCAGCACCTGATCAGCTCCCAGGTGGGGATGCTGCTGCTGCCCAACCTGCTGGTCACGGTGGAAGAGGCGGCCGATGGCGAGGCCTTTGCCGAGGTGACCCACTGGTTGCAGGCGCGGGCGGGCGTGCCGGATCAGCGTGACCTCGACGACATCCTGCACTACCTGGTGGATTCCCTGCTCGATGAGCTGTTTCCCCTGCTCGAGCACATCGCCAACCGCCTCTCCGACATCGAGGAACTGGCCCTGCGCAACCCGCGCCCCAAGCTGCTGGAGCGCAGTTTTGTGTATCGCACCAACCTGCGCACGATCCGCAGCCAGATGTGGCCGCTCCGGCATGAGGTGCGGGTGCTGTTGCGCCAGGGCCAGGAGCTCCTGGGGCCAGAGGCGCGCGCCGGCTTCGAGGAGATCGGCGAGCTGGTGGAGCTGCTGTTTCAGAACTGCGAGCTGTTGCGCAATCAGTGCGATGCCATCACCCAGGCCTACGCCGCCAGCGTGGGCAATCGGATGAACCAGGTGATGAAAACGCTCACGATCCTCACCAGCATCTTTGCGCCACTCACTTTTATCGCCGGGGTGTACGGCATGAACTTCAAGGACATGCCCGAGCTCAGCTGGGCCTACAGCTATCCGGTGGTGTTGCTGCTGATGGCGCTGATCGCGGCCCTGCAGGCCTGGTGGCTGAAGCGCCGCGGCTGGTTTGGCGACTGGACCGGGATTCGGCCGCGTCGCTAGGTCGATGACCTTCCCTTAACCCCCGGCCGCCCCTGCCCCTGTTGAGTTGAACCATGGCTGATCCGACCCGTGCCAGTGCTGGCCCCAGCGCCGGTTCGCCGCATCTCCTCAGCAACGGTGCCCTGGCCCACGGCCTGATCCAACACCATCTGCAACGGGTGGTGAAGGGGCACCACAAGGTGCTCGACCGCCACGATCCCGAGCCCCTGCATCAGATGCGGGTGGCGATGCGGCGTCTGCGCACCACACTGCAGCAGTTTGCGCCGCTGCTGGCCCTGCCCAAGGCGGCGAGCGACCAGCGTCTGGCCAAGTCGGTGCGGCGGCTGGGCCTGGCCCGCGACCTCGATGTGCTGCAGGGGCGCCTGCTCAACACCTTCCTGCCCCAGCTGCCCCAGGAGGAGGTCACGGCTCTCGGGCCCGTGCTGCGCACCCTGCAGCGCGAGCGCGACCTGGCTCAGGAACACCTTGAGAAGGTGCTCCGCAGCAGCGCCCATCTGGCGATGGTGGCGGCCCTGCAGCAGTGGCTGAAGAAGCCCCGGTTCACGGCCCTGGCCGATGAACCGGCGCGCGACTGGCTGCTGGAGTGGCAGCTCCCCTTCCTCCAGGAGCTGATGCTCCACCCCGGGTGGCTGGTGGCGAAGCCCGGCATGGATGTGGACACCCTGCACGATCTTCGCAAGGAAATCAAGACAGCCCGCTACCGGCTCGAGAATCTCACGCCCCACACCGGCGGGGCCCTGCTGCCATGGATCGAGCATCTGCGCCAGGGCCAGGACCTGCTCGGCGAGCTCAACGATCTGCAGGTGCTGCGCAAGGCGATCGACGACCAGCTGCCGGCGGGTCTCTCGACAACGTTGCCGCAGCTGCATGCGTTGCTGCAGTTCACCGATGCCCGTTGCTGGGATCTCTGGCGGGACCAGGCCGAGGCGCTCTGGCTGCCTCGGCAGCGGCGGCGCTGCACTCTGCTGCTGATGCGCGCCTCGTTACCAGCAGGGCCGGGCTATTGGGTTAAGGGTCTGTTAATGCGCGCGGCGGGCATCTTCGCCTAAAGGTGGGGCAGAGCCTCATGGCATCCATGGATCCCAGCGATTGCGTTCTGTTCAGTGGTGATGCCCGCCTGGCCGACTACGGCTCCCTGCTGGTGTTTCGCCACTGGTTGCGCTGCCAGCTGCAGGAGATGGCGGGCCTCGATGATGCCACCCTCTATCCCTTCCGCAGCCAGTCGGCCAGCAAGGAACACGGCGGCCCTGAGCTTGCGGCTCAGCCCGGGCAGGCACGTTCGCAGGACGAAAGCTACGGCCGTCTGTTTTTCTGAGTCCCGGTCATTAGATCCACCTCAAGCCAGTGCCTTTCGCTTGTGTTCTGCAACACATGGTGCCGGTGTTCCGGGTGCTTGTTTTGATGCTGCTCGCGCCATAGGTTTCGTGCGGCTTTTGTTTAAAGCCGCTTCCTATCGGTGTGAGGACCCGATGAAACCTTTCCAACAGCTGCTGCTGGCCGTGGCCGGCACCGGCCTGCTGGCTCCCATGGCCGCGTCGGCCAATGAGCTGGCTTCACTGAATGGTGCTGCTGCCATCAACGACTACATGCAGCAGCAGGATGTGGACCGCTTCCGCGCCTGGGAATCCCAGAACCAGGTGACCAGTGTCACCCAGTTTTCCGATGTGCAGCCCACCGACTGGGCCTATCAGGCCCTGAGCAATCTGGTGGAGAAATACGGCTGCGTGGCCGGCTATCCCAACGGCACCTTCAAGGGCCGCCAGGCCATGACCCGCTATGAAGCGGCTGCCCTGCTCAACGCCTGTCTCGATCGCGTCACCGAAGTGACCGACGAGCTCAAGCGCCTGATGGACGAGTTCCAGGCTGAACTGGCCACCCTGCGCGGCCGCGTGGATGGGTTGGAGAAGAAGGTGGGCGTGCTGGAGGCCCAGCAGTTCTCCACCACCACCAAGCTCAAGGGTGAGGTGAGCATGATCATCGGCGGCGCCGATGATTGGTTCAAGGGTGACAACAATCTCAACCGCACCACTTTCAACTACGACGTTCGCCTGAGCTTCGACACCAGCTTCTCTGGTAAGGACTTGCTGCGGACCCGCCTGCGCAGCGGCAACTTCTCCGCTGACCCCTTCGGCAGCAGCGGCAACGTGTTCAAGCTCGACAAGGCTGAAGAAAACGCCTGCGGTGAGGGCAACGGGTCCTGCGTCAGCATCGACCGTCTGTACTACATGTTCCCGGTTGGCGATGAAGTGAAGGTGTCGGTGGGTGCGTTGATCCGCAACACCGAGATGCTCACCTTCCTGCCCACCGCCTTCAAGTCGGACATTCTCGACTTCTTCAACTTGGCGGGTGCCACTGGCACCTACAACAAAGCCACTGGTGCCGGTGCTGGTCTGTCCTGGAAGCAGAAGGTGAAGAAGGGTAATCCCTTTGTGTCCTTCGACGTGAACTGGGTGGCCCAGGACGGTGCCGAAGGCCCTGGTTATGCCAACTCCGATATTGGTGCCTTCAGCAGCGACAGCGCCCAGAATCTCCTGGCCCAGCTGGGTGTGAAGGGTCAGAACTGGGGGGCTGCCGTGGCCTACCGCTACGGCTCCGAGAACGCCCGCCTGCGCGACCCCAACAGTGCACCGCGCAACCTGGCTCCCGGTCAGGACAGCAACAGCGTGTCGCTGGCTGGCTACTGGCAGCCGCTGGATTCCGGCTGGATCCCCTCGATCTCCGCTGGTTTCAGTTACACCAACTACGCCGGTGGCACCCCGGATGACTACACCGGCGACATCTGGTCCTGGATGGCCGGTCTGCAGTGGAGCGATGTGTTCATGAAGGGTAATTCCGCTGGCTTCGCCATCGGCAGCCCTCTCTACGTCGACAATGAGATGGGTCTGATGTATGAGTTCTTCTATCGCTTCCGTGTCTCCGACAACATCTCGGTGACCCCGTCGATCTTCTGGATCAACAACAACTACAACGACGACAACAACGGCAACTCCAGCTGGGGCGGCGTGATTCAGACCACGTTCCGCTTCTGATCAACCGTTGCTGATGGCAGATTTCCTCCTCACACAGGCTCGCCATCGGTCTGCGTAGAATCACGACTCGCACGTTTTCAGCCTCCCCGTTTACGGGGAGGCTTTTTTGTTGGATGCTGGCCTGCTGGGGATTCCAGGGGGGGATCTTGAGCTGGACTTAACCAGTTGCTAACGACGCTGGGATATCGGAATTGCTAACTAGGAAGAGACCGAAAAAGTCTTTCCCATGACCTTCGCCAAGAAGGCCCTGATCTTTGGCTCCATCGCTGCCATTGGTGCGGGTGCCACGGCTTCGGCCCAGAGCACCATCAGCGGTGCTGGAGCCACTTTCCCCGCCCCCTTCTACCAAGCTGCTTTTGCCAGCGCTGCCAAGCAGGGCGTGCGTGTGAATTATCAGTCGGTCGGCTCGGGTGCGGGTGTCCGTCAATACGTGGCAGGCACAGTCGATTTCGGCGCCACAGATGAGCCGATCAAAGCATCTGAAGCCGCCAAGGTGAGCCGCGGAGTGGTGCAGTTTCCAGCTGTGGGTGGCACCATTGCCATCGCTTATAACAAGGCCGACTGCCCCAAGCTGCAGCTCACCCAGAAGCAGGCCGTGGATATCTTCCTGGGTAAGATCAACACCTGGGAGCAGCTGAAGTGCGGTAAGGGCAAGATCACCGTGGCCCACCGCTCCGATGGCAGCGGCACCACCTTCGCCTTCACCAACTCTCTCTCGGCCTTTTCTTCGGAGTGGAAGAGCAAGGTGGGAGAGGGCAAGAGCGTCAAGTGGCCCGTGGGTGTTGGAGGCAAGGGTAATGAGGGCGTGGCCGGTGTGATCAGCAACACCCCCGGCGCCATCGGCTACCTCAATCAGGCCTTTGTGAAGGGCAGGATCAAGGCGGCAGCCCTGCAGAACAAGGCAGGTAAGTATGTGATGCCCACGCTTGCCGGTGGAGCCGCGGCTCTGAACAACATCAAGCTGGATTCCCGCCTGGGTGGTGAAGATCCGAATCCCGCCGGCGCCGCCAGCTATCCCATCTCCACCCTCACCTGGATCCTGGCCTACGAAAAGGGCAACGGTGCCAAGGCAGGTGACATTCGCAAGGCGATGATGTATCTGCTGGGTCCTGGCCAGAACCAGGCCGACAACCTCGGCTACGTGCCGCTCAAGGGCAACATCCTGGCTCAGTCGAAGAAGGCTGTAGCCCGGATCGGCAAGTAAGCCGCTGGACCCACTGCATTGCGGTGCTCAGCTGCGGGGAGGTTTCGGCCTCCCTTTTTGCACTTCATTCGCATGCCGATCCTCCGCATTCCGGTTTGCCCAGCCAGGCTGCCCCAGGCTGGGATCGCCGCCTTCTTAACCTGGGCTTAGGGTGGCTCTGTGGTGCCATTGTCTAGGAAGGCTCTTCTGCCCTCTGCTGAGTCATGCAACGGTCTTTCGCTCCTACCGGTGCCGCTGTCGCTCTCGCCCTGCTGGTGAGTGCCTGCGGTGGCAATGGAGCCAAGCTGCCCACCATCAATGGTGCCGGTGCCACCTTCCCGGCGGCTGCCTACCAGCGCTGGAGTCAGGACTACGCCGCGGCCACGGGTAATCAGGTGAATTACCAGTCGGTGGGCTCCGGTGCCGGGGTGCGCCAGTTTCTGGCCGGTGCCGTGGATTTCGGGGCCACCGACGAGCAGCTCGCCGCTGAAGACTTCAGCAAAGACGCCACCGCGAAGCGGGGGGCTGTGCAGATCCCGATGCTGGGTGGCACCGTGACCCCCGCCTACAACAATCCCAACTGCCCCAGCCTCAAGCTCACCCAGGCCCAGCTGGCCGACATCTACCTCGGCAAGATCAACAACTGGAAGCAGCTGGGCTGTCCGGACGGTCCGATCACCGTGGCCCATCGCTCCGATGGCAGCGGCACCACCTACGCCTTCACCAACTCGCTCGCCTGCTTCTCCGAGGAGTGGAAGAGCAAGGTGGGCAAGGGCAAGGCCGTGAAGTGGCCCGTTGGCGTGGGCGGCAAGGGCAATGAGGGTGTGGCCGGCGTGATCGGCAATACGCCCGGTTCGATCGGCTACGTGAACCAGGCCTATGTGCGGGGTGCGATCAAGCCGGTGGCGCTCCAGAACAAGTCGGGCAACTTCGTGCTCGCCAATGAGCAGAGTGGCGCTGCGGCCCTCAACAACGTGGTGCTCGATGAGCGGCTGGGTGGTGAAGACTGCAACCCCGAGGGTGCCGAGAGCTTCCCGATCGTCGCCTTCACCTGGATCCTGGCTTACCAGAACGGCTACGGGGCAGACAAAGCTGAGGCCGTGCGCAGCTTCCTGAAGTGGGCATTGCAGGAAGGCCCCCAGGCCACCGCCTCCGAGCTCGGCTACGTGCCGGTGAAGGGCGATGTGCTGCAGCGGGCACTGGCCGAGATCGACAAGATCAAGGAATGATCGGCCCAAGCGCGTTCAGATCAGGCGCGATTCCAGCTGCGTGAATGCACCCCGTGTCCTGCTTGGGCTCGCGCTGGTTGCCCCTCTTGCCACTGAGATGGGCCGGGAGTTTCGCGCTGGCGCCCATGAGGTGTTCGACCAGGTGAATGCCCAGGGCGGCATTCACGGCCGGCAGATCGTGATGGTGTAACGCGACGATCGCTATGAACCGGCCCTGGCCCGCCGCAACACCGAGCGATTCATCGATCGCGACAAGGTGTTTGCCCTGTTTGGCTATGTGGGCACCCCCACCGTGCAGGCGGCCCTGCCCCTGATCGAGCGCGCCAAGGTGCCGCTGATTGCTCCGCTCACCGGCGCCCAGCTGCTCCGCCAGCCGCGCAATCCGCTGATCTTCAACCTGCGTGCCAGTTATCACCAGGAGATTGAGGCGATCGTGCGCTATCTGCTCCGCTATGGGCGTCGTTCGATTGCCGTCGTCTACCAGAACGATGCCTACGGTCGCGATGGCCAGCTGGGGGCCCGTAAGGCCCTGGCCAGCCGCGGCCTCAAGCCGGTGCTGGAAGCCACGGTGCAGCGCAATTCCGCCGATACCCGCGAGGTGGCCAGGCGTGTGGCGCTCGCCCAGCCGGATGCGGTGCTGATGATTTCCTCCTATGCCACAATCGCCAGCCTTTTCCCCAACTTGCGAAGCCAGGGCAGCCAGGCCCAGGTGATGAGTGTATCGTTTGTGGGCAGCAACGCGCTGGCCCGTGCTCTGCCCGCCCAGCATCGCCACGGCGTGGGCATCAGCCAGGTGGTGCCCTTTCCGTGGAATTCGCGGGTTCCGGTGGTGCGCGATTACCAGAACACGATCCGACGTAATCGCAGTGGCCACCCCTATGGCTTCTCCAGCCTCGAGGGTTACATCGCCGCCACCCTGCTGGTGCGTGCCCTCCAGGCCGCAGGCCCCGATCTCACCAGGGCGGGGCTGATTCGCACCATGGAAACCATGGCCCCTGTGGACCTCGGGGGCTACAGGGTTGCCTTCAGCCCCCAGCGCCGCCAGGCCAGCGACTTTGTGGAGCTCACCTTCATGGTGGGCCGCGACGGGGCCTTCATCCGCTGATGGCCCCCCTTCCGCCTGCCGTTGTGGCCTGGAGTGAGCTGCTGCTCGAAACCGGGGTGTTCCTGCTTTATGCCCTGTTTGTGGCACTCACCACCGCCGCACTTTTCCTGGCCCGCTGGGTGAAGGCGCGTGGCACTGTGCAGTTGCAAGCGGGCTTACTGAGTCCTCTGGGTTCGCTCTACACCCTCACCACCGCCTTTCTGCTCTCCAATGTGATCTTCCAGTTCACCAATCTGCGCACGGCGATCACCCAGGAGGTGGTCACGATCAACAAGCTGGGCGCTGTGATGTCGGTGTTGCCCGCCGAGCAGCGGATCGAGGCGCGACGCCTGCTCTACGACTACGGCGAATCGATCGCCCGTGATGAGGCCATCACCATGCGGCAGGGCCAGCGCAGTGAGCTCACCCAGGAGCGCATCGATCGCCTGCGCGATTTTCTGGCCAGCCGCGATGCAACCCTGTCCGGCAGCCTGGATGCAACGCCCGAATCGGCCAATTACTTCCGCAAAGCCAGCGATTTCGGCTTTGATCTGATCGATGCCCGTGAGCGGCGCCTGTCGCTGGCACGTCAAACCTTTCCTACCCGGCTCTGGCTGGCGATTGCGGTGATGTACTTCGCCCTGGCCCTGCTGTCATTCCTGGTGCAGGGCGGGGCCTGGACCACCATCTGGGTGGTGATCATCCTGCTGTTGGCGGCGCCGGTGCCAGCGGTGATGTTGTTTGTGTATTCCAACCCGATCGCCAACGGCTTGATTGACATTGCCGCGACCCTTGATGCGGTTCTGGAGCGCAGCCTGTGATGCCGCTCTCGCAGTGCTTTCGCCGGCTATCTGTGGTCGCCTCCCTGGTTGGCCTGCTCGCCGCGTGCGGCCGTCCAGGGGCGCAGCCGCTCTCCCAGCCCCAACCGCTCAGTGGGGCCGTGAGCTCCTTTGCCGCCCAGGCCTTTTTTCGCTGGTTCAACCAGCTGGCCGTTCACCACAACATCAACAGTGAGCTGGAGGTGGTTGGTTCTGGCGACAGCATTCGGGCCCTGCTCAACGGCACGGTGGATTTTGCAGCCACCGACAGTCCGCCCTCGCCGCAGGAGCTGCAATCGGCACGCCTTGGACTCGTCGCCTTTCCAGTGACCGCCGGTGCGATTGCCGTGGGCTACAACCTGCCCGGCGGTTCATCCTCAGCCAGGCCGGCCAAGACGACGCTGAACGGCTCGGCTATGTGCCTCTGCCGGCAGACCTGCGCCAGCGGGCGCTGCAGCAGTTTGGTCAGCTCCGATCCCCGCAGGCTGGGGGACCCTGAGGGTTCAGGACCATGGCCTCCTGGCCAGGCTGTAGCCCAGCTGCACCAGGGCCAGCCCGCCCAGCAGGCTCACCGCCAGCACGGACAGCACCCTCAGGGGCTCACCCGCATCGAGCCCTCGCACCAGCTCCAGCATCCAGCTGGAGAAGGTGGTGAGTGAGCCGCAGAAGCCGATCCCGCCCCAGAGATACAGGCGTGCGCGGCGCGGTGGCTGGGCCAGCAGCATGCCGATCAGCAGGCAGCCGATCAGGTTGGCCAGCAGGTCGGCCCCGGTGATGGCCCGCAGGCTGCCGCCGCTCGCCTTGGCCACCAGCTCCAGTTGCCAGCGCAGCAGGGCCCCGGGGATGGCCCCGCCAGCCACCAGGGCCAGATCCCGCAGTTCGCGGCGCAGGTGCTGATTCATGGCTCCATCCCCAGCACCAGTCCCAGCTTGAGGGCCAGCAGGCCTGCCAGCACCGAGCCGCCTGCCAGCAGGGCCGCTTCGCCCCAGTGGCGCTGGCGCAGCTCGGCATGCACCTCGCCGATGAAGCTGGAGAAGGTGCTGAAGCTGCCGAAGAAGCCGGTGCCGATCAGCAGCAACAGGCGCTCTCCGGTGCCGTTGCAGCTCCGCTCCAGCCCCACCACCAGCCCGAGGGCGAAGGCGGCGATCACATTCACGCCGAAGGTGCCCCAGTGCTTGCGAGGCAGCATCGGTTCGAGGTGGTTCACCACCCGGAAGCGCAGCCAGGCGCCGGGCACGGCGCCGATCGCCACCAGGAGTGCTGCTGTCGGCTGTCCCATGGGGGCCATGGTGCTGCACTGCGGTGCCGATCCAGGCCATGGTGCCGAACTGTTTCAGCCGGTCGGTTCACCACCAACCCTTAACCAACAAATCCCGTTGATTGGTCAGGCTGAAGGGGCACTCTTCTGTGGCCATGGGCGCCAAGCTTTCGGCTTCTGTTGCGCGACACCTGCTGGTGTGGCCGGCTCTTGCAGCCCTGCTCTCCGCCTGCACCTCGGCGGGACAGAAGGCCACCTCCACCATCCAGATCAGCGGTTCAAGCACCGTGTTCCCGATCATCGAGCGGGCGGTGGCGGCCTACCGCAGCACTGAGCAGGGCAAGGGGGTGGAGGTGCAGCTGAGCGAGGTGGGCACCAGCGCCGGTCTGCGCCAGTTCTGCGCCGGCGACATTCCGATCGCCAACGCCTCGAGGCCGATCAGCAGCAAGGAGCTCAAGGCCTGTGCCGACAACGACGTCACCTTCATCGAGCTGCCGCTGGCCTTCGATGCCCTCACGGTGGTGGTGAACAAGGCCAACACCTGGGCCTCCGACATCAGCACCGACCAGCTGGCGCTCACCTGGAGCCGGCAGGCCCAGGGCCGGATCACCACCTGGAAGCAGATCAACGCCTCCTGGCCCGAGCGGCCCCTCAAGCTCTGTGCCCCTGGGAGTGATTCCGGCACCTTCGACTACTTCAATGAGGCGATCAATGGCGACAAGGCCAACGCCCGCACCGATGTGCAGAGCAGTGAAGACGACAACGTGCTGGTGAGCTGCGTGGCCGCCGACCCCAATGCCATGGGTTATTTCGGCTTCGCCTACTTCCAGAGCAATGCCGAGCGACTCAGGGCCCTGGCCGTGGCCGGTGCCAATGGGGTGGCGGTGCTGCCGTCGGTGGAGACAGCCCAGCAGGGCACCTACAAGCCCCTGTCGCGGCCGCTGTTTGTGTATGTGAACGACAAGCAGATGCGGGCCAACGACGACATCCGCAGCTTCGTGGGTTATGCAGTGGGCAATGGCCTGCGTTTCGCCGAGCAAGCGGGCTACATCCCCCTGCCGGCCGACACCTACCGGATTGTGGAATCCAAGCTCTACCGCCACCTGATCGGCACCTCCTTCGGGGGCGACCTGCCGGTGGGCCTGGGCATCGGCGAAGCGCTCAGGCGCAGCTTCGACGACACCCGCAAGCCTGAATTCCGCTGAGGCGGGCTGATGAGAGGTTTGTGATCAGCTGGTTGTGATCAGTGATTGCTGATCAGCAGCTTGCTGAGCTCCGTGGGCCTGGCAGATCTCAGCGGGCGCCGATCACGGCATCAGGGGTTTCGCTGATGCGCTCGAACAGGTCCAGACTTTCCTTGTTGAGGTTCACGAGCTCCACCGTGGAGCCCCCTTGTTGCAGCTTGCGGATCACCTGATCGAGGGCGCGCATGCCGGTCTGGTCCCACACATGGGCGTGGGCCATGTCGATCGTGACGCGCTCTGGATGGGCGTGCTGCTTGAAACCAGCCAGGAAATACACCGTGCTCACAAAGAACAGCTGACCCTCTACCGCGTAGTAGAGATGGTTGTCTGCCAGCTGGGTGGTGGTCACGGAGATCACCTTGGCCACCTTGCGGCTGAACAGGATGCCGGCAAGGGCCACACCCACCAGCACGGCAATCGCCAGGTTGCGGGTGATCAGCGCCAACACCAGGGTGAGCAGCATCACCGAGGTGTCGCTCTTGGGCACCAACCTGGCCTTGAGAAACGAATCCCAGCTCACGGTGCTGATCGACACCATGATCATCACGGCCACCAGCGCTGCCATCGGGATGCGGGCCAGCCAGCTGCTCAGGGAGATCACCAGAATCAGCAGCCCCACGCCGGCGGTGAGGGTGGAGAGGCGATGGCGGCCGCCCGAGTTCAGGTTGATCACCGATTGGCCAATCATGCCGGCGCCGGCCATGCCGCCAAACAGGCCGGCGGTGATGTTGGCGAAGCCCTGGGCTCTGGCTTCGGCTTCGTAGTCGGCCTCCTCATCGAGCCTGTCTTCCACCACATTGGCGGTGAGAAACGACTGCAGCAGCCCCACAAACGAGATCGCCAGGGCGGTGGGCAGGATGATCCCCCAGGTGGCCCAGGAGCCGAAGACATCGGGGATCTGGAACACCGGCAGGCTGCTGGGCAGCTGGCCCAGATCACCCACGCGGGGAATGGGCAACTGCAGCCATTCCGCCAGGCCGCTGATCACCAGGATGGCCACCAGGGTGGAGGGCACCAGCTTGGTGAGTCGGGGCAGCAGATAGATGATCAGCAGGCCCAGGGTCACCAGGCCCCATACCCAGGGCCAACTGATGCTCTGCCCCGTGGCCGCCAGGCTGGGGATGGTTTCGCCGCCATCGCGGCCGATGCCCAGCTGGGGCAACTGGGCTAGAAAAATCAGCACGCCGATGGCGTTGACAAAGCCCACGGTGACCGCACGGGGCACAAAGCGCATCTGCTGGGCCAGCCGCAGATAGCCCCAGAGAATCTGAAATCCCCCCGCCAGGATGGTGGCGGCCAGCAGATACGTGAGGCCATGGGCCTGCATCAGGCCGCCCATCAGTAGCGCCACACCGGCAGTGCAGGCCGACACCATGGCGGGCCGCCCGCCAAGCAGGGCCACCACGATCAGCATGCAGATCGAGCCAAAGAGCCCCACCTGGGGATCAACCCCCGCCACGATGGAGAAGGCGATCGCCTCGGGGATGATGCCGAGCGCCACAACAATGCCAGCCAGGAGTTCAGCTGGAATCGCCTGGCGGTTGGGAACGAGAGACCAGCCTTGCAGCACTGGCAACGAGCAACAGCTGCTTCAGGCTGCCACCTGGCGTGGCGGCGCGGGCAGCCTGGTGCTCGTGGCGAAGGCCAGGGCCACCAGCAACGCCGAGCTCCACAGGCAGGCCTGCAGGCCCCCCACCAGAAACAGGGCGCCGGAGAGCACGGTGCCCACCAGGCGGCCGGCGGCATTGGCCATGTAATAGAAGCCCACGTTGAGGCTCACATCCTCGGCTTCCGTGTAGGCCAGGATCATGTAGCTGTGGATCGAGGAATTCATGGCAAACACCACCCCGAAAGCCGCCAATCCCACCACCACGGCGATGCCGGGCTGAGCCACCTCGCGCCAGAGGGCAATCGCGATCAGGGCGGGGATGGCGGTGAGCAGGCCACTCCAGAACTCCACCGCCGCCACGCCGGGCGGGGCGCTCTGGCCCCAGCTGCGGCGCAGGGCCGGCGCGGCCCCCTGCACGATCCCATAGCCGATCACCCACAGGCCCATGAAGCCGCCCACCTCCCAGAAGCGCCAGCCCAGGGCGGCCTGCAGAAACACCGGCAGGGCCACCACAAACCACACATCGCGGGCGCCGAACAGGAAAAAGCGCGCCAGCGACAGCACATTGATGCCACGCGATTTGGAGAACAGGGCCGTGAAGCCCGGTTTCTGCTTCATGCGGCCGATGTCACCGGGCAGCACCAGGGTGAGCAGGAAGGCGGCAAACAGTCCCGCCGCCATGGCGCCCACGGCGGCGTTGAAGCCGATGGTGGTGAGCAACAGGCCGCCGAGGAAGAAGCCCACCCCCTTGAGGGCGTTCTTCGAGCCGGTGAGGATCGCCACCCACTTGAACAGCTGGCTTTCGCCCTGGCTGTGATCCTCAGGGGTTTCCGGCACCACGGTCTTGATGGCGCTCTTGGCGCTCATCTTGTTGAGGTCCTTGGCGATGCCGCTGATCGCCTGGGCCACCATCACGTAGGCCACGCTCCACCACTTCGGCCAGCTGTCGGCCACCGGGATCAACATGAGCAGGGCAGCCACCTGCATCAGGGTGCCGCTCCAGAGGGTGAGCCGCAGGCCGAAGCGGGCCCCCAACCAGCCGCCATAGAGGTTGGTAACGATGCCGAAGAATTCGTAGAAGAGAAACAGGAAAGCGATCTCGAGGGTGGAGTAGCCCAGCTCATGGAAGTGGAACACCACGAGCATGCGCAGGGCGCCGTCGGTGAGGGTGAAGGCCCAGTAGTTGGCCGTCACGATGGCGTATTGCTGCAGGGCGCTCAGGGGCTGCCGGGCTGTGAGCGTGCCCATCACTTGTCGTCCAGGCTGGCCACGTGGCAGGCCAGATCGGCCATGCGGCAGCTGTAGCCCCACTCGTTGTCGTACCAGGCGTACACCTTGAGCTGGGTGCCGCCGGTCACCATCGTGGAAAGGGCATCGATGATCGCGCTGCGGTTGTCGTTCACGTAGTCGACCGACACCAGCGGCCGCGTTTCATAGCCCAGGATTCCCTTGAGCTCGCCTTTCGCTGCAGCTTCAAAGGCGGTGTTCACCTCGGCCACCGTGACACTGCGCTCCAGCTCGAACACCGCATCGGTGAGCGAGGCATTGAGCAGCGGCACGCGCACGGCGTGGCCGTTGAGCTTGCCCAGCAGCTCAGGAAAGATCAGGCCGATCGCCTTGGCCGAGCCGGTGGTGGTGGGGATCAGGCTCTGCATGCAGCTCCGGGCCCGGCGCAGGTCGCTCTTGAAGCTGTCGATCACCACCTGGGTGTTGGTGACATCGTGCAGGGTGGTGATCGAGCCGTGGCGGATGCCGAACTGCTCCTGCACCACCTTCACCACCGGTGCCAGACAGTTGGTGGTGCAGGAGGCGGCGGTGATCACCCGGTGGCGGGCGGGGTCGTAAAGGCCGTGGTTGATGCCATACACAACGTTGAGCACCTCCTCACCGGTCACGGCGCCCTTCACCGGGCAGGCCACGATCACCCGCTGAACGCCCAGCTCGGCGATGTAGGGCTCGAGAGTTTCAGGGGTTTTGATCTTGCCGCTGCACTCCAGCACCAGTTCCACGCCCAGCTCGCGCCAGGGCACCTCGGCAGGGTTGCCGGCCTGGGTGTAGCCGACCGCCTGGGAGTCGACCTGGATCCCGGTGGCGCTGGCGCTCACCGCGTGGGGCCAGCGGCCGTGCACTGAGTCGAACTCCAGCAGGTGGGCGGCAGTGGCCGCGTCGCCGGCCTTGTCGTTGATGTGCACCAGCTCGATACCCGGCCGGCCCCACAGGGCGCGGAACACCAGCCGACCGATGCGGCCGAAGCCGTTGATGCCCACTCTCATGCCCAGGTTGCAGCTGGCCCCATTCTCTGATCAAGCAGAGTTGATGGGTCTTATGGCGGGGTTAAGGGGGCGACTAAATGCCGAGGCCTATTGCTATCATTGGTGATAGCACATGAGCGTCGGGGATGGCCCAGGTGTTGATCCGCCAGCTGGATGAGCGGGTGGTTGAGGCCCTGCGGGCCAGGGCCCGTTCGCGTGGGGTATCGCTGGAGCAGAGCCTGCGAGAGCTGCTCATGGCCGCGGTGCAGCAGCACGGCGATGTGCGTCAACGGCTTGCTGCTCTGCGCCGCGAGACCCCGCCGCTGGGGCGCCACCTGGCTGTGGACGCCCTGATTCGCGAGGCGCGTGAGCAGCGCTGAGCCCCGCCGCTGGGTGGTGGATGCCTCGGTGGCCTTCGGGTGGTTTGCGGAGGTGGAGGGCAGTGCCTGGTCGGTGGCGCTGCTGGAGGCAACGCCACCGACCGATCTGATCGCACCGGATCTGGTGCTGGTGGAACTGCTCAATGCCGGCTGGAAGGCCCAGCGGATAGGGGCGATCACGGAGACCCAGTTCGCGGCGATCGCCGAACTGGCGCCCAGCCTGTTCAGCGAGCTGGTGCTCGCCGCCGCACTGCTGAGCTCTGCGCAGCGCTGGTGCCGCCAGCTCGATCATCCCGCCTACGACTGCCTGTATCTGGCCCTGGCGGAGCAGCGATCGGCTGTCTTGCTCACTCAGGATCAACGGCTGCTGCGCAAGCTGGAAAGCGTGCCGGATGCCGCTGATCTGGCGATGCCGCTGGAGCGTTGGCAGGGCTGATGCTCTGCAGCGCAGCCACCCGTTGCAAGCGCTGTTCAGCGGCTTCCCAGTCGCCGAGGTGGGCGCGCATCAGGGCTTTCCAGAGGCGACCGTGGTTGGGCACGCTGAAGTGCAGCAGCTCGTGCACGATCACGTAGTCCCAGAGGGTGGGGTCGAGGCTGAGCAGATCGGTGCTGAAGTGGAGGTGGCCGCTGGTGGAGCAGGAGGCCCACTTCTGGCGCATGGGCCGCACGGCAAGCCAGGCAATGGGCACATCGAGCTGGCGGGCCCAGTGGCGCACGCGCTGCTTGAAGGCCTGTTTGGCGCAGAGGGTCATGCCAGCCGATCGCCCTTGGCCAGCAGGGTGAACAGCTCTTCCACCAGCGGGGTCACCTGCTCCAGTTGGTCGCATTCGGCGACGAGGGCAAAGGTGACCTGGTTGCGCAGCTCGCGTAGGGACGTGTCACTGGCTTTCCAGTTGGGATGGGCCAGGAAGGCGTCCCGGATGCGGGCGCTTACGGCTTCCGGGTTGGTGATGTTGGAGGCGAGCAGGCTGCGATACACGAAGAAGCTGAGCCCATCGAAGCCCTTGGCGGCCTGCTCCTGTTTGCGGGCTTCGTTGTCGCGCAGTTCGGCGTGCAGCTGGTCGAGCGCTTCGCTGGTGGTTGTTTGGCGCAGTTCAAACTTCTCCTGTACCAGGCGGGCCCGCTCGGCCATGGCGATCAGGTAGGGATCGTCGCTCTGCTCCTGGGCGGCCTTCTCGATGCTCTTCACCAGGTTGATCACCTTGCGGGGGCCGCCATTGCGAAGCCCTTTGATCAGTTCGATCGTGTCGCTGGTGATGGCCACGAGCTCAGCGGGCTCCTCGATGCCGAGGGTGCTGATGTGCTCCTGCACCAGGGCACTGGTTTTGCGCTGGAACTCGCGATCCACCGTGATCGTGCGGGCATAGGCCTTGCGCACCACGGCGTAGATGGCACAGAGGCTGGTGTAGGCCTCGATGAAGGGGCGCAGGAAAGGATCGGGGGAGATGATCTCGTAAAGCATCTCGATCTCCTTCACCTCCTTGAAGAAGGCCTTGCGGCGCTCGGGATCGCGGAAGTGCTCGATCAGCGCGTCCACGTCGCGATCGTTGAAGTTGTGGCGGATCAGGCCGAGATAGGCGGGCGCGTGCTGCTCGATCTTGTTCTGGAACAGCAGCTTGAGCAGCTGGATGTCTTTGACGATGGCGTTGATCTCATCGCTGTCGAACGCCAGGGCTTTTTCCAGCTTGTCGAAGATGCCCACGAAATCGAGCACGAAGCCATGGGGCTTCACCATCTCCAGCGCTTCGTTTTCGTAGGGCCGGTTCACGCGGGCGATCGCCTGCAGCAGGGTGTGATCGCGCAGCGGCTTATCGAGATACATCGCATACAGCACCGGCGCATCGAAGCCGGTGAGCAGCTTTTCGGTCACGATCAGGATCTTGGGCAGCTGATCGAGCTTGCCGAAGCTCTTGCGGATCTGGCGTTCCTGCTTGGCATCGAGGTGGTATTGCTTGAGCAGGGGCTTGTCGTTGTTGTTGCCGGTGAACACCACCGGTGACTTTCAGGAAAGATGTCGCCGGTTGGCGCCATTTAGGCCGCCTGCCGAAAGAGTAACTCCTCCTCGGCTGTTGTGTCATCTGGCGGTTCATTGATCCAGACAACGTCTGGTTGTTGCCAG
>JBIIIC010000001.1:0-306286 GCA_044235095.1 Prochlorococcaceae cyanobacterium | reverse complement strand
CATTGGCCATGTTCGTGGCGTGGAACCACGGACAGGTGTGCATGCGCTCGTCGAGGTCGATCTCCTGGGTGTCGACATGGCGATCGAAGTGGATGATCCCCACCTTCTTGTCGCCCAGATGGCGGCACACGCCCCGCACGGTGGGAAAGCCGATCGAGTGGTCGCCGCCGAGGATGATCGGGAAGGCGCCGCTGGCGAAGATGTGGGCAATGCCCTTGGAGATCTGGTCGAAGCTCTTCTCGTTGTTGGCCGGAATCGTGAAGATGTCGCCCACGTCGCAGAGCTTGATCTGCTCACGCAGATCCACCCCCATTTCGTAGTTGTAGGGGGTGTAAAGGGCTGAGATGCGGCGGATGCCCTGGGGGCCGAAACGGGTGCCGGGGCGATAGGTGGTGCCGCTGTCGTGGGGCACGCCCACCACCGCCACATCGAACTCGCCGACGCGGTTCACGTCTTCGATGTAGGGCGCCTTCATGAAGGTGTTGATGCCCGCGTAGTGGGGCAGCTCGCCACGCGAGAAGGTGGAGATGCGCCGGTCGACGATGCTCTCGGCCGCTTCCAGGCCGTAGCGGTGGGCCTGGTCGACCTCCTGCTGCCAGCCGGTGAGGGGCAGGGCCAGTTCCTTCTCGAGGGCGCGGGAACCCTCGGTGCTGGCCATGCCACCGGCAAATGGGCGATCGAAGGCTCCTGAGGCGCCCGATGGGGTCGTCATGAATGGGCAGGGGGGTTGAGGAGTGGCTGCGGTCTCCCGGGCTTTTATCCCTCCGTGCCCCGGCCTAGGCCGGTGGAGCTCTCTTGGACCAGACACCCAGTGGTGGGCCGGAACCCTAGAACTCCTGTTCCGCAATGCAAGTGTGAAGGAGGTGAGCGCCGCCGATGGTGGCGGTCGTTACCGGAGCGGTGATCGTGCTGCCGCTGCCGGTTTCACCTGGCCTCGATCACGCGTGATGGTGTCTGGCTCAGTCGTGATGGTGGTGGTGGTCGTGCTCACCCTGCTGGCCGTGGCGGTGGCCCTGCTGGGTGGGCTGGTGGTGGTCGGGGTGGGCGAGGGCGGCGGAGTGGATCGCGGCGGGGCTGGCGGCGAGAACCAGCAGCAGCGGCGCGATCCATCGACCCCTGCGACGTTGGGGTGTGCCGGTCAGACGGAACTGCATGGAGGGAACGGGCCGGCGGTGAGAGGGCGGAGTGCCGGCCATGGCCGGACCGTATCCAGCTCTGGGGGCACCCCTGGTAGCGGTGGCCACACTTCGCGGCGGCACTGCGCAGGGCGCGGGGCCTAAACCATTGCCTCAGGCTGCACCCACCGGTCAAACTCGTCGGCACTGAGCTCGCCCAGCACCAGGGCCGCCTCCTTGAGGCTGAGCTGGTGGTTGTGGGCGTGCTTGGCGATGGCGCAGGCCCGGTCATAGCCGATCGCCGGGGTGAGGGCCGTGACCAGCATCAGACTCTGGTCGAGCAGGGTGTCGATGCGGCCCGCATCAGCCTGAAGGCCCTCGATGCAGTGCTCGCGGAAGCTGGCGCAGGCGCCGCTGAGCAGCGCGATGCTCTCCAGCAGGTTGTGGGCGATCAGGGGCTTGAACACGTTGAGCTCGAAGTTGCCCTGGCTGGCGGCCATCTGCACGGCGGTGTTGTTGCCCATCACCTGCACGGCCACCATCGTGAGGCTCTCGCACTGGGTGGGGTTCACTTTGCCCGGCATGATCGAGCTGCCGGGTTCATTTTCGGGCAGGATCAGCTCACCCAGGCCGCAGCGGGGGCCGCTGGCCAGCCAGCGGATGTCGTTGGCGATCTTCATCAGCGAGCCCGCCAGCACCGTGAGCGCGCCGTGGGTGGCCGCCAGGGCCTCGTGGCCGGCCAGGGCCTGGAATTTGTTGGGAGCGGAGGTGAAGGGCAGGCCGAGGCGCTCGGCAAGGCGGGCCGCCACTGCCTCGCCGAAGCCGGGCGGGGCATTGAGGCCCGTGCCCACGGCCGTGCCGCCGATCGCCAGCTGGTGCACCTGGGGCAGGGCGGCGCGCAGGCTCTCCAGCCCGAGCTCAAGTTGGGCCACATAGCCACCGAACTCCTGGCCCAGGCTCAGGGGCACCGCGTCCTGGAGGTGGGTGCGGCCGATCTTGATGATCGCCTTGAAGGTTTCGGCCTTGGCGGCGAGGGCATGGCGCAGGGCCTCCACCGCCGGGATCAGGTGCCGCTGCAGCTCGATCGCCACGGCGATGTGCAAAGCCGCCGGAAAGGTGTCGTTGCTCGACTGGCTGAGGTTCACATGGTCGTTGGGATGCACCGGGCTCTTGCTGCCCAGCACCCCGCCCGAGGCCGCGATCGCCCGATTGGCGATCACCTCATTCACGTTCATGTTGGTCTGGGTGCCGGAGCCCGTCTGCCACACCTTGAGCGGAAATTCGGCGTCGAGCTGGCCGCTGGCCACCTCCTCGGCAGCGACCACGATCAGGGCGGTGAGCTCGGCGCTGAGCTTGCACTTGGCCTGGTTCACCTCGGCGCAGGCGGCCTTCAGCTGGCCGAAGCTGTGCACCACGGCAAGGGGCATGGCCTGGCCGAATGGGAAGTAGTGCAGGGACCGCTGGGTCTGGGCGCCCCAGTAGTGGTCGGCGGGCACGGCGATGGCGCCCATCGCATCGGTTTCCTGGCGCGTGGACCCGTGGCTGCTGGCTTCGCGCATGGCCCCATCGCTCACTGGCTCACCACCTCGGCATTGAGCTCGTTGATGCTGACCATGGTGCTGCGGCGGAATTCTTCCGGAATGGTGATGCCGGTGGCCTGGCTCACCGCGTCGTTGATCGCATCGAGCGGCACCTGGCCTTCCTGATCGAGCAGCACCCGCCCGCCGCCGTCAAACACCACCACCTGCGGGGTGTGGCCGTGCCAGTAGTGGGCCGGATCGCTGGGCCCCTGATCGGCCCGGTTCTGCAATGGGTCGGTGACCAGAGGGATCAGCTCGATCTGGTTGCCCCAAAGACGTTGCAGCTCCGATACCGCCGGTGAGAACTGCTTGCTGGCGGCGTCATCGTCGAGGTAGTACACAACCACGGCAGGGCGGTTCTCGGCCAGGGCCTGCCCAAGGCTGCTGCGGGGCGGCACCAGCGAGCCGTTGCCGGCATAGAGGGCGTAGATATTGCCGTCGTAGTTGTTGTTGGTGAGTGAGGCCTCGGCCGGCTGCACCGCCGGGCTGATCAGCAGTCCGGCGCCCAGGCAGACGCCCAGCAGAAGGGCCAACAGGGGTCGCAGCAACCAGGCCAGCACAGGGGATCGGCAGTTCGGCTCATTGTGACGCCCGGAGGCCCCGACCCATGCCCTGCACGATCCCCCTACCCACCAGACCGATCGCCCGGCCGAGCACCTGGGTGAGCACCACCACGAGCAGGTCGCCCAGGCCGCGCGCCAGGGCCTGAGCCTGGGGCGCCAGGGCATCCCGGCTCTCGAGCGCCAGGGTCACGAGTTGCTGCGGCCAGCCCAGTTGCCGCAGTTCGCCGTCACGCGGTTCGGTGAGCTGCACCGTGCTGATCCCCTGCTCCTGGAGTGCAAACAGCTGGCGCCGGCTCTCGTAGAGCGCCACAGGCCGCTCCCACCAGCTCTGCCAGCGCAACTGGGAATTGAGCTGGTTGCGCAGACGCTCGAGGTTGCGGGTGGAGAGCAGATTGGCCTGGAGGAGATAGCGCCGCAGCTCCGGCCAGCCCGCGCAGCTGGACAGCACCTCGGCGGCCAGCAGTTCGGCGGTGCGCACCAGCCAGTTGCTCACCAGCAGCTCCAGGTGCAGCAGGGCCCGTGGCTCATCGGCAGCCAGCAGCTGCCCATCCACCAGCAGCGGCTGGGCGTGCACCAGGGAGGCGAGCATCGGCTGGGCCGCAGGCAGTTCCGGGTCACCGGCCTCCAGATCGGCCCGCTGGATCAGGTGCTCGGCCACGGCGCGGAGCCTGCCCTCCTGGGGCAACTGCACATAGGGGCTGGCCATCGCCCGGAGTGCCTGCTGGCGTAGTTGCTGCTGCAGCGGTTGCCAGAGTTCGCCCAGCCGGTTGGCGGGCACGGCCTCGGTGGCGAGTTGATCGCGGATCTTCCCGAGCTGCTCAAGCAGGGCCAGCAGCAGGTCTGAGCGTCGTTCCGGTCGCAGGGCTGCCAGGGCCAGCAGCTGTCCGCTGTGGTTGGCGGGCCCATCGGCGAGGGCCTGGCGCAGCCGGGCATCCACGCTGGCCCAGATGCCCGCCGCGTTGCGTTGTTGCAGGGTGAGCGCCGTGCGAGGGGGCTTGTCGGCGGCATGGAGGTCGCCATCCCACTGGCTGGGGCCCGTTCCGCTGCCCAGAGCGATGGTGGCTGGGCCCCAGAGCACCAGCAACAGCTGGCGGGCGCTGCGCAGTTCCCGAAGGCGCCCTTCCAGCACGAGCCGTTGCAGCAGCTGGGTGGGTGGTGGTGTGAGCAGGCGCAGGCAGGCCTGGATGTCGGCATCCACCTGCCGCAGGCCGCTCTGCAGCAGCCATGGTCCCAGTCCCTGGGCGGGCCAGCTCGGTTGTGGGCTGCCAGCGGCCGCCTGGGCCGCTGGCGCCTGATCGCTCAGGGCAAACACCCTCCCCCCCTCCTGCAGGGTCTGGATCGCGGTGATCAGGGCCTGGGGTTCCGGGGCATCCAGCAGGCCGGTGACCGGCAGCTGCAGCAACAGATCTGCAGGCCACCTGTGTCCCCGTGGCAGCAGCAGCAGCACGGGTGTGGGCTGCCAGCGCTCCTTGAGCTGTTGAAGCTCAAAGTGGAGCTGCTCAGGGGCGATGCCGGTTTCGGCGGCCCAGATCACCAGCTGGGGAGCCCCGCTGAGCTCGCTTGGCTGTTGCACCACACGCATGCCCGCAAGCCGATCCTCGATCAGGCGACTGAGGCCCTCACGCAGAAGCGGTTCGGCATACAGCAGCAGCTGGGAGGTCACTGCCGGATCAGCTCGAGTGGCCACACCGTAACGAGCGCTGCGCCATTTTCCAGTTGCCTGTGAACCGTGTCTGGAAACCGACTAGGCCTTGGGCCGACCGGTGAGATGCAGGGTGTAGGTCTCGATCCTGAAGCCCGTGTGCTGCTCGATCTGACGCAGCAGATCCGGGGGAAGCTCAACATCGAGATCCTGAATGGCGCCGGATTCCAGGCAGGTGAGATGGCTGTGGGGATCGCTGCGATAGCCGTAGAGACGGCCGGTGGCCCGATCCAGGCACTCGATCACCCCGGCGCTCTGCAGGGCCTCCAGGTTCTGATAGACGGACGTGTGGCCGATGTTGCGGCCCAGGTTGTTGAGCTTTTCGAAGATGTCGCGGGCGCTGAGATGGGCTTTCTCACTCCAGAGCAGATCGAGCACCATGCGGCGCTGACGGCTCAATCGCATGCCGAGATCCCGGCAGCGGCGATAGACGTCGTCGACGCTGGTGGCTGGAGCGCAGCTGCAACTGGCGTTGCCGGTGGGAATCGTGGCGGCGCTCACGCGACACACCTGATCAATCGATGAATCTGTTATAGGCCAACCCGCAAACGATTCGCTTTCGCCCACGGGCGATCAGCCGCTGGTGGCCTGCCATGAGTGGTCAGCCGATGGCGGCGCTGGCAGGGGCGGAGGGCAGATCCTGCAGCCGCCCGCTGCCGATCGCCTGCAGCGCTTCGGCCAGATCCACCCGGCCGTCGTAGAGCGCCCGGCCCACAATCACCCCGCTCACCCCCTGGGCCTCCAGGGGCAGCAGGGAGAGCAGGTGCTCCAGGGTGCCGATGCCGCCGGAGGCGATCACGGGCACGGCGCTGGCCTCGGCCATGCCCCGCAGAAACTCGAGGTTGGGGCCCGCCAGGGTGCCGTCGGTGGCGATGTCGGTGCAGATCAGGGCCGCCAGGGGACTGGCGCTGAAGCGGCGGGCCAGGGCGCTGGCGTCGGTGCTGCTTTCCTCGATCCAGCCGCGGGTGGCCACCTTGCCGTTCCTGGCATCGATGCCCACCACGATCCGGCCCGGGTGACGCTGGGCCAGCTGTTCCACCAGCTCGGGCTGCTCCAGGGCCACGGTGCCGAGGATCACCCGGTCGAGGCCGCAGGCCAGCAGTTCTTCGGCCCGCTCCGCCGTGCGCACACCGCCACCCAGCTGCACCGGAATCGCCAGGGCGGCGGTGACGGCCCGGATCACCGCGTCGTTCACGGGTTCGCCGGTGCGGGCGCCGTCGAGGTCCACCAGGTGCAGGCGCTCGGCCCCCTGCTCCTGCCAGCTGAGCGCCTGGGCCACCGGGTCGTCGGAGAAACGGGTCACCTGGTCGTAGTCGCCCTGGTGCAGGCGCACGCACTGGCCGTCGAGCAGATCGATGGCGGGAATCACCTGCATGGGCCGGCGGGGCGGGAGTTGCTGCCAGCCAGGCTGCCAGAGCTGGCGATCACGCAGCTCCTTCAGGGGCACCAGTAGGCGGAAGCCGGGCTCGAGCACTGCCGCCAGCTCCACATGCCGCTCCCGCCCGCGGCCCTGCTCCCCCAGCAGCCGGAAGTGGCGGTAGCCGCGGGTGGCTGCCAGGGCGCCGGACTGGGCGGTGTAGGCGGCACTGAGACGCATGGCGCCATCCTGGAGCCTGCGGCGCGGCCGGGGCGGTGGTGTTTCTGCTGGAGCTCGTGCCCGCTCTCCTGCTCGGGGTGCTGCTGGCTCGGCACCGGCCGGAGCTGGCCGGTGTGCTGGCGCCACCGCTGGTGCGCTGGGGGGTGCCCGTCAGCCTGATGGGGCTGCTGCTGCGCGGCGGTCTGCGCTGGCAGTTGGCCGAGATGCTCGTGCTGGCCCTTGCGGTGGTGAGTGGTGGGCTGCTGCTGGTGCATGCCCTGCCACGGCGGTTTCCCGGGCCGGCTGAGCGGCTGGGGGCGGTGGTGGGCAACACCGCCTACTTCGGCATCCCGGCTGCCCTGGCCCTGCTGCCCCCCGCGGCGCTGGGGTATGCGATCAGCTACGACCTGGCGGCCACCCTGTTCACCTGGACCCTGGGGCCCTCGCTGATCGCCGGCCATCGCCTGGCCTGGCGCCCCCTGCTGCAGGCGCTGGCGGCAAGCCCGGCCAGCCAGGGGCTGGTGGGGGCGGTGCTGCTGCAGCTCACGCCCTGGCACGCGGTGCTGGCGGGCTGGTTGTGGTGGCCGGCGCGGGCGGTGGTGTGGCTGTCGCTGGTGGTACTCGGGCTGCGGATGGCGGCGGTGCTCGGCTCGCCCCTGCCCCGCTCGCTCTGGCCCAGCCTGGCCACCAAGCTGCTGCTGTTTCCAGCAGCGGTGCTGGCTGTGGCGCTGCTGCTGCGCCTGCCGCCGCTGCTGCTCGCGCCCCTGGTGCTGCAGGCGGCGGCGCCCACGGCGGTATCGGTGCTGCTGCTCTCGGAAGCGGCTGCGGTGCCCGCCCAGCGGCCGGCGGCCCTGGTGTTGTGGAGCACCCTGGGGGCGCTGCTCACGGTGCCGCTCTGGGCCTGGTTGCTTGGGCTGGCCGGTCTGAGCCCCGCTGGCGCGATCGGCTGAACGCTCGGCGATTCGGCGACCACCAGAATGGCGCCCAGTTTCCCGGCCCGCCGGCGGGCATCGGCATGGACATCCTGGTGATGGGCGGAACGCGCTTCGTGGGCAAGCCGCTGGTGGAGCGCCTCCTGGCCGCCGGCCATGCCCTCACCCTGTTCACCCGCGGCAACAAGCCGGCGCCGGCGGGAGTGGAGCACCTGATCGGGGACCGCAGTACAGCGGAGGGCCTGCAGCAACTTGACGGTCGCCGTTTCGATGTGATCGTCGACAGCTCCGGCCGCACCCTCGACGACTCCCGTGCCGTGGTGGAGCGCACCGGTGCCCCCAGCCACCGCTTTGTGTATGTGAGCTCGGCCGGCGTGTACGCCGACAGCGAGCTCTGGCCGCTGGATGAAGACAGCCCCACGGATCCCCAGAGCCGCCATGCCGGCAAGCTCGACACCGAGGCCTGGCTGCGCAGCCAGGGCATCGCCTTCACCAGCTTCCGGCCCACCTACATCGTGGGGCCGGGCAACTACAACCCCGTGGAGAGCTGGTTCTTCGACCGGATCGTGCACGGCAGGCCGGTGCCCCTGCCGGGCGATGGCAGCACCATCACCCAGCTGGGTCATGTGAGCGACCTGGCCGCCGCCATGGCGCGCTGCATCGAGGTGGATGCAGCCGCCAACCGCATCTACAACTGCACCGGGCGGCAGGGGGTCACCTTCCGCGGCCTGGTGCAGGCTGCTGCCCGCGCAGCAGGCAAGGATCCAGCCAGCGTGGAGATCCGCAGCTTCGATCCCGCCGGCCTCGACAAGAAGGCCCGCAAGGCTTTCCCGCTGCGCCTGGCCCACTTCCTCACCGACATCACCCGGGTGCGGCGTGAGCTGGCCTGGGAGCCGGACTTCGACCTGGAGGCCACCCTGGTCGACAGCTTTGCCAACGACTACGCCAAGCGGATGCCCACCTCGCCAGACTTCTCAAGTGATGAGGCGTTGATTGGCTGATGACTCCCACCCGTGAGCAGATCCTGGCCGCATCCGCCGGTTGGGTGGCGGTGCTGCTGAATGTGGTGCCGGGTCTCGGAGCCGGCTACCTCTACCAGCGGCGGTGGAAGGCCTACTGGATCACCTCGGCTCTGGCCACTGCCTGGTTTGTGGCGGGCGCGCTCCTGGCCCAGAACGCCGATGCCGCGGCGGAAGCCCAGAACCAGCTGGTGGGGCTGATCGGCCTGCTGCTGCTCGCGGCAGTCACGGCCACCGAGGCCGGGCTGGCCGTGAAGCGGGTCCGAGTCGGGGGGTGAGGCCCTGGCCCCGGCCTTGGCGGTTGATCTCCATGGGTGGTGGGGGGCTGGCAGTCCTGGCGGCAGGAGGTGCTACTGGAAAGTGCTGAAGGCCACCTGGCAGGCCGCATTCATCAGCTGGGCTTCCTCCGGATTCAGCGGCTGGCGGCCGTTGAGGGTGCCGGCCCTGCAGTTGGCTCGGCCCTCATAGGAGGCATCGCCGAACAGGAAGGTGAACACCACCTCGTCGCTGCCCACGGCATCGACCGACCCGAACACCAGTTGGTAGGGGCTGTCGTTGACCGCGATGGTGGGCTGGTTCTGCTGCAGGGCGTTGTTGATGGCCGCGCCGATGATGGCGGCGCTGGCCAGGGAGGTGATCCCCCAGGCCACCGATGAACTGTTCCACCAGTTCCAGCGGTTGTAGCCGCCGTTGTACCAGCCGTAGCGCCAGGGCCGGGAGCGATACCAGCTTGGCCCCCACCAGCTGGGGCGCGCGTAGATGTTGTTGATCTGGACCGGACGGTTGAACACCCAGTTAGGTCGGTTCCAGCCAGGACGATTCCACCCAGGACGATTCCAGTTGGGCCGATTCCAGTCGGGTCTGTTTGCGCCCGGACGGTTCCAATCGGGGCGATTGGAACCAGGTCGGTTCCAGTCGGGTCTGTTGGTGCCCGGGCGGTTCCAGTCGGGGCGTGGGCGATCGAAGCTGCCACCGCTGCCCGGCCGGGGACGCAGCGGAGACGGCGCTGGTCGCAGGCTGCCGGGCGGGGTTCGGTCCACCCAACCGCCCGTAGGCCGGCGATTACCGCGATCGAAGCCGGGGACGGGTCGGCTCAGGGATCCAGCCGCAGAGCCCCGCGGGTAGCGCGCTCCGGCCGTTGGCCTGTCGCGCCGGCTTCTGCCGCTCGATGCCTGGCCGGACACCTGCCTGCGGGGGCGGGACTCACGCCGTTGCTGGGCCAGCTCGGCAAGCTGGGCCTCGCCGCCGGCCGCCAGATCTGCCGCGATCCCGATGGGAGGCAGTGCGGCGAGGCTGACGCTGGCCGCACAGGTGGCTGTCAGACAGCGGTGGGCCAGTGCGCTGAGATCAGAAACCCGCATCGCAGGCCTCCTCGGAGTAGCAGATGGCGGCCAGGCGCCCATCCTTGGCACTGAATCGCGCCTTGATCAGGTCGGCGCGCAGGGTGGGGTAGTTCTCGCGCAGGCTGGCGAAGTAGTTGGGGTTGGTGAAGCAGAGCGCCCCGCCGTTGATGCAGAAGGTGTTGCTCCTGAAGTCGAGGCTGAGGCTGTCCAGGCCAACCCAGTCCCTGGCTTCCCTGTTCCAGATCTGGGCCCCACGCAGATCGCTGAGATCCACCAGCCGGAAGGAAATTCGGTTGTCGTTGACGGTGGTGCGATAAAGGGTCGTGCCCTTGGCGTCGAAGGCCTCCACCTTGCAGCGGCTCACCTCGCCATTCACCGAGCAGTCGGTGTCAAGGGTGTACAGCGGGGTGGCAGCGGGCTTGCTGTGGGCAGGACCTGGCACTGCGAAAGCCAGGCCCGCCAGGGCTGCGGCCAGGGGCAGACGAAGGAAGCAGGACGCCAAGGGGGGAGGGCTGAAGACTGCACCTTCAGGATTTGTCTACCAGCGCAAAGGCGCTGGCAAACGGCCCGCTTTTGGGGCGAAATGAAACAAAGCCAGGCAGGGCTGCCCCTGCCTGCGGCATCAGGGTTGATCGGGATCCAGCGGCAGTCCCCGCAGAGCCAGGGCGGCGCGACGGGCCAGCAGCAGCAGTGGGTAAACCTGGCCGGCCCGCTGGGGGGTGGCCAGCAGGGGCGCCAGCAGCCGCAGCAGGGCGGCGGAGGGGCTCATGCGGGCGCAGAGCCACTGGATGGCGGCGGCACCGTGGAGCACCTGATCGCCCACCAGCAGCACCGCACCCTGGTGGAGCGCATAGCCGCGGGCGGCCAGCTGGCGGCGCAGCTGATGGTCGGCGCGGCCGTCGCGGATCCGCAGCCCGGGGATGCCGCTGCGCAGCTCGCTGAGCTCGGCGAAGTGGCGGCAGAACGGGCAGCCGCCGTCGAACACCAGCACGGGGGTGGGATCCATGGTCGGCCGCTTGTCCATCAGCGCCGCGGGCGCAGGTAACTCCAGGCCGAGCAGAGCGCCAGCAGCAGCGAAGGCCAGAACAGCCACCAGCCGAGCAGTCGCGCCCAGTCGGCGCCGCTCCAGGGCCAGAGCAGCAGCAGCAGTGCCGCGAACTGCAGCACGGTCTTGGCCTTGCCGCCCAGGGATGCCGGTCCGCCGCCCGTGGCACCGCTGCGCCAGCCCGACACCAGCAGCTCGCGGGCCAGCAGCAGCCAGATTGCCCAGAGCGGCAGCAGGTTGGTGGCGCCCAGCCAGAGCAGGGGTGCGGCGATCAGGATCTTGTCGGTGAGGGGATCGAGGCGGGCGCCCCACTCCGAGCCGCCGCCGGCGCGGCGGGCCAGGGCGCCGTCGGCCCAGTCGCTGAGGCCGCCGAGCAGCAGCAGCCACCAGGCCAAGGCCAGCTGGCCGGCCGACAGGGCCAGGATCAGGGGCAGGCCCAGCAGGGCGCGGCCAACGGTCAAGGCGTTGGCCAGACGTCGCAGTCGCAGTTGCTGGCGCAGGCCGTGGCCGGGGGCAGGGGCGGTCATGGCAGGGGCCCCAGTTGGTGGTCGAGTCCGTAGGGCTCGGCGTCGGCAGGATCGGTGATGCCCAGCTCCTGGCGCCACTGGTGCACGGGTTTGTCCCAGCCCTCCTCCCACTTCACGGCCGCCAGGCAGTGGGCTCGCCGGGCGATGGCGTGGCCATGGGCCACGGCGGCGCTGATGGTGGGGAAGCGCTCGCTCTGGAACCGGAAGGCCGCCAGCTGGCCGGCGCTGGTGAGCAGCACATAGCCCGGGAAGCCGATCTGGGCGGCGGTGATCGCCAGCACGCCGTTTTCGCCGGCGGCTTCGGTGCCGAACCCGGCGATCACGTGGTGGATGTCGTGGGTGGTGGCGATCCGCTGGGTGAGCCAGCGCCCCTCGCTGCTCACGTCGCGGGGGCGGAAGAACTCGGGGTCGTAGCCGAGCGAGAGGATCAGATCGGCGTAGCGGCGGCCAAGGGTGCCGGGCGGCAACTGCCGCAGCTTGTCGATGTCGGGCTGCAGGGGCGGGTAGCGCTCCGCCAGCATGGCGGCGCCGCCGGGCACGGCCTGGAAGCGCTCCACGCAGGCCGCGAGCATCGGGCTGTCGAGAAAGCTGTCGATCAGGTCGGCCACGCTGCTGAGCTCGCCACCACTGCGGCCGATCGCCGCCAGCAGGCGCAGGTTGTTGGCGGCGCGCAGCAGCTCCTGAAAGCGGGCCATGGGTGGGGGAAGGGATGGCATCAGTCTGCTGTGGCCCCCAGGCGCGGCAGCAGAATGGGGAGATTCGAAGCCCTGCCCGTGGTGCAACAGCCCGTGTCCGCCGTGATGAGCACCCCGGTGCTGAGCGTGACCAGCGACTCCCCCCTGCAGGACGCGGTGAAGCTGATGAGCGAGCACCACATCAGTGGCCTGCCGGTGGTGGATGGCAGCGGCGCTCTCGTGGGCGAGCTGAGCGAGCAGGACCTGATGGTGCGCGAGAGCGGCTTTGAAGCAGGGCCCTATGTGCTGCTGCTCGATGCGGTGATCTACCTGCGCAACCCGCTCAATTGGAACAAGGAGGTGCACCAGGTGCTGGGCAGCACCGTGGGTGAGGTGATGAACGCCAAGGTGCACACCTGCGGCGCCGAGCTGCCCTTGCCGGCGGCCGCCAAACAGCTGCACGAGGGCAGCACCCAGCGCCTGTTTGTGGTGGACGACACCAGGAAGCCTGTGGGCGTGCTCACCCGTGGCGACGTGGTGCGGGCCCTGGCGGCGGCGGGCTGAGGCTCAGGCGGCCCTGGCTCCCGCATCCCAGGCCAGCACCGCCCCATCTGCCAGCAGCCACTGCCGCTCATCGGCCGGCATCGGCATCCCCCCGGTGAGCGCACCGAAGGAAGGCAGGGCCAGGCGTTCACTGCGGCGGCAGTAGCTGAAGCAGGGCAAGCGCAGGCGGTTGTTGCCCCGGCCCACCACCGCCACGGGGTGCAGGTGGCCGCAGAGGTTGAGCTGGCCGGCGCGGGGCTCCGGCTCATGGCTCAGCCACCAGGGGCCGAGGGCCTGGCTGGGCTGCTGGGCCAGCCCTTCAATCCAGCTGCCGCGCTCGTGGTTGCCGCCGATCAGCTTCAGCGGGCAGCCCAGCAGCTCCGGCAGGGCCGCGAGCTTGGCCCGCAGCTCGCCCGTGAGGCCCAGGAAGCTGTGGATCAGGTCGCCCAGCACGATCACCTGCTCGGGCTGGTGTGCGGTTGCCAGCTCCAGCAGGGCGTTGAGGGTGGTGGCATCGCCGTCGGAGGGCAGGGGGATGCCGTGGGCCTGGAAGGTCTCGGCCTTGCCCAGGTGCAGGTCGGCGACCAGCAGGGTGGCCTGGCCTGGATCCCACACCGCCCTGCCGGCCAGCAGCTCGAGCGAGGCGCCGCGCCAGAGGAAAGGCGCCGAAGCCGGCGCGCTGCCTGCCTGCGCCGCGCTCAACGGGCCCCCATCACCCGCTGGTAGGCGGGCCGCTCACCGGTGGCGGCGATCACGGCCTGCACATTGGGGAAGGGGCTCAGATCGATCTGGGGGAAGAAGATCGGCAGGTAGGCCAGATAGGCGTGCACGGCGCAGTCGGCCACGCCCCAGCCCGGATCGCCCCAGGGGCCGGCCACCAGTGAGCGGCCGCCTTCCAGCAGCCCATCCAGCACCGCCATCTGCCGCGGAAATTCCCGCTCGCGGTTGCTCGGCACAAACAGCGCCATCGCCAGGGTGGCATTGGCAAACAGCAGCCACTGGGCGGCCAGGGCCCGTCTGGCGGCCGCTTCATCGGCACTGCCGCTGAATTCGCCGCCGTAGCGATCGGCCAGGTGCAGCAGGATCGCGCCGCTTTCAAACAGCTGCAGCGGCTCGCCGCCGGGGGCCCGGAGGCTGTCGTCGACCAGGGCCGGCACCTTGGCGAAGGGGTTGATGGCGGTGAACGGGTCCTGCTTGTGCTCGTCGGACTCCAGATCGAGCTCCAGCCACTGGTAGGGGATGCCCTTCTCTTCCAAATACCAGCGGGGCATGGAGGCCCGCGAGCGGGCACCGCCGTAGAGGGTGAGCGTCATCGCGGCTCTGGCATGGGAGCGTGGAGGGGCCAGTATCGGTGCCCTGCGGTGGTGGATGAGGCCCGGGAGTGTCTGCTGAAGCTGGCGCCCCACCTGCTGGGCCGGGCGCGGCGCGGGGTGGTGGGCAGCAGCTGCTATGCCCAGCGCCTGCGGGATCAGATCCGCCAGGCCGCCGCCGATCCAGCCTGCGGGCCGGTGCTGATCACCGGTGAGCCCGGGCTCGAGAAAGACAACATCGCCGCCCTGATCCACTTCGGCTCGCCGGCCCGCCGCCAGCTGATGGTGCGGCTGGATGGGGCCACCCTGCGCGCCGATGGCGCCAGCCTGTTCGGGCCCGCCGGCAGTGATGGCGAGGGATCGCTGCTGGCGTGTCTGGGGGAGGGCGCCCTGCTGATCGACAAGCTCGATCAGGCCCCCGAGCCCCTCCAGGCCGCCCTGCTGGAGCTGGCCAGCAGCGGCCGCTGGCGTGCCCCCGGCGCGAACAGCCCTTAGCGCCTGTTCGGCGGGCGGGTGTTCTTCACCGCCGAGGCGGCCCTAACGGCCTTCGATCGGGCCTGCAGCCTGATCCGGGTGCCGCCGCTGCGGGTGCGCCGGCAGGACCTGGGCGAGTGGCTGCGCTACGGCGTGCGCCAGCAGGCCCGCACCGCCGGCTGGGAGTGCCTGCCGCAGGTGAGCGATGCGGTGGTGAAACGGCTGCAGAACTACGACTTCCCCAACAACCTGCGCGAGCTGGAGGAGCTGATCAGTCGCGCCCTGCAGCAGGCGCGGCTGCAGGGCAGGGATGTGGCCGGCAGCGGCCAGGTGTTGCTGCCCGACGACGTGTTCTGGACGCCGAGCCGCCAGAGCCGGCTGCGCTTCGACCTCTGGCGCTGGCGACCGCGCCTGCGGCTGCTGATGCGCTCGCCGCAGCTCTGGGCGGCGCTCAAGTTTGGGCTGGTGAGCTGGCTGTTTGTGGCGGTGAATCTGTGGCTGTGGCTGGGGCCGCAGGATCGCGCCCACAACGGCGCTCTGAATCTCTTCTGGGCCTGGTGGTGGCCGCTGATCCTGCTGGCCTATCCACTGGTGGGGCGGCTGTGGTGCGCGGTGTGCCCGTTCATGGTGTGGGGCGAGATTGCCCAGGGGCTGGCGCGGCGGCTGGGCTGGCAGCCCAGGCCCTGGCCCCGCGGCGAGCTCGACCGGTGGGCAGCGCCGGTGCTTGCCGCCGGGTTCGGGCTGATCCTGATCTGGGAGAAGGTGTGGAACCTCGAGAACACCGCCTGGCTGAGCAGCTGCCTGCTGCTGGCCATCACCGCCGGGGCGGTGCTGGGCTCGCTGCTGTTTGAGAAGCGCTTCTGGTGCCGCTTCCTCTGCCCGGTGGGCGGCATGAACGGCCTGTTCGCCAAGCTGGCCATCAGCGAGCTGCGGGCCCAGGCCGGCACCTGCAGCGGCAGCTGCAGCAGCTACGGCTTCTTCAAGGGCGGCCCGGCGGTGGGCGAGGGGCTCTCCACGGCCGGCTGCCCGCTCGGCACCCATCCGGCCCACCTGGCCGACAACCGCAACTGCGTGCTCTGCTTCACCTGTGCCGCTGCCTGCCCCCATCGCTCGGTGCAGCTGCGGCTACGCCCCCCGGCCGCCGATCTGCAGCGGGAGATGGATCCGCCCGCCGGCGAGACGGGCCTGATCCTGGTGCTGGCCGGTGGCATCGCCCTGCACCACTGGCAGCGGCTGCTGGGCTGGCTGCCGCTGGTGCCCGCGAGCCTGCAGAGCGGCCCGCTGCTGCCGCGGCTGGCCTTCGCGGCCCTGGCCCTGGCCCTGCCGGCGCTGGTCTGGCTTGCGCTGCGGCGTCTGGCCGGGGCTCCGCGCGCCCTGCCCTACGTGCTGCTGCCCCTGCTCTGGGCGCTGTTGCTGGCCCGCCATCTGCCCCTGGGGCTGGAGGAGGCGGGGATGGTGCTGCCGGTGAGCTTCGCTTGGTCGGTGCTGCCCCACTGGCAGGCCGATCCCCACGTGCTGGCCTTCTGCCAGAGCGCCGCCGTGCTGGTGGGGGCCCTGGGCACGGCCCTGCTGATCCCGCGCTTCCAACCGGGTGGCTGGAGCCGCTGGGGCACGCTGATGCTCACCCTGCTGCTGGCGGCCGCCGGGCGCTGGCTGGTGTCGGTTTAGGGACCGGGCCACACCCCCGAGGCGATCCGGGGCACGTGGCGCACCTGGCGCGGCCGGCCCACGTACACCCACACGGCGCGGCCATCGTTGAGCTGGCGCTGCTGGCGCTCGTAGAGGCGCGGCACCCCCTCAAAGCGATCCAGACGTGCCAGCAGCTCGGGACTCACGCCATAGAGCTCACCGTGCACCACGGCCGCCGGGTGCGGGCAGGCGATCACCATCGGGAATGGCCCGAGGTCATACAGCTCCAGGCCCGCCAGCTCGGCCTGGCCGCTGAAGCGGCTGCCCGCCAGCTGGTGGTGGTTGGGCTGGCCGCGCTTGAGCGTGCCGTAGACAAACACCAGCTGGTGCTGTTGCAGGTCAGAATCGCCGCTGCCATCTGCCGCTGCCATGACGATCGCCCTGTTGATTGCCCTGGCCGGTTCGCTGGGGTTGATGGCCTTCATTGTGAAGCGCCTCGAGCAGTCGTGATCCCGCTTAGCACCCCTGCGATCACCCCGTGACCCTGATCGACAGCACCTACCTCGGGGAGCTGCGCTGCCGCTCCAGCCACGGCCCTTCCGGCAGCGAGCTCGACACCGACGCCCCCACCGACAACCAGGGCAAGGGCGAGCGCTTCTCCCCCACCGATCTGGTGGCTACGGCGCTGAGCACCTGC
Source organism: Prochlorococcaceae cyanobacterium (assembly GCA_044235095.1). Taxonomy (GTDB): domain Bacteria; phylum Cyanobacteriota; class Cyanobacteriia; order PCC-6307; family Cyanobiaceae; genus NIES-981. Next base: position 289,557 of record JBIIIC010000001.1, on the reverse strand, counting down.
ATGCTCACGATCATGGGCATCGTGGCTGAGCGCCACGGCTGGAGCCTGGAGGGCTGCACCACCCGGGTGGAGAAAACGATGACCACGGAACCGCCGCGCCGCATCGCCCAGCTCACGGTGTGGGTGACCCTGCCTGAGGGGCTGGACGAGCAGCAGCGCACCGTGCTGCGCCGGGCTGCGGAGGCCTGCCCGGTGAAGCGCAGCCTCGATGGCGCCGTGCCCATGGAGCTGCACTGGAGCTAATGGCGACCGTTCTGGTGACCGGTGCCAACCGGGGAATCGGGCTCGAATACTGCCGCCAGCTGCAGGCCCGCGGCGATCAGGTGATTGCGGTGTGCCGGGAGCCCTCGCCGGACCTGCAGGCCCTTGGGGTGCGGATCGAGGCCGGCATTGAGCTCAGCAGCGAGGCCGCCATCGCCGACCTGGTGCGGCGCCTCGGCGGTCTGCAGCTCGATCTGCTGATCCTCAATGCCGGCATCCTGCAGTCGATGGGGCTGGAGAATCTCGATCCCGACGGCATCCGGCGCCAGTTTGAGGTGAATGCCCTTGCGCCCCTGCTGCTGGTGCGGGCGCTGCTGGATCAGCTGCCCCGCGGCGCCAAGCTGGCGCTGATGACCAGCCGCATGGGCTCGATCGACGACAACACCTCGGGCGGTTCCTACGGCTACCGGATGTCGAAGGTGGCGCTCAACATCGCCGGCAAGTCGCTGGCGATCGACCTGCGCCCCCGCGGCATCGCCGTGGCGATCCTGCACCCGGGCCTGGTGCGCACCCGCATGATCAACTTCAACCCCCAGGGCATCAGCACCGAGGAGAGTGTGCGGGGGTTGCTGGCCCGGATCGATGCCCTCAGCCTGGAGACCAGCGGCAGCTTCTGGCACGCCAATGGTGCCGTGCTGCCCTGGTAAAGGCGTTCGGACTCAGCCGAGCAGCTTCATGCCTCGCCGGTGGATTTCTGCGGTGTAGGCGCTCCAGTGCCCTGGCCCCAGTCGTGGAAGCAGCGGGTTTCCTGCAGCTGCAGATGCAGGAGCGCCTGCTGGTAGTTGTGGTTCTGGGTGATGGCGGGATCGGCCGCCACCAGGGGGTCGTAGCGCTGGTGGAAGCGGGTCACGGCGTGGCTCTGCATCGGCAGATCGCAGGTGAGAACGCGCAGCGCCGCGAGGATGTCGGCCAGGCGCCGGTAGCAGTGGGCAAAGGGCTCGGCGTTGTGGTTGTCGCCCTCGCCCGGATGTTCGAGCATCCACTGCAGGTGGCTGATCAGCGCCGCATCCGCCCCGGCTGGAATCGTGGGCTGGTGCATGTGCAGGGCACAGGCGAAAGCCGAGCGGATCTGCACGAGTGGTTGGCTGCGGCATTCAGGCCCGTTGCCGCTTCGCCACGAACACGGGCCGAGCTGCAGGGCGGCGTGGTTCAGGGCGCCCCCTTCAGCCGGCTCTTGAGCCCAGCGCCATGGGTGTATGGAAGATCCACCAGCCCTAGCCACGCCCGGTGGACGCGTCAGCGGCGGCCTCGCTTTCCATGGTTGCTGCCAGGCTGACGCAGCAGAGGGCCATGCCTACCTTGCGGGAAGGGATGGTCATCGCCATGTCGATCCTCGGGGCGGTCACGGCTACCGAACAGCGCTACCGCGAGCGTGCCTTGGAGCGGGAACGCAACATCGCGCGCATCGATGCCCACGACATCTTCGGCATCGCGGCCAACACCCCCGAGCTGATCAGCAAGCGCCTGCGACGGCTGCATGCCGATCCGGAGCGGGTGGAGGCCCTGCGCCGCCAAGGGAGGCAATTTGATCCCCAGGGCCCAGGGGCCACGGCGGCCGCATTCCCGCGGGCCCTGGAGCGGGTGCTCGACACCAACGACCTGATGGGCCTGCGGTTCTTCGAGCAGGGTCTGCAGGTGGCCCGGGCGGTGGGGCGCGTGCACATCAGCGATGCATCCGGAGACAGCCAGGGCTTCGGCACCGGCTTTCTGGTGGCGCCGCGGCTGCTGCTCACCAACCACCACGTCTTGGAGCACGCCGAGCAGGCATCTCACTGCAAGGTGGAGTTCAATTTTCATCAGGGGGCGAGTGGCGAACTGCAGGCCACCCGCTGTTTTGCGCTCGCGCCCCAGGAGCTGTTCCTCACCGATCACCTGCTCGACTACAGCCTGGTGGCGGTCGCCGACCATGATGGGACCCTGGCCGATTATGGGTGGATTCCCCTGATTGAAGACAACGGCAAGCTTCTGGTTGGGGAGACGGTCAATATCATTCAGCACCCCAACGGCGAGCCGAAACAACTGGCGATCCGCAACAACCAGGTGGTTGATGAGTTAGAGCTGTTCATCCACTACCGCACCGACACCGACCCAGGCTCTTCCGGATCTCCCGTGTTCAACGACCAGTGGGAGGTGGTGGCCCTGCACCATTCCGGTGTGCCGAAGCGCAACGAGCGCGATGAGGTGCTCACCCGAGACGGGCGGGTCTGGCAAGAGTGGATGGGAGAGCAGCGCATCGCCTGGGAGGCCAACGAGGGAGTGCGCGTGAGCCGGTTGGTGCGCCACATCCGCGCCCAACCGCTTGAGCCCGAGGCAGGGGCCCTGCTGCAGCCACTGCTGGCTGGCAAGGGGCCCACCGTGATGCCGCCCCAGTCCACGCTGATGCGGAGTGAACAGGCCGGGCGGCAGGCACCGGAGCAGGCCAGACCCCCAGCCGCCGCAGACACGGCCACTTGGACGATTCCACTCCAGGTGAGCGTGCGCTTCGGTGCACCCACCATCGGCACTGGCACTGCCCCGAGCCAGCCCTCGGTGGCAGCCCCGGCCCCGGCGACAGAGGTGCCGGATGGCTCACCGGGTGCTGAGGAGCGCCGCAGGCTGTTGGGCCGCGGCTCCCAGCCGGCAGGTGGCACCACCAGCCCGCTGCCCTCCCCCACCGCCAGTGATTTCAACCTCACCTCCCTCTCCAGTTTGGTCTTCACCTGGCCTACGGCCCTATCGCTTGGCCTGGCCAGTGACCTGGTGTACAGATCGGAGGTGGCGGTGGAATCCCAGGCCCGGGCCTGGGGTTTCAGTGCCTGTCAGTTCGTGGAGCAAGGTGCGGCCCAGGGCTTTCTGGCCACCAGCCCTGAGCTGATGCTGGTGTGTTTCCGCGGCACCGAGAGCACCGCCGACTGGCTCAGCAACCTCAAGCTCAATCCCACAGAGGCCGACGATCTGGGCAGCTCGGTGCATGCTGGCTTCTGGGGCCAGTTCGAGGCTCTCCGGAGCCAGCTGGAAAGCCTGATGGCCCCCCATCACCAGCTGCCCTTGCTGGTGACGGGCCACAGCCTCGGCGGCGCGATCGCCGCCCTGGCCGCTGCCACCTGGACCTCCAGCCACAATCTGCGAGCTCTTTACACCTACGGCCAACCGGCCGTGGCACGCAGCAACGCCCTCGACCACCTCGCCGATCTCCTGGCCGGCCGCTATCACCGGTTCGTGAACGACGCCGACATCGTGCCGCGGGTGCCGCCTGGCTACAGCCACGCCGGCCATCTGCTTCAGTTCGACAGCAGGGGTCGTCTGGTGCGGGGCGCTGCTGCCCAGGAAGCGGTCTTCGGCTGCGCCGCAGGCGGCTCAGCCACCATGCTGAGCGAAGCGGAATTCGCACCGCTGCAGGAGCGACTGCGGCATCAGAGCGGCCTGCAGAGCCAGGAAGGATTCACCACATTGATCAGCGATCACATGATGTCTGCCTATCTAGGGAAAATCCAACAGCAGATCCGCTGAGTTGCTCTCCTTACTTTTCTCGGCAACCTAGGTCCCGATGGCACTAGACATTACAACCCAGCCAGGTTGTGGCCAGCCAGGTTGTCGGTTGAGCTGGTCTCGATCAGCTGCTCAGCTGAAAAACATTTCTACATCCCACATTGCTGGGCTTGCTGTTGTGATTAGTTGAGCCCAAAGGAAAACAGAGCTTTCCGTGCAATCTGAATGGGAGCCGCTCCTTGTGACCAAACCGCAAAATACAGGTTTGTCGTGGATGCCTGGATGCAGTGTGATTATCTTGAGTAGGGAAAAATCTGATTTCACATTTGGGTAAAGTTGTCATACTCTTATCATTGCCATGCTGCTTGCGCCTGAAACGATCAAAGCATGGATGTTCTTTGTAAAGAGTACAGGTTAATAGGTTCTATTTAACTTCGCTCTTGGCAAAATTATAGAGAGCGATATCATATCTTAAAATGTGTGTTAGCTCAAGGATTTCAGCTTCGGTTAAATCTTGAACCATTGGTCGACTCCGTGTGACCTTGGTTCGCTCGTAGATAGGCTTGCATTCAAAGCCATTGAGTGACGCAACCTGGTGTTCGAATGCTTCGATCTTTTCGAGCAGGCCAAAGCAAGCATATTTGTGTTTTAAGTGGCTTATTGCTGCTTTTAAAATGAGGCTGCTAGGAGTGATGCATAGCTTGTTCCATGGCAGTCCTGCTATCATTTTGGACTGCATGTTTGCGTGCAAGCGTGTGAAGCCGACTAGATCCAGAGTTTGAGCTTCATGGATGCGCGGATGCTTGTAATTGAGATAACAGGATTGTTTAACGAAGTGATAGAATGAGATTGCGTGATCGATGGGGTCGCGCAGAATTGTGTAATAGATACACTTTTGATTTGTGAAATGGTGAATGCCGAACGGGTAGTGGCCGTCAACAAAGGAGATTCCAGAGAGGTCGTCAACGGCAAAAGATCTTAGACCGTGATATTTATAGACACGGCGAGGCTCGATATTCTGATCGATCACTGACCTTTTAAATGATGTACCCCCTGTCTTGGGTATGTGGGTAAATAAGTGAATCATGAAGATACTTATAATGTCTTGTTTAATAATGTTTGCTTGATGGAGGTGATTGCGTGGTAAGCATAGAGCCTAGATCAGTCTTAGGTTTCATAACCGTACCATAGGTTGCGCCAGGTGTCCTTAATGTCGCATTTTCAAGATCATTCTAGCTGGGGAATATTGCTTGGCGCTGTTGTGCAATTGGTCGCAGAAAGCGGGTTGCAAAAACCGTCAGTACTGGAGTTGATGGTGTTGCTAGTCGTCGCTGGTGAGCCTCTCGCCCCATCGACCTGGTGAAGCAGATGGGGCGTTCCTACATGCAATTGGAGATGGTTTGAGGAGTTAAGTCATTATTTAAATCTTATAAATATGTTTGATAGCAGCCGCAAGGGCTTGTTGAAGCCAAATTTTCAAGATCCATAATTGCCTTGCTCATACCCAAATGCAATCAAGGCTTCGTTGGTCAGGATTTCATGACTCCGCTTGATGAAAGGATCTAGAACGGTCTTGTACTTGCCAACTGATTCGCTTGCAATTTCCTTGTACAAGTTTGACTAGACTTCCTGTCCTCTGTAGCGTTGATGTCTATTTTCCGGCAACAGCATCCCCCTCGCTCAAGCTCAAGCTGCAAGAACGCTCAAAGTTTGGCAAGCACTTGGCTTCGGTCCGATGCTGGATCTTCGTATTGTACCAGTGTGTACTGGTGGCTGTTCTCTTTGTGTATCGAGTTAAGGTATAGATTGTTGTTGCGCCAGTAGCGCGGGAAGTTAAGATCTAAGTCGGATACCCATCCAGTTCTGTTCATAGGCACCGTCAAGTCTCTGATGTCTCTCACGATATGAATGGTCTTTGTAGCTGCTGGGAGCCCGCCTGTTTTCACGAGAATCCTCGGGAAATTCAGGTTGTTTCGTGAATGATCCCCCGCAAGTACGACTCCAGTCGCATCTGCTGCTTTAGTGTGTAAATGATTGAGAACGCAACTTATTCAATGCTCGCCAGTGTAAATGGCGGCGTGAATTGAATCTTCGTGAAGATGCTCCCTGAGGCTGCCCTTGAGATGGCTTGTATTGATGATGGGCTTATGGATTCAATCTCGTCCAACCTGTTGATCGCGTATTTGATCAAGGATGAACACGATTGGAATGAGAAAGATTAGTTTCATGTGGCATGACAATCGTTGAGTGTGAATTCGAGCATTGGACAAGCAGAGATGTGTCCGATCGCGGCATGCCAAGAATCAAGAATATGGTAGATGTCCTATTGTTTTCTGATGCCGTTGAGCTGGGTTTCTGTCACCATGTTGATGCGCGGTCTTCGATTTGCTTGCGTTTCATGTGCTCAATCTGAAGTTTGCCAAGTAAAGCTGCTGCTGGCACAACGCTTGAGTTCTGATGAGTGCTTCAATGCTGATGCTTGCTGCAGCACCAGTGGCTGCTCTGCTGACAAGCGCAGGTCAGTTGTAGTGACTGGCGTTTTGCGTCGCTGGTGATGAGGATCAAGGTGATAGCTGCGGGCACGTTGATTGTTGCAGCCAAGATCTCCAGGACCTAGTGCCGATCCTCGGCCGTAGTCGAATCCCCTTGCCCATGCACTCAGCCTCGCTCTTTTGGGGCTGAACCAGTTTGCCCGCGCTTTTGCATGCCTGCCGGCCTGCAGGGGTTCTCGTCTGTCGTATGCAGCGCGGCCGGCAATGGGGATCGTGCGTTGCCTGATGCCAGGAATGCAGCCGGTGCAAGACATGGCTCTGCTTGTGGAAGAAGCCAATCTGTTGAATCAGATTGAAAAGCCGGCCATTCCCACAGGCAGGATGAAGGTGTCATTAGCTCCTCTCCCGGGCTTCATCTGCTTGATGCCGGTACCCCCTCTCTCTGCATCAACCGAGTTTTGCATTCCCTTGTTGCTCCTCTTGCAGGGTCTGGCTGCAGCTTGGATCCCCTGGCGCCAGGGCATTGGTGCTTCATGTCTTCTTGGCTGCCAGGCGCATCTCCTCAAGCGCGGCCTGCTCGCCGATTGCTTTCTGATTCTGTGCTGGCAATGATTGAGGGCTCGGCAGATTCAGAGGCCAACGCGAAGCTCTTGCCAGCCTCCTGACAACCTTTTGAAGTGTTGAGGTTCTGTGTTCCCGTGCTGGCACCGTTGGTGACTCTGACTATGGCCATGGTGATGTTGGCCGTTCTTGATTGTTTGCCTGTCCCCGCGTCAATGGCGGGGTCTTTCATGGTGCCGGGTCTGGATGGGAACGCTTGTTCGACTTCACTGACGCACTGGAGATGGTTTTGCGGGGGCATGATTCAATTGGTGCTGAATTGTGTGAACTATCCTCAGTAACGGGGCTGCAGGGGCTCTGTGGGATTTCTCATCCCTATTGGGGGAGTGCATGAGTCCCCGGGTTCACCCGTTTCTACATTGGGCCCGCGGTTGCGCAGATGGGCTGTGCCCCACACCGAGCTGCAGCGCCTGCTCGATGCACGCATCACCCGCATCGAGCATCCGGGTGAATCTCCCGGCCGCTACGACTGGCAGCCATCCAGATTCACTCGATCGGCCAGCTTGCTCTGTGTGTTCCGCCCTCAGGCCTGCCTGCTGATCGAGGCCCACAGCCAGGCCATCAGCACGGACACTGCGGCCCCGAAGGCCAGGAAGGCAATCAACAGGTCGGTGCGTTCCATCCCCTTGTTTCAGTCCTGAAACCTTAGGCACTTCGCCCTGCTCGGCGCTTCGGGCGGCCCTCGGCTACAGCTCCCTGCCGAAAGGCCTGCACGATCAGGGCATTACCCGGCCGCTGTGCTTGGCGGCATACATCGCCTGATCCGCCGCCAGCAGCAGGGCATCGGGCGTGCTGCCCTGGTCGGGATAGCGGGCGATGCCCACGCTGGCGGAGATCTGGATCGGCAACGCCAGCTCGGCAAATGGCTGCTGGGCTGCCCTGATCAGCTTGTTGGCCAGGGTGGCGAGCTCAGCGTTGCCTCCGGCCTGGGGAACCAGCACCACGAATTCATCCCCCCCCAGCCGGGCCAGCAGGTCGCTTTGGCGGATCATGCTCCGAAAGCGCTGGGCCACCTGCTCCAACACCTGATCCCCCACGGCATGGCCGTGCTGGTCGTTGACCGCCTTGAAGCCATCGAGATCCAGATACAGCACCCCCAGGCTCTGCTGGTGGCGCTCGGCCACCGCCAGATCACGCTGCAGCTGCTCCATCAACAGCTGGCGGTTGCCCAGGCCGGTGAGCGGGTCGTGCAGGGCCTGATAGCGCACGGCCTCTTCGGCCCGGTAGCGGTTGGTGATGTCTTCCAGCATCCCCACATAGAGCCGGGTGCTGCCCGCCTGATCCCGCACCGCATTGATCGTGAGATGGTGACGCTGCAGCTCGCCGCTGCTCACCCGGTTCCACAGGTCGCCTTGCCAGTGGCCGCTGGCCAGCAGGCTCGACCACAGCTCGGCGTAGAACGCCTGATCGTGCACCCCCGACTTGAGCAGGCTGGTGGGCTGCCCCTCGATCTGCTGCAGCGCATAGCCACTCAAGGCGCTGTAGGCCTGGTTGGCCTTCAGGATCACACCATCGGCATCGGTGACGACGATCCCCTGGCTGCTGGCCTCAAACACCGTGCCGGCCAGGGCCCGCTCCTGGGCTGCACGTTCTGCCAGCGCCAGGGCTGCGCGCATGGCCAGCTGGTTGCGCACCAGCTGCCAGGTGATCAAGCCCACCGCTGCTGTGGCCGCCAGGCCACCGGCCAGGGTGCCCCAGAACTCCGGCCCGATGCCGTTGGGCCCTACCAGGGTGGATCGCAGCTGTACACCCACCAGCCACGGGCGACCCGCCACGATGATCTCCTGGAAGCTGGCGTGGTTCAGGTCGCCGTTGCCGTTGCCCCGGCGCTCAAACAGCAGCTGGGCCGGATCGCGTTCAACCCCGTCGTATACAAGCACCGCAGCGCCTTCCAGATCGGCATTGTGGATGCCGCCGATTGCCGTGCCGATCAGGTTGGTGAGCCGCAGCGGTGAATAGGCCCAGCCCAGGAAGGCTGCCTGCCTGCGGATCGGCAGATAGAGCAGGCTGCCGGCCTGGGGGGCCTGGTCGGTTTCCTGCACCAGCTGCACCTTGCCGCTCAGGCTGGGCAGGCCCGTGAGCCGCGCCCGCTCCATCGCCGCCCGCCGAACCGGCTCGGCGTACATGTCGAAGCCGAAGGCCCGCTGGTTGCGCCAGTCGAAGGGCTCCAGCATTTCAATGGCGCTGTAGAGCTGGCGCTCACCATCTGGGTGTACGCGGTAGTTGCTGAAGCCCTCGGCCCGGATTGCCCCCTGGCGCTCTGCCAGTGCAGCAGGCGTGATCGCCCGGCTGAAGCCCACCCCCTGGATGCCCCGCAGGGTGCCGGTGCTGGCGGCCGAGGCCACGAAGCGGGCGAATTCCTGGCGCGTCACGTTGGCCGACGCCTCAAACAGCCCTTTCACCGCCGCGAGCAGGGCGATGTTGACCTCGAGGCGGCTATTCACCGCCAAGCGCACCGCTTCGATCAGGTTGGCCTCCATGCGCTGGTGGCGTTCCACCCCTGCCCGGCGCACCCACTCGGCGGCGATGCCGCTGGCCACCAGCCCGCTGACCAGGATCGCCAGCGGCAGATGGGCCAGCCGCAGCTGGCTTCGCTGCAACCAGTGGCGCGGGCGTGGCATGCAGCCCTGCCGAGGGGTGGGGTGTCTTCGTTCTAACGAGGAACCGGCTCACGAGGAAGCGGCGCTCCGGATCAGCGCAGCGGTGTGGCCAGGGCCGTGGCGCCGACCACCAGCACCAGGCCACTCCAGGCCTGCAGCCAGGAAGGCAGCACGCCTGGCCCAAGGGCAGGCAGCCGCCCGGGCAGCTCCAGCAGCAGCCACATCGCCAGCGGCCGGAACGGTTGCCCCTTCATGGCGGCAATTCAGCGCTGTTGGTTGGGGCCATCTTCCCCGGCCCTGGCGCTGGTGTCAGAGGCCTTCGGCTCTAGTGGCCTCGGCGATCAGCCGCTGCACCCGCTCCAGCACCGATTCGTTGCTCATGCGGTTGTTGAGCCGCTCCACCAGCAGGGGGAAGGCGAGCGGGCCTGGGCGGGGGGTGCGCTCCAGCAGCCAGCGGCTGGCGGCCAGCCGCTCGAGGGCCTGCTGCAGGCGCGGCAGCTCCAGCTGCTCCTCCATCACCTCGCGGCGGGCCTGCTCGAGCAATAGCGAGTTGGGTTCGTGCTTGCTGAACACGTCGAACAGCAGGGCAGCGCTGATCTGCAGCTGGCCGCCGGTCTTGGCCTGGCCGGGCATGGCCTGGGTGATCAGGCCGCTCACCTGGCCGATGGCCCGGAAGCGGCGGCGGCAGAGCTCCGAGAGGTTCACCGCCTGTTCCAGGTCGGCGTCGAGGTTGTCGCTCGCGAGCAGGTCGTCGCCATGAAGCTCCAGCAGCTCCTTGAAGGGGTAACCCTTGGGGGCGAGCAGCTCGAAGCCGTAGTCGTTCACCGACACGGTGATCGTGCTGGGCCGGTGGCGGGCCAGGCGCCAGGCCCAGAGGAAGCCGATGCCCTCGTGCACGAAGCGCCCCTCAAACGGAAAGGCGAACAGGTGGCTGCCCTCACGGCTGCCGCAGAGCTCCACCAGGACGTCGTGCTGACGGGGCAGGCGCGAGAGATCGGCCTGGCGGCGCAGCAGTGGTTCAAGCGCCCGCAGCTCGGCGGTGTCCAGTTCGCCATCACCGGCCAGGGCGCGGGCGCAGCGGTCGACCTCCAGGCGCAGGTGGCGGCTGAGCAGGTCGGAGAGGGCCATCTGGCCGCCGGCCCAGGCGGGCACGGTGGAGCTCTTTTTGGTGGTGGCCTTCACCTGGGCGGTCATCTCGCGCAGGCGCACGAATTCGAGCTGCCGGCCGGCGAAGAAGAACACATCGCCGGGCTTGAGTCGGCCGATGAAGGCCTCCTCCACATGGCCGATTACGGCGCCGCGCACGAAGCGCACGGTGACGGAGCGATCGGCAGTGATCGTGCCGATGTTGAAGCGGTGCAGGCGGGCGATCGCCTTGTCGACCACCCGGTATGTGGAGCCCTCGCGCACCAGCTTGCGGTAACGGGGATAGGCGGCCAGGCACTGGCCGCCGTACTCAAGGAAATCGAGGCACCACTGCCACTGCTCTTCGCTGAGCTCGCGGAAACTCCAGGCGCTGCGCACCGCCGCCAGCTCGCTTTTCGGCTCAAAGCCCGGCCCGCAGGCCAAGGTGGTGAGGTGCTGGAGCAGCACATCGAGGCACAGCCGCGGCGGCCGCCGCGTTTCCACCAGGCCCTGCTCCAGGCCGCGCCGCATGGCGCTCACTTCGAGCAGTTCGAGGGCGTTGGTGGGCATGAACAGCACCTGGGAGGTACCGCCGGGGCAGTGGGCGCTGCGGCCTGCGCGCTGCAGCAGCCGCGCCAGGTTTTTGGCCGAACCGATCTGCACCACCCGCTCCACCGGCTGAAAGTCGACGCCCAGATCGAGGGAGCTGGTGCACACCACCCAGTGCAGTTCGCCGGCCTTCACGCCGGCCTCGATCGCCTCGCGCTCGGCCCGGTCGATGGCGCTGTGGTGCAGGGCCAGGGCGCCTTCCATCTCCGGGCAGGCGAAGCGCAGGCACTGGTGCCAGCGCTCGGCCTGGTTGCGGGTGTTGGTGAACAGCAGGGTGCTCACCGCCGGATCAAGCCCCGCCACAAGTTCTTCGTACATGCGCAGGCCGAGGTGGCCGCCCCAGGGGAAGCCGTCGATCGAGTCGGGCAGCAGGCTGCGGATCGCCGTGGCCCGCTGGATCGGCGCGGTGACGATGCGGGGCTCGGGGCTGGGTGAATTGGCAGGCCCCCCGCCCACACCCATGCCCACGGCGGCGCGGGCAGCTTCGGCGAGGTTGCCGATGGTGGCGCTGATCGCCCAGGTGCGCAGGGAGGGCCGCAGGCGTCGCAGCCAGCTGAGGCAGAGCTCGGCCTGCACGCCGCGCTTGCTGCCCATCAGCTCATGCCACTCATCGAGCACCACCGCCTGGAGCTGGCCAAAGAGTTCGGGCGCCTTGGCGTTGGCCAGCAGCAGGCTGAGCGATTCGGGGGTGGTGATCAGGATCTGGGGCGGGGTGCGCAGCTGCTTGGTGCGCTCATGGCTGGCGGTGTCGCCGTTGCGGATGGCCACGCGAATGGGCCAGCCCATGGCCTCGATCGGCGCCTGGATCGCCAGGGCCAGGTCGCGGCTGAGGGCCCGCAGGGGAGTGAGATAGAGCAGGCGCAGGCCCGGGCCGGGTTCAGCCAGCAGCTCGGCGATTGGACCCATCACGGCGGCATAGGTCTTGCCGGAGCCGGTGGGCACCTGGATCAGGCCGCTCTCACCGGCCAGATAGGCCTCCCAGGCCTGGCGCTGGAACGGCATCGGCGTCCAGCCCTGCTGGGCAAACCAGGCTTCGATCGGCTCGAGTACGGGCTGGCTCAGGGCGGCAGGCTGGTGGTCACCTGCGCTGCCAGCGGGGGTCTGCTTGCGCCGAACCATGCTCATGCACGCGCCAGATCCAACAGGGCCACCTCAGCGCTGAGTCCGGGGCCGAACGCCAGGGCCAGGCACGGACCGGGAGCTGCAGAGCGGCGCAGGCGATCGAGGATGAACAGAATCGTGGCCGACGACATGTTGCCGTGCTCCTGCAGCACGGCCTGGGACGGAGCGATCTGGTGGTGCTCCAGCTGGAGGGCGGCGGCGCAGGTCTGCAGGATGCGGGGACCGCCGGGGTGCAGTGCCCAGCTGGCGATGTCTGCCAGGCGGAGGCGGCTGGGTTTCAGCCAGTGCTCGAGCCAGGGGGCCAGTTGGCCGGCCACCGCCTCCGGCACCCGGGGGGAGAGGCCCATCTCGAAGCCGTGGTCACCGATCTGCCAGTGCATCAACGCCGCGGTGTGGGGGATCACGGTGGAGCCGGTGGCCAACAGGTTGAGGCCGGGGTGGGTGCCTGGGTTGGCGGTCCCGGCCGTGGCAACCAGGGCGGCGGCCCCGTCGGCGAACAGGGCATTGGCCACCACCTTCTCCGGATCCCAGCCGTAATAGAGGTGCAGGCTGCACAGTTCCACAGCACAGAGCAGCACCACCGCATCGGCATCGGCTTCCACAAAGGCCTGGGCCACCCGCAGTCCGTTGAGGGCGCCGTGGCAACCCATGAAGCCCACATGGGTGCGCTGCACCCCGGCATCAAGGCCGAGCTGGTGGATCAGTGCCAGATCAACCCCCGGCGCCTGGAAACCCGTGCAGCACACGGTGATCAGATGGGTGATCCGAAGGGCTTCGATCGCCGCATCGGCCATGGCTTCGCGCACTGCTGCCAGGGCGAGGGGGGCTGCATGGTGGGCGAACGCCGCCATGCGGGCAGCCGTGGTGGGACTCTGGCTGCCGTAGAAGGACATCCGCTCGCTGATCGGTTGCTGCGCGGCGTTGCCCGTGGCCAGCACGCTGGAGCGCTGGCGCACCTGGGTGCGGCCCTGGATCCGTCGCACCAGGGCGGCCCGGCTGGCGTTGTCGGCACTTACCCGTTCGGCGAGGGCCATGGCTTCGGCCTGGTTCACCTGGTGGGGCGGAACGGCGGTGCCAAGGCCGCGGATGCTCAGGGGCATGGCGACACCTGGCGGGAGGGGATCGCCACATGGTTGAGCTGAGCCACTAGCTGTTCGGCCAGCACCGGCAGGTGTTGGCTGATGCCAAAGGCAAGGGCGGTGGCCCCTGGCTGACGCAGGAGTAGCGCCAAGCCCCGGCAGAGCCGTTGGCGGCGGCCGATCCGCAGTCGCAGCTCCCGCTCCCAGCGCCGTTCCAGGTCCTGGCTCCAGCAGTCCAGCCCCGCCAGGACCACGGGGACCGCAGCGGCGCCGGCCGTGAGGGCCCAGGCCATGCCCTCGCCGGTGAAGGGCTCCACGTAGCCCGCCGCGTCGCCCAGGAGTAGAAAGCGCTCGCCGGCCACCACCGCGGCGCGGCGGGTGAGGGCGGGCGTGACCTGCCAGCGCGCCTGCTCCAGCCCAGCTGGGATCGGGAAGCCGGCACTCGCCAGCACGGCCCTGGCCGCACCGGCTGCGTTGGCGTGCAGGGCCTGACGATCGAAAGCCGCCGCGAGGTTGAGCTGGCCGTCTTCCCGCCGCACCAGGCCCACATAGCCCTGGCTGCCGATCGCCATGTGGATGCTCCCGGCCGGATAGGCGGCCGCTTTGCCTGGCAGCACGCAGCCCGCCCCGATCCGGGAGTGGCGCTGGATGAAGCCGGCGCCGGCCTCGCTGGCGGGGATGCAGCGCTGGGCCAGGCCGGCGGCCACCAGCACCACCTTGGCCCGCACCGACTGGGGCCGGCGACTGCCGCGTTGCTGAAGCGTCACGGCACGCCCGCTGGCGTCCGCCGCACCCAGGTGGGCTGTTGTGCTGGCCCGGAAGCTGGCGCCAGCGGCGATCGCCGCCTCCACCAGGGCCTGGTCGAACCGCTCGCGCGAGAGGGCGCGGCCATCGGGCAGGGCCAGCGACGCCCGCCGGCCCCGCAGGCCCAGCCACAGCCGCTGCAGCGGCACACCCCCCTGGCGGTCGATCAGCTGCCCCTGCCCCACTGTCGCCAGCACGGCCTGGGCCTGGGCATTGAGGCAGCACCCACACACCTTCCAGCGCGGTAAGGCCTGCTTCTCCACCAGCAACACCCGCAGACCCCGCTGGGCCAGATCCAGGGCTGCCAGGCCACCGGCCGGGCCAGCACCCACCACCACCACATCCCAGGTCTGGGAGGGCCTGGGCGGGTGCTGATGGCAACTGGCGTTCCGCAACTCAACCATGGTCTTGGCCCAGACCACGCTCCCAGCGCAATAGGTAACGCTCGGGCCAGCAGCGCCGCAGAGCGGCTCCAGCCAGCCCGGCCCGCTCGGCCATCGCCAGCACTTCGGCCGCTTGAAAGGCCGCTCGCACCGAGAGCGGGCCATCGGTATGCACCACCCAGGAGCGGCTGAGCAGGCGGGTGCCGGCCCAGGCCAGGGCGTAGCCCAGGCGGCTGCGGATCAGGTCGTTCACCAGCACCAGGTGGCGGGCCCGCTGGGCCATCAGCGCCAGCAGCCGCTCGGCATCAGCGTCGCTGAGGTGGTGCAGAAACAGGGAGCAGAACACCACGTCGGCTTCGCCAGGCGCTGGGGGAACGGCGAGGGCATCGGCGCAGAAAAACTGCACCGGTGCACCGCGCCGGTGAGCCTTGGCCTGGGCGATCCGCACGGCCTCCGGGTTGAGATCGCAGGCGCGCAGCTCCAGGGCCAGCCCACGACGCTGGGCCATCAGGGCCAGATCCATGGCGGTGTCGCCACCCCCGCAGGCCAGCTCCAGTACCTGCAGTGGTTGGCCATCCCGGCGCCTGGCGAGTGCCGCGATCGGTGCCAGCAGGCTCGCCGCCAGGCCGCTGATGCGATTGATGCGCCGCAGTCCGACCAGGGCATGGGCGTGCTCGCTCGGATCGAGCCCCGGCTGATCCATCACCTCCGGCTGGCGATCGCGCCGCTGCAGACCCTGCACCGGTTGCGTGGCTGGGGGCATGGGCTCAGCCGACGGGTTGAACCCATGATGGTCAGGGTTTGCTGGGTGGTGCGGTGCAAGGCCCCACAGGGCTTGTGTTCAGAGACGCCTCAGGACTCCAGTAGCGCCAACGCAGACGCCAGCGTGTCGGCCTCCTCGGCGGGCTTGTCCTGACGCCAGCGGGCGATACGGGGGAAGCGCACGGCGATGCCGCTCTTGTGGCGTGAGGAGCGCTGCAGGCCCTCAAAGGCCAGCTCAAACACCTGCAGCGGCTCCACCGCCCGCACCGGCCCGAAGCGTTCGGTGGTATGGCTGCGAATCCAGCGATCCAGCGCCGTGATTTCGCTGTCATTCAGGCCGGAGTAGGCCTTGGCGAAGGTCACCAGCTGGGCGGGCCCCCCAGACTCTGTGGGCGGCTGATCCCATAGCCCGAAGGTGTAGTCGGTGAACAGATTGGCGCGGCGGCCGCTGCCGGCCTGGGCATAGAGCAGCACCGCATCGAGCGTGTAGGGATCGCGCTTGTGTTTCCACCAGTGGCCCCGCTTCCGCCCCGCCTGATAAGGCGACTCCAGGGCCTTGAGCATCAGCCCTTCGGCGGCGGCGCTGGCGGCCTGCTGGCGCAGCGGCTCCAGTTGCTCCCAGCTGCCGAACTCCAGCTGGGGGGAGAGGCGCAGGAGCCCGGCTTCAGGGGATTGTGTCGCCGCTGGCAGCTCCTGGATCAGGGCCTCCAGGGCGGCGCGGCGCTGGCTCAGGGGCCGCGGGCGCCAGTCGTCGCCCCCCTGCTCCAGCAGGTCGTAGGCCACGAAGGTCGCCGGACACTCCGCCAGCAGCTTGTTGCCCGGCGCCTTGCGCCCCAGCCGCCTTTGCAACTGCGCAAACGGCGCCGGCTGCTCGGCAGCGGCCGGCCACACCAGGATCTCGCCGTCGAGCACGGTGCCGTTGGGCAGGCAGGCCGCCGCGGCGATCAGTTCGGGGAACGCCCCATTGATCAGTTCCTCACCCCGGCTCCAGAGGAAGCTCTGGCCGGCGCGGCGGATCAGCTGGCCGCGGATGCCGTCGAATTTCCACTCCACCAGCCAGTAGTGCGGGGAGCCCGGCAGGGGGGTGCCGCTGCCCTCACAGCCGGGCGCAGCGTCCAGCGGGGAGGCCAGAAAAAACGGATAGGGCCGGCTGGGCATCGCTTCGCTCGCCTCCGCTTCCGCCAGCAGGCTCTGGTAGGCCTCGGCGCTGGGGCGAAAGCCGCCCATCAGCCGGTGCTGCAGCAGCGCCTCCTCCAGTCCGCTCAGCTGGGCCAGGGCCCGCAGCACCAGCCCCTGGCCCACCCCCACCCGCAGGCCGCCGGTGAGCAGCTTGTTGGACACCAGCAGCTCGGCCCCATTCAGGCCCCGCCACAGCTGCCGCACCATGGCGGCCTGCTCGGCCCCCTCCAGGGCAGCGGCGGCCGGCAGCAGCTCCTCCATCCAGCGGTGCAGCGGGGCAACGGCCATGCCCGGTTGCTCGCCCTGGCTGTTTTCGGCTGCCTCTGGCGCCACCTGCTGCCAGAGCAGGGCGATCGTTTCGGCCGAGTCGCCCACATGGGCGTAGCAGTCGTCGAACAGCCACTCCGGCAGCGGGCTGCCCTCCAGGCAGATCTGGCGCAGCCGCCGCCCGGTGATCAGCCGCTTGCCCTGCTTGCCCAGCAGCACGTGCAGGGCCCAGGCGGCATCCCGCGGCTCACTGCTGCTGAAAAACGCCTGCAGTGCCGCCACCCGGGCGCGGGTGCCGGCGCTGGCATCGAGTTCGGCATAGAGCTGCGCAAAGCGCCGCATCGCTCAGGCGGAAGGGGGCACGTTCCAACGCAGGATCGCGCGCTGCTGGCGCTCATGGCCGAGCACGCTCAGCGTGGCCGTGCCCAGCACCAGCAGCCGGCCGCCGCCGGCGCCCAGCCCCAGCCAGGTGCCGGCCAGGCTGCGCAGGATGTGGCCATGGGCCACCAGCGCCACCCTGCCGCTCTCCCCATCGCCGGCCAGCTGCTCGGCCAGGGCGATCACGCGCCGGCAGCGCGCCTCCACGCCGGGGCTGTCTTCGCCATCCGGGCAGCCGTGGCTCCACACCGTCCAGCCCGGCACGCTGCGGCGGATCTCGGCGGTGGTGATGCCCTCATAGGCGCCGTAATCCCACTCCATCAGATCGGGGCAGAGCTGGGCGTGCTCGCCCAGGCCCGCCAGCTCAGCCGTGCGCCGGGCCCGCTGCAGCGGGCTCACCAGCACCGCCCCAAAGGTATGGCCGCCGAGCTGGTGCAGCAGTGGGGCCACCTGGCGGGCCTCCGCCTCCCCCTGGGGCAGCAGCGGCAGATCGGTGCGGCCGGTGTGGCGGCCCTCCAGCGCCCAGGCGGTGGCGCCATGGCGGAGCAGCCAGAGTTCAGCCATGGCGCCCACCTCTTCCAATTAACAGCTGGTTCGTTGGCTAGCACCGCCATTGGGGTGGGCACCATCGCAGCAATCCTTCGACAGGCGTGCGATCGGCGTGGCCACGACGGCAGCAGGGTGACCTCTCAGTAGCAGCGCTTGAACACCTCCATCGGCTTGCAGCCGTGGTGCTTCTTGAAATCACGGCTGAAGGCGGAGGTGTTCACATACCCGCAAAGGCGCGCGATCGAGGCCACGCTGTCTCCCGGCAGTGGCTCGGCCAGCCGGGCTTTGGCCTTCTCGAGCCGGCGGGCTCGGATCCATTGCATGGGTGTGCAGCCCAGTGTGTGGCGGAAGGAATATTGCAGGCTGCGCCTTGAAAAATGGCTGATCCGCTCGAGCTCACTGAGGGCAATTGGCTGATCGAGGTGGGCCTCGATCCACTCGAGTAGTGGCTTGAGCCGGTTGCTTTCGGTGCGTTGTCCAGGGCCGTTGCCATTGAGGTCGCGCCGCAGCACCGGCACGAGCAGCAACACGGCCAGTCGGGTGAGCAGATCGTCGAGGCGCAGCATGTCGATGCTGGGGCCCATCGACTGAATGGCCTGATCGGCGGTGATCAGCGTGGTGTAGAGGCTGTTGATCAGGGGCTTGCACCCTGGGTTCTCGAGCAGGAGCTTGCAGGGGCGTTCCAGATGCAGGAGCAGGTCAGCGTCGCTGGCATCCGGACCGGCCATCGCCAGGGCGGTGTCGAGCAGCAGACTGGGATCCAGCGTGAGTGACACACCGGAGGTCACGGTGTTGCTGAGCGTGAGCGGGGCCGGCGGCGTGTAGAGCAACGACTCACCGGCAGGGTTGGAAAAGTGGCTCGCATCGATGGTCCAGAGGCCATCGCCGCGATAGGGGATCAGCAGCTGGGCGCCCTGCGTGTGATCGGTCCTCACGGTGATCGGTGAGCCGTGGGTGGTGACCAGGGTCACCTGCCCCAACTGGATCACAGCGGTGTCGTTGCGAAAGGGCTGGGTGGGCCTCAGCGGCTCACAGATCCGCACTGGAATCGTGGCCTGGATCGCCTCAGCCCAGGCCAGGGGATCGTGGGTGGTGTGGCGCAGTTCCGGATTGGCCAGGAAGGGCAGGCTCAGCCGGCATGGATCCAGAACCAAGGACATGGAAAGGCGTGAGCCCGTTTTCCATCAGAACGGTCCCAAAGTTATGTCTTTTGCGGCAGGTTCATCGCGTGCTGGGCTTGGGTGTTGCAGCTCGTGATGGCCCTGCCGCGGCTCCGAGCAGCACCTGCAGGGTGTCCCGCGCCTCCGGGCTCAGGGCCCGGTGCTCGCCGTGGTCGTGATCGTGCAGGCAGGGTCTGATTGCAGCCGTTTCCTGCACTGGCGCGGTTGCGGCCGTGGTCTGATCCCGGCGAAAGATGGTGCGGCCTTCCTTGATCGTTTCCACCACGGTGATGTCCTTGATCGTGCTGGGCTCCACCGTGAGGGGATTGCGCTCCAGGATCACCAGGTCGGCGAGTTTGCCCACCTCCAGGGTGCCCTTGCTGTTCTCCTCCTTGATCTGCCAGGCGGCGTTGGCGGTCACCGCCCTGAGCGCCTGGTAGGGCGACACGCGCTGATCGGGGCCGATGACCCGGCCGCTCAGGGTGCGTCGGTTCACACCCGCATCCACCAGGGCGAGCACCCAGGGCTGGGGTGACACCGGCGCGTCGTGGCTGAAGGTGAAGGGGATACCGGCGCGCTCCATGCTCTTCGCCGCCATGGCGTTGGCGGCCCGCTCCTCGCCCCAGAGCTTCACCACCGTGTCGCCGCCGGGGATCAGGCCGGTGGTGAGGAAGCTGGGCACCCCGCCCACCGCCTTGAGCCGCCGGATCTGGTCGGGGCGCAGGTAGCTGGCGTGGATGAACACCGGCCGGTGATCGCGCATGCCGTATCGGGCCACGGCCTTCTCGATCGCCACCAGCGCCTGCTCCGCAGCCGCATCGCCGTTCATGTGCATGTTGAGCTGCACGTTGGTGGTCCAGTAGCGATCAAACGCTCCTTCCAGCACCGCATCGGGGATCTGCTGGTAGGAGCGGTAGCCCGGTTGGGCGCCAGGCGGCGGGGTGGTGTAAGGCTCGCTCATCCAGGCGGTGGGGATCGAGCCATCCAGCCAGAACTTGATCCCACCCAGGCGCACCCGGTTCACATAGCGCTTGTCGAGGTCGGGGCGCAGCTGCAGCAGCCGATCGGTGGTGTTGCCAGGCCGGGCGGCGGCATCGCTGAGGATCGCCTCCTGGCGCTCGAAGGCCGCTCCGGCCGTGGGGTGCACCCTGGCGTAGTCATCGGTGACGGCTTGGGCCGCCTGGGCCATGGCCTCCACGTTGGAGTCCTTGGCGCAGATGTAGAGATCCACCGTGAGCAGACGCTTGTCGATGGCATTGCGCACCAGGGCGATGTCATCGCTGCCCAGGCCGATGCCGCAGTCCTGGGCGGTGGTCTGGCCGTAACTGGCCCACAGGTTGCTGGCCCGGGTGGCCACCGCATCGGCGGTGGCGCCGGTGAAGGCGGGGCGCTTCTCGCGCACCATGTTGAGCGCCGTTTCCTCCGCCTTGCCGGCCGGGGTTTTGCCATCGGCCTGGCGCTCAAACCTGCCGCCGGGGGGATCGGCGGTGGCGGCACTCACCCCGGCGGCCCGCAGGGCGGCGGTGTTGAAGGCGCCGGCATGGCCCGAGCTATCCACCACCATCACCGGCCGATCCGCCGATACCGCGTCGAGCTCCGCCACGGTGGGATAGCGCTGCAGGGCGTTGCCCGAGAAGCCGAAGCCCACGATCCAGTCGCCGTTGCCCACCTTGGGGGTGTGCTCCTTCATCCGCCGCACGATCTCCTCCACCGAGCTAGCCCCGAAGAGATCGGCATCGATCAGGTTCTTGCCGAAATAGATGAAGTGACCGTGGGTGTCGATGAACCCCGGCAACAGCGTTTTGCCCTGCAGATTCACAACCCGGGTGCCCGCTGCCCGCGGGGCCCCCTGCAGCGGCCCTGCGTAGGTGATGCGTCCCCCGGCCACAGCCAGGGCTTCCACGGTGGTGGGCTGCTCGCCCGCCATGGTGAGGATGGTGCCACCGGTGTAGAGGGTTTCGCTCGCAGCAGCGGCCGGCCCCGCGGCGGCCAGGGCGAGGGCAGCTACCGACAGCAGCAGGGTTTGGCGCAGGGCCATGGCCTTCAGCACATCGCTGCGCCGACCGTAGAAATGCTCGGCTCGCTGGTCAGCCTGGTTGCGTGATTCGGCAAGACCGGTCGCCCCGGAGCCCCATCCCAGGTCTCATCGCGCCCCCGCGCTTGCGCGTTTGGCACGGTGGTTGATCGCCGCAGATCCTCCCGCTTCCGCACCTGCAGTGCCTTCCTCACTGCCTTGACCGCCGGCCCCATCGCCCCCTGTTTCGCCGGCTTCATCGCCGAATTCGCTTGCGAAATCGCCCTCCAGCGGCTCGGCGCTGATGCCCTCCACCTCGCGCAGATAGCGGGCCAGGCCGTCGCTGTTGCCGTGGGTCAAGTACACCTGGCGGGCGCCGCTCTGGTTCACGCTCTGGATCAGGCCGGGCCAGTCGGCGTGGTCGGACAGCACGAACCCGCGCTCGTAGCCGCGGCGGCGGCGGGCGCCGCGCACCGCCATCCAGCCGCTCACGAAGGCCGTTTGCGGCAATTTGAACCGCTTCATCCACACCGAGCGGTGGGCCGACGGCGGCGCGATCACCAGCCGGCCCGCCAGGTTGTCGCCCCTTGGAATGGCGCTGGCCGGCCGGGTGGGTGGCAGCACCACGCCCGCCTCGCGGTAGGCCGGCATCAGCGCCTCCACGGCGCCGTGCAGCAGGATCTCCTGCCCCTCGGCTCCCGGCTGGCCCGGTTGGCCCACCCCGATGGCGGCCAGCTCCGCCAGCAGCCGCTGGGCCTTGCCGAAGGCATAGGCAAACAGGATCGAGGGGCGCTCCGGCGACCCCTGCCACCACTGCAGGATCTCCCGGGCCACCGCGGACCCGCTCTGCCAGCGGTAGATCGGCAGCCCGAAGGTGGCCTCGCTGATGAACACATCGGCAGCCACCGGCTCAAACGGCGCGCAGCTGGGGTCGGGGCAGCGCTTGTAGTCACCGCTCACCAGCCAGCTCTCACCGCCGGCCTCCAGGCGGATCTGGGCGCTGCCGAGCACATGGCCGGCCGAATGAAACGACACCCGGGCCTCACCGATGCGGTGCAGCTGGCCGTAGTCCACCGGGATCAGGTTGATGGCGGCGCCCAGTCGCTGGCGCAGGATCGTTTCGCTGGCAGCGATCGCCCAGTACTCGCCGCAGCCGGGCCGGGCATGGTCGGCGTGGGCATGGGTGATCAGCGCCCGCGGCACCGGCCGCCAGGGATCGATCCAGGCCGCCGCCGCCCGGCAGTAGAGCCCCTGGGGGGTGAGCTCCAGCAGGCTGTGGGGGGGCAGGGGCATGGGACTGCTCCGATCAGGTGCTCTGATCAGGGCCCATCCCAGAGGCTCTGCAGCGTCCAGGGGCTGCCCTCCAGCAGCCAGAACGAGCCATCCACCAGTCGCCGGTGCTGATCCAGGCCAGCGATCCGCTCCAGATCGGCGGGGGTGAGCTGCAGCTCGGCGGCCGCCAGGTTCTCGCGCAGCCGCGCTGGGCTCACCGACTTGGGGATGGTGGAGATGCCGCTCTGCAACTGCCAGGCGATCAGCACCTGGGCGGGGCTGCAGCCATGCTCGGCGGCGATCGCACCGATCACCGGGTTCTCCAGCAGCACCGGTTCATCGGCGCCCTTGAGGGCGGTCGGCCGGTCCTGGGAGCCGAGCGGTGAGTAGGCGGTGATGTGAATGCCCTCGGCTGCGCACTCGGACAGGAGGGCCGGCTGCTGCAGCAGGGGGTGGCGTTCCACCTGATTCACCTCCGGCTTGATCCGGCAGTGACCCAGCAGAGCGTGCAGCTTGCGGCTTGAGAAGTTGCTCACGCCGATATGGCGCGTGAGCCCCTGCTCCTGCACGGCTTCCATGCCAGCCCAGGTGTCGGCCAGCGGCAGAGCCTCCGGCGGCAGCAGGTCGTTGCCGCTGGCGGGGAAGGCCACACCTGGCTTGATCGGCACCGGCCAGTGCACCAGATAGAGATCCAGCCACTCCAGGCCCAGATCGGCCAGGGTGCGGCGCAGGGCCGGTTCCACATTGTTGCGCCCGTGGGCGTTGCACCAGAGCTTGGAGGTGATCCAGAGCTCCTCCCGCTTCACCTCACCGGCATCGATGGCGGCGCGGATCGCCTCGCCCACCTCCGCTTCGTTGCCATACACGCTGGCACAGTCGATGTGGCGGTAGCCCAGGCGGATCGCCTCCCGCACGGCCGCCCCCACCTCGCCCGGAGCCGATTTCCAGGTGCCCAGCCCCAGCAGGGGCATGCGGTCGCCATTCAGGAAGGCAACGGTGCGCATGGGCAGCGGAGGGCCGGCTGGCCGCAACCCTAGGCAGCGCGACAGCACGGGGGCTGTCCACTGTTTCGGTGTGGTGTCCACCGTGTTGGTTTGGTGTGCTGGTGTGTCGTTTGTGCTGCAGCTCAACGGGCGGCGTTGACTCGCGTTGCGGCAGCGCCTAGCCAGGGAGTGCCCCGCAGGCTGCCGCAATGGCCCTCGACGATGTTCGCGACGAGCTGGCCGCAACGGCTGCTGCCCTGGCCACGCCGGGCACCGGGCTGCTGGCCGCCGACGAATCCACCGGCACCATCGGCAAACGCTTCGAGGCGATCGGACTCGACAACACCGAGGAGCACCGCCGCGCCTACCGCAGCCTGCTGGCCACCACCGAGAGCCTGGGCGAGCACATCTCCGGCGTGATCTTGTTTGAGGAAACCCTGTTTCAAGACAGCAGCGCCGAGGCCGGTGGCGCCCCGATCGTGAAGCTGTTTGAGCAGCAGGGCATCATCCCCGGCATCAAGGTGGATCAGGGGGTGGAGCCTCTGGCCGGCGGCTTGGCCGGCGAGAGCTGGTGCACTGGGCTCAAGGGCCTGGGCGAGCGGGCCGCGCGCTACTACGCCCGTGGCGCGCGCTTCGCTAAATGGCGGGCGGTGCTACGCATCTCCGCCAGCGGCTGCCCCAGTGAGCTGGCGGTGCGTGAGAGCGCCTGGGGGCTGGCCCGCTACGCCCGCACCGTGCAGGAGCACGGCCTGGTGCCGATCGTGGAGCCGGAGATCCTGATGGATGGCGACCACGACATCGCCACCACCGCCTCGGTGCAGGAGTGGGTGCTGCGCACCACCTATGAGGAGCTGGCGATCAACGGGGTGTTCCTGGAGGGCAGCCTGCTCAAGCCCTCAATCACCCTGGCCGGAGCCGACTGCCCCGAGTCCCCCAGCCTCGAGGAGGTGGCGGCCTTCACCCTGCGCACCCTCAGCCGCAGCGTGCCGGCGGCCGTGCCGGCGATCCTGTTTCTTAGCGGCGGCCTCAGCGAGGAGGACGCCAGCCTCTGTCTCAATGCCATCAACCAGGCGGCCAGCCAGGGCTATGCCCCCTGGCATCTGGGCTTCTCCTTCGGCCGGGCGCTGCAGCACTCCTGCCTCAAGCACTGGGGCGGCAGCGACCTCGCGGCCGGCCAGGCGGCGTTGCTGGCCCGGGCCCGCGCCAATGGCGCCGCCAGCCGCGGCGCCTACCAGCCCGGCAGCGAACCCTCCGACGACGCCAGCCTGTTTGTGGCCAACTACAGCTACTAGCGGCTCATGGCCAGCATCTTCTCGATTGGCGCCAGGGCCCTGAGCCGCAGGTCTTCGTCCATCACGATCTCCGGCTCCATCCGATCGAGGCAGCGCCAGAGCTTCTCGAGGGTGTTGAGGCGCATGTAGGGACAGGCGTTGCAGCTGCAGCCGTCGGCGCCCGGCACCTCATAGAAGGTCTTGCCTGGCACCTTCAGCCGCATCTGGTGCAGGATCCCCGGCTCGGTGAGCACGATGAAGCTGCCGGCGGGGCTCTCCTCGGCGCGGTGCAGCAGCTTGCTGGTGGAGCCGATGAAATCGGCCAGATCCAGCAGGTGCTGCTGGCATTCCGGGTGGGCCAGCACCTCGGCATCGGGGTGCTCGAGCTTGAGCTGCAGCAGCGCCTGCTCGCTGAAGGCCACGTGCACCTGGCAGCTGCCGGGCCAGAGTGTGAGCTCCCGGCCGCTCTGGGCCTGCACCCAGCGACCCAGGTTTTCGTCGGGGGCAAACAGGATCGGCCGATCGGCCGGCAGCTGCTTCACCAGGTCCACCGCGTTGCTGCTGGTGCAGATCAGGTCGCTCTGGGCCTTCACCGCCGCCGAGCAGTTGATGTAACTCACCACGACGTGGTCGGGGTGCTCCGCGCGGAAGCGGGCGAAGGCCTCGGCCGGGCAGGCGTCAGCCAGGGAGCAGCCCGCCTCGAGATCCGGCAGCAGCACCGTTTTGGTGGGGTTGAGGATCTTGGCCGTCTCGGCCATGAAGTGCACGCCGCAGAACACGATCACGTCGGCATCGGTGCTGGCCGCCTTGCGGGCCAGCTCCAGGGAGTCGCCGATGAAATCGGCCACGTCCTGAATGGCGTCATCCTGGTAGTAGTGGGCCAGGATCACGGCGTTGCGCTGTCGCGCCAGCTCTCGGATCGCCTCGGGGCTGGGTGCCTGGTGGCTACCTGAGGCTGTGTTCTGGGAAGCTGCGAAAACCAACGCTTCGGTACTGCCGTGCCCGGCTGTTGCAGGATGACTGCAGCCTAGGCATCCAGTTGCGCCCTCCATCCGGGTTGTCTGCAGGACCTGTGCTGCGCCTGGCCATCGCCGGCGACCTGCACGGCCAGTGGGATCGGGCCGACGAGGAGCTCCTGCGGATCCTCAGGCCCGACGCCCTGCTGGTGGTGGGCGATCTGAGCGATGGCCAGCCCCGCATCCCCCAGCGCCTCGCCGGCCTGGATCTGCCTGTGGCCTGCATCCTCGGCAACCACGACGTGGGTCGCGATGCCAGCGGCCGCACCCTGCGCCGCCAGCTGGAATGGCTGGGGGAGCACCACTGCGGCTGGGGCCTGCGCCAGCTCACCCCGCCGGGCCTGGCCGTGGTGGGGGGCAGGCCCGGCACCGCCGGTGGCGGCTTCCATCTCTCCACCGGGGTGCAGGCGGTGTTCGGGATGCCCAGCCTGGAGGAGTCGGCCCGGCGCATCGAGGCTGCCGCCGCCGCCGCCGATCCCGCTCTGCCCCTGGTGCTGCTGGCCCACAGCGGCCCTGCCGGCCTGGGCAGCAGCGCCGCCGATCCCTGCGGGCGCGACTGGAAGAAACCCGCCTGCGACTGGGGCGACCAGGATCTGTCCCTGGCGATTGCCGCCATCCAGCGTCGACGGCACCTGCCGCTGGTGGTGTTCGGCCACATGCACCACCAGCTCCGGGGCGGCCAGGGCACCCGCTGCAGCTTCCAGCGCGACCGCGCCGGCACCGCCTACCTCAACACCGCCTGTGTGCCGCGCCACGGCCACGACCAGCAGGGCCGCCAGCTGCGCCACTTCAGCTGGGTGGAGCTGGAGCACGGCCAGCTGCGCCATGGGAGCCACCGCTGGTATGGCCTCGATGGCCAGCTGCTCTATGAGGAGCGGCTGTGGCAGGCGGCGCCGGGCCCCAACCCGGCGGTGGTGCCGTCATGTTGATCTACGCCTGCGTCAGTGCCCATGGCTTCGGCCATGGCTCGCGCACCGCCTCGGTGCTGGAGGCGCTGCACCGCCTGGAGCCCTCCTGGCAGCTGGTGCTGTCCACTGCCCTGCCCGATCGGTTCTTGAATGTGGCCCTGGCGGATGTTCCCCACCGGCGGCGCCGCTGCCGCTGGGATGTGGGGGTGATCCAGGCCGATGCCCTCGGGGCCGACGCGGCGGCCACTCTGGCGGCGCTGGAGCAGCTCGAGCAGCAGCTGCCGGCCCAGCTGGAGCGGGAGACCGCCTGGCTCCAGCAGCAGCAGGGGCCGCGGTTGGTGTTGGGCGATGTGCCACCGGCGGCGGCCGATCTGGCCCGGGCCGCCGGGGCGCCGCTGGTGTGGCTGGCCAGCTTCGGCTGGGATGCGATTTATGGCCCGATGGGTGCCGACTTCGCCGGTGCGGCGGCTCAGGCGCTGCAGCGCTACCGCCAGGGCGATCTGCTGCTGCACTGCCCGCTGGCGATGGCCATGCCCTGGGGGCTTGCCGAGGTGCGCGTTGGCCTCACCGCTTCCTGTCCCCGCCTGCCGGCACAGGCGCTGCGCCAGCAGCTCCAGCTGCCTGAGCAGCGTGAGCGCTGCGTGCTGATCAGCTTCGGGGGCCTGGGGCTGGAGCTGGATCCCGCCCTGCTGGAGCGCTGGCCCGGCTTCACCTTCGTGGGCACCGATCCGGCCCTGGCCCGGGTGGCCAACGGGCGCGTGTTGCCCGAGGGTTTGCGGCCGCTCGATGCCATGCCCTGCTGCGGCCGGGTGATCACCAAGCCTGGCTACAGCACGTTCAGCGAGGCCCTCAGCCAGGGTGTGGGGATTCACCTGGTGCACCGCGAGGGATTCGCGGAGGCGGCGGTGCTGGAGCGGGCCCTGGTGCGCCATGGCCCCCACCGCCTGCTCTCGCAGGCCCAGCTGCGCAGCGGCGACTGGCAGCTCGACCAGCCCCTGCTGCCCGCCATGGATCAGCCCCTGCCGGCCAACGGTGCGGAGCAGGCCGCAGCGGCGCTGCGGCACTTTGCCGCTGCATTCCTGCCGCCAACCTGATCAGCAGTTCCGATCAGTCAGCTGTTCTGGATTTGGTTCGCTGTTGAACAATTTGCTGGAAAGGTTGGCAACCACTGGGTTTCAAATGCCGCATGGTGATGGTTGCCACGAATGGACGATTTCCCGATTGGCTGCAATCGGGCTGGCTTCCTGCCGGGTTTTCGGCAAATTGCTGCGCGAAGTCGTGAGTTGTCTGCATGCCTTGGCGCATCCTCCCGACCCTGAGGCCCGCCGCCGCATCCATGGCCATCGCCTTGGGCGCCTCCCTTCTGCCGCTGGCCACGCCTGCCGTCTTGGCTTCTGAGCGCGTCACCGTGGCCGCCGCCGCTAGCACTGCCACCGCCAGCAGCACCGAGCAGGTGGCGGCCGACGCCAGCAGCGGGCCTGCCGAAGCTCCGGATGCCGCCACGGTGGCCACCCTGTTTCGCCGCCTGCCCCTGCCGCCGCCGCCGCCGCGGGTGTTTGCCATGACGCCCGAGCGCCGGGCCCTGCTCAACACCATCCGCTATGCCGAGGGCACCTGGGCCAACGGCAACGACATCGGCTACTGGATCATGTTCGGCGGCGGGCTGATGCCCTCCCTGGACCGCCACCCCGACCGGGTGAACCGCACGGCCCGCTACGCCAGTGCCGCCGCCGGCGCCTATCAGTTCATGCCGTTTACCTGGGACCTGGTGACCCGCAGCCTTGGCCTGCAGCGCTTCGGTCCCCAGGCCTTCGGTCCCCAGGTGCAGGACCAGGGAGCCCTGTTCCTGATCCAGCGCCGGGGAGCCCTGGCCCTGGCCGACCAGGGCGTGTTCACGCCCCAGCTGGCCCACAAGCTGGCGCCGGAGTGGGCCTCCTTCCCCACCCTGGCCGGCCGCAGTTTCTACGGACAGCCCGTGAAGCGCTTCCACGAGCTCAAGCGCTTTTACGAAGACAACCTGGCCAGCCTGCGGGCCCGGATGGCGCCCGTGGCCCAGGAGACCAAGCCCGCCTGTGAACCCGCCACCTCGCTGCGCTGCCGGCTGGAGGCCCTGGAGTCCGTCGGCCCCCGCACCCGCAGCTAGTCAGCACCGCACAGCGGCGGCCCGGCGCTCAGCTGGCGCTGCCGTCGCCGTTGCCTTCCTGCATCCTGCGCCCCACTGTGGCCTGGGCGATCAGGTAGGCGGCCACCGCCGAGCCCAGAAAACCGAGGGTGTTGCGGGCGATCGGCAGCAGATCACTGGTGCGGGTGAAGATCGGGCCGAGCCCCAGGGCGCCGAACAGGATCAGCCACAGGGGTGAGAGCAGCAGCACCCAGGCCCACTCCACCCGTCGACCCTGCTTGCGGGGATAGGCGGCAAAGCCCACCACCAGGCCCCCCAGCACCGAGGTGGAGAGGGTGAGCAGCCACTGCTCCTGGGGTAGGCCCGGCACCACCTGGCAGCCACCGATCACCAGGCAGCCCTTCACGGCGTGCAGGGCGTCGAGGATGGCGGCGTCCTCGCCGTTGTCGCGCACGTAGTACTGGTTGCCGTAGCGCGTTTGCAGCTCCACCCAGAAGGTGCGCGGCATCAGGGCGAACAGGGCGTCGCCCACGTTGAAATTGAGCAGGTTGCCGCCGCGCTCGTCGGCGATTAGCAGCAGCGAGCGCTCATCGAGGTTCCAGAAGTCCTTCACCGCCAGGCCGGGGGTGCGGTCGTACTGGGTGAGCACCCGCAGCTTCCAGCCGCTGGTGCTCTCAAACTCCTCCAGCTCCTGCTCCAGAGCGCCGCGCTGGCTGTCGGTGAGGGCCCTGGCCAGGTCGATCACCGGGGTGGGGTGGTCGGGCAGCAGGTCGGGGTTGTCGTAGGCCAGGGCCGCCGCGCCGCCACCCACCACACCCGTGATCAGCACCAGCACACCGGCCAGCACCCCCAGCAGCGCGCCCCACACCCGACCCATGCACCTGCCTCAGGGAAACTGCATTCTCCCTGAGCTGCTCCCCCAGCGTGACCGTGCCGGCCTGGCTGTTGCAGCGCCTCCAAGCCGCCGGTGGCGCGGTGCCCTTCCGCACCTACATGCAGTGGGTGCTGCACGATCCGGACCACGGTGCCTATGGGGCCGGCCACCTGCGGATCGGGCCGTCGGGGGATTTCGCCACCGCCCCGTCGCTGGGCCCCGATTTCGCCGCCCTGCTGCTCCCCCAGCTGGTCGAGTGGCTGCAGGCGCTGGTGGAGGCCCAGCCCGAAGCGCCCCTGGCGCTGGTGGAGGCCGGCCCCGGCGAGGGCAGCCTGGCGGCCGATCTGGCGGCGGGGCTGGCGGCCGGTTGGCCGGAGCTGGCGGCGCGCACCGAACTGGTGCTGGTGGAGCCCAATGCCGGCATGGCGGAGCGCCAGCGCCAGCGCCTCGCCGCCTGCCCGCTCCCCTGCCGCTGGAGCAGCTTCGAGGCCCTGGCCGCCGCGCCGGTGCGGGGCGTGGTGCTGGCCCACGAGGTGCTCGACGCCCTGGCGGTGGAGCGGATCACATTTGACGGGGCGCGCTGGCGCCAGCAGCGGGTTGCGCTGCACGAGGGGGACGCTGCCCAGCCCTCGCTGCGGCTGGAGCCCGGCGAGCCCCTGGGGCCCGAGGCCGATGCGGCCCTCACCGCCCTGGGACTGCTGCCCCCCTCCCCCCAGCGCCCGGCCGGCTGGAGCACGGAACTGCACCCAGAGCTGGAACCCTGGCTGGCGGCCTGCGGCGCTGCCCTAGCGGCCGGTGCCCTGCTGGTGATCGACTACGCCCTGGAGGCCTGGCGCTACTACGCCCCCCAGCGCTCGGGCGGCACCCTGATGGCATACCGGGGCCAGCAGGCCAGCGGTGATCCGTTGCTGGAGCCAGGCAGCTGGGATCTCACCGCCCATCTCTGCATCGAGAGCGTGGAGGCCGCCGCCATCGCCTGCGGCTGGCAACCGCTGGGCCAGTGCCGCCAGGGCCAGGCCCTGCTGGCCCTGGGCCTGGCCGAGCGGCTGCATGGGCTGCAGCAGCCGGTGGCTGGGGGCGAGCGGGCCGATCTGGGGGCCCTGCTGGCCCGCCGCGAGGCGCTGCTGCGGCTGGTTGATCCGATGGCCCTGGGCGATTTCCGCTGGCTGGCCTACGCCCGTGGGCTGGATCGGCAGGTGGCTCCGGCCCGGCCGCTGTTTCTGCAGGAGCCGCCCCGCTGACCCCAATGGTCTGCGGGGCCCCCTAACTTCCCGCCGACCAACGCGCTTTGGCCTTGGCCGATCCGTTCCGACTGCTGGAAGCTCTGGTCCTGCTGGCCCTGCTGGCCGGGTTCCTGGGGTTGCTGCTGCGTCGCAACCTGTTTCTCAAGCTGCTGGCCATGGATGTGATGGGCAGCGCAGTGGTGGCCCTGTTCGTGCTGGTGGCGGCCCGTGGCGGCCTGCGCACGCCGATCCTCGAGGCGCCGCAGCTCCCCCAGCCCGCCCTGCTCTGGGCCGATCCCACCCCCCAGGCCGTGATCCTCACGGCGATCGTGATCGGCCTGTCGATCCAGGCCCTGCTGCTGGTGGTGATCACCCGGCTGGCCCGGCTCGATCCCCTGCTCGACACCGCCAGCTTTGAGCAGCTCAGCGGCGATTCCCTGGCGGGCTCCCCCCATGCCTGAGCCCTCCTCCGCCCTGCTCACGGCCTGGTTGCTGCTGCCGCTGCTGGCGGCGTTCACGGCGCCGCTGCTGCCATCGCTGGCCCGGCCCCTGGCCCTGCTGTCGGCCCTGCTGGCCACCGGACTCGGCCTGGCCCTCAGCGCCGGGATGGGGCCCTGGAGCCTGGAGCTGATCGGCCCGCTCGGGGTGTTGCTGCAGTTCGATGCCACCGCGGCCCCGTTTGTGCTGCTCAACGGGCTGGTGGTGCTGGCGGTGCTGCTGGATGGCTGGCGCCAGCCGCTGAGCGGGCCCTTCCCGGTGCTGCTGATGGTGCTGCTGGCGGGGCTCAACTCCGCCTTCGTGGCGGTGGATCTGGTGAGTCTCTACGTGGCGCTGGAGGTGGTGGGCATCACCGCCTTCCTGCTGATGCTGGGCCAGCGCAGCGGCCTGCAGCTGTGGATCGGCCTGCGCTACCTGCTGCTGGGCAACACCGTGATGGTGGTGTACCTGCTGGGTGTGGCGCTGCTCTACCTGCCCAGCGGCAGCTTCCGGCTGCAGGCGCTGGCCGATCTCGCCTCCGCCGATTCCGCCGAGGGTGCCGGCGCCACCGTGGCGATGGTGCTGGCGCTGCTGCTGGTGGGGCTGCTCACCAAGTCGGGCGTGTTTGTGAGCGGCCTGTGGCTGCCGCGCACCCACGCCGAGGCGCCGGCCAACGTGTCGGCCCTGCTGTCCGGGGTGGTGGTGGCCGGGGGCCTCTGCCCATTGCTGCGGCTCAGCCAGGCCCTGCCCCAGCTGCAGCCGCTGTTGCTCTGGATCGGCTTGGCCAGCGCCCTGCTGGGGGTGATCTACGCCCTGGCGGAGGGCGATCTCAAGCGGTTGCTGGCCTGGAGCACCCTGTCGCAAGTGGGGCTGGTGATCCTCGATCCCGCGGTTGGCGGCGTGTATGCCCTGGCCCACGGCCTGGCCAAGGCGGGGCTGTTCCTGCTGGCCGGCCGGGTCGGCGAGCGGGATCTGGCGCGCTGGCGCCGGTCGCCGCTGCCGCTGCAGCAGGCCCTGCCCCTGTGGCTGGGTGCCCTCTCGATCGCCGGGGCGCCACCCCTGCTCGGTTTCTGGGCCAAGGAGGGCCTCAGCCGCAGCCTCAGCGGCCCGGCCAGCACGGTGCTGTTGCTGGCGATGGTGGGCACCGCGGCCGTGTATGCCCGGCTGCTGCTGCGCCCCCTGGCGCCGGTCTCCTCCGGCCTGCCCCTCGGCCCGGTGCTGCTGGCGCTGGTGCTGCTGGCTGGCGGGCTGCTGCTGGCGCCGCTGCCGGACCAGGGCAGCCTGCTCAAAACCGGGGCGGTGCTGGCGGCCGGGGCCGGCCTGGAGCTGCTGCTGGATGGGGCCCGCCGCGCCACGGTTGGGCTGCGGGGCCTGGCCCTGCCGGCTCTGGAGCGCATCGACGACCTGCTCGGCGGCATCGCCGTGGTGGGGGCGGCCCTGATGGCCCTGCTGCTCAGGGGAGGGATGCCATGGGCCGTGTGATCACCGTGGCGCTGCGGCTGCTGATCTGGCTGCTGCTCACCGGCGACCCGGGCCGGGTCAATGTGCTGATCGGCGTGCTGGTGGCGGTGCTGCTGCCGATGTCGCGCCGCAGCCGGCGGCTGCCGCTGCGCCAGCTGCTGGTGGCCCTGGGCGACAGCCTGCTGGCGATCCCCCAGGCCTTCGCCGAGGGGTTGGTGCTACTGCGCTCCGGCCGGGCCCTGGGCGAGCGGCTGGAATCCCAGCGCTTCAGCGATTCCGATTCGGCCCTGTTGATCTTTCTCGAGGTGTTCCGCGTGACGCTCACCCCGTTCACGATCGCGCTCGGCCTGGAGGCCGGCGGCCATGCCTTCCGGGTGCACCGGTTGGCCCCCCCGGAGGAGCGGCGATGAGAGCGACCTGGCTCGAACTGGTTCAGCTCGGCATGGTGGTGGCGCTGCTGATGCCGATCCTGGTGGCCTGCCGCCGCAGCGATGTGTGGCATCGCTTGGCGGCCCTGGCCAGCCTCTCCACCAAGGTGGCGCTGCTGATGCTGGTGGTGTCGGTGGTGCGCGACGACTGGATGGTGGGCGTGGTGGGCGTGATCGTGCTCAGCGTCGGCAACGCCGCCGTGATGCTGCTGGCCAACCTGCTGCGGGGGGCGGACCGCTGATGCTCAGCCTGCTTCCCCTCACGGCCCGGCACCTGTTGGAGGCGCTCAGCGCCCTGCTGCTGATCGGCGGTCTGGTGCTGTGGTTTGCCGGCACCTGGCCGCTGCTGGGCCGCAGCAGCTACCTGCACAAACTCCACTTCCTGGGCATCGGCGACACCCTGGGTTCATCGCTGATGTTGCTGGGCCTGCTGCTGCGGCTCAACCGCGAGTGGCCCCTGCTGCTGCTGGCGCTGATCTCGCTGGTGATCTGGAACACGATCTTTGGCTACGTGCTGGCCAGCTGCTCCCAGGCGAGCCGGGCCGCAGACCCCACCCCGGAGGTGCGGCCATGACCCTCACCCAGGATCTCCCCCTGCTGCTGCCGATCACGGCCCTGCTGCCGCTCACGGCGATCCTGTTGGTGGCCCAGGGCAACCCCTATCAGACCCTGGTGTTGCGCGGCTTGCTCGGGGCGGTGTCGGCCCTGATCTACGCGCTGCTCGGCGCCGCCGACGTGGCGCTCACCGAGGCGCTGGTGGGCACGCTGCTCTCCACCACCCTCTATGCGGTGGCGCTGCGCTCCTCGATGGTGCTGCGGGTGGCGGTGGCGACTGAGCTGCCGGTCGAGCCGCCGGCTGAGCTGATGCGCGAGCAGCTGCGCCGCTGGATCGATCCGCTGCACCTGCGGCTGGAGCTGCTCAGCCCCGTCGACCCTGACCTCCACGCCGTGCTCGAACCCACCGCCAACGGTTCGTTTCGCCTGCTGCTGCACAACCGCCAGCTGCTGGAACGGCTGGCGGCACTGCCCGGTTCCCAGGCGTGGCGGCAGGCCGGTCACCAGCTCGTCTACCTGGAGCTCCAGCCCATGCCGCCAGCTGCAGCCATGCCCCCCACCGAGGAATCCCCCCGATGACGCCCTCCCCTGTTGCCGGCGGCACGCGGCCGGCCCAGCTGATCCAGGCGCTGGCGGCCGTGGTGCTCTGCCTGGCGCCGCTCGCCCTGGCCCTGCCCCAACCCCTGGATCTGGGGCCGTCGCTGCAGGAGCTGCTCGCTGCCGGTGGCGTGCCCAACCTGGTGGCCACGGTGATCCTGCACACCCGGCTCTACGACACGGTGGCCGAGGTGGTGGTGTTCACCCTGGCCTCGATCGGTGTGCGCTGGATCCTCAGCGGCGAGCCCCAGCAGCTGCGCATCCGCGGGTTGCAGGATGCCCCCTCGGTGGTGCTGTGCCAGCTGGGGGCCACGGTGTGTGCGCTGGTGGGCGTGGAGCTGGCCCTGCGCGGCCACCTGTCGCCCGGCGGAGGCTTCGCCGCCGGGGTGGCGGGCGGCACGGCGATCGGGCTCCTGCTGATCAGCGGTTCGGTGCGGCTGGCCGATCGGCTCTACCGCCGCTACCGCGCCGACCTCTGGGAGAAGGCGGCGGTGGTGGCGTTCGTGCTGGTGGCCCTGCTGGCCCTGGAGGGGCTGGTGCCGGGCAGCGGTGCCAGCGGCAGTGGAGTCAGCAGTGGCGGTGGCTTCGGTGAGATCGACAGCGGCGGCTGGATCCCGCTGCTCAATGTGCTGGTGGCCGTGAAGGTGACCCTGGGTTCGTGGGCGATGGTGCAGCTGCTGGTGCGCTACCGGGGCCTGCTCTAGGTGGCCGCCGCCAGCCAGGCTTCGAGGGGCTGGGGGGGCTGGGCGGGACTGCTGGTGATCTCGATGATCCGGCCGATGGCGGCCGGAGCCCCTACGGCATCGAGGCACACCCGCGCCACCAGGCGGCGGGGCAGGCTGTTGCTCTGCTGCTGGTCGGCGTCGCTGTACAACACGCCCTCGCGCTCGGCGCGGCTGTCGTCTTCGCTGAGGCCGCCGGGGCGCACCACGGTCCAGTGGAGGCCGCTCTGCTGCAGCCACTGCTCGCCCAGCCGCTTCCACACCAGGATCAGGCCGAAGAGGTTGAGTGGGTGCAGCCAGCGGCCGGCGCACAGGGAGCTCACCAGCACCACCCGCCTGAGGCCCACGGCCTTGCAGGCCAGGATTTGCTCGCGCACCCCCAGGGCATCCACCTGCAGCGGGCCGGCCAGGTTCACCGAGGGGCGTGCGCCGGTGGCGATCACCAGGGCATCGCAGCCGGCGAGGGCGTGCTGCAGGGCATCGCCCTGGGGCAGCTCCAGCCGGCGCACGTCGAGGCGGCCCTGCCGCTCCGCCTCGGCCAGGGCTGGCGGCAGCGCTGAGCCCGGCCGCACGATCGCCCGCACCTGCATCCCGCGCTGCAGCGCCTCATCCACCACCCGCCAGCCGGTCTTGCCCGACGCGCCCGTCACCGCCACCAGGGTCATGGCCTTGCCTGTTGCTCGCGTGCCCCATGCTGGCCGGGAGCCGCTAGAACCGCGGCCGTAGCTCCCCCACCCTCTGCCGATGGCCACCGAAGCCCGCTGGAACGGCCAGCTGATCGCCCGCAGCGACGACATCGTGACCGTGGAGGGCAACGCCTACTTCCCGCCAGAGGCCCTGGTGGAGGGCTGCTTCGAGCCCTCCAGCCACCGCAGCGTGTGCGGCTGGAAGGGCGAGGCCCATTACTACAACGTGGTGGTGGACGGTCAGGTGAACGCCAATGCGGCCTGGTTCTATCCCGAGCCCAAGGACGCCGCCGCCGAGATCAAGGGCCGGGTGGCCTTCTGGAAGGGCGTGCAGGTGGACACCACCGCGTGAGCATCATCGAGGCCCGCGGGCTGAGCAAGTCCTACCGGATCAGCGAGAAGCAGCCAGGTCTGGCCGGCACCCTGCGCCATCTGGTGCGGCGGCGCCACCGCGACGTGGTGGCGGTGGATCGGATCAGCTTTGCGATCGAGCCCGGCGAGGTGGTGGGGTTTCTTGGGCCCAACGGCGCCGGCAAGACCACCACCCTCAAGATGCTCACCGGCCTGATCCATCCCAGCGGCGGCGAGCTGCTCGTGGCGGGGCATGAGCCGTGGCGGCGGCAGGCCCGCTTCCTGCGCCAGATCACCCTGGTGATGGGCAACCGCCAGCAGCTGATCTGGGACCTGCCCGCCCTCGATTCGCTGCGGGTGAATGCCGCCGTGTACGGCATCGATGAGCCGGAGGCACGGCGGCGCATCGGCGAGCTGGCCGAGATGCTGGAGCTGGGGCCGGAGCTGCAGCGGCCCCTGCGCAAGCTGTCGCTGGGCCAGCGCATGAAGGCCGAGCTGCTGGCGGCGCTCTTGCACCGGCCGGCGGTGCTGTTTCTCGATGAGCCCACCCTGGGGCTCGATGTGAATGCCCAGGCGCGGGTGCGCGACTTCCTGGCCGACTACAACCGCCGCACCGGCGCCACCGTGCTGCTCACCAGTCACTACATGGGCGACATCACCGCCCTCTGCCCGCGGGTGCTGCTGATCCACCAGGGCCAGCTCTTTCATGACGGCTCCCTGGCCGACCTCACCCAACGCCTGGCCCCGTGCCGCGAGGTGCGGCTGGAGCTGGCCGAGCTGCACCCGGCGGAGGCCTTTGCCGGCTTCGGCCAGCTGGAGGCGCACCAGGGCCATCAGGTGCGGCTGCTGGTGCCGCGTGAGCAGCTCACCGAGCGGGTGGCGGCCCTGCTGGATCGCTTCGCGGTGGTGGATCTGGAGGTGAGCGACCCGCCGATCGAGGAGCTGATCGGCGGCCTGTTCCGCCAGCGGGGGCAGGCCGCCTCCGGGGGTGGCGCATGAGGCGGGCCTGGCGGGTGGCGCGGGCGCTGCTGGGCAGCCAGTACGCGCTGATGCTCGAATACCGCGCCGAGATCGCGCTCTGGGCCCTCTCGGGGGTGCTGCCGCTGATCATGCTGGGCGTGTGGAGCGGCTCGGGCGCGGGAGCCGCCGCCGGCCTGAGCCCCCAGCAGCTCAGCCACTACTTCATCGCCGCGTTCGTGGTGCGCCAGTTCACGGTGGTGTGGCTGATCCACGTGTTTGAAGACGACGCCCTGCAGGGGCGCCTCTCCCCCTACCTGCTGCAGCCGCTGCAACCGCTCTGGCGGTACTTGGCGGCCCACGTGAGTGAGCAGGCCACGCGGGTGCCGTTTGTGGCGCTGATGCTGCTGGCGGTGGCGCTGGCGGCCCCGGGGGTGCTGTGGTGGCCCACACCGGCGGCGCTGCTGCTGGGGCTTGTGGCGATCCAGGCGGCGTTCCTGCTGCGCTTCGTGCTGCAGGTGATCGTGACCACCCTCTGCTTCTGGAGCGAGCGGGCGGCGGCCCTGGATCGGCTGCTGCTGATCCCCTACTTGTTTCTTTCCGGCCTGGTGGCGCCGCTCGACACCTTTCCGCCGGCCGTGCGTCGCCTGTCCCTGGCCACGCCCTTCCCCTGGATGGTGGATTTTCCGGCCCGGCTGCTGGCCGGCGAGCCGGTGAACCTGGCGCTGGGTTTCGGCGCCATCGCCGCCTGGTGCCTGCTGCTGCTGCCGGTGGCCGCCTGGCTGTGGCGGGCCGGGGTGCGGCGCTACTCGGCGATGGGAGCCTGAGCGATGGGCTACCGATGAGCACACTCCAGCGCTACTGGCGCAGCCTGCGCTGCTTCTGGGGCACCTCGCTGGCGGCGGAGCTGGAGTATCCGCTCAATGCGGCGATTGAGCTGGTGTCGGTGCTGGGCAACTTGGCCGGCAGCCTGTTCGTGCTGCAGCTGCTGTTTGCCGGTGGACCCCAGCTGGGCGGCTGGAGCTGGAGCGGGGCGCTGGTGGTGCTGGGGCTCTACACCCTGCTGGATGGCTTCACCACCTGCGTGCTGCAGCCCAACCTCAGCAGGATCGTGAACCACGTGCAGACCGGCACCCTCGACTACGTGCTGCTCAAGCCGATCGACAGCCAGTTCTGGCTCTCGGCCCGCACCGTGTCGCCCTGGGGGCTGCCGGCGATCGCGGCCGGGCTGGGGCTGATCGGCTGGGCCCTGGCCCACGGCGAGGGCGGGTTGGCGCGCTCCCCTGCAGCCGCACTGCTGGCCCTGGCGCTGCTGCTGGCGGCCCTGGCAATCCTCTACAGCCTCTGGTTTGTGCTGGCGGCCATGAGCATCTGGTTTGTGAAGGTGTGGAACGCCACCGAAGTGCTGCGCTACACCCTGGTGGCGGGCCGCTATCCGGTTAGCGCTTACCCGCCGGCGCTACGGTTGGTGTTCACGTTTGTGCTGCCGGTGGCCTTCCTCACCACCGTGCCGGCCGAGGCGCTGCTGGGCCGGGGCTCGCTGCTCTGGGCGGGGGGCTCGCTGCTGGCGGCGGTGCTGTGCCTGGCCGGCAGCAGGCTGCTGTGGCGCTACGCCCAGCGCTTCTACACCTCGGCGTCGAGTTGACGGGTTGCCTTAACGGGTCGCCCTAACGGGCTGTGGCGCGGCGCTGCTCCAGCTCCCACTGGTGCTCCTGCCAGGAGCGCAGCAGGTCGACGCGGGTGATGCGGTAGCCGAGCCGGCGGGCGGCGAGCACCAGCTCATCGCGGCTGCGGCAGTGGCGGAGGGCGCGGCCGATGTCGCTGTCGTGCTCGGCCTCGTCCACGAGCCGTTCCAGTTCGCTCCAGCTCATCGCAGAGGTGCGTCCGGGCCTTTCACCTTGGCGCCCGCATCGGCTGGCGGCAAGGTTCCGCCGATCACAGTGGGCTGCAGATCAGCGCTGCTGATCAGGCCCGGCTGGCGGCGCGCCATCATCCAGCCAGTTGCCCCGCCCACCGGCATGGTTGTGTCTGCCGCTCCTGCCGCCAACGCAGCACCTGCCGTCGATCCCCGCTGGCAGGAGCACTGGCTGCAGCGCTGGTATGCCGTGGCGGCTCTGCAGGATCTCGACCCGTTGGCCCCCTGGCGCTTCACCCTGCTGGAGCAGGACCTGGTGCTGTGGTGGGACCGGGCCGGCGACCAATGGCGGGCCTTTGCCGACGTGTGCCCCCACCGGCTGGTGCCCCTGAGCGAGGGGCGCCTCAATGAGCGGGGCGAGCTGGAGTGCCCTTATCACGGCTGGAGCTTCGACGGCAGCGGCGCCTGCACCGCCATTCCCCAGGCGGAGCCGGCCGCGGAGGCCACCGCCTGCACCAGCCCGCGCTCGCGCTGCCGCAGCTACGCCACCGCCACGGGCCAGGGGCTGCTGTTCGTGTTTGCCGGTGATCCCGAGCGGGCGGCCCAGGTGCCGCTGCCCCTGGTGCCGGTGCTGGAGGAGCCGGGCTGGCTGGTGCAGGACACCTTCCGCGACCTGCCGATGGACGTGCTCACCCTGTTGGAAAACGTGCTCGATGTGAGCCATGTGCCGTTCACCCACCACCGCACCGTGGGCCGGCGCGAGAACGCGGCGCCGGTGGTGGCGGAGCTCACCGGCTTCGGGTCGGAGGGGTTCACGGCCAGCTGGCCGGAGGGCCCGCGGCGGGGAAAGCTGGGCAGTCAGGCCACCAGCTTCGCCGCCCCGGCGCTGATGTGGCACGACCTCACGGCCAAGGGCTTCGCCCGCTTTCTCACCGTGGTGTACGCCACGCCGATCCGGCCAGGGGAGTGCCGGTTGATCGCCCGCTTCCCCTTCCAGTTCGCCTCCCGCTGGCCACGCCTGCTGCTGGGCCTGCGGCCCCGCTGGCTGCAGCACATCGGCAACCACACCGTGCTGGAAGACGACCAGGTGTTCCTGCACTGGCAGGAGCGGGTGCTGGCGGCGCGTGGCGGCAGCGGCCGGTTCGAGCAGGCCTGTTTCCTGCCCAGCAGCGCCGATGTGTATGTGAGCGGCCTGCACCGCTGGGTGCGTGAGCACGGCGGCGCGCCCTTCCCCGGGGAGTCCTTGCCGCCGGGGCTGCCGCTGGTGCCGCTGATGGATCGATTCGAGGCCCACACCCGCCACTGCCGCAGCTGCCGCACCGCCCATCGCCGGCTGCGGCTGTGGCGTCCGCGGGTGCTGGCGGCTGCCGTGGTGGTGCCGCTGCTGGCGCTGCTGGCCTCCACCCAGCTGGCGGCAGGTCTGCTGCCTGCTGCCCTGCTGCCGGCGGCCCTGGTGCCGGCGGCGGCGCTGCTGGGCGGCCTGCTGGCGCTGGTGGCCCGGCAGATGGGGCTGTGGCAGCGCGGCCTGGAGCAGGGCAGCGGCGAACCGCCGCGCAATGCCAGCCGCAGCTGATCACCAGGCCTACGCTTCGGCCCATGGCAGCCGTGGACCCCGCCCCGGATCAACCGCCGAAGCCGGTGACGCCCCACGCCGCCCCGGTGCGCGATGCCCAGGGCCGGCTCACCTACATCGGCAACGACGGCCTGCGCTACGTGGTGGCTGATCCGCCCGATCGGGCTGGCGATGGCGGCGGCCCGGGGGAATGGGGCCCTAGCGGCAGCGCTCCAGGGCGCTGAGCACCTGCTCGCCGCTCACGTCGCCGCGGATCTCCACCGTGCCGATGCCGGTGGGCAGCACGAAGCGCACGGTGCCGTCGCGCACCTTCTTGTCGCCCTGCAGGCAGGTGAGCACCGCCTGGGGATCGAGCTCGGGCCAGCGCACCGGCAGCCCGGCTGCCTCGATCAGGACCCGCTGGCGCCGCTGATCGGCGTCTGCCCACAGGCCCATGCCCACCGCGATCTCGCCGGCGGCCACCATGCCGATCGCCACCGCCTCGCCGTGCAGCCAGGTGCCGTAGCCGCAGAGCGTTTCCACCACGTGGCCCAGGGTGTGGCCGTAGTTGAGGATCGCCCGCAGGCCGCCTTCGCGCTCATCGGCCGCCACCACCTCGGCCTTGGCGGCAGCGGAGCGCTCCAGCAGGGTCTGGAGCAGCTCGGGCCCCACGGCGGCCATCGAGCTCAGATCGCCGGCCGCCTCCAGCTGGTCAAACAGGGCGGCGTCGCCGATCACGCCGTATTTGATCACCTCGGCCATGCCGGCGCGGAATTCCCGCTCCGGCAGGGTGGCCAGGGTGACGGGATCGATCAGCACCAGCCGCGGCTGGTGGAAGGCGCCGACCAGGTTCTTGCCGCCGGGGTGGTTCACGCCGGTCTTGCCGCCGATCGCCGCATCCACCATGGCCAGCAGGGTGGTGGGCACCTGCACCACGGCGATGCCGCGCAGCCAGGTGGCGGCGGCGAAGCCGGCCATGTCGCCCACCACGCCGCCGCCCAGGGCCACGATCAGCGAGCCGCGCTCCAGCCGGCGTTCGAAGGCCGCATCGTGGATCAGGGCCACGGTGGCGGGGGTTTTCTGGTCTTCGCCGGCCTCGATCACCAGGCTGCTGGCCCCCAGCCCGGCGGCCTGCAGGCTGGCCAGGGCGGTGGCGCCGTAGTGCTCCGCCACCACCGGGTTGGTCACCACCAGCACCTTGGTGCCGGCCTTGAAGCCGCGCTCGCGGATCAGCTCGCCCAACTGGTTGAGGCCGCCCTGGCCGATCACCACCGGATAGGGGTTGGCACTGAGCGCCACGCTGATGGTGCGCAGTGGATGCGTGCGCAGCGGGGGTGTGGCCATGGAGGACGTGGCCATGGAGGGAGTGGCCATGGAAGTTGTGGGCGCAGCGGTCATGGCAGGCCGGGGGGTTAGCTGAGGCTACGGCCGCCGGCCTGGCCTCCAGAAGCAGTGGGGAATC
This sequence comes from Prochlorococcaceae cyanobacterium, assembly GCA_044235095.1. GTDB lineage: Bacteria > Cyanobacteriota > Cyanobacteriia > PCC-6307 > Cyanobiaceae > NIES-981. The sequence goes on along the minus strand of JBIIIC010000001.1, from coordinate 247,912 downwards.
CGTACCACCCAGGAGCCATCAACTGCGGAAACACGCCTAGGGTTTGTAAAAGTCCTTCACATCCGGATCGTTGCGCATGTTCACCCTGGATCGGGCCACCCAGATCTTTCCGGACACCCGCTCCGCCGATGTGGTGCCGGCGATCACGGCCCGCTTCAACCAGCTGAGCGCTGAAGACCAGCTGGCCCTGATCTGGTTTGCCTATCTGGAGATGGGCAGCACGATCACGGTGGCCGCTCCGGGTGCCGCCAGCATGCAGTTCGCCGAGCCCACGCTCAACCAGATCAAGGCCATGGATTTCCAGGGCCAGAGCCAGGTGATGTGCGATCTGGCCAGCCGCATCGACACCCCGATCGGCCGCACCTACGCCTACTGGTCGGTGAACATCAAGCTGGGCTTCTGGTACCAGCTGGGTGAATGGATGGCTGCCGGCCTGGTGGCGCCGATCCCCGAGGGCTACCAGCTCTCGGCCAACGCCTCCGCGGTGCTCAGTTCCGTGAAGGCCGTGGAGAAGGGCCAGCAGATCACCCTGCTGCGCAACTTCGTGGTCGACATGGGCTATGACCCCGCCAAGGGCGAGGGTCAGCGGGTGGCCGAGCCGGTGGTGGCGCCCACGCCCGAATCGCAGCGCAAGAAGGTGTTCATCGAGGGGGTGCTCAATCCCACGGTGACCAGCTACATGGATCTGCTCAACGCCAACGACTTCGACAACCTGATCGAGCTGTTCCTGCCCGACGGCGCCCTGCAGCCTCCCTTCCAGAAGCCGATCGTGGGGCGCGACGCAGTCCTGCGCTTCTTCCGCGAAGACTGCCAGAACCTGCGCCTGCTGCCCGAGCGCGGCTACGCCGAGCCGGCCGAGGGCGGCTTCACCCAGATCAAGGTCACCGGCAAGGTGCAAACCCCCTGGTTTGGCGCCGGCATCGGCATGAACGTGGCGTGGCGCTTCCTGCTCAACCCCGAAGGCAAGATCTACTTCGTGGCCATCGACCTGCTGGCATCACCGGCCGAGCTGCTCAAGTTTGCCCGTTGACGGTCGCCCCATGGCGGCACGCCATAGCCAACTGCTGGCGGCCCTGCTGGTGCTGGGCTGGCTGGCCAGCCTGGGTCTCGGCCTGGGCTGGGCCCTCCAGCCCAGGCCGCAGGCCGGCCCCGGGCTCGTGCTGATCGCCCTGGCGCTGGTGCTCCTGCGCAGTTTCCTGCAGACCGGCCTGTTCATCGTGGGCCACGACGCCATGCACCGCCTGCTGGTGCCCGGGGCGGTGGGCCTCAACGACCGCCTGGGGGCGATCGTGCTGGGGCTGTATGCGGCCCTGCCCTACGCCCCCTGCCGCCGGCAGCATCTGCTGCATCACCGCCATCCCGGCGGAACGGCCGATCCCGACTTCCACCGGCCCGGCGCCGCTTCGGTGCTGGCCTGGTATGGCCAGTTCATGGGGCGCTATCTCACGGGTGGCCAGATGGCCTGCCTGCTCACGGCCTGGGGCCTGCTGGCCTGGCTCACCTCGATCCCGGCCGTGCTGCTGGTGTGCACCGTGCCGCTGCTGCTCAGCTCCCTGCAGCTGTTTCTGGTGGGCACCTATCTGCCCCACCGACGTCCGGTAGATCAGGCCAGCGACCAGGAGCTCGCGGTGCGCAGCCTGGATCTGCCGGAGTGGCTGTCGCTGCTGGCCTGCTTCCATTTCGGCTATCACCGGGAGCACCATCTGGCGCCCCAGCTGGCCTGGCACCAGCTGCCGGCCTGCCGCCGCCAGGTTCGGCGGGACAGTCCGGTTGTGGCGCTCGCGACAGCGGATTTTCCGAAGTAGCGTCCGCCAATGGACACCACAATCGCCCTCTGGTCGGATCAGGAGCTGGCTGTGGCCAGGTCAGCCTTTGATCAGGCCTGTGCACGGGCGGGGGAGGTGCTGATCGCCACGGTGCAGCGCCAAGTGCAGGAGCTGCAGTCGCTGGAGGCCCTCTGGCAGCTGCACGATTTCCTGAGCATCCAGCGCCATGCGATCGAGGGCCGCTCGGCCTTCAACCTCGACGGCATCCTGTTTGTGTTTGCCGGCTTCGTGAAGGAGGGGGTGCTGCAGCTCGATGACCTGCAGGGCCTCGATGCCGAGAAGCTCAGCAAGGTGGCCGCCATGGCCAGCTTTTGACAGAGCCAGCTTCTGACATGGATGCCGCCGCCCTTCGCGCCCTGTTCACCAAGCCCTACGGCGTACCGGCCCCGAGCGAGGCGCAGTGGCGCCAGGCCTATGCCCCGGAGGTGCACTTCCAGGACCCCACCCAGGAGCACCACGGCATCGACGCCTACCTCAAGGCCCAGGAGGGTCTGGTGAAGCGCTGCGACGACGTGGTTCTCACCCCCGGTGCGATCGCGATCAGCGGCGACACGGCGTTTGTGGAGTGGGAGATGGGCCTGAAGATCAAGGGGATCGAGTTTGTGTATCCCGGCGCCAGCCGGCTGCGCTTCAACGCCGAGGGCCTGATCGTGGACCACCGCGACTACTTCGACTTCGTGGGTCCCACCTTCGGGCCCGTGCCGCTGGTGGGTGGCTTCGTGCGCTGGCTCTACGGGCGCTTCGTGGCCTGAGGCGAGGCGGCCAGGGCTCGGCGACGGCCGGGTTCAGGGCAGGGTGAAGCCCGACTGCAGGTGTTTGAGGTCGAGCATCACCCAGGTGAGCCACAGCAGCAGGGCGATCACGCCACTGGTGGCGGCCAGTCGGCCCACCGTTTTGAGCAGCATCTCGGCCACGCTCACCTCTTTCATCGGCCCGCCTGCCTGGTGTGGCTGAGTGGTGTGCCTACCCTACGAACCCTGAGCCAAGTGTCAGCGGTGAGCTCCTACCGGATCGTGCGCGACGACGGCCAGAGCGACGGCATCGCCGGCCAGTGCTTCGCCAGCTACGACGCGGCCCATGCCGTGCTGGAGCGCTACTACGCCGATCTGTGCTGCTCCGACGATCGCGAGTATTACCGGATTGAGGCGGTTGACCCCTGATCGGGGGGCGTGCCGTTCACGACTGCCAGCAGGGCTCAGACGCGGGAGGCGCGGTAGAGCTGCTCATCAGCGGCGGCGGTGGCGGCTTGCTCCCAGGGAAACACCAGCCATTCACTGGAGCTGGTGACCTCCACGGCATGCCACCAGCGGGGCTCGGCCTTGCTGATCCACACCGCCACCCGGGTGTTCTCCAGGTGCCGGTAGGGCTCGAGGGTGAGGCCGGTTTCGTAGACGTCGTCGACCACCAGACAGCCCGGCTCGGCCTGGTGCAGCAGGGGCAGCTCCAGCCGGTGGCTGAGGGCCACCGCTAGCACCAGCCCGCCGCGGGGCACCCCGAACACGCCGGTGCATCCGCCAGTGGTGGGGAAGGGGGTGGAGAGGGTGGTGGTGGCGATCCGCTCCACCGCCTGATCAAAGGCCTGCCAGCTGAGGGTGCGCATGGGGTGATCGTGCCACCCGCCGGCACGCGGGGCGGCTTGCAACGAAACAAGACGTCTTGCGGTGCGTAGGGTTGTAGCAACTGCTACCAAACGCCAGACTAGAAGCACGTTGATCCACCCCAGCGGTGGACGCAGATCGTTCCGCGCCAGGCAACGGGGACGCGGACACTGTGGAGAGCGTGATGAACGTGCTCGATCTGATCCGCACCCGGATCCTCAAGGCCCAGCGTCTCGACGACGCCCAATACCTGATGGCCAAGGCCTACCGCGGCGTGGCCTACGTGGATGCCCACCACGATGAGCCCAAGCCCGGCGAGGTGACCCACCAGCTCACCTACCGCGGCCGCCACTACGCCCATCACTGAGCGCTCAGCCAGCACGGAATGCGGGGGGCCTCAGGCCCCCTTTTTTGCAGGGGCCGCCGCAGGGTTGCAACGGCGCCCGCAATGTGAGCGACGACAACCTCACCCGCTGCCAGCGGGGAGGCGTGGTGTTCAGCTACGCCTACGGTCGCATCAGCCAGCCGCTCGGGCTCCGGGCGGAGCAGGGCGCCTTCTGCCTGGCGGCGCTTCTGGATCAGCCCCTCCAGGGCCTCGCCCTCCAGATCCGCCGCATTGAAGAGCGCCACCGGCCGGTAGCTCACCCAGCTGCGCCCGGCCGCTGCCCATGGCGTCCCATCCCTTGCTCCTGGTGATGCCCGAGAAGCCCAACACCACCGGGGGCCGCATCGTCCGGCTCATAGGGCCATGACCTCCACGGGACATTTCAGCCCAGGAGCCCTTGCTGCGCGGGTATCGGCCGTCAGCAGGGTGGCGCCCAGCTGTTCGGCCAGGGCCACGTAGAGCGCGTCGTAGGCCGAGAGGTTGGCGCGCAGCTCCCAGGCCCGCGGCCAGAGGTGACGGCTGGCGTGCCGGCGCAGGCCGAGTTGTTGGCTGGTGGCCAGAGCCCGCAGGGCGTGCTGCTCGGGTAGGCGCTCAGCCAGCACCAAGCGGCGCAGCACGGAGAGCAGCTCGGCATCGATCAGCTCAGGCGCCTGAAGGTTGGCTTCGGCCAGCCGCGCGCGGGCGGGGCCATCGATCAACAGCGCCTCCACCAGCACCGAGGCATCCACCACCACCATCAGTGTTCAGCCCGGCTCTGGCGCAGAGCTTCCAGAATCTCGCTGCTGTCGATGTCCGCCGAGGGCAGTGCCTGGAGCAGCTCGGCGTTGTCGGCGCGGCGGGCTGTTTCGCTGAGCTCCTGCAGAGCAAAGGTGCTCAAGGGCAATCCGGCGCGGCTGGCTAGCCGTTCCAGACGTTCGGCCACGTCGTCGGGCACGTGGCGGATGTAAAGCGTGCGCGTCACAGCCGACTCTTGCTTGCTCACTGCTAGCAGCCTAGGGCTCCTGCGCGGCCATCAGGGTGAGCCGCTGGTCGATCGGTGGTGCTGCTGATGTGACGATGGGCTCATTCCGGTGGACTCCCACGCAAGGTTCCGCTCAGCCCCAACCGCGGCGACTGGCGTCAAACACCCCCGGTCTGGCGGAGGACGCCCGAAAAGCCCATCACCACGGGCGGCTGCATCGGCCTGAGCTGCTGGGCTGTGGCTTCTAAGAAGGCCACCAGGATGGTGATCAGCAGGATGTAATCCCGCAGCGCTGGCTCCAATGCTCCATGCGCAGAAGGTGGCTGGGCAGCCAACACGGTTTCCAGAGGAGCCCAGAGGGGATTGATGCGCGCCTCGAAATAGATCTCGGTCAGGCGGGCGCTGTGGGCGGGGTCGGCCAGGGAGGCGGATTCGGCCGAGTGGGCAAAGGCATTGCGCAGCTTGCGCAGGGCGTTGAGGGCTCGCTCGACGGCCGGATCAATCAGCCCCAGACGGCTGGCGAGAGCCACCTTGGCGCCAAGGGATCCCAGGGGGCGATCCGGCAGGAACAGCCCGTCTGCCTTTCCTGTGGCCGGGGCCATCACCGCCTGCAGCAGGTGCTCCAGGGCGGCATCCACCCGCGCCACGCCCACCAACACCGCACCACGGCCCCGCTCTTCCAGCATCTGCAGGGCGATCTGCTGGGCGGCCTGGGCAACCGCAACGGTGCTGGGATCAGTGGCCATGGCGATCAGGCAGCGGCTGCACGTTCACGCAGCTCCTCATAGAGGCCGGTCTGGTTGAGCAGCACCTCCTTCATGCCATTGCGAATGGATTCAGACCCCAGGGCCTGGCTGCTCATCAATTGATGGGCGTCGAGGGCGCTGATGATGGCGTCCATCAGGGCGGTACCGAGATCGGGCGACGCTCCGAATTGCTCCTTGCTGTTGGCGGAGGCCTGTTGCTGCAGGGTGGTGGATTCGAGCAACTTGCCGCGAACCACTGAACACACATAGGTGACTTGGTCGGTGTCGCTGAGATCACCGGTGAACAGGTCATTGAGCTTGGCGATGATCTCCGAGAGCAGGGCCTTGTCCTTGTCCTGCACCGAGCCGCCGCCTGGATTGAGGCCCGCCAGCTTCTCGGCATCGCCCTGGGCCAGGTCGAGTCGCCGTTGGCCCTTGTTGCGCAGGTGATGGTGCGTCAGCACCACCTTGCTGAGGTCCACCGTGGCCACCTCCCGCTCAAACTCCAAGAGCGGCAGCAGCCGTTTGAACACCATCGCCCGCTTCTCCAGGGCCGTGTTGCCGTAGTCGAAGATCTGGCAGAGGAAGGTGTAGAAGCGCACGTAGGTGCCCATGTCGCTTCTGAACAGGGTCAAGGCATCCAACTCATCCTTGGCGGCCTTGGCGGCGTCCGGGTCGTTCACCTCCTCCGCGTTCCGCATGGCCTGCCGGGCTTCTCTGTAGGCATTCATCAGCCGCTGGGCGATCGGCAGCAAAGCCCCGTTCAGCTGGCTCTGCTTGGCGTTGGGGTCGAGCAGCACCTTCACCACCCGCTCGATTTCGAATTCGTCGTAGTGGCCCTGGCTGTCGAGCTTGGCCTTGAGGTTGAGGATCAGCTGGGGATCGGTCGCCTCGGCCAGCTCGGCGGTTTCGTAGTAGGCCTTGAACGCGGCCAGGATGTCGTCTGGTTCGTTGGCGAAGTCGACGACGTAGGTGGTGGTTTTACCGGGGTGGCAGCGGTTGAGGCGGGAAAGGGTCTGCACCGCCTGGATACCGGAGAGGCGGCGGTCCACATACATGCCGCAGAGCAGCGGCTGGTCGAAGCCGGTCTGGAACTTGTTGGCCACCAGCAGGATCTGGAACTCGTCGCCCTTGAAGGCCTCACGGATGTCGCCCTTGAGGCCGGGGTTGAGGGTGCTGCTCCGCTCGGTGAAGGGTTCAGGGCCTGATTCGCTGTCGTTCACCTCACCGCTGAAGGCCACCAGGGTGCCCAGGGGATAGCCCTTCTCCCGGATGTACTTGTCGATCGCCAGCTTCCAGCGCACGGCTTCCTTTCTGGAGCCCACCACCACCATCGCCTTGGCCTTGCCGTCGAGCAGCGGCGCCACGAACTGCAGGAAGTGCTCCACGATGATCTGCACCTTCTGGGCGATGTTGTGAGGGTGGAGCTTCACCCAGCCCATCAGCTTCTTCTTGGCGGCGCTGCGCTCCACCTCTTCATCACTGACGCTCTGGCCGTCCTGCGCCAGGCGGAAGGCCATGGAATAGGAGGTGTAGTTCTGCAGCACATCGAGGATGAAACCCTCCTCGATCGCCTGCCGCATCGAATACACGTGGAACGGCTCCGGCAGGTTGCCGTCACCGGCGGGCTCGTTGGGCTTGGGTCGCCGGCCGAACAGCTCCAGGGTTTTGGCTTTGGGCGTGGCGGTGAAAGCCACGTAGGTGATGCCGTTCTCCTTCACCCGCTCGGCCATCTGGGCCGCCAGAACCTCCTCAATGCCCACCTCGCCACCATCGGTCAGGTCTGCCGCTTCTGAGGAGCTGAGCACCTTCTTGAGCTTCTCGGCGGCTTGACCCGTCTGGGAGCTGTGGGCTTCGTCTGCAATCACGGCGAACCGCTTGCCTTCGGTGGCCGTGAGCTCGCGCACGGCTTCCAGGGCAAAGGGGAAGGTCTGAATCGTGCAGACCACCACCTTCTTGTCGCCGCTCAGGGCTTGGGCCAGCTTGCCGCTCTTGCTGCCCTCTTCGCTTGTAATCGACGCGACGACGCCCTTCTTGCGCTCAAACGATTCGAGGGCTTCCTGGAGCTGGGTGTCGATGACGTTGCGGTCGCTGACCACCAGCACCGAGTCGAAGACCTTCTTGTTGTGACCGTCGTGCAGCTCTGAGAAAAAGTGGGCGGTCCAGGCAATGGAGTTCGTCTTGCCTGAGCCGGCCGAGTGCTGAATCAGATACTTCTGCCCCGGCCCCTCACTCCGGACCGCCTCCTGCAGCAGGCGGGTGACCACAAGCTGGTGGTAGCGGGGGAAGAGCACCCGTGAGACCTGCTTCTTTTTGTTCCGCTCGGCAATGCAGTAGCGACCAAGGATTTCAAGCCAGCTTTCTCGCTCCCACACCTCCTGCCACAGGTAGTCAGTGGGGTAACCGGGGCCGTTGGGCACCGGGTTGCCGGCACCACAGTTCTTGCCGCCAGGGTCGCTGCCTTTGTTGAAGGGCAGAAACACCGTTGCAGAACCCGCGAGCTTTGTGGTCATGCGAACTTCGCGGGTGCTCACGGCGAAGTGCACTAGGGCACCGCTGGGGAAGCTCAGTAAGGGCTCAGGGGTCTTGCCGGCGAGCTGGGGCAGGCGGTCGGTCTTGTACTGCCACACCGCGTCTTCGATGGACTGGGTGTTGTCCGTCTTCAGTTCGACCGTGGCGACGGGGATGCCATTGAGGAAGAGGACGAGGTCGATGCAGTTCTCGTTGTGCAGTGAGTACCGCACCTGCCGGACCACCCGCAGGCGGTTGGCGTTGTAGCGGGCCAGGATGTCTTGGTTGAGGCCCAGGGCGGGTTTGAACTCCGCCAGCTTGAGGGCCTTGGGCAGACCCATGACCTCGATGCCGTTACGGAGCAGGTCGAGGGTGCCTTGCTGGTCGAGTTGGTCCCTGACGCGTTGGAGGAGAGAAGCTTCAGCCTTGCTGCCGTTCTTCTGCTTGTAGGTTTCCCACAGCTCCTTCTGCGACTCCTCCAGCCAAGCGGTCAGGTCTGGCGGGTACAGGGCCAGCTTGCGGTCGTAGTTGTCTGCAGTCTTGTCTTCGTAGAGCCAACCGTGGCTGCCGAGGTACTCGCAGACCTCTGTTTCGAAGGCGGATTCGAGATGCACGCTCATGGGTTGCTGGCCTCCGGCTCCCGAATCAGCCCATGCAGGGTTTGCCCTTGGGGGCTCTTCCATTCCTTCCAGCCGTTGGCGGTGCGACCGAGCAAGGCAATGGCAGCACCACTTGGGGACTTGAACAAGTGGTCTTTCGGGAACACAAGGCGGCCGTGGCCATCAAGTTGCATGACTCCACCGTCAAGGAGTCGTTGTCTCCACCGCTCATTCGTCTCCCCAAGAGAGGGAGCTGTATCAACACGGCCGACGGAACCAGCCAGTACGACGAAGCCTTCGGCTGTGTAGAGCCCCTTCGCTTCCACACCGTTGGACGGGCTTCTCAAGCTGAAGACCTCCGCTGGCTCCTCGCTCTGCTTTGGTTTGGCTACAGGGTCAAACAGGGGGTAGCCAAGGATTGAGACAAGGACGCTGCCTGTCTCAAACACCTCAAAGCACTCGGCTTCCAGCGGGGCTGGTGTATGCGGCCTGGAGCCGCTGTTGCCGTTCTCGTCGGCAAATCGACCGGAACACCGAATCTGCTGGATGGAATACCACTCCAAGAACAGAGCGTGGGTCTGCGTGAGGCTGTTGGTTTTGGAGACCAGCACCAAGGCTCGCTCCCAGAAGTCCTTCTTCTGGTTGTGGGCAGTCAGTCGGGCACGGAGGTCGCCGGTTTGTCCGACGTACACCAGGCGGTCTCCGTCCTCTGTGTCTTCTCCAATCAGGAAGTAGACGCCAACCTGGGAGCTTTGGTCCATAGACAGGAAGCTGCTCAGAAGACTTCGCGGGACCTCTATGACCTGGACAATCCGGGTGGTTATCTCGGCAATGCGGATGCCGTGAGGCTCCCCGCTTGGAAGGAAGATTTGGATTGTCTTGGGGGTTGCGGTCATTGTTCGCCACCCTCCGCTTCTACCAGCCCTCGAACATCTATCTGGCCGGTTACAGCGGCGGAGATAAGGGCTGAGCGGCGTTCTTGGAGGAGCTCAACATTCCGCTCAGCGTCTTTCATCAGTTCAGACATGGCTGATTGAGCCAACCCAATGCTGGCTTCGATTTCTTCCTGCTCAGTGGGAGGCGGGACTGCGACTTTATAAAGGCCGAGTTGAGAGCATGTTATTGCTCCTTTCGTTGAGCCCGCACCATCGGTATCTCTTCTGAAGTAAGCGTAGAGATTGTCTATCGCAGACCTAAGGAAATCGATTCTCGCGTTGTCGCTGTGTGGCTTTAGAAACGCCAGATGCTGGTTGATGGTGCATTTGATTCTTAGAGTCGCCGCCATTCCCCTGGTCTTTCCTTGCCCAGTAATACCGACGAGGACGGCTGGAGGTTCGACGATGGGAAGACTGCACGCGAGTAACGCCTGCTCTGTGACGTAAGCATTGGCTGTTTTTATCTGGTCCTCGTTGACAGAAGTGCTTGTGAGCCACGGGAAGTGACCTTCTTGCCAGTAAGCAGGGTTTTCCTTGTTCGGTGTTGAGCCATTTCCTATCTTACAAACGTGCTTAATAGGCGTCACTACCCAATGCTCCGGAACCTCTCCCAGCCACTCCACTCCCGAGTCCTTCATCGGTGCATTCGGGTTCAGCCCCTTGGTCACCGCATGTGAGATGACCGACTGCCTCTTCTCTTGAAGCAGCTCTATCAGGCGTTGCTGCTCGGCGATAAGGGCGTCAATCTTGGCGGTTTCGCGATCGAGGAATCTGGCTATCACCAGCTGCTCCTCTTGGCTGGGTAGCGCAACTGGATACGAGAGAACTTTTGCTGCGTTGAGGTTGGCTTGTGTGTTGCTGCTGGCGTAGTAAGCGAGATGAGGCTCAAGGCTCTGCAGCCAGTAGCAAAGGTATGACTGTGAGACGGTTTTCTCGTCTGGCACTATCGCAAGGATTGCCTGGTTAAAGGTTGCGTCAATGCCGAGAGTAGCGACCTTCCCAAGACTCGCGTAAATCGAGTAGAGCAGGCTGCCAACCGGGAAAATCTCAAGCCCTTTCGACGCCAGTCCACTTCTAGTGATTCTTTTCTGAGTGCTCGTGACAATGGGGCTTGTTGTCATATCTCCAATTGACACCCAAGGCATGCCCTCTTCGTCATCGTCGTCGGTCCAGTAGTCCGGATTTCCGCTTTCAGGTGTGCCGCCGGAACCAAGCCTGGCAATGCAATGCTTCAGTGCCTTCAGCTCCCAGTGGCCGGGTAACCTTTCTATCCACTGAAGATTAGTTGACTTGTAAGTCTGGTATGGGATTAGGCTCACGCCGACAGCCCCCCAATCATCTCCAGAATCCGGTCGGTCACCTGCTTCAGCTCGGCGTCTATCTCCTCCAGTGGCCTCGGCGGCGTAAACACGTAGAAGTGCCTGTTGAAGGGGATCTCGTAGCCCTTCTTGGTCTTGCTGTGGTCAATCCAGGCGTCGGGCACGTGCGGCAGCACCTCCCGCTCGAAGTAGGTCTCCACGTCTTCTGACAGCGGCACGTTCTCCGTGTCCCTCAAGCTGCTGTCGGCCTGGGGCTGTCCTTTGGCCTTACCCCGCTGTCCCAGAACAACGTTCCCAGCTTCGTCCCTCAGCGGTCTCTCCACCGTGATGGTCTGGTAGCCGAAGTCTTTGTTTTTGAAGACCTTGCTGATGGGTTTGCCGTCCTTCTCTGCCTCCTCGAAGTCCCCGAACAGCTTCGTGATCTCCTCGATGTGCTCGGCGGCTAACTCCTTCCGCTTGCTGCCGAGGCTCTTCCGCATTCGCTGAAAGAAGCTACTGGCATCAATCAGTTGCACTTTGCCCTTCCTTTCCTCGGGCTTGCGGTTGCTCAGAATCCAGATGTAGGTGCTGATGCCTGTGTTGTAGAACATGTCTGTTGGCAGGGCGATAATCGCCTCCAGCAGGTCGTTTTCCAGCACATACCGGCGGATTTCGCTCTCACCCGAGCCGGCTCCGCCAGTAAACAGCGGCGAGCCATTGAGAACGATGCCGAAGCGGCAGCCACCGTCCTGAGCCGGCCGCATCTTTCTGATGAGGTGCAGCAGGAAGAGCAGTGAGCCGTCGCTCACTCTTGGCAAGCCAGGGCCAAAGCGACCGCTGTAGCCCATGAGCTCAGCTTCCCGCTGAACCTCTTTCTGAATCTTCTTCCACTCCACCCCAAACGGCGGATTGGAGAGCATGTAGTCGTACTTCTGCTCCGGCAGCTGGTCGTCCGACAGGGTGTTGCCGAAGCAGATGCTGTTGATGTCCTGCCCCTTGATCAGCATGTCTGCCTTGCAAATGGCGTAGCTCTCCGCGTTCAGCTCTTGCCCGCTCAACACCAAGCGGGCGGATGGGTTGTGGCTGACCAGGTGCTCCTCGGCCACGCTGAGCATGCCGCCAGTGCCCGCTGTGGGGTCGTAGAGGCTGCGGACGATGCCGGGTTGCGTCAGTGCCTCGTCGTCTTCGATGAAGATGAGGTTCACCATCAACTTGATCACCTCACGGGGCGTGAAGTGTTCCCCGGCGGTCTCGTTGGACAGTTCTGCGAACTTCCGAATCAACTCCTCGAACACCAACCCCATCTCGGCGTTGCTCACCGTTTCGGGGTGCAGGTCAATCTGTCCAAACTTCTCGGTGACCAGGTACAGCAGGTTGGCCTTGTCCAGCCGGTCCACCTGGAGGTGGAACTCAAAGCTGTCGAAGATGTCCCGCACGGCCGGGCTGAAGGCCTGGATGTAGCTGCGCAGGTTCTCGGCGATGTTGTCGCCGTCGCCCATCAGCCGCTTCATATCCAGCGGCGAGGTGTTGCAGAAGTTGTGGCCGGCCTTCCGCAGCAGGAAGGGCTCGGGGTCCAGTCCCTGGCTTTCCCGCAGGGCCTTCTCCTCCAGCACCGCCGCCTTGGTGGGCTCCAGCACGCAGTCCAGGCGCCGCAGCACAGTGAAGGGGAGGATGACCTTGCCGTAGTCGCTCTGTTTGTAGTCGCCCCGCAGCAGGTCGGCGACGCTCCAGATGAAGGCGGAGAGGTTTTGCTTGCCGCTGGGTTGCTGGGTGGGGGCAGCCGAGATGGTCGTCACGGGTTCGGGGGACTGGGTCGAGCTACGGGTGAGTGCATTGGGCAAAGGTGCGGCTGGATCCGCGATCGCCACAGAGCCGCCACGGCCTCGTCCTGGCGTGATCTGGCCGCTGGCGATCAAGGCGGCTTTGACGCGCTCGTAGTCGGCTTCGCTCCAGCCCAACAGGTCTCGCAGCCGGCCGTTGCCTGATGAGCCGCCGATCGCTTGCAGAGCACCAACGAACTCCTGTTGGGCCAGGTCTGCGTCCATCGGGTCAGGCTGCAGCAGACCGCTGAGTTCAGTGTGCAGCGAGTTGTAGCACCTGCCAGCCGATCCGCCGCCTCTGAAACAGCGATCAGCACTGGCTTCCATGCGAATCCTGCATGGTTCTTGCCTTGGCGTTCACCGCCCCCTGGGGCACCAGGCCATGGGCTGCGATCCAGGCCGTTCCCAGCAGGTCTGTGCAGAGCGGCATCGCCAGCGGGCGGGCGCGCGACCGCTTGATCCAGCCGCGCCTTTGCCCAAAACCGTGGCCCTGGAACTGGAATGGGTGCTGCGGGGCTACTACGGCTTCGCGGCCGAGCAGCTGCTTCAGCATCCATGCCTGGAGCTGGAAGACCGCCCGGCCCATCCGCGAGCTCAAGCCCCTATGGGTTCACCGCTGCGCTGCCACCGGCTCAGGTGCTCTCCACCGACGCCATCCGCGTCGAAGTCTGCGGCGATGCGGGGGTGCAAGGCCCCTGGGGGGTGATGCAGCTCACCTCACGACGAACAGCTGTAGTGCGACACGCCGCCGGCGTTGAAGAACTCCCGGGGCTTCAGGCGGTCGTACCGGGCCGCCAGCTCGGGCGCTGGGGCGCTGTAGGGATCGCGGAACAGGGCCTGCAGTTCGTGGATCAGGCTGAAATCGGCCTGGGCCGCCTGCTCGTAGGCCGGGGCAATCAGCCATTCGCGCCAGGTGATGGCGGGGTTCTGCCGCTGCATCGCCGCGGATGTCTCCGCGGGGTCGCCGATCTGCTGGCGCCAGCGCTGCAGCCAGGCCTGCCAGCGGCCATCGAGCTCCTCCGAGCTGGGCAGGTAGAAGCTGGGCTTGAGCTCCTCCACGTTCTCGGGAATGGCTGAGAGCCGGCGGAAGGCCATCGTGTAATCCACCTTCGAACTCGCCAGCAGCTGCAGCAGCTCCTGCACCAGCTCGGCGTCGTAGGCCGGCAGGCCGAGTTTGCCGGCCCACATCGCCTCCAGGGCCTGCGCCATTGCGCCTGCGAAGCCGTTCTCGATCGCCTCCAGCTGCGCCAGGGCAGCCGGGTCGTCTGCCAGCAGCGGCCGCAGCGATTTCACGAACATGCCGTAGTTCACCTCGGCCGCCGCCGGCTGGTTGAAGAAGCAGAAGTGCTCGCCGCCGCCGGTCCAGGGCTGGAAGCGGGGATCAAACAGCTCGCAGAAGCCGAAGGGTCCGTAGTCGAGCGTGTAGCCCCCCGCGGCGCAGTTGTCGCTGTTGAAGTTGCCCTGGCAGTAGCCCACCCGCATCCAGTGGGCCACCAGGCCCGTGAGCCGCCCGCGCAACAGGCGCGCCAGCTCCAGCACCTGCTCCGCAAACGGCAGGGCGGCATTGATCTCGGCGCGGTAGTTGCGCGCGATCAGGTGCGCGGTGATCATCTGCAGCTCGCGCAGGGCGCCGGGGTGGGCGTTGCTGCGCGCCCGGCGGGCGAACAGCTCCAGCTGGCCCACCCGCAGAAACGACGGCGCCACCCGGGTGGTGATCGCCGCCGGGTTGTTCACCATCACGTCGGGATCAAACGACCGCGACCCCGGCGCATACCAGGGCCGGCGCACTGTTTCCGAGCGCGACACAGTGAGCGTGAGCGAGCGGGAGGTGGGCACCCCCAGGGCGTGCATCAGCTCCTGCGCCAGAAACTCGCGCACGCTGGAGCGCAGCACGGCACGGCCATCGGCGCCGCGGCAGTAGGGGGTGGGCCCGCCGCCCTTGAGCTGAAACTCCCAGCGCTGGCCTTCAAATACCCCCTCAAACACCGAGATCGCCCGGCCATCGCCGTAGCCGTTGCCGGTGCCAAACGGGCACTGCTGGATGTATTCGGTGCCGTAGATCGACAGGGCATAGCCGGTGGCCCAGCCATAGGGGCGCATCGGCCCCGCAGCCACGCTGATGTCGCCGGAGAACAGCCGCTTGAACTGTTCGTTGTGGGCCAGCGCCTCGCTCAGCCCCAGCTCCTGAAACAGGGCGCTGCTGTGCGCCACAACCTCCGGCGCCGGCAGCGGCGTGGGTTTCACCGGCACGTAGTGCCCGGAGGCCACCTGGCGGGGCTGGTGATCGTGGCCATCGCCGCTCGCCTGCGGGTCCGCCCGCAGCCCATCCAGCAACGAATAGTCGGCCCGCTCTGCAAACTCAGCGAAGGTGGTCGTGGTGGGCACGGGCGTTGGGGGTCTGGCGCTGCCTGGGCATGGCCCAAACACTGATCGGCGCATCCTGGCGAACCTCTCGCCACGGGCGGCGACCAGCAGACTGAACCCCGTTGCAGGCTGGCCATGAATCCAACCCTCAGGGGCATCACCTACGTGAGCGTGTGGGTGATGCTCTGGGGCACGGCCGCTTCCCTGGCCGATTTCGTGCTGCTGGAGCGCGGCGCCTATGCCACCGGCACGGCGGGCCAGGCGATCACCTTCGCCTCCTATGGCCTCGCTGCGGTGGTGCTGGCGGTGCGCCTCTCGGGCCGCTTCCTCAAACCCCAGGAGCCACCCCAGGAGCCACCGCAGGGCTGAGCAGCGCCATGCCGCGCCGGTGGATCTCGGCGGCGTAGCCGGTCCAGCTGCCCTGGCCCCAGTAGCGGAAGCAGCTGGTTTCCAGCAGCAGCAGGTGCAGCAAGGCCTGCTGATAGAGGGCGGTGCGGGTCACCGCTGGATCGGCTGCCACGAGTGGATCGAAGTGCCCATGAAACGCGGCACTCAGCTCCTGCATCGGCTCGAGCACGTTGGTGTAGCCCTCCACCCAGCTGATCGAGTTGGTCCACGACGAGCCGTCAAGCGAAGCCTGCCCCTTCGCCTGGATCTCCGGCAGGTCGTTGGTCTCCACGCCGGCGGCCTCCAGCAGCGCCAGGTATTCGCTGCCGTTGATGGCCACCGTGGCGGCTGATGCCTCCTCCTGCCCGGCCAGGCACCGGTGGGCCTGGATGAAGGCGGAGGGAAACTCGTTCATCATCACGCCGCCGTTTTCGCCATCGGCGATCTGGCTCACCAGGGGCGGGATGCTGCGGCCCGCCAGGCAGAGCTGCTGCAGCCCCAGGGCCTCATAGCAGGGCTGCATCTGGCCCACCAGCTTGGTGTCGGATCCCTGGGTCTTGATCAGCACGGTGATGCTGGCCTGCTCCCCGCTGCGGTTGCGGGCCACCAGCCGGTTGGGGATCCGCGTCTGCTCCTGGCTGAGGCCGCTGCCATCGGCGTTCTCCACGCTGTGCTCCTGCACCAGCAGCCAGCGGTAGCCGCAGTCGCGCAGGGCCTTCAGCAGGGCGAAGAGGGTGTCGGGGTCGTTGGGCAAGGCCATCTCCGGCAGCGAGAAGCCCTTCACCCGCCGCAGCGCCGCTTCACCAAACACAGCTGCGAAATGGTGCTGCCAGGCCAGGATCTGCAACCTGAGATCGGCGATCGGGGTGGAGGGGGCCACCGCATGGCTCCAGAACGTGCCCAGCCACTCCACGTGGAGCTGCATGGTGGGATCGCAGGCCAGGAAACGCAGCGCCTCGAGGATGTCGGCCCGGCCCATCTGCTCAAGCCCCCAGAGCAGATTGCCGGAGTAATCCAGCATGATCCGCGGGTTGCAGCCCTCCGCGATCAGCTGCGGCAGCAGATCGGCCATCCGCCGGTAGCAGTGGGCGAAGGGCTCGGCGTTGTGGTTGTCGCCCTCGCCCGGATGCTCGAGCATCCACTGCAGATGGTTGATCAGCTCACCCCCGGCCCCCGCCGGGATCGTGGGCTGGTGCATGTGCAGCGCGCAGGCGAAGGCGGAGCGGATCTGGCCGGGCTCCAGGTTGGTGCTGGCTGGCGGCAGGGGATCGGGGTGCTGCACCAGGGCCAGGATCTCGGCTTCACGGCCGGCGATCGGAGGTAGGGCGCTCATCGGGCGGGATCGGCTCTGGGCCCTCCCATGCTGAGGACGGTTCTCCCCTCGTGCTGCGGCTGCGCTGCAGCCCGGTCACGATGGCCCGGTCACGATCGATGGCGCCGCTGGGAGGATCGCCCCATGAGCGATGCCACCCCCCGGCTGATCGACGGCCCGTGCAGTGCCCCGGCCACCCTGCTGCTGGCCCACGGCGCCGGCGCGCCGATGGACAGCCCGTTCATGGCTGCGATCGCCACCGCCCTGGGCGAGCGCGGCTGGCGGGTGGTGCGCTTCGAGTTTCCCTACATGGCCCACACCCGGCTCACCGGCCAGCGGCGCGCCCCCGATCGCCTGCCCAGGCTGCTCGAGGCCTTCCGTCAGCAGGCAGCTCTGGAGGCTGGGGACACCCCGGAGCAGCCTCTCTTCATCGGCGGCAAGTCGATGGGCGGGCGCGTGGCCAGCCTGCTGGCCGATGAGCTCACGGCCGTGCGCGGCTGCCTCTGTCTCGGCTACCCGTTTCACCCACCGGGCAAGCCCGAGCAGCTGCGCACGGAGCACCTGGCAGCGCTGCGCACCCCCACCCTGATCCTGCAGGGCGAGCGCGACAGCTTCGGCAGGCGCGGCGAGGTGGAGGACTACAGCCTGTCCCCCGCCATCGCCGTGCGGTGGATCGCCGCCGGCGACCACAGCTTCAAGCCCACCCGCAGCTCGGGCCACACCGAGGCCGGCAACTGGCAGGCGGCGGTGGAGGCCTGCGATCAGTTCATGCGCGCCCAGCTGGGCAGCTAGGGGAGCTCCGCTAGGGGAGCTCCTCGGGATGGCGGTGCAGCAGCTCCGCCTGATGCACCAGCTCCTGCGCCTGCCACAGGCCGTTCACCTGGCGGCAGTGGCGGCTGTGGTCGCACACCCGATAGCGCTCCTGGCCGAGCGCTTCGATCGTGGACCCGCGAGGGGTGCTGGCCACCAGCTGGGGTGCATCCATGGAGCGGGGGTTGGGCTGCTTGTCTGGTCATCGCACCGGAGGCCCTGCGGCGGCAACACCTGCCGCAGGTTTGCCTCACAACCCATGACGGATGGCTGCCGCGCCGCTCAGGCCTGTTTAGCCAGGGGGCAACCCACAGGTGCTGCCGGAGATGCTGCGCGAGCCCTTCCCCGATGTTCAGGGCCAGCCCCTGCTCCCGGCCCAGGGGGTGCGGCCATGAACCCAGCCGTGGGCGCCGCAACCACGAGTATCGTGGTGCTGGATGGCTTCACCACCAACCCCGGCGATCTCAGCTGGGACCCGATCACGGCATTCGGCTCCTGCACCGTGTGGGATCGCACCGACCCCGAGCAGCTGATCGATCGCCTCAGCTCGGCCGAGATCGTGCTCACCAACAAGACCGAGCTGGGCGCCGACACCCTGGCGGCCCTGCCGCGGCTCCGGCTGATCAGTGTGCTGGCCACCGGCGTGAATGTGGTCGATCTGGCGGCCACCACGGCGCGGGGCATCACCGTGTGCAACGTGCCGGCGTACAGCACCCCGGGCGTGGCCCAGGCCGTGTTCGCCCTGCTGCTGGAGCTCACCAACCGCACCGGCCACCACGACCACACGGTGCACGCTGGCCGCTGGAGCGCCGGCCCCGACTTCTGCTACTGGGACGGCACCCTGGTGGAGCTGGCCGGCCTCACCCTGGGCGTCGTGGGCTACGGCGCCATCGGCGCGGCGGTGGCGGCGGTGGGGCGAGCCTTCGGCATGCGGATCCTGGCCACGCGGCGCAGTGCCACCGGCCCGATCGCCGCCGGTGGCGAGCTGGTCGACCTCGATCGCCTGTTCAGCGACAGCGATGTGGTGAGCCTGCACTGCCCGCTCACCCCCGCCACCGCCGGCCTGGTGAATGCCGCCCGGCTGGCGCAGATGAAACCGAGCGCCTATCTGATCAACACCTCCCGCGGCCCGCTCGTGCAGGAGGCCGATCTGGCCCATGCCCTCCAGACCGGCCGCATCGCCGGCGCCGGCCTCGATGTGCTCTGCGATGAACCGCCAGCCCCGGACAACCCCCTGCTCACGGCACCCAACTGCGTGATCACACCCCACATCGCCTGGGCCACCCGCGCCGCTCGCCAGCGGCTGATCGCCAGCTCCGCCGCCAACATCGCCGCCTTCCTCGCCGGCGCGCCCCGGAACGTGGTGCTGCCGATCTGATCAGGCCTGCCGGCGATGACAGCGCCGCTCTCCATTTCTACCTTTCAGGAGTGTGGCCCGAATGTTCTTGCACCGTTCATCACAGCGTTGGGGTGTTGCCCTGGCGATCTGCGCAGCCCTCTGCCTGGCCCTGCTCCTGCCGGTGCGTGCCATCCAGTCGGGTTCGGGTGCCCTGCCCGCGTTCAGCTATCCCTTCAGCGGCAAGCCCCTCACGCGCTACGACGGTGGCACCACCAAACAGGTGGGCACCTACAACTTTCCGGTGAGCAAGGGGCTGGCGGGCGTCTACATGACCCTGGAGCCCGGCGCTCTGCGCGAGATGCATTGGCATGCCTTCGCCGCTGAGTGGGCGTATGTGATCGAAGGGCGCACCCGGATCACCCTCACCAGCCCCGAAGGCAACGTGCAGATTGCCGATGTGGATGCGGGTGGATTGTGGTACTTCCCCAGGGGCTGGGGCCACAGCATCGAGGGCCTGGGCCCTGGCACCGCCAAGTTTCTGCTGGTGTTCAACGACGGGGCCTTCCAGGAGGGTTCCACCTTCTCGATCACGGATTGGCTCGCCCATACACCGGCGGCCTGGGTGGCTCAGAACCTGGGACTGACGGCCAGACAGGTGCAGCAATTGCCCAGGGAGCAGGTTTACATCTCCCGCCGACCGCCAGCACCCGGGCCCGCAGCTGATACCAGGCCGAGGGGCCAGGGGATTGCCCCCCTGAAGCAGAACCATGTGTTCGATCTCAAGGGCCAACCCCGCCGCGACGCCGTGGATGGATCCTCGCTTCAGCTCGCCAGCGCCACCGAATTCCCGGCCAGCTTCAACATGGCGGGAGCCATCCTGCACCTCGAACCCGGTGCCATGCGCTCCATGCACTGGCATCCCAATGCCGATGAATGGCAATACGTGCTGAGTGGTTCCTACGACCTGAGTGTGTTTGCCTCGGAGGGAAAAGCGAGCGTGAGCAACCTCAAGCAGGGCGATGTGGGATATGTGCCGATGGGCTATGGCCACGCCCTGCGCAACACCGCCGCTGGGCCCACTGATGTGTTGGTGGTGTTCAACGATGGTGATTACGAGAGCATCAACCTCAATGACTGGCTGGCAACCAATCCCACCAGCGTGGTGGCCAACAACCTCCAGATCCCTGTGCCGCTCGCCGACCAGCTGCCCAGGGTCAACAGTGAATTCGCCCCCGCGCGCTGATGTGGACCCCGTTCAGCACTACAGCCATTGTGCTGCTCCGGCAGAGGCTTGCCATAGCTTCGCTGGGGCTGCTGCTCACCGGCCCCGTGCCGGCCATCGCCGGCGCCGCGAGCGCCGTCCCCCTGCAGTCTCCGACCCGCGCTGATCGGGCGCAGGTCCGGCTTGGCAGCAGGCCCGTGAAGGTGGCGGCCGTTGATTTCATTCCCGCCTGGGGCGACCGCGACGGCAACATCCGCCGCCTGGTGCAGGCGGCGGAGCGGGTGGCGGCCGAGGGGGTGCACTACGCCGTGTTTCCGGAAACGGCGATCAGTGGCTACGCCTTCGCCGATCCCGCCCAGTTGGCTCCGTTTGTCGACACCATCCCCGGCCGGGCCACCGCCGCCCTGCTGCCTGTGCTGAAGCGCACCGGGATGCTCATGAGCGTGGGCATCGCTGAGAAAGATGCCATCACCGGCATCTACTACAACACTGCCGTGTTGCTGGGCCCTGAAGGCATCATCGGCAAATACCGCAAGAACGGCCTCAATGGCCAGGACGTGCAACTGTTCGGCCCGGGCGATACGGATGTGGGTGTGTTTGACACCCCGATCGGCCGCATTGCCCTGATCATCTGCTACGACGACACCTACTGGCAGTACGACCGGCTGGCGGCCCTGCGCGGTGCCCAGATCATCGGCTGGCATTCCGTGTCGGATCGGGTGATGCCCGGCACACCGCCGGCCCAGGCCAGGGCCAACCACTCCACCGTGGCGAGCGTGCAGCACATGAGCGCTCTCAACGGCGTGTGGGTGATCGGCGCCACCCGGAGTGGGATCGAACGCAATCCGATCAATGGCAGCCAGCTCTATTACAACGGTGGCTCCAGCATCTGGTCGCCCCAGGGCCGCAAGCTCGTGCAGGCACCGGTGGTGCCTCCCGAGGTGTTGCCGCCCGGATTGAACGGCATCTTCGCCACCACGATCATCCCGGCCGAAGCCGATGCCGTGCGCGAGCAACGCCTGGCGGCCCGTCGGCCTTCGCTCTACAACCCCCTGCTGGCCCTGCGCCGTGCTCCGGTCGACAGCAACGCCACAGCATCGCCACGAACGGTGCAGCTGGCTGCCGCCCAGTGGACAGGAGAAGCCGCCCAGCTCAGCAGCAGCCAACCCCAGGCCCAGGAACTGCTTGTGCTTCCCGAGCTCTCCGGTCTGCCGCGCGGCCTCAACCCCACTGAAATTCGCCGCAGGGCAGAGCCTCGCGCTGGTGGCTTTGAGCAGCTGCTGGCCCAGCGCGCCAGGGCGGGCAATGGCTATCTGGTGGGGAGTTATCCCGAGCGCGATGGCTCCCAGGTGTTCCACACCGTGGTGTTGGCAGGCCCGGCCGGCACCATCCTGGGCCGTTACCGCGCCACCCATCTGAGCGCTGCCGAGCAGGCCTGGGCCTCCCCGGGCGATGCGCCGCTGGTGGTGGCCACGCCGCTGGGGCGCATCGGCCTGGCCACCGCCGCCGACCTGGCCGTCACCGAGGTGACGGGGCTCCACCAGACCCTGCGCACCGATGTGCTGGCCGTGCCATCCGGTGACCCCTCGGCCTTGAAGGTGGAGATCGATCCGAGGCTCTATGCGGTGAGCGATCCCCCCACCGGCCGGGCCGATCTCCATCCCTACCTCGCCGCCAAGCTCGGGCAGTTCTGGCTGGTGAGTGGCGGACGGCGCGTTGGTGACTCCACGGCCGCGGGGATCTACGGACCTGAACCGGTGGTGCACACCCCCACGCTCACGGCCGCTGTCGGTGCGGATGCGGTGCGCCATCGCACGGTGGTGCCGGCGCCGGGCACTTGGATCAACCAGCAGCAGCTGATCGATGGGCAGCGCAACGACCTGTTCAGGCCTCTGGTGCTCGATCCCGGCAACCCCTGCTTCCAGAGCTGGAAGCGGGCGGGTCATGGCCCGGTGACCTGCCCATGACCCCGGTGCGTGCGCCAGGCGTGGCGGCCCTGGCTGGCTGGCTGTTGCTGGGGCTGGTGTTCGGGCTGCTGCTCTGGCCTTACCAGGCGCTCTCGCAACTGGGCTTCCTGCTGCAGCGCAGCTTCTGGTTGGCGGACCAGCCCCGGCCGCTGTTCGGCTGCCTGGTGGTGTTCACGGCCACCCTGCTCCTGGTGCTGCTCGCCTGGGGGCCGCTGGCCGGCGGTCGCGGCGGTGGCACCGCTGCGCTGCTCGCCCTCGATCGCGCCTCGCCCAGCCAGCGCGCCGCGCGGGAGGCGCTCTGGCTGCAGCAGCTCAGCCTGGCCACGCAGCTGCGACGCCTGCCCCTGATGTTGGTCACCCACCTGGGCGGTCTGGCGGTGGGGGTGGAGTCGCCTTCGGTGGCCCTCGGCGCCAGCGTGCTGCTAGCCATTCGGCGGCGCTGGCCCCGTTTTCAGCTTCTGGCCTCTCTGCCGACGCAGCTGGTGGCCGTGATCGGTGGGGCGGCCGGGCTGGGTGCGGCGTTTCGCTCGCCGTTGCTGGCCGTGACCTACGGGCTGGAAGAGCTGGGCCAGCGCAGCGGTCTGCCGCTGCTGCTGCCGGCCCTGCTGCTGGCCAGCAGCGGCACCCTGGTGGCCACCACCATGGGGCAGCCGGCGCGCCTGCCTGGGCTCGAACTTGGGCCATTGGCCCCGGAGCTGTGGGGCTGGGTCGTTGTACTCACCCTGGTGGGCGCCGCCGCCGGAGCCCTGTTCGTGCGGCTCTTGCTGCCCGCAGCCGCATGGGTAAAACGCCTGCTGGCACAACGGCTGATGCTGGGCGCGCTGCTGCTCGCCGCCGCCCTCACGTTGCTGGCGTTCTTGAGTGGGGGCCTGAGCCTCAACGACGGCTCTCTGTCGCTGGCGGCGGCCCTGTCTGGCGATGCCGTGGGTTCTCCGCTCGTCTGGGTCTGGCGCCTGCTCGCCAGCGTGCTCAGCCTGGCCCTGGGGGCGCCCGGTGGCCTGATGCACGACAGCATGAGCCTCGGTGCCCTGCTGATCAGTCCGCTGCAGGGCCTGCCCGGACTCACCGCCAACTCCCTGGCCCAGCTGGCTGCTGTGGGGGCCACAGCCCTGTTCGCCGCTGCCCATGGTGCGCCGTTGTTCTGTGCGGCCTTCGTGTTCACCCTGCAGGGCGATCCAGCCCTGCTGCCCTTGCTGTTTCTGGTGGCCGCCACCGCCGCAGCCCTGGGCGAGCGCTGGCGCGGCGAGGGCTGGAACGACCATCAGACAAGGGTTCTGCTGGCTGCCCAGCCCAGCGCCGCTCAGAAGCCCAGTGCCACGCCTGCGAGCCAGGGATGGTGCTCCTGACAGGGTCAACGAACCCTCTCCAGAACTGACCGGCGCCGCCACTGCCAAAGGCTCTCACGACCTAGCACCGCCATCCGGACCCGGAGCGGTTGACAACCGAGTCAGCCGTTCCTAGTACAGGCGTACTTGCTTCTGTGCTCCTGTGCTTGTCGCCTCCCCGTACGCCGTGTTTCGTGCCAGCGATCGGGCGTGGGCCCCGCCGCCGCCTGCTGCGCCCGGCGTGCTGGGCCTTGGCTCACCCTTCACCACAGTGCCGCTGAAACCTGGCAGCCCTCGCCCACGCCCACGCAAGCGACTGGCGCCCCTGGGGGTGATCCAGGGCGAGCTGTTCGCCCTGCAGCCCGGCTAGCTGACTGCACTCACGCCTGAGCGCTCAGCCAAAGGTGCTTCCGTTCCAGCCCCAGAGGCGGCCCGGCACATCCTCGAAGCCGATGTAGGTGCGCTCGCTGGGGATGGCCAAGTGCCGTTCGATCAGCTCGCACACCGCCTGGCTCACCTGGCGGGTGCGGTCGCCATCGAGGGCGCCGATGCTCTTCACCTCCACGTAGCAGGCCGGTGCCCCATCCCCCGCGAAGGTCATCGGCACCTCCGTTTCGAGCAGCGTCATCACATACCGCTCCGGCTTGCCCAGCAGCTCCGCCAGCGAGCTCGACAGCTCGCCCAGCAGGGCCTGGGGATCGGCGCTGCCGGCTGCGGAGGTCTTCACGCTGATCAGGGGCATCGGGCTCAGTCGAACTGGGATCCATGTTGGCCGGCCTGCAACACCGCCAGCAGCGCCTCGCCGTAGCGCTCCAACTTGGCGGCCCCGATTCCGCCGATGGCGCCCACACCGTCCAGATCCCTGGGCTGGCGAGCGGCCAGCTCCACCAGGGTGCGGTCGTGAAACACCACGTAGGGAGGCACGCCCTGCTGGCGTGCCTGCTCGCGTCGCCAGTTCTTGAGCGCGCTCAACAGGTCCTCATTCACCACCAGATCGCCATCCAGGCCCGCCATGGCGCCGGCGGGACGCGCTGCCGATGGGGTGGGGCGCCGCCGGCTCTCCTTCTGCGGCGGCGCCAACGGCAGCTCCAGCAGCGTTTCGCCGCGCAGCAGCGGCCGCACCAGCTCCTGAGGGCCCAGCTGCAGACCGCCCTTGCCATCGGGCACCGGCACCAGGTAGCCCAGGCCGGTGAGCTGACGCACCAGCGTGCGCCACTGGCCGCGGTCGAGCTCGCGGCCGATGCCATACACACTCAGCTCCTGGTGGCTGAACTGGCGGATCTTCTCGGTGCTGCCGCCCAGCAGCACATCCACCACGTGGGCGGCACCGAAGCGCTGGCCGGTGCGCACCACCGCCGAGAGCAGTTTCTGGGCCGGCACGGTGAGATCGGCCAGCTCCCTGGGCTCCAGGCAACCGTCGCAGTTGCCGCAGGGCTCGCCCAGCTCCTCGCCGAAGTGGCGCAGCAGCACCTGGCGGCGGCAGCCGGCCGCCTCGCTGTAAGCGATCAGGGCCTCGAGCTTGCCGTGCTCGATCCGCTTCTGCTCCGCCGGTGCGGCCGAGTCATCGATGAAGCGGCGCAGCTGGGGAATGTCGCCGGGCCCATGCAGCATCCAGGCCACCGCCGGCAGGCCATCGCGGCCGGCCCGGCCGGTTTCCTGGTAGTAGGCCTCCAGGCTCTTGGGCAGATCCACGTGTGCCACGAAGCGCACGTCGGGCTTATCAATCCCCATCCCGAAGGCGATCGTGGCCACCACCACCACGGCCGCCTCGTTGCGGAACCGCTGCAGCGCCGCGCTGCGCTGGTCGCCGCTGAGCCCGGCGTGATAGGCCACTGCATCGAAGCCTGCCGCCTGGAGTTCGCGGGCGAGCTGGTCCACCCGGCTACGGGAGCGGGCGTACACGATGCCGGCCTCACCGCGGTGCTCGGCCAGAAAGACCTGCAGCTGGCGGCCGGGTTGATCCTTGGCGCGCAGCAGGTAGCGGATGTTGGGCCGATCGAAGCTGGCCAGGAACACCTGGCCCTCCTCCAACCGCAGCCGCTCCACGATCTCGGCGCGGGTGCGCGGGTCGGCGGTGGCGGTGAGCGCCAGCCGCGGCACCTGCGGGAAGCGATCAGCCAGCAGCCCGAGCTGGATGTATTCGGGCCGGAAGTCGTGCCCCCACTGCGACACGCAGTGGGCCTCATCGATGGCAAACAGGGCCAGCGGCTCCGGCCCCGGCAATCCCACCAGCTGATCGAGCAGGTCGCCACCCAGCAGTCGCTCCGGCGACGCGTAGAGCAGATCGAGGCTGCCGGTCTGGAGCTGGCGCCACACCGCCATGCTCTCGGCGGCCTCCAGGCCCGAATGCAGGGCGGCGGCCGCCACCCCCAGCTGCCGCAGCGCTGTCACCTGGTCTTCCATCAGGGCGATCAGCGGCGACACCACCACCGCCAGACCCGGCCGGCACAGGGCCGGCACCTGGTAACAGAGCGATTTGCCGCCGCCGGTGGGCATCAGCACCAGGCCTGAGCCGCCGCCGTTCACGTGGCGCACGATCGCCTCCTGGGGGCCGCGAAAGGCGGGGTAGCCCCACACCCGCTGCAGCACCTCCAGCGGATCGCGAGCAGCGGCAGCAGGAGACACGGGCCGGGCGCCAGGAGATCGAAGCGCCCACAATGGCGCCACCCGGTGTGCCCCGATGTCTGCCTCCGCCCCCCGCACCAGCACGGCCTGGGCGTTTCTGGCGCCGGCTCTGGTGCTGCTGGGGATCTCCGTGCTGATCCCGGCGGCGCTGGCCCTGCTGATGAGCTTCAGCCAGACGGGCCTTGATGTGAGCGAGCCGCTGCGCTTTGTGGGCCTGGCCAACATCCGCCGGCTGCTTGCCGATCCGATGGCCGCCCGGGTGAGCGCCACCACGTTCTTTTATCTGCTGGGTGTGGTGCCGCCGGTCGTGCTCGGCGCCCTCGCCCTGGCCGTGCTGGTGAACCGCCAGCTGCCGGGCATTCACTGGTTTCGCGGCGCCTTCTACACACCGGTGCTGGTGTCGATCGTGGTGGCGGCCATCGCCTTCCGCTGGCTCTACGCCGAAAACGGCCTGATCAATGGCTGGCTGGCGGCCCTCCTGGGCGATCGCTTCAGCCCGATCGGCTTTCTCACCTCGCCGCTGCTGGCCCTGCCTGCGGTGATGCTCGTGACTCTCTGGAAGGGCCTCGGCTATTATATGGTGATCTTCCTGGCCGGGCTGCAGGGGATCTCCCCCGAGCTCTATGAGGCGGCGGCGCTCGACGGCAGCGATGGCTGGCGCAAGCACCTCGACATCACCCTGCCGCTGCTGCGCCCCTACCTCACTCTGGTGGCCGTGATCTCGGCGATCGCCGCCACCAAGGTGTTTGAGGAGGTGTTCCTGATGACCCAGGGCGGGCCGGCGGATGCCACCCGCACGATCGTGTACTACGTGTACGACCAGGCCTTCGCCGAGCTGGAGATCAGCTACGCCTGCACGGTGGGCCTGGCCTTGTTTCTGGCGGTGCTGGTGCTGAGCCTGGTGCGCTATGCCTTCGCCGGTGACAAGGGGTTCACCTGAGCACCACCAAAGGGCTCGTGGGGATGCGAGTCTGGTTGATTCGCAGCCGCAAGCGGCAGGTTCGAGGCAGTGGCGAGAGCAGCGGCGGGCGCCGAGCGGTCGATCGGAGTGGTGGGCGGAGGACAGCTCGCCTGGATGCTGGCGGCGGCGGCCCGGGATCTGGGTCTTGAGCTGCATGTGCAGACCCCTTCCAGGGTCGACCCGGCCGCTGCCCTGGCCACGTCCGTGCTGGAGGCCCCCCTGCACAACGTGGCCGCCACCCGCGAGCTCGCCCGCCGCTGCGACGCGATCAGCTTCGAGAACGAATGGGTTGACCTGGACGCCCTCGGGCCGCTGGAGGCCGAAGGCATCCAGTTCGTGCCCCATCTGAGGGCCCTGGCCCCGCTGGTGTGCAAGAAGGCCCAGCGCCAGCTGCTGCAGCGGCTCAACCTGCCCTCGCCCCGCTGGTGTGATCTGCCCCCCACCGGCGCCCTGCCGGCCGAGCTCGGTTTCCCCGTGGTGGCCAAGGCCAGCCGCGGCGGCTACGACGGCAAGGGCACCGAGGTGCTGCACACGCCGGCTGAACTCGCCTCACTCGTGCGGCGCGTGGAGCCCGCCGACTGGATTCTCGAGGAGTTTGTGGCTTTCGAGCTGGAACTTGCCCAGCTGGTGTGCCGCGACAGCAGCGGCCAGGTGCAGTGCTACCCCCTGGTGCAGACGCACCAGCACCAGCAGGTGTGCGACTGGGTGCTGGCGCCGGCCGCCGTGCCCCACGCCGTGCAGGCCTTCGCCCGCAACATCGCCTGCTCCCTGGTCACTGCCCTCGACTACGTGGGTGTGCTCTCGATCGAACTCTTCTACGGGCCGGCCGGGCTGCAGATCAACGAGATCGCACCCCGCACCCACAACTCCGGCCACGTCACGATCGAGGCGTCGCGCACCAGCCAGTTTGCCCAGCAGGCCCGGATCGTGGCCGGGCTGCCGATGGGCGCGGTGGATCTCCAGGTGCCGGGAGCGCTGATGGTGAACCTGCTCGGTTTCGAGAGCAGCCAGGCCGACTATTTGCCCCAGCGCCAGGACCTGGCCGCCCTCCCCGGTGCCCACGTGCACTGGTATGGCAAACAGGGCGCTCGCCCGGGCCGCAAGCTCGGCCACGTGACCCTGGTGCTGAACGCCGCCGAGCCCCATGACCGCCAGGCCGAGGCAATGGAGCGGCTGGCCCAGGTGCGAGCGATCTGGCCGCTTCCCCCCGAAGGGCCCTAAACTTGGGGCGGACTGCCGTGTTGGTGACTGCCTTTTACAGTTTTCTGATCTGACTCCCTTTTCGACTTGGGGAGTCTGCAGCGGAAGCAACGTAGACCGGCCTCGTTGCCGGAAACGGCGCCCCGCCCTTGATTCCCCTTCTGGTTCCACCAGGTCGAACACTGGGGCACAACGGCATAGCGGTCCACCCTTTTCCTGAGTGCTCAACCTTCCTGAGCGCTCAACCCCGATCAGCTGTCGATCAGCTCATCCACCATGTCCTGGAGTGTGTGCTTCTCCAGGCTTGTGACCACGAACACCTCCTGGGCACTGCCGCCGCGGCGGGCCACCAGTTTGTGGCCACCCGTGATCGGCGTGGACACCCGCAGCCGCAGTCCCGGACTGCGGCCCCGCACCCGGGTGATCACCGCCGGCGTCACGGTGTTGACGCCCGGCTGCCTGGCGAGCCTCTGCAGCAGAGGGATCAGCCCCTCCAGATAGGTGCTGTGGGTGATCACCACGCGGCCCATCAGGCCGGCTCCAGCGGCGCCATGGTGAGCCCCTGGCCGCCGAGCTGCTGGTGATAAAGCTCGGCCTGCTCCTGGGGGCCGCACCACACCACGGCCGAACCCTGGCCGTCGATCTGATGGGCCAGCTCCCAGGCGCGGTCGGGCTGCATGCCGGGCAGGTAGCGCATCAGGCAGTCCACCACGTGTTGAAAGGTGTTCACGTCGTCGTCAAGCACGACCACCTTGAAATTGGGGTAAGGGGTGCGGACGCGCTGGCGTTCCTGAACGGCGGTTGGAGAGGCCACGGCAGCTGCTGGCAAGGACACGGGTCAGTTGTGGGTGAGCCTAGGTAAAGTGCTGGCCAGCAACGTTTCGCGGCTCCATGTTGATCACTGTTGGCTGGGCATCTCTCGCAGCTCTGTTCAGCTTTTCGATCGCCATGGTGGTGTGGGGTCGCCACGGCGACGGCAGCATCAATTTCTGATTCCGCCGCGCCCGCGTCCGCCGTTTTCACTGTGGCTGATCTCCCCTTCAGCCCTACCCAGCTGCTGGGCGGGGTCGCCATCGCTCTTTTGGTGTTCGTGAGCTTTGGCGTGATCTACCTCTCGGCTGTCGAGTGGCGCGATCGCCGCCGTCGCAAAGCTGCTGAGTCGCCCCGCCGGTCGTGACCATCGCTGAGGCTGGCTCCGCAGCCGGGCATCCAGCCATCGCCCCCTGGGCACACGAGTTGGCCGGTGTGTTGCTGCAGCCACCTCCCGCCGAGCCCACGCCAGACCATCTCCAGGGGCTTGATCCCGCTGAGCTGCTCGTTCGTCTCAACGTTCTGGGCACCAGTCCGCCGCACCAGGGCCTGCTCAGCGCCACCGGCAGGCACCTGGTGCTCGAACTGTTGCAGCGTCCATGGCCTGCACCCGCACGGGAGTTGTTGCGCCAGTGCGCCGATCAGCGGCGGCGAGAGCTGGTGGGGGATGGCGTGAGTTTTGTGGTGAACCGCAATCTCAACGTCTCCAACCACTGCGTGAAGCACTGCAGCTTCTGCGCTTTCCGCCGTGATCCTGGCCAGCAAGGCGCCTACTGGCTGGAGCTCAGCGAGCTGCAGCGGCGTGCCGCCGAGGCCCAGGCCAGCGGGGCCACCGAGCTCTGCCTGCAGGGTGGCCTCAATCCCGCTGCCCGCGTTGGCGGCAGCGCCGTTGCCTACGCCGAGGCCTTGCTGCGTGGCCTGCACCAGGCGGCGCCCGGGATTCATCTGCATGCCTTCTCGCCCCAGGAACTTCTGTTTCTGGCCGAGCAGGATGGGGTGCCTCTTTCATCGGTCCTGGAGCGGCTGCGGGCCGCCGGGCTCGGTTCGCTGCCGGGCACGGCTGCTGAGGTGCTCACCGAGCGCGTGCGCCTGGTGCTCTGCCCGGAGAAGCTCTCCGCCCGCCACTGGGTGGCCGTGGTGCTGGAGGCGATGGCCCAGGGCCTCGCGGCCACGTCCACCCTGATGGCGGGCCACATCGAGCAGCCTGCCGACCGCGCTGCCCACCTGCTCACCCTGTTGGCGATGCAGCAGTGGGCCCACGGCCAGCGGCTGCCCGGCTTCAGTGAATTTGTGCTGCTGCCCTTTGTGGGTGAGGCGGCACCGCTGGCGCTGCGCCAGCGGGTGGGCCGCGACCAGCCCGACCTTGCTGCCATGTTGCTGCTCACCGCCCAGGCCCGGCTGGTGCTGGATGGCTGGATCCCCAACCACCAGCCCAGCTGGGTGAAACTCACCCTGGCGGGAGCCACCGAGGCCCTGCGCTGGGGCTGCAACGATCTGGGCGGCACCCTGATGGAAGAGCACATCACCACGATGGCTGGCGCCCGCGGTGGCACCTGCCAGTCGCCCCAGGCGCTCACCGCGGCCGGCCTGCAGCTGGGCCGCCGTCCCTGGCAGCGCACCACCCTCTATGCCGCAGCCGGCCCAGCCTCGGCCGCTGCTCCAGCGCCACTCTCCCCGCCTGTCCTCCTGTGAATCCGGCGATTTCCGCCATCAGCGCTCTCTCCGCCCTCAGGAACCTGCGCCTGCGCGCCACCTCCCTGGCCGCAGGTCTGCTGGTGCTGGGCCCGGCGCTGCTGCTCTGGCAATGGCCTCGCCCCCAGGCCCAGGGGCTTGAGCGGCTGTTGCCTCAGATGGCCCTGCTCCAGAGCCTGCCGGCAGCCCCCACCCGGCCGGTGCCCCAGCTCTGGCAGCAGCGGCTCGGCCTGCCCCTGGCGCGGCGGGTCTGGCGCCAGCAACGCCGCCTCTGGTGGCAGGGCTGGGGCCGGCACGGCGATGCCGGGGCCTATCTGGTGGTTCCCCTGGGCCGCGCCGAGCTGCTCCCCGGCGTTGAGCGACCGGCCAACAGCCTGCTGCTCAACGACCTGCTGGTGGTGGCCGCCGATCCCCTGTCGCTAAAGGCCCTGCAGGATCAGCTGAGCAACGTGCAGCGGCCGCTGCAGGGTCTGGATCGCCGCTGTCTGGGCCTGCTGGAGTCTCAGCAGGCGGTGTTCTGGAAGCCGGTGGGCCTCGGTGGCCTCAGTGGTGAGTTGGCCCCCCTGCTGCTCGGCTACCAGGAGGGTTGTCTGGCCCTCGAACTGGATGGCGCCCAGCTCCAGTTCAGCGGTGAGGCCACCGCCAGTCCCGATCCCGTGGGAGGCCCGATCCGCAGCGAAGCCGTGGTGCCGTCGGGGGCGCTGGTCACCGATCTGCTGCTGGAGTTGCAGGGGCCCTCGCTGCAGCCCCTGCTGCAGGGCTATCTCAGCCGCCAGCTGGTGCGAGAGTCGCTCGCAGCCAACTACGGCATCGGGCCTGCCCAGCTGGATCTCCTGCGCCAGTTGCCGTTCCGCCTGCAACTGCGCTCCATCGCCGCCGGCCCCTTCCGGGCGGGCCTCACGCTGCAGGTGCAGCCGGGCCGCCACCGCCAGGCCCTGGCGGCGCTTCTCAGCGAACTTCGCCCCCGACTGCAGCAGCAGGGACTGGAGGATGCCCCCCCGCAGTGGCGGGCTGGTGCCTCCTCCTCGGGCGTGCTGCCGGAGGCCACCTGGCGGCGCGATGACGGCACGCTGTTGGGGGGCTGGCGCTGGCAGCTCCTGCCCGGCCAGCAGCCGCAGCTGCAGCTCTTCCTTGGGCCGGTGCCACCCAGGCTGTCCGCGCCCGTGCCCACTGCCGCCTCCGCACTGCAGTTACGCATGCGCCCCGCCGACATGCTGGCTGCCGGTCTGCTGCCGCCCTCTCTGCCCACCGTGGTGCAGCAGGCAAGCCAGCTGCAGCTGGCAACCAGCGCCCAGAAGGGCCCGCTCAGCCAGCTGCAGGGGCGCCTGCAGCTGGCTCTTCGGCCACCGGCGCGCTGACCTCGCTCTGCTGGCGCTCCCGCTTGCGGCGCTCCGCGGCAAGGGTTTCCTCCATCAGTTCTACCGCCTGAGCCAGCTTCTCCATGTTGCTGGCATAGAGGCTCAGATCCTTGTCGAGGCGATCCCGCAGCAGGCCCATGGCCTCGCCCAGGTCGTGGGCATAGCTACGCAGGGTGGCCGGATCCATGGCATTGGCACCCTGGGCCTCCTCCAGCAGGCTCAGCAGCCCCACACCCATCAGGCGGGAGTAGTGGAAATCAGGGCGCTGAATGCTGGCCAAGGCGGTGGCCAGGGGCTCCGGAGCACTGGCTCCCTTCTGTTCCACCCACTGCTTCACCTCCTCCACGCTGTGGCACCCGATGGCGACCACGGCCTGGTCACGCTGCTGTCGCAGCTCGCCGGCATCGAAGCCGCTGGCGCTGCACAGGGCCGCCAGCAGGGGCTGGCGGTGCTGCTCGGGTCGGTAGCCCCTGGCGAAGCTGTCGAACACCTGGATCAGGCCGGTGGCAAACAGGGGATCGGCCTGAAAGCCCTGCTGGCGACTCAGCAGGTGGAGCTCCACCAGGAGTTCATCCACCATGCGCCGGTAGAGCGGCGCGATCACATGGGGAAAGGCGCGATGGAAGGCGCGCTTGCTGTCGGCAACGGTGAGAGCAGCGCTCACGGCATTTGAGCCTGGAATGGAGCGACCCTAGCGGCCCGGCCTCAGTAGGATCGCCACAGCCCTGAGATTCCTGCCCGTGACCACGATCCCCATCGTCATTGAGGAATCGGGCCGGGGTGAGCGAGCGTTCGACATCTATTCCCGGCTGCTGCGCGAGCGGATCGTGTTTCTCGGCGAGCCGGTGACCTCCGAATCGGCCAACCGGATCGTGGCGCAGCTGCTCTTCCTCGAAGCGGAAGACCCCGACAAGGACATTTACCTCTACATCAATTCCCCCGGCGGTTCGGTGTACGACGGCCTCGGCATCTTCGATACCATGCAGCACATCAAGCCCGACGTGCACACGGTGTGTGTGGGACTGGCGGCGTCGATGGGTGCCTTCCTGCTCTGTGCCGGCACCAAAGGCAAGCGCAGCAGCCTCACCCACTCGCGGATCATGATCCACCAGCCCCTGGGCGGCGCGCGCGGTCAGGCCAGCGACATCCGCATCCAGGCCGACGAGATCCTCTATCTCAAGAAGAAGCTCAACACCGAACTGGCCGAGCGCACCGGTCAGCCCCTGTCGCGCATCGAGGAGGACACCGACCGTGACTTCTTCATGTCCCCGGCTGAGGCCATGGAGTACGGCCTGATCGACAAGGTGATCGAGAAGCGGCCTATGCGTCCCGTCTGATTCGCCAGACGTTGTTGCCGAGTGGGCCGACGCCGCGGTGATTCAGGAGCTCGGCCGGGTGGTCGCGGACTCCCTCCCAGCCAGCGCCCGAGCAAGGTCTGCCCTGTGTGTTGCAGACCTTTTTTGTGGCGACGCAAATGGGCCACTGTGTGGGAGCAGGTGATCTACTGCTCCGAGCGATGCCGCAACAGCAGAAAGCCCGGGAAATGACCCCCGGGCTGTTAGCTGAATGCACACCTGTGGAAAGTGGGACCCCGGAGAGCGGCTGAAGGGATCAGGCCTGGGCCGGTTCGGGCTGGGGCTCCCTGCTCTCGTCTTTGAACTCGCTCAGCAGTGGAGAGAAGCGCTCCTTCTCGGGGATCGAGGTGAACTCACTCACGATGGCGCGGAACTCATCACCATCGAGGCTCTCCTTCTCGATCAGCAGTTCCACCACCCGGTCCATGCAGGCGCGATGCTCGGCCACGAGTTTCACCGTGTCGGCGTAGCAGCTCTGCACGATCTGCCGCACCGCCGCATCCACCTTGCGGGCCATGGTGTCGGAAGCGTCGCTGCGGGTCATCAGATCCCTTCCCAGGAACACCTCCTGATTGCCGGCTTCGAGCGAGAACTGACCGATGTCGCTCATGCCGAAGCGGGTCACCATCTGGCGGGCGATCGAGGCCACCTGCTGAATGTCGCCACCGGCACCGGTGGTGACTTCCTCGCGGCCGAACACCACATCTTCAGCTGCGCGACCGCCGAGCGCGCCCATGATCCGCGCCCGCAGCTGGGCACGGCTCACCAACATCTGCTCTTCGTCGGGGGAGAACCAGGTGAGGCCCTGGGCCTGGCCGCGGGGAATCAGGGTGACCTTCTGCACCGGGTCATGGGCCTTCACCAGGGTGCCCACCAGCGCGTGGCCCACTTCGTGGTAGGCGATCAGACGCTTGCTGCGGCCGTCGGTGAGGGGCTTGCCCTCCATGCCAGCGATCACCCGATCCACAGCGTCGTCGATCTCAGCCAGACCGGTGGCCTCCTTGCGGCGGCGTGCCGTGAGGATCGCAGCCTCGTTTAGCAGGTTGGCCAGGTCGGCACCGGAGAAGCCTGGGGTGCGGCGGGCGACCGCCTCAAGGCTCACGTCGTCGCCGAGTTTCTTGTTGCGGCTGTGCACCTTGAGGATCGAGAGGCGGCCCTTGATGTCGGGCACATCCACCATCACCTGGCGATCGAAGCGGCCGGGCCTCAGCAGAGCCGAATCGAGCACGTCAGCCCTGTTGGTGGCGGCGATGATGATGATGCCGCTGTTGCCCTCGAAGCCGTCCATCTCGGTGAGCAGCTGGTTGAGGGTCTGCTCACGCTCATCGTTACCGCCACCCACGCCGGCACCGCGCTGGCGGCCCACGGCGTCGATCTCATCGATGAAGATCAGGCAGGGGCTGTTCTCCTTGGCCCGCTTGAACAGATCGCGCACCCGGCTGGCCCCCACGCCCACGAACATCTCCACGAACTCCGAGCCGGAGAGCGAGAAGAACGGCACGCCCGCTTCACCGGCAATCGCCTTGGCCAGCAGGGTCTTGCCGGTGCCGGGAGGGCCGACCAGCAGCACACCCTTGGGAATCTTGGCGCCAACAGAGGTGAAGCGCTCGGGGGTCTTCAGGAAGGTCACCACCTCCTGAAGGTCCTGCTTGGCCTCCTCTACGCCGGCCACGTCGTTGAACAGCACGCCGGTTTCGGCCTCCATCAGGAAGCGGGCCTTGGTCTTGCCGAACTGCATGGCCTGGCCCGGCCCCCCGGGCATGCCATTGCCCCGGCGGGCCAGAAAGATCAGGGAACCAATCAGCAGCAGCGGGAACAGCAGGTTGCCGAGGATGCCCAGCACCGGCGGCGCCTGGCGCGGGGGATGGATGTCGAAGCTGATGCCCTGATCCTTGAGCTTGTTCACCAGCTCGGGGGCCACGCCGGGCAGATCCACCCGGAGACGCTGCACGCGGTTGTCGAGGTCGGGGTCGATCGCTTCGATCACGGCGCTGCGGCCGCCGTCAAAGATGTCAACAGCCGTGACGCGCCCCGCGTCCACGTAGTCGAGGAAACGGCCGTAGCTCATCCTGGCCACGGCGGCGTTGCGGGGAGCAACCGTGGGCCCGCCCGGTTTGAAGGCTGAACCACCACCGGCTGTGAGCAGCTGCCAACCGAAGAAAGCCACCACGGCGATCGGCAGGAGCCAGAGGGCAAGCACGCGCCAGCGCTGATTCATGGCTGAGAGTGATTTTTAACAAGTGTAACGGGGCTCAGCCCGCTTCCTGCCAATCCCTGGGCTCGGCCTGGCGCCTGTCCAGAACGATCGGCTGGGCGGTCTCGTGGTCGTCGATCAACAGTTCGTCGGTGCCGATGCGCTCCACCAGTTCCGGGCCGCCGAGGCCATGGGTCCAGATCTCCAGCTCGCTCTCCGGCGGGCACTGGAAACTGAGCAGTTCAAACGGAAACACCACCCGCTCCAGATAGAACTGGTCTGGGCCGAGGCAGCGGGCGATCACCATGCGATCGCTGCTGTTGCGGTATCCACACGACACGAAGTTCACGGCCAGAGGCCCCTGGTAGCCCAACTACTTAGCCATCAGCGGGGGTGTGGGTTTGGTGACGAACGCGACGCTTTCGCGCCTTTAAGGATTTCTTTGTGTTTCTCGCCGCGTGGTTCAGAGGCTGCGCAGCGCCACGATCGGATCGAGGCGGGCCGCCCGCCGTGCCGGGACCACGCCGAAGAACAGACCGATCGAGCCGGAGACTCCCACCGTGAGCAGCACGGTGCCGGCGCCCACCGCGGCCGGCAGGGGGGTGAAGGCAGCCACCGCACCCACGGCGGCCAGGCCGAGACCGCTGCCGATCACGCCACCAAGGCTGGCCAGCACCAGCGATTCCACAAGAAATTGCAGCAGCACGTCGCCGCTGCGCGCGCCCAGCGCCTTGCGCAGGCCGATCTCCTCGGTGCGCTCGCTCACCGACACGAGCATGATGTTCATGATGCCGATCCCGCCGACAAGCAGTGAGATCGCGCCGACGGCACCCAGCATCAGGGTGAGCCCTCCAGTGATCGTGCTTACGATGGTGAGGGCATCCTGCTGGGACCGCACGGCGAAGTCGTCTTCCCGCAGGATGCGGTGCCGTTGGCGCAGCAGGTTGGTGATCTGAAAGGCGGCGGCGTTGATGCTGGCGTCGTCTCGCGCTTCCACGCTGATGAAATTGAGGCTGATCCCGTAGGTGGGATCGCGTCCCGCCAACTTGCTCACCATCGTGCTGAGCGGGATGTAGGCGTTCTCGTCCGGGTTCTGGCCGAACACGGCCCCCTTCGGCTCGAGCACGCCGATCACCTCGAAGGGCTGGTTGCGAATCCGCAGCACCCTGCCCAGCGCTGGCTTGCCAAGAAACATCTTGCTCGCCAGGTCGGGGCCGATCACGGTCACGTTGCGGGCGGAACGCAGATCCGTGGGGTAGAAGAAGCGGCCCTGGGCCACTTCAAACTGGCGCACCGGCAGAAATTCCGGGGTCACGCCGAGCACTGAGGCGCTGCTGCTCTGGCCGCCGCTCTGCACCACCTCATTGCGGGTGATCTGGGGTGCCACACGCTTCACGCTGGGCACCTGCTCAGCGATGGCGTTGGCATCCTCGAACACCAGCGTCTTCGGGAAATCGATGCCCTGGCGTCGGGTGTCGTTGTTGCCCGGCACCACGAACAGCACGTTGGCGCCGAGGTTACTGAGCTGGCCCTCGGCCAGGTTCTGGGCACCCTTGCCCACACCAACCAGGGTGATCACCGAGGCATTGCCGATCACGATGCCCAGCATCGTGAGCAGGCTGCGCAGGCGGTTGGACCGCAGGGTGGAGAGGGCCATCCCCACTGTTTCGCCCATGGGGAGCTTGGAGGCCATGCGCGGAGAGACGGTGCCGGGTGCTTAAACGATGGCGCCGCCGTGGTCGGAGTTGTGGCTGCGGGCGCCCCGATGCACTTCGCCGCGCTGCAGATCCAAGGTCACGATGTCGCCCTGCTCCAGGGTGGCCAGGGCATCATTCACGCCCACGATCGCCGGAATGCCATATCCCTGGGCGGTGATCGCGGCGTGGCTGTCGGACCCGCCCACCTCACTGATCAGGCCCTTGGCCTTGCGGATCGCCATCTCGAAGGCGGCGCAGGTTTCACGCACCACCAGGATCTCACCTGGCTGAATGGCGCCTGCTGCCTCCGGGCTGTCAACCAGGCGCACCCTGCCGCTCACCGAGCCCGTGCCGATGCCCATCCCCTGGGAGAGCACCGCCGATACGATGCCCACCTTGATGAAGTCGGTGGACCCGCTGACCCCGGACAGGGTGCCGGCGGTCTGCACCACCAGGTCGCCATCGTGGAGGAATCCCAGCTCCCGGGCCATGGCCATGGCCAGGCTGAAGGTGCTGGTGGAGGAGGTCTGCTCCGGCACCAGCAAGGGATTCACGCCCCAGCAGAGCTGCAGCCGGCAGGCCACCCGCTCCTCACTAGTGATCGCCAGGATAGGGGTGCTCGGCCGGAATTTGCTCACGTTGCGGGCCGTGCCGCCGCTCTTCGTGAGGGGCAGGATCGCCGCGGCATTGAGGTTGCGGGCGATGGTGCTCACCGCCTGGCAGATGGCATTGGGAATGGTGGTGGCCAGGCGGCTGTCGATCACGCGCTGGGGGTAGTCACGCTCGATCCGCCGGGCGATCGTGGCCATCGTGGCCACCGCTTCCACCGGGTAGTCGCCCACGGCGCTCTCGTTGGAGAGCATCACGGCATCGGTGCCGTCGAGGATGGCGTTGGCCACATCGCTCACCTCGGCGCGGGTGGGCCGGGGGCAACTCACCATCGAATCCAGCATCTGGGTGGCGGTGATCACGGGGATGCCGAGGCTGTTGGCCTTGCGGATCAGCTCCTTCTGCAGCAACGGCACCTCCTCGGCGGGCATTTCCACGCCCAGGTCACCGCGAGCCACCATCACCCCGTCGCAAAGGGGCAGGATGTCGTCGATCTGATCGATCGCCTCAAACTTCTCGATCTTGGCCACCACCGGGGTGCTGTGGCCATGCCCGGCGATCAGTTCCTTGATCTCCACGAGATCCGAGGGATTGCGCACGAAGCTCAGGGCAACCCAGTCGACCCCCTGGGAGAGGCCGAATTCGAGATCAGCACGGTCCTTGTCGGTGAGGGCACGGATCGAGAGCTGCACATCGGGGAAGTTGACCCCCTTGTTGTTGGAAAGCACCCCTCCCACCGTCACGGAGCAGTGCAGGGTCTGCTGCGCCTGGTCCACCTGCTCCACGCGCATCTCCACGCGGCCGTCATCGAGCAGGATCCGGCTGCCGGGCACCACCTCGTCGGCCAGCTTGTGGTAGGTCACCGTGGCGATGCTCTGGTTGCACTCCACGTCGCGCGAGGTGAGCGTGAAGGCATCGCCCGTGGCCAGGGTGATCGGCCCGCCCGGGAAACGGCCGAGGCGGATCTTGGGGCCCT
This sequence comes from Prochlorococcaceae cyanobacterium, assembly GCA_044235095.1. Classification (GTDB taxonomy): domain Bacteria; phylum Cyanobacteriota; class Cyanobacteriia; order PCC-6307; family Cyanobiaceae; genus NIES-981. The sequence goes on along the minus strand of JBIIIC010000001.1, from coordinate 209,030 downwards.
GCAGGTCCTGGAGGATGCCGATATGGGCGCCCAGCTCCCGCGACACCTGGCGGATGGTGGTGATGCGAGCGGCATGCTCGCTGTGGTCGCCGTGGGAGAAGTTGAGGCGGAAGGTGGTGGCGCCGGCGGCGATCAGTTCGCGCAGGCGTTCCGGCGATTCGGTGGCAGGGCCGATGGTGGCCACGATCTTGGTGCGACGCATGAGATCGGGCTGGGGCATCGGGACGCCTGGATTTGGCTGAAACTACCATCGGCCCTGTCTCATCGCCGTCTGGCATGGACCTGGCCACCTATCAGCAGCGCTCTCGGCAAACGGCTCGCTACCCCAACGCCGGCAGCAATCCCATCTATCCCACCCTGGGCCTCTGCGGCGAGGCCGGCGAGGTGGCCGACAAGGTGAAAAAGGTGATCCGCGACCGCGGCGGCAGCTTCAGCCCTGAGGTGATCGAGGCGCTCAAGCTTGAGCTGGGCGATGTGCTCTGGTACGTGGCCCAGCTGTCCACAGAGCTTGGTCTCGACCTGGCTGAGGTGGCTACGGCCAACCTGGAGAAGCTCGCCAGCCGCGCCGCCCGTAACGTGATTTCAGGCGATGGAGATCAGCGGTGAACAGACCCGATCTGGCCTGGCGATTTCAGCCCTGGCCGGGCCTCTGGGCCCTCGCCCTGCTGCTGCTGGTGGCCCTGGCCCCCGCTCCGGCCTGGGCCGCCGAGCTGCGGGTGAGTGAAGTGTCGCTGGAGCCCTGCCCCAGCACCGATGTGGGTGCCCAGCCCGAGCTCAGGCGACCCACTGGCGCCAGTTGCTACGCCCTGCGCGGCACGGTGGAGAATCCCGGTCGCAAACCGGTGGTCGACACCGATGTATTTGCCCTGATCGTGGATTCCAGCGGTGAGCCAGTGCTGCAGAACCGTACCCGCGTGGGCTCGATCGGCGATGTGTCGCCGGGCCTGTCCAGCTTTGCGCTGCGCCTCTCGGTGCCGGCCGGGACGCCGGGTCCCCTCACCTTCCGCAATGTGAAGGCCCGTGGCTTCAGTGCCCCGGTGCGCACCCGCGCCGGCGAGGACGATGAGCTGCTGCCGCTGGAGCAGGCGCTGGAGGGCTAGTCAGCCGGGCAGTTCACTGGAAGGAGCCCGCCATCACGCTCATGCTGGCTCCCTCCAGCAGCTGCTGGCCGAGGCTGAGCGCCAGGAACGCCAGGATGGCTGAGAGGTCGAGACCACCGATCGGTGGGATCAGCCCGCGGAAGGCGTTGAGGTAGGGGTCGGTGATCGAGCTCACCGTGCTCAGCAGGGGATTGCTCCAGTCGAGGTTGGGGAACCAGCTCAGCAGCACCCGCACCAGCAGGATCAGCGAGTAGATCGAAAACGTGCGGGCCAGCACGCCCAGCAGCAGGGCAAGCACTTCCATTCGAACCGGGCTGAAGCCGCGAACACCAGCTCGACTCTAGGCAGGGCGGGCGTCAGGCAACCTGAGACTGCTGGCGCCGCGGCTGAAGATCCTCCGGCTTCACGGCAAAGGTGCGGTGGAACTTCTCACTCAGGCTGAGCCAGTAAGAGCGCCCCTCGCTCTGGCGTTTGCGTTCGATGAAGTTCTGGGCCAGCAGCTCCTTGATGTGGTCGTAGGCGCCCGAGCCCCTCAGCTCCACGAGATCCGACTGGAGGATGCGCTTTTTCAGGGCGATGGTGGCCAGGGTTCGGAGGGCGGCGGTGGAGAGGTCCACAGGCAGCAGGTTCTGCACCAGATCCCCCAGGCTGTCGCGCAGCTGCAGGCCATAGCGCTGGCCCTCCTGGCGGATCTCGAGGGCCGTGTCGCGGTGCGCATAGTCGGCCATCAGGGTGATCAGGCCGAGTTCCGCCTCCTCACGGCTGGTGCCTGCAATCTCTGCGAGTTCCCCCAGGCTGAGGGGCCGGCCCTTCAGATACAGAATTGCCTCCAGCCGCGCCGGCAACGACAGGCCGCCTGTCTCGGGGATGGGGGTGTCTGGGGCGCTGGTCATTGCACTCCCGCGCTCAGAGCCCGCAACGTACCGCAGTCAGGCAAGGGCAGGCAGGGGGTCGGCGACCAGCCCTGCCTGCGCCGCCCCGAGAAACAGCTGGTAGGCCGGGTTGGCGCTCTCATCCACGTAGCGGTAGTGGAGTCCGTCGAGAAAGCCCTGCCATTCGGCCATATCCGCTTCCGGCACCTGCACGCCCACCACGATGCGGCCCACATCCGCCCCGTGGTTGCGGTAATGAAAGATGCTGATGTTCCAGTTGGGATGCAGGCTGGTGAGGAAGAGCATCAGCGCCCCCGGCCGCTCCGGAAACTCAAAGCGGTAGAGCAGCTCCCGCACCCCCGGGGCCAGGGCGGCGGCGGGCAGCCGACCGCCCACCATGTGGCGCAGGTGCAGCTTGGCCAGCTCGTCGTTGGACAGATCCAGGCAGGCGAAGCCGGCGGCCCGCACGTCGTGGATCAGGTCCTGTTCGTCGCGGCTGCCGCTGGTCTGCACGCCCACGAAGATGTGGGCCCGGGCCGGATCAGCCAGGCGATAACTGAATTCGGTGAGGTTACGCGTGCCCAGCAGGGTGCAGAACTCGCGCAGGCTGCCGGGCCTTTCCGGAATCTCCACCGCCAGCATCGCCTCGCGGTCCTCGCCGATCTCCGTGCGCTCGGCCACGAAGCGCAGCCGGTCGAAATTCATGTTGGCGCCACAGGCCACCGCCACCAGGGTCTGGCCCTCCAGGCCGCGGGCGGCCACATCCGCCTTCATGCCGGCCACCGCAAGGGCGCCGGCCGGCTCCAGGATCGAGCGGGTCTCCTCGAACACGTCTTTGATGGCCGCGCAGATGGCGTCGGTGTCCACCGTCACCATCCTGTCCACCACCTGCTGGGCCAGGGCGAACGTGTGCTTCCCCACCTGGCGCACCGCCACGCCATCGGCAAACAGTCCCACCTGCTCCAGCCGCACCCGTTCACCCCTGGCCAGCGACTGGGCCATGGCGTCGGCATCCACCGGTTCCACCCCCACGATCTGTACCTGGGGCCACACGCTCTTCACGAACGCCGCCACCCCGGCGATCAGGCCGCCGCCGCCCACGGCCAGATAGATCGCATCCGGCGGAGCTGAGCACTGGCGCAGGATCTCCATGCCGATCGTGCCCTGGCCGGCGATCACCTCCGGGTCGTCGAAGGGGTGGATGAAGGTTAGCCCACGCTCGGCGCCCAGGCGGGTGGCCTCGGCGCAGGCGGCGTCGTAGTTGTCGCCATGCAGCACCACCTCGGCACCGCGGGCCGCCACCGCCTTCACCTTCATCTCCGGTGTGGTGACCGGCATCACGATCACGGCGCGGCAGCCCAGCTTCTGGGCCCCCAGGGCCACCCCCTGGGCGTGATTGCCGGCACTGGCGGCGATCACACCCCGCTCGAGCTCGGCCGCCGAGAGGCCGGCCATCTTGTTGTAGGCGCCGCGCAGCTTGAAGCTGAACACGGGCTGCAGGTCCTCGCGTTTGAGCAGCACGCGGTTGCCCAGCCGTGCCGAGAGGTTGGGGGCGGGGTCGAGCGGCGATTCGATCGCCACGTCGTAGACCCGGGCACGCAGGATCCGCTGCAGGTAGTCGCTCATGGACCCAGTGTCGCAATCCACACCAGCGGTCGGGGCCTTCGGCCTAGATTGCACGCCACTTCAAGGGCCGTGATGCACCTCAGCGAGCTGAGTCACCCCAACCAGCTGCACGGGTTGAGCATCGCTGAGCTGGAGGGCATCGCCCGCCAGATCCGGGAGCGTCACCTGGAGGTGGTGAGCACCAGCGGCGGACACCTGGGCCCGGGCCTCGGGGTCGTGGAGCTCACCATCGCCCTGTATCAGACCCTCGATCTTGACCACGACAAGGTGGTGTGGGATGTGGGCCACCAGGCCTATCCCCACAAGCTGATCACCGGCCGCTACACCCAGTTCCACACCCTGCGCCAGAAGGACGGGGTGGCCGGCTATCTCAAGCGCTCTGAGAGCCGCTTCGACCACTTCGGCGCCGGTCACGCCAGCACCTCGATCTCCGCAGCCCTGGGCATGGCCCTGGCCCGCGATCAGCGCGGTGAAGATTTCAAGTGCGTGGCGGTGATCGGCGATGGCGCCCTCACCGGCGGCATGGCCCTGGAGGCGATCAACCACGCCGGCCACCTGCCCAAGACCCGCCTGCTTGTGGTGCTCAACGACAACGACATGTCGATCAGCCCGCCGGTGGGCGCGCTGAGCACTCACCTCAACCGCATGCGGCACAGCAAGCCGCTTCAGTTTCTGCAGGACAACGCCGAGGAGGCGATCAAGCACCTGCCGTTCATGCACGGCGAGCTGCCCACCGAGCTCAAGAACCTCAAGGAGAGCATGAAGCGCCTGGCGGTGCCCAAGCTAGGCGCCGTGTTCGAAGAGCTGGGCTTCACCTATATGGGCCCTGTCGACGGCCACGACATCGCCGGCATGATCCGCGTGTTTCAGCAGGCCCATGAGCATGAGGGCCCAGTGCTGGTGCATGTGGCCACCACCAAGGGCAAGGGCTATGCCTTCGCCGAGGCCGACCAGGTGGGCTATCACGCCCAGAGCGCCTTCGATCTGGCCACCGGCAAGGCCTATCCCTCCAGCAAGCCCAAGCCTCCCAGCTACAGCAAGGTTTTCGGCCAGACGCTGGTGAAGCTGTGTGAGCAGGATCCCCGGGTGGTGGGCATCACCGCCGCCATGGCCACCGGCACCGGCCTGGATCTGCTGGAGAAGGCCAGGCCCCACCAGTACTTCGATGTGGGCATCGCTGAGCAGCACGCCGTGACCATGGCCGCCGGCATGGCCTGTGAGGGCCTGCGGCCGGTGTGTGCGATCTACAGCACCTTCCTGCAGCGCGCCTACGACCAGCTGATCCACGACGTGGGCATCCAGAACCTGCCCGTGACCTTCGTGATGGATCGGGCCGGGATCGTTGGTGCCGACGGCCCCACCCACCAGGGCCAGTACGACATCAGCTACCTGCGCGCCGTGCCCAACTTCACGGTGATGGCACCGAAGGACGAGGGCGAGCTGCAGCGCATGCTGATCACTTCGATCCAGCACGACGGCCCCTGCGCCATCCGCATCCCCCGTGGTGAGGGCGAGGGCGTGCCGCTCATGGAGGAGGGCTGGCAGCCCCTGGAGATCGGTCGTGGTGAGCTGCTCACCGACGGCGACGACCTGCTGATCGTGGCCTATGGCGCCATGGTGCATCCCGCCCTCGCCACCGCGGGCCTGCTGCAGGAGCGCGGGATTCGTGCCGCCGTGATCAATGCCCGTTTCCTCAGGCCGCTCGATGAGGCCCTGATCGCGCCGATGGCCAGCCGCATCGGTCGGGTGGTGACCATGGAGGAAGGAGCTCTTCCCGGGGGCTTCGGCGCCGCCGTGGTGGAGGCTCTCAGCGATCGCGACGTGCTGGTGCCCGTATTCCGCATCGGCATCCCGGATCTGCTTGTGGATCACGCCACCCCGGACCAGAGCAAGCACAGCCTGGGCCTCACCCCTCCCCAGATGGCCGACCGCATCGTGGAGCGCTTCTCAGCCGCCTGGCCGGCTGCCCGGCTCCAGAGCCAGGCCCTGGCCGTTTGATCCAGGCTCCAGCCCAGGCTGCCTGGCCATGTCAGGTGCTGATGGTGGGTGCCGGTCCGGCCCGTGGTGAGCTGGCCCGTAACCTTGCCCGTTCGGGGCTGGATGTGTTCCTTGTGGACCGGCTGCCGGATCTGGGCCTCTCTGCCTTCAGCAGTGCCGCCCTGCCGTTGGAAGCGGTGGCGGATTTTGACTTGCCCAGCCAGGTGGTGGCGTCCCGGTGGCGTGGCTGACAGCTGGTGGGTCCGGGCGATCAGCCCCGCCAGTGGTGGGCGGCAGAGCCGCTGGGGGCGGTTCTCGACTTCGGTGCCCTGCGCCAGTGGCTGGCCAGCGAGGCGCAGGGCTGGGGTGCCCGGGTGCAGCTCGGCTGGCGTGCCATTGCCTGCCGCCAGGATGGCAGCACCGTGTTCACCGATCTAGTGGATGCTCGCGGATCCCACCAGAAGGTGCGCAGCCTCTGGCTGGTGGATGCCACGGGTGAGCGCCGCTGCCTGATCGGTGAGCCCAGGCTGCCCAGCAACCCGCTGGTGAGCGGACTGGGTGTGGAATGGCTGCTGCAGGTGCAGCCCCAGCAGTGGCAGCCCTGGGCCGATCGGCTCAGCTTTTTTCTCGGCAGCCGCTGGGTGGGCCAGGGCTATGGCTGGGTGTTTCCAATGGCGCATGACCGGCTCAAGCTCGGCGTCTGTCGCCTGCAGGGGGGAGAGGCTGATTCACTGCTGCCCTTCGCTCGCGAGCTCGGCCAGCTGCTGCGCTTCTGTGGGCTGGAGCAGGCCCAGGTGCTAGATCGCCATGGCGGTCGGATCCGCAGCACGGTGGGGCGGCGCGACGTGCATCGCCGTGGCCGCATCATGGCCCTGGGCGATGCCGTGAGCACCGCCAACCTGTTGGGCGGTGAGGGCATCCGGCACGCCCTCTGCACTGCGCGGGTGCTGGCTCCGCTCTTGCTGCAGGCCTGTCGCCGTGGCGATGCCTCTCACCTGCAGAGCTATCCGGCTCTGCTGCGGCGCGTTCTGGGCTGGCGCTGGAGCCTCAGCGGTCGGCTGGCTCGACGAGCCTGGCTTGGTCTCGCTCCTGGGGCCGGGGGCCGTGGGCGATGGCCGCCTCGAGCGACTGCTGCGCGGTCTGGAAACAGCGAAGGCGGAGGATCTCTCCGCCCTGCTGTTTCACTACCGCTTGGAGCGCTATGGGCTTAAGGCCCTGCCCTATCTGTTGGGCTGGCGCTGACCTCAGAGCACGCCGCGGCTGGCCAGGCCCTGGATGGCGCCGATGCCGAGGATGTGGCCCAGGCTGATGGTGCCGAGCATGGCGCCATGGCTGAGGCCGCCGAACATGGCAGCGTTGGGAAGCTGCAGGCCCACATTGGGCTGCTTGATCGTGGCCTTGCCGATGGCGATGGCGAGCACGTTGCACACCACCATCACCAGCGCCACCTTCGGCGACCAGGTGATGGTGGCGGGGGCCAGGGCCAGAAGGGGGGCGAGCATGGATCAAAAGCCGACAATCCATCTTCCGGGCCGAATCGGGCGTGACCGGCTGGGCTTAAGACTTCTTGATCTGCTGATCCAGTGCCGCTGCGAAGCCCACCACCACCAGCAGGTTGGCCAGGGTGAGAAAGGCCTCGGCACCGCCGTGCAGGGGATCCACATCGGCGAGTAGCTTGCCGTAGGCCTGCTGGGCGATCACCGCCGCGCCGATCGTCACGGCCACAAACACCAGAGTGAGCTCAAAGCCACGCCGTGCCAGTGGCGGGAAGCCCTCCGCTCGCCGGGCCCACCAGAGAAAGGCCAGGTAGGGCAGCAGAGACGCCACGAAGAGCGGTGTGGGGTCGACATCGCCCAGGCGTTGCAGCACCCCTTCAAACGCAGCAGTCATGGCTGGCTAGGCAGCCCGGGCCGCCGGCAGAGGTTCCAGGTGGCCAATGCCATGGCCCCATTGCCGAGAGCTGTGAGGCCGGCCTGGATCACCACCAGCCCTTTGAGAGCGGTGGCGTTGTCGTAGAGGTGCCAGGTGCAGGCGGCCATGGCACTGATCAGGGCCGGCAGCATCGCCAGGCTCAGCCAGCGCCAGCCGCCCTCACCCCGGGCCTGCCCGTAGCGCTGGATCACCGCCATCGCGGCAAGCCACTCCAGCACCGACGTGACGTGGATCCACCAGGTGGGCAGCGAGAGGGCGTGCATCGCTGGTGGCGCCGCCGAGGCGCTGGCAATGGTCCAATGTACGGACTTTGATCCAGCCATCGCTTCCGCCCATGCGCGTGATGCTCTGCGGCTACTACGGCGAGCACAACATCGGCGATGACGCCCTGCTGGAGGTGCTGCTGGCCCAGTTGCCTGCAGGGTGCACGCCCCTGGTCACCGCCCACGACCCGGCGGCACTGGAGGCCCGCGGCATCGCCACCGTGAAGCGGCGCAGCCTGCCCCGCGTGCTCAAGGCTCTGCGCAGCTGTTCGGCCCTGGTGCTGGGCGGTGGCAGCCTTCTCCAGGACTCCACCAGCTTCCTCAGCCTCCTCTATTACGCCGCCCTGATCACGGCCGCCCGGCTGGAAGGCAAGCCCGTGCTGCTCTGGGCCCAGGGCCTTGGCCCCCTGCGGCGGCGCCGCAGCCGCGCACTGGTGCGGGCTCTGCTGCCCATGGTGCAGGGGGCCAGCTGGCGCGACCGGGGGTCAGCCCAGCTCGCTGCCCGCCTGGGATGTGCCGGCATGGTGGCAGGTGATCCGGTGTGGGCCCTGCCGGCGGGCCAGTGGCACGGCCGTGGCGGGCCGATCGTGGTGTGTTTCCGGCCTACCACCCAGCTGCAGGGACAGCAGTGGCGTCCCTACCTGGATGCCCTCAGCCAGCTGGCGGATCAGGTCAATCGTGAGGTGATCTGGCTGCCGCTGCATCGCGAGCAGGACTCGGGCCTGTTGGCGCAACTGCGCAGTGAGGGGCTATTGCCAGCCGCGCTGGCGGCCCGCAGCCGCGAGGTGACCGCCGAACGTCCGAGCGAGGTGATCGGCATGGCCGCCGATGCCGGCCTGGTGGTGGCCATGCGGCTGCATGGTCTGATCCTGGCGGCGATCGCCGGGGCCCCCTGCGCGGCCCTCAGCTACGACCCCAAGGTGGCCGCCGCCGCCGATCAGCTCGGCTGCGACTGCCACGGTCTGGAGGTGGCGCCGCCCGCGGATCTGCTGCAGCGCTGGCGCACGGCCCTCGATCAACCGCCCCCTGCCGCCACTCTGGCCGCCCTGCGGCACGAGGCCGAGCAGCACCGCCAGCTGCTGGCCCGCCTGCAGCGCCAGTCGCCCACCCTGTCCCCGAATTCCTGAGCCATGCGCGCTGTCGGATACCGCCAATCAGCAGCCCTGGGGGAAGCGGGCTATCTGCTCGATCTGGAGTTGGCCGAGCCCACACCCTGTCCACAGGATCTGCTGGTGGCAGTGGAGGCCATCGCCGTGAATCCCGTGGACCTCAAGGTGCGCAGCCGTGAACTGCCGCCGGCTGGCCAGGCCCGCATCCTCGGTTGGGACGCTGTCGGTCGGGTCGTTGCCATGGGAGAGGGGTGCAACGGCTTTGACCTGGGCGATCGGGTCTGGTTCGCCGGGGCGCTCAATCGGCCCGGTTGCAACGCCGAGCGCCAGCTGGTGGATTACCGCCTGGCGGCACTGGCTCCCAGGCGGCTCAGCGCGGCTGAGGCCGCTGCCCTGCCCCTCACCACGATCACCGCCTGGGAGCTGCTGTTTGATCGCCTGCGGATTCCCCACGACCGCCACGCCACAGAAGGCCAGGCCCTGCTGGTGCTTGGTGGTGCCGGTGGCGTGGGCTCGATGGTGCTCCAGCTGGCCCGTCAGCTCACCGGGCTCACCCTGGTGGCCACGGCGTCGCGGCCCGAGAGCGTTGCCTGGGCCCAGGCCATGGGAGCCCATCACGTGATCGATCACAGCCATCCTCTCCAGCCCCAGTGGAGGGCCCTGGAGCTGGCTCCACTGCGCTGGGCGGCCAGCCTCACCCACAGCGGCGAGCACTTCGCGGAGTTGGTGGAGCTGCTCGCTCCCCAGGGGGCACTGGCGCTGATCGACGACCCACCGGTTGAGGCGATCAATGTGCTGGCTCTCAAGCGCAAAAGCCTGGCGCTGCACTGGGAATTCATGTTCACCCGCTCCCTTTTCGCCACCGCCGATCTGGCTGAGCAGGGGCGCCTGCTGTCCGAGGTGGCGCGGCTGGTGGATCAGGGGGCGATGCAGACCACCCTGCACCAACAGCTTGGTCCGATCAGCGCTGCCACTCTCGAGCATGCCCATCGGCTGATCGCCGGCGGCCACACCACGGGCAAGCTCGTGCTCAACGGCTACACCTGACGCGCTTCAACCGAGCTGCCGGGGTGACTGCCCCTGCAGGCGCTGCAGCTCAGTGAGCACCTCCAAAGCATGCCCATTCGGCCGCACGGCGGTCCAGCTGGCCCGCAGGGTCCCCTGGGGATCAATCAGGAAGGTGTGACGCTGGGAAAAGGGCGAAATCCAGCTGCCATAGCGCTTGCTCACCGCTCCACCGGGATCGGAGAGCAGGGGAAAGGCCAGCCCCTCGCTGCTGCAGAAGGACGCATGCGAATCGGGATCGTCGGCACTCACCCCCACTACCTCGGCTCCGGCGGCGTGGAAGGCGTCGAGCTGTTGCTGGAAGCGCTGGGCTTCCAGGGTGCAACCCCCGGTGAAATCCCTGGGATAGAAGTAGAGAACCAGCCAACGCCCGGAGAAATCAGCAAGGCTCAGCGTGGCCTCCAGCACGTCGCCACTCGCCTGGCCTGGTGTGGCGCCGGGCATCACGCCGCTGAGGCTGAACGCTGGCGCGGGTTGATCAAGTTGTGGCAGGGTGCCGCCCAATGCAAAAGCCTGCCGAGGCAGACCCAGCAGGCTTGCGGAGACCAGGGCAGCACGCAGAAGCGTGCGACGACGCATGAGCTCAGATCTTGGCGAGGTTGACGCCCAGTTCCTTGGCGTAGGCGCCCAAGCCCTTCTTCTGGATGGTCTTGAGGGCACGGGTCGACACGCGCAGCTTCACGAAGCGGTTGCCCTCGGCCCACCACAGGCGGCGCTCCTGCAGGTTCACCTGCTGGAGCTTCTTGGTGCGCACGTGGGAGTGCGATACGGCCATGCCGTTGTTGGCGCGCTTGCCGGTGAGCTGGCAGACCCGGGACATGTCCGATCTTCAGAAACGACTAGAGGGCCAGAGCCCAGGCGTGATTGTATCAACCGACATTGAGCGGAAGCTCGAGCACCACTTCTGCGCCGCCGAGCGTTGCACTGCGGCCAATGTGCAGTCGCCCGTGGTGGTTGGTGGCGGCCGTCTGGGCGAGGAACAGCCCCAGTCCCATGCCTGTGGCCTTGGAACTCTTCAGCAATGCCCAGCTGGTGTAACAGCGGTGATCCGGGGGGAAACCAGGTCCGCTGTCGGCCACCACCACATTGAGCTGGCCGCTCTGGTGCTGCAGCTCCACCCGGATCCTCCGGGTGGACGGACGCTGGTTTTCCATCGCCTGGAGAGCGTTGCGCACCAGGTTCACAACCGCCATCTGCAGCTGGGCGCTGTCACCCCGGAGGATGGAGACCTGTTCGAGCCCGGCATCGCTGAGCTGCACCTGCTGCGTCTCGATCTCGCTGCGCAAGAAGATCAGAGCGCTGCGCAGGATGGCCGATAGATCCACACAGCTGTGGATGGTTTCCACGTTGCGGAGCAGCATCCGCATCCTCTCCACGGTGGTCACCATCAGTTCGGCATCGGCGGTGAGTGAGCTCAGACGCTCTTGCAGAACCGCTGTGGCGTCAGCGGGGGGCATGGCGGCCAGATCCTGAGCGGCCAGCCGGCACTTCAGCAGGATGGCTGCGAGGGGCTGTTGGATCTCATGGGCGACAGCGGCAGCGGTCAGGCTGGTCTTGAGTTTCTGCTCAAGCAGCCCGCGTTGCTCTTCCTCGCGGAGCCGTTCGCGCTCCTGGGCAGCTTCGAGTTCAGCCTCGAAGCGTTTGCGTGCACTGATATCAATCAGGTTCATGTAGCAGAGATCCACGGCCTGATCGTCGATCGGGCCGCAGCCTCCTGCCACGAGGGTGTAGCCAACGGTTCTGTCTTTGCGAATGAACCGTTTCTCAAGCTCATAGCTGTCGATCTCACGCCTGAGTAAGCGTTGGAACTGGCGCTCTTCAACCGCCAGGTCGTCGGGATGGGTGAGTTCAGACCAGGTTCGAGTGAGCAGCTCCTCACGGCTGTAGCCGAGCAACCGGCAGGTTTCATCATTCACCTCAATCCAGGCCCTGCTGGAGGACGTGATCGCGGTGCCGACGACTGGGATATTGAAGAACGTGCGGTAGCGGCGTTCGCTGTTCTCCAGGGCCGTCTTGGTGGCCTTGAGGATCTCCATCTGCTGGTGCAGTTCCCTGGCACGGATTGATTCGGCATGGGAGAAAGCGGAGATCAGGCAGCGGGAGATCGCCAGAAACGTGAAGAAGTAGATCGGCAGGAAGGCTATGGTCTCCCCAAAGGCCGGCATGACCGCTGGTGGACCTGACAGTGATGGAATGTCGGTTCGGAGCTGGTCGGCGTGCCATTGCCGGGCCGAGATCAACGTCAGTTGAAAGGTCAACAGCCCAACCAGGGTGCGCAGCGGTGGGGAGCCGGGTCGATGGGAGATCCGCAGCACTTCCAGCAGAGCCCAGAAACTGAACACGACCAGGAGCAGCCCAATCAGAAATTGCTGGGATTGGTAGAGACGGTTGGTCGATAAGACTTCGTAAATCGAGCTGATTAGGAAAATCAGGGCAGAAAGCGTCCACGCAGACTGAAGTGCGATGGCCGCCGATGCGCTGCCTCTCAGGCCGTCTGGGGTGGCCGGAGCCTTCTTCATCAGTCCGAGGCGTTGGTGCCAAGGGCTGTCAAGGGCCCCAGCGCTTGTTTCCAGTCATGGCTGCAGCTTCGATGCAAGGCGTCGCAAGCGGACTTCCATTGGGGCAATGCCACCTGCCGCGAGATCTCCTGCAAGCGCCTCATGTCCTGAGGGTTTACCGGCACACGCTGTAGCTGGCTGGGCCTGCGGCCGGAGCAGGGGCCCTGGGTGAGGCAGGCCTCGGCTTCCCGCTGGCGATGCCTGGAGTAGGTCCAGATCCTGTCGATCTGCGTTTGGAACGCCTGCCGGAGGCGCTGCTGTTGATCAGGAGAGAGGCTGTCCCATGTCCGGTTGGCCATCACATAGCCATTGAAGCCAAACTGAAACACAAGCGGGTAGTAATAGCTTGTGTGGGAGCCCCAGTCATCAAAATCGGCAGATGCAGCACTGGTGACAGCGCAGTTGACCAAGTCTTGCTTTAGTGCTTGTTTCGTCTCGTGAAAGGGAAGGATCACGGCTGTTCCGCCAAGTTGATCAATCACTTGCTCCAGCCCTGGACTCGCGACCCGGATCTTGCGGCTCCGGATGTCGTTGAGGTTGGCGATCGGGTCTTTGCAGAACAACACTTGCGGGCCAAAGCTCCAGACACCGAGCAGACGTGCTCCGTAGCTGCTCTGGAGATATCGATCAAGAATCGGCCCATAGGCATCAGCCACCCGGCGAGCCGTCGGTAAGTCATGGTTCATCCCCGGCAGATCCATGCCTCCCAACGCAGGCTCCTTGCCGGTGTTCTGCATGAAGCGCAGGGAGATCATGTCGAGTCGCCCATCGCGAATGGCATCGAGCTGGTGGCTATCCACCAGTCCGTAGCGATCAGCGGTGTGGTAACTCACGACCAGTGGCACCCTGGCGCTGCTCGCCAGGTGCTGGAAGAAGGGGGCTTCCTGGTCGCGCTGGAGTTGGCCTGCCGATCTGGGTTGCCCAAGCACCAGCAGCGGCACAGTGTTGTAATGCCGCCAGGCCAGCACAAACCCAGCCACAATCGCGCCCATCGCCAGCAGGCGGGTCGTTACCGGGTGTGGCAGGGCCACGGCAGGGAGCAGCTGCAGGTTGGGTGGCCGAGCGATCAGATCGCTCGGCCATTCACCAGCCTGCAACATCAAAGGGCCTTAAAACGAAGGACTGCACCTGTCAGACGGCAGGTGCAGTCCATCCTTCGGAAGCCAGCCTGATCCCCAGCCTGATCCAGAGGCTGTGACGCTGGATCAGAGACCCCGCTCCATCAGCCGGCCCATCAGATCGGCGCTGCGCTGCTGGAAGCCCGCCAGTTGGTTGGGCTCAAGGCCGCCCACGGCCAGGCGGGCCAGCTCATAGAGGTGGCGGCTGAGCTCGTCGGCCAGTTGCTGGCTGGGGGAGCTGCCGCCGGTGCCGGTGATCACAGAGCCGGCCGAGAGCTTGATCAGCCCCTCCACCAGCGGGTGTCTGCGGTTCACCAGCAGCACGTGGTGGTCGGGCAGGCCGGGCAGGCGCTGCTCCATCAGCGCGCCCATGTCGTTGAGACGGCGCATCTGCTCCGGCAGCAGGATCAGGGCGGCGGGGGCGTTGTCGCCTTTAAGGGCCTGCACCTGAATGGTGATGTTGTCGTTGGCCAGGGCCGCCTTGAACAGCTCGCGCACCTTTTCACCGGCGTCCTTGCCGTCGGCATCGCTGATCTCGCTCTCCTTCTCCTGGAGCGACTCATCCAGCTCGCTGTCGACCCGCTGAAACTTCAGTTCCTCGTGGCGGTATTCAAGCCAGGGGATGAACTGGGTGTCGATGAAGGTGTCGGCCAGCAGCACCTCGGCGCCCTGGCTCTTCCAAAGGGCGAGAGCACCTGCCTGGCCGGCCTCATCGCTGCAATAGAGGATGCGCTTGTCGTTTTCGGGTTTCAGGCGGCTGCGGTAGCCCGCCAGGGTGGTGAAGGCCTTGCCGTTCTCGCCGGGGATCGGATCGGGACTTTCCCCTCCATCGGCAGAAGCGGCCTGGTCCTGTGCTGGAGCAGTTGTGCCAAACAACACCAGGTCGGCCACCTGCTCGGCAAACTTGTCGTCTTCCATGGCGCCGATCTTGATGAACGGGGCCAGCGACTCCCAGATCTCGGCGTAGCGCTTCGGCTCGTCGCGGTGCAGCTGCTTGAGGCGATCGGCCACCTTCTTGGCCACGAAGCCCCCGATCGAGCGCACGCGCCGGTCGGTCTGCAGGGCCGAGCGGCTCACGTTGAGCGGGATGTCGGGTGAATCGATCACGCCGCGCAGGGGCAGCAGGTAGCGGGGCACTACCTCCTTGATCGAGTCGCTCACAAACACGTTGTTGCAGTAGAGCTTGATTTCGCCCTTCTCCCAGTCGGCCCGGCCCGTGGATTTGGGAAAATACAGGATGCCCTGCAGGTTGTAGGGGTAGTCGGTGTTGAGGTGCACCCACAGCAGCGGGTCGCCCTGGAAGGGGTAGAGATAGCGGTAGAGCTCGATGTAATCGTTGTCGCTGAGGTCGCGGGGGCTCTTGCGCCAGGGTGATTCGCGCTTGTTGACCGTTTCTCCCTCCAGCTGCACCTCCACCGGCAGGAAGTCGCAGTAGGTGGTGATCAGGGTGCGGATCCGGGCCGGCTCGATGTACTCGAGCTCCTCCTCCATCAGGTGCAGGATCACATCGGTGCCGGGCTCACTGCGCTCAGCAGCCTCCAGCGAGAAGTTGGGGGAGCCATCGCAGCTCCAGCGCACTGCCTCACTGCCCTCACGGGCGCTCAGGGTCACCAGCTCCACCTGAGCGGCCACCATGAAGCTGGAGTAGAAGCCGAGGCCGAAGTGGCCGATGATCGCGTCGCTCTCGCTCTTGTATTTCGCCAGGAAATCCTCGGCGCTCGAGAACGCCACCTGGTTGATGTAGCGCTTCACCTCATCGGCGTCCATGCCGATGCCGTTGTCGGAGATGGTGAGGGTTTTGGCTTCGCGGTCGATGCGGATCGAGATCCTGCCTTGAGCGCCCTCACTGCAGTCGCCGGCCATGGCCGCCATGCGCCGTTTGCTGATGGCATCCACGCCATTGCTCACCAGCTCCCGCAGGAACACCTCGTGGCCGCTGTAGACGGCCTTCTTGATGATCGGAAAGATGTTTTCGGTGTGGATCTGGATCTGACCCTGCTCGGCCTGCAGCACCACAGCTCGATTGGCAACGTGGCCTCCAGAGTCCCCCGGGTGGCGCCGCATCGCCAAGGGGGTGCGATGGGCAGGAAACCGACCAGAGCGTGTCGCCCATCCGGCAGGTTGCTGCCGCTGCCTGCTCCATAGGATTCAGGCTGGAGCCTTGTCGCCCATGGCCAGCCAGTGGCTGAACTTTCTGCAGAACCTGGGCGAATGGCAGGGTTCCTTCACCGGGATCACTCCCGGCGGGGCCGTGCTCACGGACACGCCGTCGCTGCTCACGCTCGAAGCCGGCGAGAGCGACGCCAGTGGGGCGATCACCATGGTGCGCTTCGCACTGCAGCGCTTTGAGGGCGGCGCAACGAGTGCCTCGCCCAGCAGCGATCTCAGCCAGGAGTACCGAAGTCTGGGTCGCCAGGTGGTGTTCTTCGACACGGGCACGTTCTGCAAGGGCTCGTTGCAGCTCGCGCCAGGCACGGCGTTTGGCGGTGAATTTGGCTTCATCCATGGAGACCGCCGCCACCGCCTGGTGATGCTTTACAGCGAAACCGGCGGGCGCGACAGGCTGGTGCTGATCCGGGAATTCCGCAGCGGCAGCCAGGCCCGTGAGTGCCCGCCGCTCACGGCCGAGCAGCTGGCGGGGTGCTGGCAGGGCTGCAGCGCCACCATCTCCGCCGACTGGCCCGAGCCCGACGCCGCTGCGGTGGAGGTGCACTTCGGGCCCCAGGAGCTGGCTGAGCTCCAGTGGCTCGCCGACGGTGGCTACTGCAGCTGGCCGGAGCAGGTGAGCCACCGAGCGGCCTTCAGCGTGGAGGCAGGCTGGCTCACGGCGCCGGATCGCCTGGAGCGGTTGATCCGCAACTACGACGCCAGCGGTGCCTGGCTGTCAGCCACCCACGAGGTGCTCACGCGGGCCTGACCTGGATGGCTGCCCAGCGCCGCCGGGCTGACGTCAGCAGGCCTGCTGCAGCTCCGGCTTTTCCTCCGGCAGGATCGCGCCCTCCACCGGACACACCTGCAGGCAGATGCCGCAGTCGATGCAGGTGTCGAAATCGATCCAGTAGAAGGCCGTGCCCTTGGCGTTGGCTCCCTGGCCGGGATGGATGCAGGCCACGGGGCAGGCATCCACACAGTCGGCCACGCCCTCGCACACATTGGTCACGATGGTGTGGGCCACGGCACTGTCAGCTGTTGCCGGGATCCTAGGCAGCGAGCCAGAGCGCCCGGCTGCAGCCGCGCTCGGCCGCGATCGCTTCGGCGACCTCCTGACTCTCCACAGCAGTGCCCAGCAGTTCGGCTGGCTGGCCTGAGCGGTGCAGGGCCTCCAGCTCATCAAGGGCGCGCCCCAGCAGCGTGGCCCTGGCGAAGGCGACCAGGGTGGGGGCCGCCGCCCGCTCGCCGCCTGCTCCCTGTCCGCCAAGCACGTCGCGCAGGGCAGCCACCGCGAAACCGAAGCCCACGCCAGCAGCCTGGCCTTGGTCGTTGCAGAAACGGCCCACCAGCCCGTTGTAGCGGCCACCGCTGGCCACCGGCACCGGAGCATTGGGGCCCTGGCACACCAGCCGCACCACCAGACCGTCGTAGAGCGCGAAGTGGGGTTGGAAGGTGGGGTCGAGATGCAGGCTGATCCCCAGCCGGCTGGCGGCGGGGCTCACCAGCTCCAGGCTTGCAGCCAGATCACTGAGCAGAGGCACCGGCCCCAGCCACTGCTCCAGCTGGTAGAGCACCTGCAGCGGTTCCCCGCGCAGCCGCATCAGCCCGGTGAGACGCTGACGCTGGCTGTCGGCCAGGGGGAGCTCGGCCAGGACCAGAGCATCAAAACCCGTGAGTGCGCTACGCACCCGCTGGCGAAGCTCGGACGGCACCTGATCCAGCAGGGCCCCGAGCAGGCCGTGGTGGCCCACCAGCAGGCGGGGCTGATGCTGTGGGCCAATGCCCACGGCCGCACTCGCGGCGAGCAAGAGCCGCAACAGCTCCACGTCGGCGGCCGGGGTGGCATCCCCCAGCAGCTCCACGCCGCTCTGCAGCTCCTCGCTAATCCGCTGCTGGCCGCCATCACCCATCTGGCTGCGGAAAGTGGGGCCCTCCGCCCACAGGCGCAGAGGCCTGGGCCGACTGGCCAGGCGGGTACTGGCGGCGCGGGCGATCGAGGCGGTCAGCTCGGGCCTCAGCCCCAGGGGCTCGTCAGCGGCGAGGCGCACCAGTTCCCGGCCATCGATCCCACCGCCGGCATCCAGGGTGTCGAGGTGTTCAAAGTGGGGAGGGGCCACTTCCTGATAGCCCCACAGCCGATACACCCGGGCGAGTCGGCCGCAGAGGATGCGGTTCTGCTCCACCTCGAGTGGATTGAGATCGCGGGCGCCGGCGGCGGGTTGCAGGGCCATTGGCGCAGCAGCAGGGCGTATCGCCCGATCCTATGGAGCAGCCGATGGGGCGGTCTCCTGCCCGGCGGCGTCGAGCTCCGGTGCCCCGTAGGAGGCACCGTGCAGTGGCTGGCACCGGCCAAGGCCGTCCACCAGCTGGTCGTGGAGGGCTGGTGCGCAGGCCACCACCCGATCGCTGCTCAACCTGAAGGCGCCCCCTCGGTAATCGCTCACCACGCCACCCGCCTCACGCACGAGCAGCACGCCTGCCGCCAGGTCCCAGGGCGAGAGCCCACGCTCCCAGTAGCCATCGCAGCGACCGCAGGCCACGTAGGCCAGGTCCACGGCAGCGGCTCCCCCTCGCCGCACGCCATGGGTGCGGTGGGTGAACCAGGCGAACTCGGCGTAGTTGTTGTCGATCCGCGTGGCGCGGTCGTAGGCGAAGCCCGTGACCAGCAACGCATCGCTGAGGGTGCTGCAGCGACTCACCTCAATCCGTCGGTCGTTGCACCAGGCCCCGTGTCCGCGGGCAGCGCGAAACAGTTCGCCCATGGTGGGCAGCGCCAGGGCCGCCGCAATCGGCTCCCCACGCCAGCAGAGGCCCACCGACGTTGCAAACACGGGGTAACCATGGGCGAAGTTGGTGGTGCCATCGAGTGGATCCACGCACCACTCCAACTCGCCTGCGCCGGGACGGCGGCCGCTCTCCTCAGCCAACACCCCGATCTCGGGTGTTTCCTGCTCCAGAACCGCCAGCACCGCCTGCTCCGCCGCCAGGTCGGCTGCCGTCACCAGGTTGCCGCTGCTGCCTTTCTCACGCACCTGGCCGTCGCTGAGCTGGCCATGGAAACGGCGCAGCTGGTCGGCACCGGCCTCCGCTGCCCGCACGGCGGTGTCCATCCATTGCTGCAAGCGGGCGGGATCCAGGTCGGTCATCCGTGCTCAGTCCTCGTCGAGGGGCAGGCCGGCACGCACCTTGCCACGGCCGAAATGACGGCCGAACTGGAGTTCGTAGACCTCGTCCTCATCCTGCGTTTCCACCTCCAGGGGGCCAGTGGCCCGGGCCACGCACAGCAGGCCGTAGCCCTTCTGGCGCACCTCCCTGGAGAGGCCGAGGGCCTCGCGCTGGTCGATGCTTCCCTTGATCACTCGCACGGCACAGGCTGTGCAGCAGCCATTCCTGCAGCTGAAGGGCAAGGGATCCCCCTGCTGCTCGAAGCTGCGCAGGATGTACTCGCCGGCGGGCACCTCATGGGTGATCACCCGGCCTGCCTGGCGCCAGTGCACGGTGATTGGATAGGTCGGTGGCTGGGGGCCTGAACTGGTGTTGGTCATGCTGCTACATTGCCATCAAGTTGCCCCATTTTGCCGCTGGAGAGGTGGCCGAGTGGTCGAAGGCGCAGCACTGGAAATGCTGTATAGGGGCAACTCTATCGAGGGTTCGAATCCCTCCCTCTCCGCTCTAAGCAAAAACCGGCCCGAGGGCCGGTTTTTTTTTATGGGCCATATCGGTGTCAATTGATCAGCCGAAGCGTCCGCTCACGTAGTCCTGGGTGGCCCGCTGGGCCGGGGCATTGAAGATGCGCTCGGTGTCGTTGTATTCCACGAGGTAGCCCACCTTGCCGCTGCCGCCTTCCACGGCTTCGGCATTGAAGAAAGCCGTTTTGTCGGCCACCCGCACGGCCTGCTGCATGTTGTGGGTCACGATGATGATCGTGTAGCTGCGCTTCAGCTCATGCATGGTCTCTTCGATCTTGAGCGTGGAGATCGGATCGAGGGCCGAGCAGGGTTCGTCCATCAGGATCACTTCAGGCTCGGTGGCGATGGCTCGGGCGATGCAGAGGCGCTGCTGCTGGCCGCCTGAGAGAGCAAGCCCGCTTTCCTTGAGCTTGTCCTTGCATTCATCCCACACCGCCGCCTTGCGCAGAGAGCGTTCCACCAGCTCATCCATATCGGCCCTGTAGCCGTTGATCCGGGCGCCGAAAGCGATGTTTTCGTAAATGGTTTTGGGAAAGGGGTTGGGCTTCTGAAACACCATGCCGATGCGGCGCCGCACCTCCACCGGATCGACCCTCTTGTCGTAGAGATCAACACCGTCAAACACCACCCGCCCCTTTAGGTGGCAGCCCGGTACCAGATCGTTCATGCGGTTCAGGGCGCGCAGCACCGTGCTCTTGCCGCAACCAGATGGTCCGATGAAGGCGGTCACCTGGCCGTAAGGAATGTCCATGTAGACATTCCGAACGGCCTCAAACTTGCCATAGGAAATGGTCACGTTCTCCAGCGACATGCAGGTGGTGGTGTTCGCGCTGGTGGCTTGGGGGGCTGCGTAGATCACGGATCAGGAGAATGAGGAACGATTGGATTGGGCAGTGTTCAGACGGGGGGCTCAGTTCCTCATGTCTTGCGAGCCAGATTGCTGATCCAGCGAGCGGTGAGATTGGCTGCAAGGATCATCACCACCAGCACGAAGGAAGCAGCCCAGGCCAGAGCGTTCTGCGCCTCATAGGGCATAATCGCGAAGTTGAAGATCAACACCGACATGGTGGCGATTGGGTTGAAGACTCCCTCTGGCCAGAAGGGGGAAAACAGGGCCGTGAAGATCAGGGGAGCCGTTTCGCCTGCGGCACGGGCGATGGCCAGAACCACACCCGTGGCGATCGGTGTGAAGGCGGCGGGGAGCGTGACCCTCACGACGGTCACGAATTTGGAGGCACCAACGCCGTAGGCGCCCCAGCGCAACTCCTGGGGAACGAGTTTGAGACCCTCATCGGTGGTCTTGATCACGGTGGGAAGCATCAGCAGCGCCAGGGCAATGCCACCGGCCATGGCGCTGTAGCTCTGGCCGAAGAAGAGACGGGTCGCCACCACCAGCCCGTACACGAAGACCCCGCTGATGATCGAGGGCACACCGGCAAGCACGTCGTTGCCGAAACTCACGAACTGGGCAAACCAGCCGCGCTGGGAGTACTCATTGAGATAGATCCCACCCCCCACGCCGATCGGCACGGCAATCGCCGAGGCAAGAGCTGTCACAAACAGGGTGCCGAGGATGGCGTTGCCGATGCCGCCACCGTCAAGACCGGGGGGAGGCGGCAGCTGGGTGAGCATGGCCGGCCCGATCAGCCGTCCGCCCTGAATCAGCACATAGAGCAGCACCAGCACCAGCGGCAGGATGGCGATGGTGGAGAAGACCCCCACCACGCCGGTGCAGAGGCGGTTGAGGCGGTTGCGGGCCAGGGAGCGGTCGAGAAACAGCGGTCGTCGCTCGAACAGACTCGCTCGGGTCGATGATGTGCTGGTCGCCATTGGAGTTGACATGTCGTCTTGCGGTCAGTAACGCAGGCTCAGGCGGCGCACCACCCACTGGGCCAGCACATTCACCAGGAAGGTGAGCACCATCAGGATCAGGGCCGCATACATCAGTGCCGACACCTGGATGCCATCGGCCTCACCGAATTGGTTGGCCAGCATCGATGCAATCGTGTTTCCGGGTGAGAGCAGCGACAGGCTGAAGTTGAGCGAGTTGCCGATGATCATGGTCACGGCCATGGTTTCTCCCATGGCCCGTCCGAGAGCGAGCATCACGCCACCGGTGATGGCCGACACAGCAGCCGGCAGGATCACGCTGAAGATTGCGCCCCAGCGGGTGGTGCCGACGCCATAGGCGCCCTGACGCAGTTCAATCGGCACCTGGTTGAGGGCATCGCGAGAGATGGCCGTGATGATCGGCAGGATCATCACCACCAGGATCAGGATCGCCGGCGCCATGCCCGGACCCTGGGGCACGGTGCCGAACAGAGGACTCCAGCCAAGCCACTGGTGAAGCAGATTGAGCAATGGGCGGATGCCGGGCTCGAGCACGAAGATCGCCCACAGCCCCAGCACCACGGATGGAATGGCGGCCAGGAGCTCAACCATCAGACCGATCGCCTCGCGCAACGACGAGGGAATCAGGTCTTCGGTGATGAAAATCGCCGTGCCGACTCCGAGCGGCACCGCGATCACCAGGGCCAGCAGGGAGCTCACCAAGGTGCCGTAGATGGCCACGAAGGCGCCGTATTGCTCGTTGACGGGATCCCAGGCCGACGTGGTGAGGAAGTTGAGCCCGAAGCTGGCTATCGCTTCCTTTGAGCCCTGCAGCACCACCAGAAAGATCCCCAGAAGCACCACCGCCACGGTGGCGGCCAGCACCATGGTGAGCTGGCGGAACCCGATGTCGACGAGCTTCTCAGCCGGGGGGCGACGCCGCAGCGTGAACAGGTCTTCGGTGGCTGACAGAGGCCCGGCACCGGAACCGGACGGTCGGTCGGAGGTCATGCAGGGTGCAACGGGTCGGAGGGTTGGGCTCGCCGAGCCGAGCTCATCGAAATCTACGAATCCCGTGATGCGCACCCGTTTAAGTGGTGATTAACGTTGGGTGGGCCCGGTAGTTTTGGGCTCCTCGACGGATTTGGGGCCGCACGGTTCATGGGTCGCATCGTTGGCATCGACCTGGGCACCACCAATTCCGTGGTGGCTGTGCTGGAGGGTGGCCGCCCGGTGGTGATCGCCAGTGCCGAGGGCGGACGCACCACGCCCTCGGTGGTGGGCTTCAGCCGCGACCAGGAGCTGCTGGTGGGTCAGTTGGCCCGACGACAGCTGGTGCTCAACCCCCGCAACACCTTCGCCAATCTCAAGCGCTTTGTGGGGCGCCAGTGGGACGAGCTGGAGGTAGGCAGCCTCTCAGTGCCCTACACGGTGCGCGCCAACGACCATGGCAACGTGCGGGTGGTGTGCCCGGTCACGGAGCGCGAGTACGCGCCTGAGGAACTGGTGGCCAGCATCCTGCGCAAGCTGGTTGACGATGCTGCCACCTACCTGGGTGAGCCGGTGGAGGCGGCGGTGATCACTGTGCCCGCCTACTTCAACGACGCCCAGCGCCAGTCCACCCGCGACGCCGGTCGCCTGGCGGGGATCAGCGTGGAACGCATCCTCAACGAGCCCACCGCCGCGGCCCTGGCTTACGGCTTCGATCGCAGCACCGTGAAGCGGGTGCTGGTGTTCGACCTCGGCGGCGGCACCTTCGATGTGTCGGTGCTGCGCATCGCCCAGGGGGTGTTCGATGTGAAGGCCACCAGCGGCGACACCCAGCTGGGCGGCAACGACTGGGACCGCCGCATCGTGGACTGGCTGGCCGAGGGATTCCACAAGGAGCACGGCACCGACCTGCGCCGCGATCGCCAGGCCCTGCAGCGGCTCACCGAAGCGGCTGAGAAGGCCAAGATCGAGCTCAGCGGTGTGCAGAGCACGCCGATCTCGCTTCCCTTCATTGCCACAGGCAGCGAGGGCCCGCTGCACATCGAGACCACGCTGGAGCGCAGCACCTTCGAGAGCCTCTGCCCCGACCTGCTCGACCGGCTGCTGCGCCCGGTGCAGCGGGCACTTCGGGATTCGGGCTTCACCGCCGACGACATCGACGATGTGGTGCTGGTGGGGGGCTCCACCCGCATGCCGATGGTGCAGGAGATGGTGCGCACCCTGATTCCCCGCGATCCCTGCCAGTCGGTGAACCCCGATGAGGTGGTGGCGATCGGTGCGGCGGTGCAGGCCGGGATCCTCACCGGCGAGCTGCGTGATCTGATGCTCAACGACGTGACGCCACTGTCACTGGGCCTGGAGACGATCGGCGGCGTGATGAAGGTGCTGATCCCGCGCAACACGCCGATCCCGGTGCGCAAGAGCGATGTATTCAGCACGTCGGAGGCCAATCAGAGCTCGGTGGAGATCCACGTGCTCCAGGGGGAGCGCCAGATGGCGGAGGGCAACAAGAGCCTGGGTCGCTTCCGCCTGTCCGGCATCCCGCCCGCGCCCCGCGGGGTGCCCCAGGTGCAGGTGTCGTTCGACATCGATGCCAATGGCCTGCTTCAGGTGTCGGCGATGGACCGCACCACCGGCCGCCAGCAGAGCGTGAGCATTCAGGGCGGGTCCAACCTCAGCGCCGAGGAGATCGAACAGCTGATCGAGGAGGCTGAGCTGAAGGCGACTGAAGATCGGCGCAAGCGAGCGACGATCGATCGCCGCAACAGGGCCCAGACCCTGGTGGCCCAGGCCGAGCGACGCCTCCGCGATGCGGCGCTGGAGCTCGGACCCTACGGGGCCGAAAGGCAGCAGCGGGCGGTTGAGATGGCGGTGCGCGACGTGCAGGACCTGCTGGCCCTCGAGGAGCGCGGCGACAGCGATCCCGGAGAGCTGGACCTGGCGGTGAGCCAGCTGCAAGAGGCGCTGTTTGGCCTCAACCGTCGCATCCTCAGCGAGCGGCGCGCCGATCAGGGCCCCCTGCAGGGCCTGAAGAACACCCTGGGCTCGCTCAAGGATGAGCTCTTCGCCGACGACGATGCCTGGGACGACTGGAGCCGCCCCAGTAGCGACCCCTGGGCCATGCCACCAGCGGAGCGGGGTGGGCGGGGTGGCTTCGGCGGCGATCGCTATGGCTCAGAGCGCTATGGAGCCTCTCGCTATGAAGCTGACCGGTACGACGCTGACCGGTACGAAGTTGACCGTTACCAAGCTGACCGCGAGCCTGTCGAGCGATTTCAACCTGAGCGCTTTCAATCTGAGCTCTTTCAATCTGAGCGGTTGCAACCCGAGCGCTCCCAGCCCGAGCGCTACCGAGCCGGTGCCTCCAGCGACCCTGGCAACCCACCCGATCGGTTCGCTGAATCGCGCTACGAGGAGTCGCCGGCGCGCAGCCGCCGGCAGCCTGCCCGCGTACCCGGCGATGACCCCTGGGATGCGGTCTAGGGCGAAGTTGTGACGCAGACCGCCTCAACCACCATCCCGCCCGACTACTGGGCGGTGCTGGGCCTCGAGCCCGGTGCCGACAGCGCCATGCTCAAGCGCGCCTTCCGTGCTCAGGCCCGCCGCTGGCATCCCGACCTCAACGGCAACGACCCGATTGCCGAGGAGCGTTTCAAGCTGGTGAACGAGGCCTATGCCGTTCTCTCCGATCCGCGCAAACGCCAGGCCTGGGAGGCCGGCGGCAGCGGTCTGGATGAGCATCAGTCTGATCCGTATGCGAGTGGGTTTCCCGACTTCCACGACTACGTTGCCGATCTCTTCGGTGATCACCGCCGCAACAGTGCAGGGGCTCCGCCCGACGAAGACGAGAATCCAGCTCCTCAAGGGGCTGGATTCTCAAGAGAACCGGATGCCACCGACCGCTTCGACCCAACCCCACCGTTCGATTCCGCAGGGCCTTTCCCCCGAGGATCGGTGACCGCAGCGCCGCCGCCGCCGCCGCCTGTGCAGGCCGCACCGGATCTTGAAACCGTGGTGGATCTCTCCCCTGAGCAGGCCCTCATGGGGGAGCGGGTGGAACTGGAGCTCAGCGATGGCACCCTGGTGGAGGTGCGAACACCGCCCCTGGCTGGCGATGGCTGGCGGCTGCGACTGGCCGGGGTGGCACCGGGCGGAGCCGATCACTTCCTGATGCTGCGGGTGAGGACGCCTGAGGGGCTGCGCATCGATGGCTTGCGGGTGCTCTACCAGCTGCAGCTCTCCCCTGCCCAGGCTGCCCTGGGATGCCGGCCGGCGGTGCCCACGCTGGCCGGACAGGTGCGACTCACCGTGCCCCCCTGCTCCTCCAGTGGACGACTGCTGCGGCTGCGGGGCAGGGGCCTGGAATGGGCTGGCCAGCGCGGCGACCAGTTGGTGGAGGTGCGGATCGTGCTCCCCGCCGAGATCAGTGAGGCGGAGACGGCGCTCTACCGCCGCCTGGAGGAGCTGGCCGAGGAACTTCCTGGCCCGTGAACAGCGCGGTCGTTGGTGACACACTGAGGGCCCGAATCGCCTTCTTGCGCCCCATGCCGGTGCACGTGCTGCTCTTCGATGCCGGAACTGATCAGGAGGGGATCCATTCCCTCGAGATCAACGGCCGCACCCTTGTGCTGCTGTTTGAAGAGCGCGACGACGCCGAACGCTACGCAGGCCTGCTGGAGGCCCAGGACTTCCCCGTGCCCACGGTGGAGGCGCTGGATCGGCGGGAGATGGAGCTCTTCTGTGAACAGGCGGGCTATGAAGCTCGCCTGGTGCCCGCAGGTTTCCTGCCCGAGACCGCAGAAGATCGGCTGCTGATCGCCCCGCCTGTGCGCAACATGGATGTCGCCGACTGGCAGGAGCGGGTCAACCCCGCCGGGCCGACGCCAATCCGCGCCCAGGATCCCGGCGCTGGTTCAGGAGAAGAGCTGGCGTCACCCCAGTCGAGCGATCCTGAGCTCGAGGCGTTCCGCCGGCGGCTGGAGGGTCTGCTGTGAAGGAATCTGCTGTGAATGTGCCTGCAGGGAGCGACCCTGCCATGAGCGAAGTGACTGTTGACCGGGGCCACCTGCTCACCGAGCAGGCCAATCCTCTCAGCGCCACCCTCGATCAACTGCCCACCGATGCGTTGGTGGACCTGTTCTGCGTCAATGAACTGGAGCCCCAGCGTGCCGTGGCCGCAGCGGCACCCCAGCTCAGTGCGGCGGTGGATGCGGTGGCTGCTCGCCTGGCGGTGGGCGGGCGGCTCTTCTACCTCGGTGCGGGCACATCGGGGCGCCTGGGCGTGCTGGATGCCGCCGAATGCCCGCCAACGTTCTGCACCCCCCCCGAACTGGTGCAGGGTGTGCTGGCCGGAGGTGCGCCGGCCCTGCTGCGCAGTTCCGAAGGGCTAGAAGATCAGCGCCAGGGGGGTGTCGACGACCTATGCAGCCGGGGTTTCAGCCAGCAAGACTGTCTGGTGGGGATCGCCGCCGGAGGTACAACCCCCTACGTGCTGGGGGGACTGGAGCATGCCCAGGCCATCGGCGCGCTGGCGATCGCCATGGCCTGCGTGCCCGCCGAGCAGGCGCCCATGCCCTGTGCCATCGACATCCGTCTGCTCACAGGCCCGGAGCTTCTGGCCGGCTCCACACGGCTGAAAGCCGGCACCGCCACCAAGATGGCCCTCAACATCCTGTCCACCGGAGTGATGGTGCGCCTGGGCAAGGTGCACGGCAACCGCATGGTGGATGTGGCGGTCACCAACATCAAGTTGGAAGACCGCGCCCTGCGCATCCTCCGGGATCTGGCCGGTGTGCCCCGCGAGCGCGGCGCCGAGCTGTTGCGCGCGGCAGAGGGGTCGGTGAAGCTGGCATTGCTGATGGCCGCCAGCGGCCTGGATGCCCAGGCCGCGCGAGCCGAGCTCGCCAGCCATGGCCCCAGCCTGCGCTGCACCCTGGACGCCTGCGGCGCCACGCTGAGCGCCTGATCGATCCGCACGGGGCCGCCCGGCCGCCTAGCCCTGCTGGAACGAGCCCCAGTAGGGGGTGGTGAACAGATCCACCCGTTGGCGTGTGGCGGCGGGCACCTGCTCGGCCGGCGTCATCAGGGCACTGCGCAGGGACTGGTGAGCGCTGCTGCGGGGGCGCAGCTCACCAATGCGCCAAGCTGCCATCAGCACGATCTGCTGGGCCAGCGATGCGTTGCTGCGCAGATTCTCGATCACCATGTCCACGGTCACCGAGGCGTGCTCCTGGTGCCAGCAGTCGTAGTCGGTCACCATCGCCAGGGTGGTGTAGGCCATCTCCGCCTCACGGGCCAGGCGGGCCTCGGTGTGGTTGGTCATGCCGATCACCTGACACCCCCAGCTGCGGTAAAGCTCCGATTCGGCCCGGGTGGAGAAGGCAGGGCCCTCCATGCACAGGTAGGTGCCGCCGCGGTGCAACTGACGCCCAGCCGGCATCAGGCTCTCGCCCACGTCGGCCAGCAGACGGCTGAGCACAGGGCAGAAGGGGTCACCCATGGTCACGTGGGCCACCAGGCCCTCGCCGAAGAAGCTGAGCGGCCGCTGGTGGGTGCGATCGATGAATTGATCCGGCACCAGCATGTCGAGCGGGCGCACCTGCTCCTGCAGCGACCCCACCGCGGACACCGACAGGATCCAGCGCACCCCCAGGGACCGCAGGGCCCAGAGGTTGGCGTGATACGGCACTTCCGTGGGGGTATAACTGTGGTGGCGTCCATGGCGTGCCAGGAACACGACCTCCAGGTCGCCGATCCGGCCGATGCGCAGGCTGTCGGAGGGTGAGCCGAAGGGCGTCTCGATTGTGCGCTCCTCGATCCAGTCGAGCCCTTCCATCGCGTAGAGACCGCTGCCACCGATCACACCCAGCCGGGCACCGGCCAGTTCGGGAGCACCAGCCTGTTCGGCTGACAATCCCTGCTCGGAGATCTCGGATGCGGTCATCACGCTGCGGCCAATCCACCATCTTCGCCCGAAGGACCCATACAGTCGGGCTTTGCTTTCCCCGCCGTGACCAAAGCCCTGATGGAAACCGATGCCGGCACGATCGAGCTCGAGCTGTTCGAGGCCGATGCCCCCGGTACCGTGGCCAATTTCGTGAAACTGGCCGAGTCGGGCTTCTACGACGGTCTGGCGTTCCATCGGGTGATCGACGGTTTCATGGCCCAGGGCGGATGCCCAAACAGCCGCGAGGGCGCCAACGGCATGGCCGGCACCGGCGGCCCCGGGTACACCATCCCCTGTGAGATCAACGCCAACAAGCACCAGGCCGGCAGCCTCTCGATGGCCCACGCCGGTCCGAACACCGGCGGCTCCCAGTTCTTCATCTGCCATGGTGCTCAGCCCCACCTGGATGGGGTGCACACCGTGTTTGGTCACACCGGCAACATGGAGGCGGTGCTGGCGATTCGCAAGGGCACCAAGATCAACAAGGTGACCATCCAGAAGTGACCATCCAGACGTGAGATCTTGAGGCAGGCCTGGCCCTCAGGCCTGCCAGAGCAGGAACGCCCCGGTTTCCAGCGGGGGCTCCACCAGCTCAAATCCCTCACCCTGGACCCGATCCGCCTTGCGCAGCTCCGCCAGGGGGCGTTGCTCGGGTTCCAGGCTCACGGACGGGTGATTCACTCCACGCGGATCGGGGCTCAGGATCAGCCCCACACCGCACGTGCCGGCCTCACCGGCCAGCAGAGTCAAGGCCTGATGCAGGTCCTCGGCCCCCAGCTGACGGTCTGATCCGGTGCTCAACTGCACGGCAAGCTGCGGTTGGTTGAGCAGGGCCAGCAGTCGCGGCTCCTGTTCGCGTTCGGCTTTCAAGCCCCGGTCCATCGCCCAGCCTTCCAACCGTTCTTCCAGGGCAGCGAGCAGGGTGGGATCCGAGGCGCCTTGCCAGCTCACCACCGCCGTGGGGCCGGCAACAGGACAGGTGGGCCCCTCACCCATAAGGTGCCCCAGCTTGGTGCGCTTGGCGGCCAGGTATGCGGCGTTGTGGTCGCCCGGAGCCATCACCAGCGGTACCCGGTCTTCCACCTGCAGGCCATAGCCGCCCAGGCCGGCGATCTTGCGGGGATTGTTGGTGATCAGGCGAAGGCGATGCACTCCCAGGTCGCTGAGAATCTGCGCACCCACGCCGTAGTTGCGGAGGTCGGCGGGGAAGCCCAGGCGCTCGTTGGCCTCCACCGTGTCGAGCCCCGTGTCCTGCAGGGAATAGGCCTTGAGCTTGTTGATCAGGCCGATGCCGCGCCCCTCCTGGCGCAGATACACCACTACACCTTCTCCGGCCGCCTCGATCATCTGCAGGGCCGCCTCCAGCTGGGGGCGGCAGTCGCAGCGCAGCGAGCCGAAGGCATCGCCGGTGAGGCATTCGCTGTGCACCCGCACCAGCACAGGGCCGCTTGCCGTTTCCGGGCTCCCCTTCACGATCGCCACGTGCTCGCTGCCGTCGAGTTCGTTGCGATAGCCGATGGCGCGGAACTGACCGAA
The DNA here is from genome assembly GCA_044235095.1 of Prochlorococcaceae cyanobacterium. Classification (GTDB taxonomy): domain Bacteria; phylum Cyanobacteriota; class Cyanobacteriia; order PCC-6307; family Cyanobiaceae; genus NIES-981. The sequence goes on along the minus strand of JBIIIC010000001.1, from coordinate 179,267 downwards.
GGCACTGGGCAGGCTGGCCTCCGCCTGCCGACGCACGAAGCGCTCGGTGTCGAGCCGGTAGCGGATCAGATCGGCGATCGAGATCAGTCGCAGGCCGTGGCGCTGGGCATAGGCGGCTAGCTGGGGCAGCCGGGCCATCGAACCGTCGGTGTTCTGGATCTCGCAGATCACACCGGCCGGATAGAGCCCGGCAAGCCTGGCCAGATCCACAGCCGCCTCGGTGTGGCCGGCGCGCTTGAGCACCCCGCCCTGGCGGGCCCGCAGGGGAAAGATGTGGCCGGGGCGGCGCAGGTCGGCTGGGCGGGTGTGGGGATGGATCGCCACTTGAATGGTGCGGGCGCGATCCTCTGCGGAGATACCTGTGCTAACACCGTTTTCGGGGCCCGCATCCACGCTCACGGTGAAGGCGGTCTGGTTTTCATCGGTGTTGCGATCCACCATCAGCGGCAGGTCGAGCGCATCGAGCCGCTCGCCCTCCATGGCCAGGCAGATCAGCCCCCGGGCCTCGGTGGCCATGAAGTTGATCTGTTCAGGTGTGGCGAACTGGGCCGCACAGATCAGGTCGCCCTCGTTTTCCCGGTTCTCGTCGTCGACCACCACGATCGATTCACCGTTGCGGATCGCGGCCAGGGCGTCGGCGATCGCATCAAACCGGATCGGGGCCGGTTGCTGGGCTGATGACTGCTGGGCTGACGTCTGAATCGAGGCTGTCAACGCAGGGCAGGTGGGCCACTGGCCCAAGAGCAATCATCCTTTATAAAGCCCGAGTTGTTTCGCTTCCGGGGTCGGTGCCATGGCCAGCAAGCGCGTTGCGGTGATCGGTGCCAGCGGCTACGGCGGCCTGCAGACCCTGCGCCTGCTCCAAGGCCACCCGGAGTTGGAGGTCACCTTCCTCGGGGGTGAGCGCAGCAGCGGCAAGCGCTGGAGCGAGCTCACCCCGTTTCTGCCGCTGCCCGGCGATCCCGTGGTGCAGACGCCTGATCCGGAGGCGATCGCTGCCGCCGCGGATTTCGCGGTGCTGAGCCTGCCCAACGGTCTGGCGGCCCAACTCGTGCCCCCGCTGCTGGAGCGCGGGGTGCGGGTGGTGGATCTCTCGGCCGACTACCGCTATCGCTCGCTGGCCCAGTGGCAACAGGTGTATGCCGCAGAAGCTCGCCAGGTGCCCCGCCACGATGCTGACCTGTGTTCCGAGGCGGTGTATGGACTGCCCGAGTGGGAAACCGAGCGGATCAGCCAGGCCCGCCTGGTGGCGGCCCCAGGCTGTTTTCCCACCGCCTCGTTGCTGGCGCTGTTGCCCTTTCTGCAGCAGGGGCTGGTGGACACCCAGGGAATCGTGATCGACGCGAAGACCGGCACCAGTGGCGGCGGCCGGGCCGCCAAGGAACATCTGCTGCTGGCCGAGGCCTCCGAGTCGGTGGCCCCCTACGGCGTGGTGGGCCATCGCCATACCAGCGAGATCGAGCAGCTGGCCAGCCAGATGGCCGGCCAGTCGATCCAGCTCCAGTTCACCCCCCACCTGATGCCGATGGTTCGGGGACTGCTGGCCACGGTGTATGGACGCCTGCGTGATCCCGGTCTCACCGCCGCCGATTGCAGCACCCTGCTCTGTTCCGCGTATCGCCACTGCACCACCGTTGAGGTGCTGCCGGTCGGCACCTATCCCTCCACCAAGTGGGTACGCCAGACCAACAAGGCCTTTCTATCGGTTCAGGTCGACAGCCGCACCGGCCAGCTGATCGTGATGAGCGCGATCGACAACTTGGTGAAAGGCCAGGCCGGCCAGGGGGTGCAGTGCCTCAATCTGATGGCGGGCCTGGAGGACACCACGGGGCTGCCACTGCTGCCCTTCTATCCCTGATCCAGGCCTAGTTTTGATCCAGACCCAGTCGCTGGGCCGCCAGTTGCACGGCCAGGGGCAGGATCCGATGCTCCTGAGCATGGATTCGGGAACTCAGGCTGGCGTGGTCGTCGCCGGCAAGCACCGGCACCGCCGCCTGCACCAGCACCTGGCCCGCATCCACCTCCTCGCACACCAGGTGGGCCGTGCAGCCGCTCAGGCGCACACCGTTGGCCAGGGCCTGACCAACCGCGTCGATGCCGCGGAAGCTGGGCAGCAGTGAGGGATGGATGTTGACAAGCCGATCCGGAAAGGCCTGGATCAGCACGGGCGTCACGATCCGCATCCAGCCGGCCATCACCACCAGATCCACCCGCGCCTGCTGAAACGCGGCGATCAGGGCCCGATCGAGCTCCTCCCGACTGCTGTGCAGTCGATGGTCGATCAGCTGCCAGGACACCCCAAGCCGCCGGGCGCGCGCGCTGGCGCCGCAACCCGGTTGGTTCACCACCAGCAGCTGCACCTCGGCCGGGAGGGCCCCGCTGCGGCAGGCCGCCACCAGGGCCTCAAAGTTGCTGCCCGCCCCGGAGGCCATCACCCCGAGCCGCAGCTGGCGGCCCCGCCAGACCGATTCCGGTTGCAATGGCCACTGGACGCTGGGTACTTGATCGCTAGGGTCTGGCAAAGGGGATTGCTTCATGTCCCACCTGTCCATCCTGCCAACCGTGTTGCGCGACCCCGAGCTGCTGGTCAGCAGCCTGGAGCAGCTTGGGTTCTGTCCGCTTCGCGGTGGCCTGATCCGCGGCTTTGCCGATGAGCCCCAGCCGGTGGATGTCCAGGTGGACCTCCCAGGCGGCGAGAGCCTGGGCTGGCGCCGACAGGCCGACGGCAGCCTGGCCCTGGTGGGTGATCTGCAGAAGATCAGCCGGTCTCGTTCCCTGCAGGCGCTGATCACCCGCCTCACCCGCTGCTACGCCGCCCGCCTGGCCCTGCAGCAGGCCGGCAGCGTCTTCGCCCTTGGCACGGTTTCTGTGCACTGCTGAGGTTCGGCTGCCTGTGCCCCATCTCCATCTGGATCTGCGCCAGGCCTGCAGCCATCTGGTGCTCGCCCGCCTGGACCTGCAGCCGCAACGCCCCCTGCTGCAGTTCGCGCTGCCCGCCTGGACACCGGGCTCCTATCTGATCCGCGACTACGTGCGGCAGCTCGAGGCCCTGGAGGTGCGTCAGTCGGGCCACGTTCTGGAACCGCGACGCACCGGAGTAAACAGCTGGAAGCTGGATCTCCCCGGTCTCGATCCCGTGGAGATCCACTACAGGGTGGTGGCCACCGAACTCACGGTGCGCACCTGCCACCTCAACGATGAGCACGGGTTTCTGGCTCTGGCCGCCGTTGCTCTGGAGGTGGATGGAGAGCGCTGGAGCCCCCACAGCCTGAGCCTGGCCCTGGCGCAGGGTTGGAGCGGCTTCGTCCCCCTGCCCATTGGCGGTCCCAACCAATGGAGGGCCGTCGATTTCGATCAATTGATCGACACTCCTGTGGAGGTCGGTCCCCACCGTGAGCACCGCTTCACGGTGGCGGGGGTGCCGCACCGCTGGGTGAGCTGGGGCACCACCCTCAATGGGCTTGACTTGGTGGATGCCGATCCCGGTTGGCTGGAGGCGGTAGAGCAGGTGTGTCTGGCCTGCTGCCGGGCGATGGGGGTGGAGCAGCCACCCTGCGCCATCAATGGCGCGACTGAGGGCTATCTGTTTGTACTGCACCTCACCGACAGCGGCTATGGGGGCCTTGAGCACGACCACAGCTGCGTGCTCCAGTTTGGGCGACGCACCCTGGGCCAGCCCGATGGACGGCGCAAATTGCTGCAGCTGGTGGCCCACGAATACCTGCACCAGTGGAACGTGCGTCGGTTGCGGCCGGCCGAGCTCACGCCCTATTTCTATGGCGAGCCTGTTGTTATTCCTACCCTGTGGTTTGCCGAGGGGGTCACCAGCTACCTCGACCAGCTCCTGCCCCATGCCGCCGGGCTCACCAGCGAGGCCGAGGTGCTCGACGATCTCGGCAGCGATCTGAGTCGCTATCTGCTCAGCCCCGGCAGGTGTGTGCAGAGCTTGAAGGAAAGTAGCCAGGAAGCCTGGGTGAAGCTCTACAAGCCTGATGGCTATTCCCCCAACAGCCAGGTCAGCTACTACCTCAAGGGGGCGGTTGTCGCCCTGGTGCTCGATCTGCAGCTTCGCGGTTCGGGATCCAGCCTGCTGGCGGTGCTGCGGGAGCTCTGGCATCGCTTCGGTGTGCAGGGCCGTGGCTATCAGGAGACCGACCTGATCGAGGTGTTTGCTCGCCACTCCCCTGCCCTTGGCGAGTCCCTGCCCGTCTGGTTGCGGTCTGCTGAGGATCCCCCGCTCGAGCCCCTGCTGCTGCAGATGGGCCTGCAACTCCAGGTTGAAACCAGTCGCCTGCACTGGTGTGGCTGGGAGCTGGAGGATTGCTCTGGGGAGTTGCGGCTCAAACGTGTGCTGCGCCACAGTCCGGCGGAGCGGGCAGGCCTGATGATTGCTGATGAACTTGTCGCGGTGGATGGGCTGAGGGTGCGGCGCCCCAACGACCTTGATGCGGTCCTGCAGGACACCACGGCCCCTCGACCCCTGCGCCTGCTCTGCTGTCGCGACGGCGTGATTCAGGAGCGTCAGCTGGCCCCTGATCCGCCCCGACCAAACCGTTGGTGGCTGGAGCCTGATCCGCTCGCCGATGCAGCGGCAGGGGCTCGACGCGCCGCCTGGCTACAGCTGGAGCAGGCGTCATGAAGAAACTGCGTCGCCCTGTGCTGATGGGTCTGGCAGGCACTTGCGTGGTCGGGCTCGGTGGCCTTGGCTGGCTGGCCCGTGATTACGGCCAGCAGGCCAACCAGCAGGCTTCCCGTCCTTCGTTGCTGGAGCTGCTCGACGAGGTGCGTCAGCCGCCGGCGGCACCACCTCCGGGTCGTCGCACAGTGCCCGCTCCTCCGGAGCACCAGGCCTGGCGCTCTCCCCTGGGCCAGCGCTGCGTCGCCCCTGATCCGCAGCGCCGCGATCGCCTTGAGCGGGTGATGGCCATGATCCGCGAGTCTCCCGCCAAGGTGCAAATCCACCCCACCAACTACGGAGAGCGGTTTCGCCGTGACGCCTACGGCAATCCCCTAGATCCCACCCCGCGCCTGGTGGTGCTGCATGAAACCGTGTACGGGATCGGCTCGGCGATCAATACTTTTGTCACGCCCCATCCACGCGATGAGGATCAGGTGAGCTACCACGTGCTGATCGGCACCGACGGTGCCGTGGTGCAGGTGCTCGACCCGGAACTGAGGGCCTTTGGCGCCGGCAACTCCGCCTTCAACGACCAGTGGGTGGTGACCAATCCACGGGTGGGGGGCTCGGTGAATAATTTCGCCCTGCACGTGAGCCTGGAAACCCCCATCGACGGCGAAGATGCCGCTCCAACCCACAGCGGCTACACCGGGGCCCAGTACGACGCCCTGGCTGCGTTGCTGTCCACCTGGATGGATCGTTACCCGATCGGTCCCGGGCAGATCACCACCCATCGGGCAGTGGATCTCGGCGGTGAAAGGGCCGACCCCCGCAGCTTTAATTGGCGAGCTCTGGAGCAGCGTCTGGCCGACCTGGGACGGCTCTGCTGAGGCACCACTTGGACAAGCCAGTTCAGATCAGCGGAGACACGGGTTTGCGACGGGTTCCATAGAGCAGGGCATGCAGCTCCGGGTCCTGCATATGGCGCAGGATGCGGCGTGGGTAGTCGAGCTTGCCGTTGTGAAGGTAGGCCAGGGTGGCAAGAGCCTTGGCATCCGAGACAGATCCGCTCGCCTGAAGCTCGCGCTGGCTCGGCAGGTTGAGTTCACGGCTCAGGCGGCCAAACTTGCTGATCAGCAACCGCACGTTCTGCTCCGGATCAAGCAGCAGCTCACGGGCCTGGGCGATCTCTTCCGCGCTGGGGTCAGCTGGCAGCAGACCTTGTTTCTGCATCTCCCCAAGGCCGAGCTGGGCTGGACCGTGGGTGCTGAACAGACCGGAGTGAGCCGCCAAAGGCAGATCTTCGCCGGGTTTGGCGTGACGCATCTCATCAAAGAGAACCGCCGCCACGAGCATGGGATTGACCCCCTGACGGCGTGACTCGTTGCGGATCAGGGGACGAAGCACCTCAATCCGGTTGATGGTGTGGCTGCGCAGCGGCTGGAACTGCTCGATGATGCCATCGCTGAACAACTGGGCAAGCCGCGGCTGGGGGCCATGAACTCCGAAACGTCGCTCCAATTCCTGCAACTCTTCAGGACTGAACTGAACTGGGTCGCCACTGAGCTCAGCGGCGACAGGCAGAGCTGCTGTCGTGGCTGAAGCACCAGGATGGGTGTGCCTGGACTGGCTCGACACCAGAGGCAGGAGCGCCAGCACGCCGATGAGTGGGAGGAGCCGGCGAGACCACCGGCAGGCCCTGCTCGTGCTGACACTGCCGGTGGGGGTCAACCGCTACACAAAACGTCGGGATTCATCTTAAGAAGGTTTTCTTCGTTTTCACCGGGGCTGGTTCGGTCCGTCGGCCGGCCCATGCATGGCTCGTGATGCGGTGGTGGACCTAGGTTTTGGCAGCTGCAGCGGTTGAGCCGCCAGGCCCATGCTCGCCAACCTTGACGCCTTGAACCCGGCCACGCAGTGGCAGCGGTTCTGTGATCTGCTCTGGTACAACGACGACCTCGGCTTCTGGCTCGACATCAGCCGGATGCAGGTGGGCACCGGAGAGATCAACGCCCTGCGGCCCAGGATCGAAGCGGCCCTGGAGGCGATGGCGGCCCTTGAGGCGGGGGCGGTCGCCAATGCCGACGAGCAGCGGATGGTGGGCCACTACTGGTTGCGCGCCCCTGAGCTGGCGCCCGATGCAGCCACCACCGCTCACTTGCGTGAGGAAATCGACCGGTTGGAGGCCTTTGGCCTCCAGGTGCTGAATGGCGGCAGGTTCAGCGATGTGCTGTGGATCGGAATCGGCGGCTCCGGGCTCGGGCCCCTGCTCATGATCCGGGCCCTGCAGCAGCAGGGTCGAGGTCTGCCCTTTCACTTCATCGATAACGTTGATCCCCAGGGCATCACGCGCTGTCTCGACAGCCTCGGCCCCCGCCTGGCCACCACCCTGGTGATCGTGGTGAGCAAATCCGGGGGCACCCCTGAACCCCGGATCGGCATGCACCAGGTGCGCGCGCGACTGGAAGCCATGGGTGGGCATTGGCCTGCCCAGGCCGTTGCGGTGACCATGCGCGAGAGCCAGCTCGATCAGCTGGCTGAGCAGGAGCAATGGCTGGCCCGCTTCGACATGCTCGATTGGGTGGGTGGGCGCACCAGCATCACCAGCGCCGTGGGCCTGCTGCCTGCAGCCCTGATCGGCGCTGATATCCGTGCGTTCCTCTCCGGGGCAGCCGCTATGGACCAGGCCACCCGCATCCCGGAGCTGGAACACAATCCCGCAGCCCTGCTGGCCACGGCCTGGTACGCGGCCGGAAACGGCCAGGGCTCACGCGACATGGTGGTCCTGCCCTATCGCGACCGTCTGGAGGTGTTCAGCCGCTACCTCCAGCAACTGGTGATGGAAAGCCTGGGTAAGCGGCACAACCGCCAAGGCCAGCTGGTGCATCAGGGAATTGCTGTCTACGGCAACAAGGGCTCCACCGACCAGCACGCCTACGTGCAGCAATTGCGTGATGGCGTCGACAACTTCTTCGTCACGTTTATCGAGGCTCTCGACGATCCTGCCGACCAGGTGACCCTGGCCGGGGAGTGCCCCGGCGATGTGCTGGAAGGATTCCTGCAGGGCACCCGGGCCGCCCTGCTGGAGGGTAATCGCCAGAGCCTCACCATCAGCATGAAATGCTTCAACGAGCGCAGTCTGGGGGCGCTGGTGGCCCTGTTTGAGCGGGCGGTGGGGCTCTATGCCGAACTGGTCGACGTCAACGCCTACGACCAGCCCGGGGTGGAAGCGGGCAAGAAGGCAGCCGCCTCGATCCTGGCGCTGCAGAGCCGGCTGGAAGAGCTGCTCGCGGATGGCCAGCCCCGCAATCTCAACCAGCTGCAGGAGCAACTCGAGCTGCCCAGCCCGGAGCCTCTCTTCTGGATCCTGCGCCATCTCTGTGCCAATCCCCGCGGGTACAGCGCCAGCGGGGATTGGGGCAGGCCGGCCGAGCTGGTGTTCAGGCACGGCTGACACCAGGCTGGTCGTTTTCAGTCCAGAGCCTGGTGCAGCAGTGCGCTAAGGGCCAGTCGCAGCGATTCGCGATTGCCTCCCACCTGCTCCCAGGCATCCAGCCACACACCCAGGGCCTGATCAGGCTCCCCTTCACCGCTCAAACGGTTGAGATAGGTGCGTGCATCCATCACCCAACAGTCGGCACCACCAAATCCCTCGAGCTGAGGGTCGAGAGCCGATAGCAGAGTCTCCAGCTGGCTTTGGCTGAGTGGGGGGAGTTGGGGGCCCATCGGATGAATCGGGCGATCAGGGCCGAAAAAGGGGGGTGGTCGTGTGCAGTTTGCCTGGCCCTACGCCGCCGGGTCCGCCATGGGGGTCTCCTGGCGCACTCACGAACTGTGGCCCTGGGTCTTCTGGCGCGCACATGGTGCGATCGGCGCGCCTCAGAAACAGGTGGTCATCCTCGCGGGCGCCATGGAGGGCACTCAGATTGCTAAAATAGGAGTGATGGATCGGCCGGCCACGGGGGGATGGGCTGGAAAATCTTGTTGCAGCTTTTCAGCAACGGCGACACCTGGACCACCTCTGCCTGCTCATGGAGCAGCTCCACCCCCTCCACGCTGTGTTCGGTGAGCAGGCGGTAGATCACGGCGGCCTCCGGCCAGGCTGCAGTCGTTGTCCGAACGATCCATGACATCCCGCCAGGTCACCACGAGAAAGCCGTTGGTGGGCAACACCTGGATGTCGTAGCAGCGGATGTCTTTCAATAAATCGTGATCCTGGTAAACGAAGTTGTTGATCCTGAGCGGGCTGCTGTTGTTTGCTGCCTCCACGTAGATGTCGAGCAGGCCGTTGCTCTCCATTTGGGGAAAGATCGCCAACATGGTTTGGCCTGCCATGGCTTCACGTTCCTGCTGCATAGAGGCGCACACCGCCTGGTTGGCTTCAAGGATCAGGAAATCTTCAATGGTGCCGTCGTGTTGGCGCATCACCTGTAGAACCAAGAGGCACACATCGGCAGATTAAATGCGGCTCACAGCAACTCCAACTGGGTAAAGGTGCTGGGTACGGCGCCTCCCTCGCAGAGCACCTCGGGTCGCAGCGGAACGGAGATCGGTGGCCTGACTAGCGTCCGTAAGGGAGCATCGGCAGGGGTCTGATCTCTCAACAAGCACGTAAAATCATCAATCTCAAGGGGACGTCCACAGAGATAGCCCTGGTAGTGGTCACAACCCAACTCAGCCAGAATCAACCGTTGGTCCTCGGTTTCGACGCCTTCGGCAATGCAATCCATGCCCAGGCCATGGGCGAGGGTGATGATCGTGCGGTCCTCTGGCGAGGAGACGATACCCTGCACAAAAGTATGATCAATCTTGAGCCGATGCACTGGCACGCTGCGCAATAGTTCAAGCGATGAATAACCGGTGCCGAAGTCATCATTGGCAATTCGAAATCCCTGATCCGCCAACACGCGCAACTGCTCGCGGGCCAGGATGGGGTCACGCAGCAGAGCAGTTTCGGTTATTTCCAGTGCGAGCCGGTCGGGGCTGATATTATACATATTGAGGCGTTCAAGCAGGCCAGTGATGAACTGGCGGCCCGGAATCCCCAGCTGCCTTGCTGAAACATTCAGTCCCAATCTGGGGGTATATAGCCCAGCTTTTCTCCAGCGATCCAGGTGCTTGAAGGTTTCAGCGAGCACCCAATCGCCCTGTGGCACAATCAGGCCACTTTCCTCGGCCAGCGGAATGAAGTGGCTGGGAGCCACAGCCAAACCACGATGGTTGGTCCAGCGCAGCAACATTTCACCGCCTACCAGCGTGCTGCACTGATGCAACTGCGGTTGCACCATCAACCGAAACTGCTCGCGGGTGATCGCCTGGGCCAGCTCACTACCCAGGTGCATGCGCTCCTGGATCTGACGGTTCAGGGTGCTCGAATACACGCAGGCCTGCATGCGGCCCTGGTTCTTGGCCTTCATCAGCGCTGTATTGGCGCATTGGATGAGAGGCTCCGCATCTTGACCATGCTCGGGATAGGTGGCGATGTCCAGGGAGAAGGTGGGGAAGATCTGCAGTTCCGGCAGCAGGTGGTTGCTCTGGCCCCAGCGTTACTGCAGCTGCCGACTGGCCGCGATGGCATCGCCGATCAAATGAATGCCCTGTTCCAGCACAACGAGAAACTGATCGCTGCTGACTCGGGCGAGGAGTGCATCAGGCCCGATCAGATTGCGCAGCCGATCACCGATGGCGCGCAGCAGGAGATCGCCGTTCTCAGGACCGAAATTGTCGTTGATCTCCTGAAATCCATCCACATCGAGGCTCAGAATTACCAGGGAGTTGTTGAAGCTGCGGCCCTTGAGGCAACGGTACAGGGCCTGCACCATACCGATCTTGTTGGGCAAGCCGGTGAGAGGATCGCAGGAGCGCGAGTCGATCTGCTGGCGCAAGCGTTCCTGCTGCTGGCTCACATCCCGCAGCGAGCACACAGCCTGCAGCGGGTGACCCTCATGGTCGTAAGTGATGGTGGCATTCGACTCAACCACCCGTTCGGTGCCGTCATCGAAGATCAGCCGGTGTTGGCTGAAGAATGGCTCTCCCCGCGTGATGGCCCGCTGCAGGTCATGGTGCCAGCCATTGCGGTCATCGGGGTGTACAAGCGTGCCGTAGTTCCAGAGCGTGGTGTCCTCTCCGTGGTGGCTGAATCGACAGAGACGCTCCATCTGTGGCGACCAGCGCATCCGTCCATCGGCGAAGCGAAGATCCCAACTCCCGACCCCGTTGAACATCTCACCGGCGCAGAGCAGATCCAGCTGTTGCTGTAGGTGGCGCTCCCGCAGGTGAACCCGGATGCGCTCGAGCACCTGATTGATCAGGACCCTGCGGCCCTCCAACCCCACCACCCGGGAGCTGATGGAGACTTGCAGGATGCAACCATCCTTGCAGCGGTGGCGGGTCTCAAAGCTGCCGCCACCCGCGGTTGCCATCTCGTGGATGCGTTCGGCAACCCAGGATTCATCGTGGTCAGGGTCGGCCTGAAGGGCCGCTGCAGACAGGCCCACCAGTTCGCTGCGACTGTACCCCCGGCGTGTGCTGGCGGCGTCGTTGCAGGCCAGATAGCAGCCGCTGTCCGCATCCATCACCATCAGCTCGGCTCTGGCCAGATCGGCTAGCAGGCAGAAGTCGGCGATGCGAGCCTGGACAGCGGGCGAGAGGCGAATGCTGCTGCTCCCCTGTCCCATCCTCGCGATTGTCCGCTTGAGCTTGACGAAAACTAGTCAGTTGGAAGCAGGCGTGCCTCGTGTGTGACAAGGCCGTGATCGAGCCGGTGAGTTAAACAGAGGGTGTTATCAATCAGATCCTGCTGTGCATGGCGATTGCACAGCAATCATCAGCACAAACAATGATCTGCACCGCTGGTGATTAAGCAGCTGATGCTTCACCTGCTGATGCTTCACAAGCTGGTGGTGTAGCGGCTGTTGCTGGAGCGGGCGAACTGTGTCGCCTGATCCCGCCTGCCGGTGCCTGCTGGCCTGGGCTCAAGGAACCAGGTTGACCAACTTGCCCGGCACCACAATCACCCGGCTGGGGGGCTTTCCCTCCAGCCACTTGGCGGCGATCTCGCTCTCCAGGGCGAGCTTCTCCAGCGTGGCCCTGTCGGCGTCAGCCGGTACGTCGAGATTGCCCCGCACCTTGCCCTTGACCTGGATCACCAGCGGCACGGTGTCGCGCACCAAGGCATCCGGGTCGGCGACCGGCCAGCGTTGGCGATGCACACTGCCAGCGGCGGATCCGCCCAGCCGGCTCCACAGCTCTTCAGCCAGGTGCGGCGCAAACGGCGCCAGCAGCAGCAGCAGGGTGCGCAGGGCTTCCACCGCTACCGGCTCGCTGGCATGGCCCAGGTGCTCACCCATGGCATTGCTGAGCTTCATCAGCTCCGACACCGCCGTGTTGAACTGCAGCTCACCCTCCAGGTCTTCGCTCACCGCGGCGATGGCGGTGTGCACAGCGCGGCGCAGATCCTTGTCGGTTGGGCTGCCCTGGATGGAATCGGCAGTTGTGCTGGCGGCGGAGGCGGCCGTGAGGCTCAGACCCCTCGCGATTGCCCCATCCACCAGGCGCCAGAGGCGTTGCAGGAAGCGAAACTGACCTTCCACATCAGCGTCGTCCCACTCCAGATCCTTTTCGGGCGGTGCCTTGAACAGGATGAACATCCGTGCTGTGTCAGCGCCATACCTGTCGATCACCACGGCGGGATCAACACCGTTGTATTTCGACTTCGACATCTTCTCGTAGAACACCTCCAGCACCTCGCCACTGATGGGATCGCGGGGATCGCTGGGGTCGGCCACATCCGCCGGCGTGATGTATTTGCCTGTATGGGGGTTCTTGTAGGTGATCCCCTGCACCATGCCCTGCGTGAGCAGGCGCGCAAAGGGCTCATCGAAGCCCAGCAGGCCCCGGTCGCGCAGCACCTTGGTGAAGAAGCGCGAGTACAGCAGGTGCAGGATCGCGTGTTCGATCCCGCCCACGTACTGATCCACCGGCAGCCAGGAATCCACCGCCTCGCGGCAGAACGGCAGTTGGGTGTTGTGGGGATCGCTGTAGCGCAGGAAATACCAGCTGGAACACATGAAGGTGTCCATGGTGTCGGTTTCCCTGCGGGCCGGCTTTCCGCAGCAGGGGCAGTCCACCTGCCGCCAGCTCTCCAGCTGGGCCAGGGGAGAGCCGCCCTTGCCGGAGAAGGCCACGTCGCGAGGCAGCTCCACGGGCAGCTGCTCGGCTGGCACCGGCACCACCCCGCAGGTGTCGCAGTGGATCACCGGAATCGGGCAGCCCCAGTAGCGCTGGCGCGAGATCAACCAGTCGCGCAGGCGGAAGGTGGTTCTTGCCTTGCCCCAACCCTCCGCTTCAGCCGCTGCGGTGATCGCCGCCTTGGCTTCGCCGCTGGGCAGGCCATCGAATCGACCCGAGTGGATCAGCACGCCGGGCTCGGTCCAGGCGCCACCCTCATAGGCGTGCTCATCGCTGCCCTCGGGGATGATCACCTGGTGCACCGGCAGTTCGTACTGGCGGGCAAACAGAAAATCGCGCTGATCGTGGGCCGGCACGCCCATCACGGCACCGGTGCCGTAGTCCGCCAGCACGTAGTCAGCGATCCAGAGGGGAATCAGCTCGCCGTTGGCGGGGTTGCGCACCTGGGCGCCGATCGGCACGCCGCGTTTGGGTTTGTCGTCGGCGGTGCGCTCCTGCTCGCTCTGGCGCGACACCAGATCACAGAACGCCTCCACTTGAATCGCCTGATCGCGAGTGGTGAGCTGGGCCACGAGCGGGTGCTCGGGTGCCAGCACCACATAGCTGGCGCCGAAAATCGTGTCGGGCCGGGTGGTGAACACGGTGATCCGCTCGCCGCTGTCATCGCCCTCGCTATCCACCACCGGAAAGGTGAGCTCCGCGCCGGTGCTGCGCCCGATCCAGTTGGCCTGCATGGTGCGCACCCGCTCTGGCCAGCCCTCAAGCCTGGGCAGATCGTCGAGCAGCTGGTCGGCGTAGGCGGTGATCTTCAGGAACCACTGGCGCAGTTTGCGCTTCTCCACCAGGGCACCGGAGCGCCAGGAACGGCCCTCGCTGTCCACCTGCTCATTGGCCAGCACCGTCTGGTCGATGGGGTCCCAGTTCACGCTGGCATCCTTCTGATAGGCCAGGCCGGCCTCGAGGAACTGCAGAAACAGCCACTGGGTCCAGCGGTAGTAATCGGCGTGGCAGGTGGCCACCTCGCGGCTCCAGTCGATCGACAGGCCCAGGCGCTGCAGCTGGGCCCGCATCGCAGCAATGTTCTGATCGGTCCAGGCACCCGGATCCACACCCCGCTCGATCGCCGCGTTCTCGGCGGGCAGGCCGAAGGCATCCCAACCCATGGGGTGCAGCACCTGGTAGCCGCGCATGCGCTGCACCCGGGCGATCACGTCGGTGATCACGTAGTTGCGCACATGGCCCATGTGCAGGTTCCCCGAGGGATAGGGGAACATCGACAGCGCATAAAACGGCATGGCCCCGCCGTTGCTGGGCTCCGGCGTGGCATCGGCTCCTTGGGCCTGCCAGTGCTGCTGCCAGCGCTCCTCGATGGCCTGGGGTTGGTAGCGGGAGGCGTCGCTCAAGGCGCTGCAGCCAACAGTGGGGCTGTGCTCAGGTGGGCTGTGATCGTGCCACAGGCGCGGCTTGCGCTTGCAGGATTCACACCAGGGCCCGGATCACTGTGATCGTGTCGCGGTTGATCAGGGTGATGGGGCGGTTGTCCGCCTCGCTGAGGGCGATGTAGAAGCTGTCCTGCCAGCGGATCACACCCTCGAAGTCCTCCTGACTGTTGAGCACCTGAATGAGGACCGGCGTGCCGTGGCGAATCAGCTCCTGGATATGGCGAATGCTTGGCTGGGCCGTGTCCAGGGTTTTTCGTGGCTCCGAAAAGCTCTGCATAGGATTTATTCACGGTTGCGCCTCACCCCATCGTGCTCCAGTTCAGCAAGTACCAAGGCCTGGGAAACGACTTCCTCCTGCTGGATGGCCGCAAGGGACCCGGCGGCGCGTTCTGTTTCGATCTCACCTCGGAGAGGGTGCGGAGGATCTGTGACCGTCGCTTCGGTGTGGGCGGCGACGGGGTGATCCTGGCCTTGCCGCCTCAGCAGGGGGGCGAGCTGCGCATGCGCATCTTCAACGCCGACGGCAGCGAGCCGGAGATGTGCGGAAACGGCATCCGCTGCCTGGCCCGCTTCCTGGCCGACAGCGATGGTGATCAGCCGGGCCGCACCTGGCAGGTTGAAACCCTCGCAGGGCGCATCGTGCCCGAACTGCAGGCCGATGGCACCATCTGCGTGGATATGGGGGCTCCTTTCCTGGCCCCCGAAGCGGTGCCCACCACCCTGGCCATTGGACCGGCCGGCATCCCCCAGGGGGAGCTTGAAGCGTCAGGTGAACTGTTTGCCGTGGGGGCGGCAGGCATGGGCAATCCCCATGTGGTGATCCCCGTGGCGGATCTCAACGCAGTTGATCTGGAGCGCTGGGGGGCAGCCCTGGAAGTGCATCCCGCCTTTCCCGCCAAAACCAATGTTCACTTCGTGCAGGTGCTGGGCCCTGATCACCTGGTGATGCGCGTGTGGGAGCGAGGAGCGGGGCCCACGCTGGCCTGTGGCACTGGGGCCTGCGCCACCCTGGTGGTCTGCCATCAGCTCGGTCTGTGCGAACGGCAGGCGCGGCTTGATCTACCCGGCGGGCCCCTGTGGATCCACTGGGATCAGGCCAGCGATCACCTGTTCATGACCGGTCCTGCCGAGCCGGTCTTCGATGCCGTGATCACGCCGGAGCTGTGGGGTGACGACGCTGTGGAGCCTGGGCCGGCCAAGACTGTCGAGGATGACGTCGCGAGGGCGGTGGCGCCGTTGCCGCCGGCAGGCAGCAGCAAAGCCGACAGCATCGACTGCTCCACGGCCTGCGTGAATGGCTGTGCCCGACCTGATGCCTGTGCTTCTGCCGAGGCCCGGGCCCGGGTGGAGGCACTGTTGCAATCCAGTTCCCTCGACGATCTGGTGGCCCTGGCTACCAATTCACTCGAATCACGCACCCGGGCGCGGGCGGAGCGCACCGGCCCATTCCTGCTCTGAACGACCTTCTGAATTCCCTGCAGCACCCATCCCAGCCCGGCGGGCTCCAGCCACTCGAGCCCCCCCTTTACTTCGACACCTGCGCCACCACGCCGCCAGCGGAGTCTGTGTTGCAGGCCATGGGTCTCGTGGCACGTCATGCCTGGGCCAATCCGTCCAGCCTGCATGCTCCCGGGCTGGTGGCCGCAGAGCAGCTGGAGCGCAGCCGCCTTCAGGTCGCCTCCCTGTTGGGTTGCGAAGCCGAAGAGGTGGTATTCACCTCCGGAGGCACCGAGTCGATTCATCTGGCGCTGCTGGGGGCAGCCCGGCGGCTCGATATTGCCGGTCCGCACCCCCCACGCCTGGTGATCAGCGCCGTGGAACACCCCGCCACGCTGGCGGCTGCTCGGGAGCTGGAACGCCAGGGCTGGCAGCTCGTGGAGGCCCCGGTTGACCGGCAGGGCTGCCTGGATCTGCAGGCCCTCTCGGCCTTGTTAGTGCCACCGACCCGGCTGGTCTCGCTGATCTGGGGGCAGAGCGAGGTGGGCAGCATCCAGCCCATCGAAGCGGCCGGTGCCCTCTGCCGGGACGCTGGCGTGGTGCTGCACGTTGATGCGGTGCAGCTGATGGGACACCGGTCCGTGAGTTTCCGGCAGCTGCCGGTGGATCTGCTCAGCTGGACAGCCCACAAATTGCAGGGCCCGCGGGGCATCGGTGTGCTGGTGGTGCGCCGGGGAATGCTGCTCGAGCCCCTGCTAGGCGGCGGGGGGCAGGAACGGGGTCGACGCGCCGGAACCGAACCGGTGGCTCTGGCGGCTGGATTGACGGCGGCATTCGACCTGGCCGATCAGCGCCTGCGGCAGGCGGGGGGCTGCGATCCACTCGAGTCGCTGCGCAATGACATGCTGCAAGCGCTGCTGGGACTGCCCGGAGTGGAGCTCACCGGACCGATGCCGGGTCCAGGTCGTCTGCCTCACCACATCAGCCTGCTGCTGCGCTCATCTGCTGGCACGCCGCTCTCTGGACGGGCTGTGGTGCGAGCCCTGGCCCGCGAGGGGATCGCCACCAGCAGTGGTTCAGCCTGCAGCAGTCAGGGGATGGCCGGCAGTCCGGTGCTGCGTGCCATGGGGTATAACCCGGAGGAGAGCCAGGCCGCATTGCGCATCAGTCTCGGCCCCTGGCATCTGCACGGACCTCAGGACCACCTGCTGGAGTGTGTTCCTGCCGCGCTGCAGAGGGCCATGGCACAGCAGAGCGGAGACCCCTAGACGAACAGCCTCAGTAGGGTCGCACCATCTGCGTTCGACCCATGCTCCCGCCGGACCTGCGCGCTGCTGAACACCAGGCGCTCGAGGCCGTGCTGCAGGCCCTCGCCGACAATCCCCGTGGCCGCTGGAGCATCGACTGGCGTTTCCAGGGGCTGCGTCTGCTGCCGCCGGTGCTGCGGCTGAGTGAGGCACTCAGGGCCAGCCATACCCAGCTGTCCCTCCTGTTCCCCGATGCCGGCGCCGCGGCTCTGGCTCGACGCGATGCGCCTGAGCAGGCTGATTGGGTGGCTGATTTCCGCGGCCACCAGCGGCGCCAGCAAACCGACCAAGACAAGGGCCTGGACACCGACCAGGACACTGAGGCGAGCTCGGTGTTGCTGGCCGTGGCCCCCAACCAGGCCGACTACGAGGATTTCGAAAAACTCTGCGCCGGGCATCGCGGAGCGGTGGTGGTGATCAACGGCAGCCTTGAGGATGCCGCCGTTGGCATCGGCAGCGTGGCGCGGGAACGCCGTCGCGGCTTTCTGGCCCAGTGGCAGGCTGCCTACTACCTCCAGCCCCTGGATGGCGCGGCCCTGCGGCGGGCCTTTCCAGGGCCCTGGGAGCTCTTCCGCCAGGACACCGACGGCTTCCGCCTCGCGGCCAGCTTCGATCAGAAACCCGATGGCGAACAGCAGGCAGAGGCATTGGCCACCAGTGGTGGGCTGGCAGGGAACCTGCGGGCCATGGATGCCTTCATCGAGGGTCTGCGCAGCTGAGCCCGCCCCTGGTGTCTTCTGGGAGTGCTCCCTAAGCTTTGCCGAGTGAAGCCCAACGGATGAGTCAGACTCCAAGCCCCCAAAAAACCAAGCGCCGCTGGAGTGTGGTGGATCTGGGTGCAGGCGTGGCGGTGGCCCTTGCCGCCGCAGGTGTGATTTGGAGCCCCAAGCTGTCCACCTCCGTGGCCCAGGCAACCGGCGCGTTGGTGCCGGTGCAGGTCGAGGTTGATGTGCGAGGGGCCGCGGTGGCTAACCCTGCTGGCCTGATTGCCGCAGCGGAGCAGGAAGGCAAGGTCGCCATCGTGATCCGCAACCAGCCGCATGGGTCGGTGGCGATCGAACGGGTGATTCCGCTCAAACGCGTGCTGGCGGCAGTGCAACCCGATGGTCGCGTTGTCACGGCCCCGGATCCCAACCAGCAGTCTCTCGGCAGTCTCGATGCCCGTTTCGTGCTGAGTGGCCAGGCACGCCGTGCCGGTGGTGGGGTGGTGTTCGGCAACCAGAACCTGAAGATTGGGACCCCAGTTGAGATCGAAGGCGAGCAATACCGACTCACCGGCACCGTGACAGGTCTGCGCCTGCAGGAGGGCTGAGCGATGCAGGTCAGATCCCCGCGACGTCCCGCGGCCAGCTTGGTTCTTGCTGGGATGCTTCTGGGGGCCCTGACCGCCGGAACCCCACCTGCTTCGGCCGAGAATCCCTCGCCTGCCACCAGCGCAGATGACCTAGCCAGCAGTCCTGCCCTCCCGGTCAAGCAGGCCTGGACGGTTCCGGTGGCGGTGATGCCACAGGCCCCTCCGCCGGTCGGTCTGCCTCGACTGGCCGAGCAGGTGAGTTGCCAACGCCTGCAGCAGCAGATCAGCGCTGTTGTCGCCGGTGAGGCTTCGCTCTGGAGCATCAGCGTGGCCGATGCGCAGGGGCGTCTGCTGGCCGATCTCAATGGCCTCAGGCCGCGTGTGCCGGCGTCCAACCAAAAGCTGGTGAGCACGGCCTTCGCCCTGGATCGGCTCGGGCCCGACTATCGACTACGCACCAGGCTCTGGCGCCTCAGCGACAACACCCTGCGCCTCACCGGTGAAGGGGATCCCGACCTGGCGCTGCCCCAGCTCCAGCGCTTCGCCAGGCTGGCGCTCTCCTCTGCCGACGCCAATGGCGCTTCTCCCCCGTTGGTGAGGTTGGAGCTGGCAGAAGAGCCTCGTCAGGCCTGGTGGCCGGCGGGCTGGAATCCAGACGATCGCTACTACGCCTACGGCGCGCCGATCACGCGACTGGCGGTGACCAGCAACGCCATCCACGACGCCGTGCTCAACCCGCCGTCGCGGCTTCAGGCCCTGCTGCAGAAAAGCCTGGGTCAGCAAGGTGCCAAGGCCCAGCTGGATCTCGTTTCAGCCCAGACTCCTCTGCCAGCCGAAGCGGTGCTCTTGCACGAGGAGCCCTCAACGTCTATGCACGGCCTGCTGAGCCTGGCCAACAACGACAGCCACAACTTCACAGCCGAGGTGCTGATGCGACAGGCGGCGGAGAGCTGGAATCTCACCGAAGCCCAGCAGCGCACCTGGCAGTGGCTTGTCGAACAGGGACTGCCGCTGCAGGGCGTCCGGATTGCCGATGGCAGCGGCCTCGACCGCAGCAATCGGCTGACCAGCCGTTTCCTGTCGGCCCTGCTGCTGCGCATGGACCAGCATCCCTATGGCCGCACCTATCTGGCCTCCATGGCCATTGCCGGCCAGCGCGGCACCCTGCGCAACCTCTACGCAGGTGGCCCGTTGCAGGGACGCTTCTACGGCAAAACCGGCACCCTGCGCGGTGTGCGCTCGATCAGTGGAGTGCTGCTCACCGATGATGGCCCCCGCTACGTGAGCGCCATCAGCAACGGCGGTGGCAGCCCAAACTCCACGATCGGCCAGGTGCTCCGCCAGGTGCAGAACACCAGCCTCTGCCGGGTCCTTTGATCCAGTCGATCCCCGTCAGGCCAGCTGACGTGACTAGCTGGCGTGACGGCGGAGAGCCTCAGCCATCTTGCGTCGCTTGCTCACCGGCTTGGTGCCGCTGGCCTGGGGGGCGGGTGACGTGGCAGGACTGTTTTCCACCACCTGGAGTTTGACCAACTCCTGGCGGCCGGCCATCACCACCTGCCCCATCTCCTTGAGGCGGCTTTCAAGCTCTCCAAGCACCTGCTCGGCGTAGCGGTTGGCTCCCTCGCTGATCGCATTGGCCTCCTGGCGGTTGCGGGCCATCAGCTGGTCGCACTGCTGTTGGGTCTGCTGGCGGAACTGCAGAGCATCGTTGTGGAGCCGCTCGGCCTCAGCCTGGCCCTCCCGTTGCACCCGCAGCCCCTCCTGACGGATCTGTTCAAGCTCGGCCATCGCCTGCTGGCGGTTGCGGTCGTGCTGCTCCATGAGCTGGCGGTTGCGTTCGGCTGCCTCCTGCTCCAACTGCTGGCGCCGGGATGCAAACTGCTGTTCCATCTGCACCAGACGGCTCTGGTGTTCCTGCTCGGCCTGGGCTGCCTGCTGCCGGGCCTGCTGGAGCATCTGATCGCATTGCTGCCGGGCCTGTTCACGCCACTCAGCCACCTGGCGCTCAGCCTCCTGGCGCACCGACTGACTGGCGATCAGCTGCTCCCGTTCGCGGCGACCGTTGGCCACGATCTCATCGGCTTTCTGGCGGGCCTGGGTGATGAACTCCTCCTTCTGGCGCAGCAGCTCAGCCGCCAGCTCAAATTCCCGGGGCAGGCTCTCGCGCAGGGCGTCAATCACCTCCACGGCGTCCTGCTCGTTCACCAGCCGCCCACCGCTGAATGGGATGCGGTTGCCCTCCAGCACGATCTCCTCGAGTTGATCGAGCTGATCGAGCACGGAGATGGTGGCCTCAGCCATGGCTGCTTCCGGAGGGGTATGACCGATTAAATAGCGTCCCAAGCTCCCGTGCCACTCCCTCAGGCACCAGATGGCTCACGTCGCCTCCGAAGCGGGCCACCTCCTTCACCACCGAGCTGCTCAGAAAGCTGTGCTGCACGGCCGTCGCCAGGAACAGGGTCTCCACCGCCGGAGCCAGGCTGTGGTTGGTGTGGGCGATCTGCAGCTCAAATTCAAAGTCGCTCAGCGCCCGCAGACCCCGGAGGATCACACCAGCGCCGCAGTCTCGGGCGTAGTCCACGGTGAGTCCATCGAAGCTGCCCACCTCCACTCCGCTCAGGTGCTGCGTGGCCATGCGGATCTGCTGCAACCGCTGCTCCAGACCGAATGCCGGGCTCTTGCTGGGGTTCTGCAGCACCGCCACGATCACGCCATCAAACAGGCGACTGGCCCGCTCGATCAGGTCGAGGTGGCCGAGGGTGAGCGGATCGAAGCTGCCGGGGTAGAGGGCGCGCATGATCCCAGCCTATGGGCGCCCTGGCGTGTTCCATCCCTCCTGAGCGGGTCATCTCCGCCGATGCCCGTTTCTAGAGTTGGAGCAGTTGTGGCGCATGCGCGCCTCCCCGCCCATGGCGCTCAACGCTGAAGCCAAGAAGACCCTGCTGCGCAAGATCCCCCACGGTCTGTTCATCTGCGGGGTGGCCGAGGGCGACGACGTGAACGGCTTCACCGCCAGCTGGGTGACCCAGGGCAGCTTCGAGCCGCCACTGGTGGTAATGGCGGTACGGGCCGACAGCACTAGCAACGGCATGATCCAACGCACCGGCAAGTTCAGCCTCAATGTGCTCAAGGCTGACCAGAAGGACATGGCTGCGGTGTTCTTCAAGCCCCAGCAGGCCGTGGGCGGCCGCTTCGACGCCGCCCCCTTCACGTTGGGCGAGCTGGGTCTGCCGATCCTCACCGACGCCATCGGCGCGGTGGAGTGTGAAGTGGTGGGCCAGGTGGCCCATGGCGACCACACCGTGTTTGTGGGCGAAGTGAAGAGCGCCACCCTGCACGCCGACGGTGCTGCCCTGGAGCTCGCCGGCACCGGCTGGCAATACGGCGGTTGAGCCAGCCCCTGCTGCAACAACCGGATCGCCTCAAGGCCCGGCTCAAGGAGGTGCCCTCCGAGCCGGGCTGCTATCTGATGCGCGACGCCGAGGATCGCATCCTCTACATCGGCAAGGCCAAGGTGCTGCGCAACCGGGTGCGCAGCTACTTCCAGAGCGGCAGCGGCCATGGCCACAGCCCCCGCATCCGGCTGATGGTGCGGCAGGTGTGCGAGATCGAGTTCATCGTGACCGACAGCGAGGCCGAAGCGCTGGCGCTCGAGGCCAACCTGATCAAGCAGAACCAGCCGCACTTCAACGTGCTGCTCAAAGATGACAAGAAATATCCCTACCTCTGCATCACCTGGAGCGAGACCTACCCGCGCATCTTCATCACCAGAAAGCGCCGCTTCCGCTCCCCCCTGGATCGCTTCTACGGGCCTTACGTGGACGTGGGCCTGCTGCGGCGCACCCTGGCCCTGGTGAAGCGGGTGTTTCCGCTGCGGCAGCGACCCCAGCCCCTCTACAGGGAGCGCACCTGCCTCAACTACGACATCGGTCGCTGCCCGGGGGTGTGCCAGGAAAAGATCAGCTCAGATGACTACCACCGCACCCTGCGCCAGGTGGCGATGGTGTTCCAGGGGCGCAACGAGGAGCTGCTGCAGCTCCTGAAGGAGCAGATGGAGCGCTATGCCGAGCGGCTGGATTTCGAGAGCGCCGCCAGCGTGCGCGACCAGATCCAGGGCCTCGACACCCTCACCGCCGACCAGAAGATGAGTCTCGGCGACAGTTCAGTGAGCCGGGATGTGATCGCCCTGGCGGCCGATGGGCGGGTAGCGGCGGTGCAGCTCTTCCAAATGCGGGCCGGCAAGCTGGTGGGGCGGCTGGGCTACACGGCTGATGCCGAGGGCACCCCAGCGGCCGAGGAGGGGGCTGGTGGCGATCTGCCCCCATCGCCCGAGCGACGTGAGGCCCTTGGCCGCATCCTCCAGACCGTGATCGAAGAGCACTACAGCCAGGTGGAGGGGGTGGAGATCCCGCCGGAGCTGCTGGTGCAGCATCCCTTGCCCCAGCAGGCCCTGATCGAGGACTGGCTGAGCGAACTGCGGGGCCGCAAGGTGAAGCTGGCGGTGCCCCAGCGCCAGCAGAAGGCCGACCTGATAGAGCTGGTGGTCCGTAACGCCAACTACGAACTGCAGCGAGCCCAGCGGGCCAGCGAGCAGAACCTGCTCGCCACCGAGGATCTGGCCCAGCTGCTGGAATTGCCCAGCCCGCCACGTCGGATCGAGGGTTACGACATCAGCCACATTCAGGGCAGTGATGCCGTCGCCTCCCAGGTGGTGTTCGTCGACGGGCTGCCGGCCAAGCAGCACTACCGCAAGTACAAGATCCGCAGCAGCTCGGTGCGGGCTGGCCACTCCGACGACTTCATGAGCATGGCGGAGGTGATCCGCCGCCGCTTCCGCCGCTGGGCGCAGGCCAAGGCCGAAGGGGCTGATCTGCGCGAGCTGCGCCGTGATGCGGGCGGTGCTCTGCACACCGGCGGGCTCAACGACTGGCCCGATGTGGTGATGATCGATGGCGGCAAGGGCCAGCTCTCGGCCGTGATGGAAGCCCTGCGTGAGCTCAACCTCGATGAGGAGCTGGTGGTGTGCTCCCTGGCCAAGCAGCGCGAAGAGGTGTTCGTGCCCGGCGCGAAGGAGCCGCTGGAAAGTGAGGCCGACCAGCTGGGGTTGCAGCTGCTGCGGCGCCTGCGCGATGAGGCCCACCGCTTCGCCGTGAGTTTCCACCGCCAGCAACGCGGCGAACGGATGACCCGCTCCCGCCTCTCCGATATCCCCGGTCTGGGCCCGAAGCGGATCAAGGAACTGCTGGCCCACTTCCGCTCGATCGACGCCATCCAGCTGGCGAGCGTCGACACCCTGGCGGCGGCGCCGGGGATGGGTCCGGCCCTGGCCAGACAGGTGTGGCTGTATTTCCATCCGCCAGACCTGAGCGACGGGGATCCTGAACAGCCATTGGCGGCGGCGCGGCAGGATGTAGCTGAACCTGTGCCGATGGAGCTCGCCAGTTGAGGCTGCTGCTGCGCGAGTGGTTGTGCTGCGGTCTGATGGTGGCGGCACTGATGGGCATCTGGTTGACCCCGCCGTGGCTCCCAGGGCCCTGGCCGGGGCGGGCGGAGGCAGCTCCTGGGCTGTGTGTGGGGCCAGTGTGCGGCGACGAGATCACCCGCAGTGCCAAGCACCACTGGCAGCTGCGCCTGCGGGTGATCGACCAGCAGGGACACCGTGAGCGTCTGGTGGTGGACTGTCGTAATGGCGTTCTGAGCCCCCAGGCCGGGCCGGTCGACCGGGGCTATACCGCCGCCATGGCACGACGCGCCTGCCGTCTGTCCGGGGAAGGGTGATCGATGGCGCTGGCGTTGGCGTTGGCCCGCCGTACCTCCCGCCGGTGGTTCGCATGGATCATGAGCATCGCCATGCTGCTCGCTCTGCTGTCTGGCCCCCCGCTGGCGGCGAGCACGGTGGGAACACCGGCCGCACCCCTGCCGCTCAGCAGCGACGTTCTAGCGAGGCAGTCGCCCTGGAACCGGCCCGAGTCCTACCCACTCTCCCTGCAGCCGTCCCCGGGTCTCTACAGCCCGAGCGCCGAATGGCTCGTAAGGCTGATTCTGCCAGGTGCCGCCGAGGCCGCCGCCACACCCGGCGACTGGGTGTGGATCGAACTGGAGCAGGCACCGCCAGACCAGCAGGTCCAGATCGGCAGCCGCCTGCGCCTGCGCTGGCGGGACAAACCGGAGCTGAAGCGGATCGTCGACGCTCTGACCGTTGACATCCGCTTCGGCGAGGCGGCCCGCCAGATGGAGGCGGTCCACAATGTGGTGCCTGGCCGTCTGGACGGCCGGGTCAAGGTAGGCCCCCTGCAGTCGCTGGCCGGGTCCCGTCTGGTGGATGACATGACCGTGGCCCTGGAGGGGGTGAGCCTCGACTCCGGCGGTCTGCGCATCAGCCGTCCCCCCGTGCAGATCACCGGCCGCTGGCAGGGGCTGGTGCAGCTGGTGGGGCGACCGGCCGAAGCCAGCAGGGAACTCGATAACGATCAGGTGCTGGTGCGCCATTTCAACCCGGCAAGCGGCCGTTTCGATGGACCGGAAGAGCGCATCCGGATTCCCCGCCTGCCGCCTGACCGGTTCGGCCGTCTGAACTTCAACCTGTCCGCCCTGGCGGCCTCGCCGCTCAACCAGCAGGGCTGGCAGATCCAGGGGGCGCCGGCCAGCGATGGCGTGTTCACCGTGCAAGCCCTGCAACCCCGCCAGATCACGGCCCTCTCGCCCCAACGCCAGCTGCAGGGCACGGCCGCCAGCCTCAACCATCTGCGCGTGGCCAACTGGAGTTCCGCCGAGAACAGGCCCGGCACGCTGCACAGCACCACCCTGGTGCCGGATGGGTCGGTCCCCCCAGGCTGGCAGGAGGGGGAGCGGGCCCTGCTGATCCATCTCTTCGGGGGCATCGGCGGCAGCGAGGCCGAGCTGAGTCTGGCCTGGACCACCACGGGCCACTTCGCCTTCGGTGAAGCCGAGGTGGTGCGTGACCCCGTGACAGAAGAGCCACGGTTAGTCATTCGCTACCACCAGATCTACGCCAATAATCCCAACGGCATCGTGTCGGGCAGCCAGCACTGGAGCGCCTACGCCGGCAACCTCCAGCGCGGCTGGCTGGGGTCGCGGCCCTTCTCGGATGTGCTGGTGCCGATGGAGCCTCGGGTGCTCGACGCCCTCGCCCTCCAGGCTGAGATCCTGGCCGCCCGCTACCGCAGCGGCGACGGCAGCGGGGTGGCGATGGTCACCGCAGCCACCTCCTGTGTGCAGGATTCCAGCCAGGCTCTTTGGATCGCCATCCAGCAGCTGCGCGAAGATCAGGCCTTCAGCGATCTGGATGCGGGCGACCAGAAACGGCTGGCCAGGCTGGCCACGGCCCTCGACCGCTGGCTCACCCCCTTCGGCCGGCCGCGCCCCGATTGGCGCCACAACGCCGCCCGCAGCCTTGATGGGGGCAGTGGCGGCTTTGAGAGCAGCCAGAAGCTGGGGGATGTGCTGCTTAGCTGGAACTCGATGCTGCCGCGCCGGGCCCACGACGCCATGGCCGCGGACATCCTGCGGGTGGGCCTGCCGATCCAACTGATCCGCACGAACCAGATCCCCTCAGCCGCCCCGCGGCTGCTGCCGGTGGCCCCCACCTTGCTGCTGGGTCACGTACCCGTGCTCGGCACCCTGTTCAACAGGGTGCTGGACAGCCTGCTGCCGCCCTTCCAGCCCGGCGACCTGGGGCGATGCCTGCTGGTGCTGGGGGGCTACGGGGCTCTGGCGCTGGGGCTTGGTCTGACCACCGGCTTTCTCGCCCTGCCTTGGCACTGGCCACCCCTGAGGCAGACACTCCGGCGGGTGGCGGGGTTGCTGCTGATGCCGGCCCTGGTGGAGGAACTGCTGTTTCGGGTGTTGCTGATTCCCCATCCCAGCGAGGGCTTCCCCTGGCTGCCCCAGCTGGCCTGGAGCGCCCTCAGCCTCGGCCTGTTCGTGCTCTATCACCCTCTGGCTGCCCGGCTCTGGTATCCGCAGGCCCGGGCACTGTTCCACGACCCGCGTTTCCTCCTGCAGGCCACCCTGCTGGGTGTGGCGTGCTCGCTCACCTATGTACAGACAGGGTCGCTCTGGCCGCCGGTGCTGATCCACTGGCTGGCGGTGGTGATCTGGCTGGAACCGTTCTGGGGCCGCGAGCGGCTGGGCCTGGCCGCTCAGGCGTCCGGTTCGAACAGGGCGCGCCAGCGCCGTTCCTGATCGGCGGCGGCAGCCGTGCCCTCCGCGGGAAACTGGACCAGGAAGTCCTTGTCGCTGGTGGGGTGGTAGGGACCCTGCTTGAGTTCGAACATCACGGCGTCGGCGGAGAGGGCCACCAGGGTGTGGAACTGACCCTCGCCAAGCTCGATTCCCCGCAGGGGACCCTCGGCCTGCAAGCGCAGGCACTCGAGCACGCTGCCGTGGCCATCGAGCAGCAGCAGGCCGATTTCACCCTGCAGTACCACGAAACACTCAAAGCCGGCCCCCGGCTGCTCGCGGAGATGGCGATGGGGGCGCACGTAGGTGCCAGGCTGCAGCACGTTGAGGAAGCGCTGCACCGCATCGCTCTCCTGGTGCAGGTTGTGGTTCTGGCGTTGTCGTGGCGCCTCGCGAGCCTGGACGGCCACCGCATCGAAGAGCTTCTGATCGATGCGCTTGATCCGGGGATGTTGTTGTGGATCCTGCAACTGGTTCTGCTCCTGGCCCTGGACTGGTGTGGTCAACCGGAAGGGAGAGGTGGTCGTTCGAAGGTTAGTGAAGGCGGGGCGGAAGGAATGCTGGCGGCAGGCTCGCTTGGATGACTGAGTTGCGGAACAGAGGAGAGGGGCATGGCCAGGCGCAACGCCAGGGCTGAGCCTGGCTGCGATGGATCGAGCCTGGTCGCCGGATTCATGAAGACCTGAACAATCGTTTGCCACAGATGGCATTTTCCAGTGATTGAGCGGTTGTTCTCAGTGAATAGCGCTGCAAACCACGGATTGAGTGGAGGATTGCAACCATGGTCCAGACAACCGACCAATATGCGGGCTAAATTAATAATGGTGGCGCATTCAACAGCATTCGCGAGTTCGGTAGTGCTTCCACGAAGCTCTGCAAGCTCACCAAACAGCATCAATCATGGTGATTAACTCTAACGTTCTACAGATCGCTTCTGCACAGCATGCCTCCAGGGCTGCATTTCCAACGTTTCTGCTCTCCGCAGCAACTCTCAGTGCCGCTGGTCCCGCGTTGTAGCGCCGGCGGGGTGTAAGCGTCGTCGCCTGATTTCAACCACCTCACTGCAGCTCGCCACCTGGCGGATGAGGCTGAGGCCGATCGCAATCGACAGGCGGATCACAGCAGCTCGGTGGATTGAGGCATGCTGAAACGGCTCAATCAGCGCGCGAATGGGGTGACGACCGCTGGTCTGGCTTCCAGGCTGGGCCTGGCCAAGCCAGTCTGGGGGATGTCTTAAAGCCCACACCGCATGCTTGGGATCTGGATTCTCGGCGACCAGCTCACCCCCGAGCATCCCGCCTTGCAGGCACTGGAGCGGCAGTATGGGCGGCAGGGAGGGCGGCGCCACTGCCGGGTGCTGCTGATCGAGAGCAGCTCGGTGCTGGCCTGGCGCCGCTATCACCGCCAGAAGCTGGTGCTGGTCTGGAGTGCGATGCGCCACTTTGCCGCCGAGCTGCGCGGCGGGGGATGGACGGTGGACCACCTGGAGGCCGCCAGCTTCGAGGCGAGCCTTGCGGGCTGGATCGCGCAGCACGGGATCACTGCCCTGGAGGTGATGGAGCCGGCCGAGCGGCCGTTCCGGCAGGCGATCGAACGGCTCTCCCTGCCGATCCCGTTGCACTGGCACCCCTCCAACGCATTCCTCTGGAGCCGGGACGCCTTTGCCGCCTGGGCGAGGGACTACCGGCAGCAGCGCATGGAACTGTTCTACCGCGAGGGTCGCCGCCGCTTCCAGGTGCTGATGGACCCCAGCGCCGAACCGCCAGGCACCAAGCCCCTCGGTGGCCAGTGGAACTACGACCAGGACAACCGCAAGGCGCCGCCTAAAGGTCTCACCGGCCCCGAGCCGTTGCAGTTCAAACCCGACGCCGTCACCAATGCCGTGATCGCGAAGGTGGAGCGGCTCAACGACGAGCTGGAGGCAAAGGGCGAGCCAGGATTGCCAGGCAGGAGCGAGCCCTTCACCTGGGCCGTAACGCGGCAGCAGGCCCTGGAGGTCCTGGAGCACTTCATCGCCACCCGCCTGGATGGTTTCGGCCCATACCAGGACGCCATGGTGAGTGGTCAGTCCACCCTGTGGCATGCCCTGCTCTCGCCCTACCTCAACCTTGGACTGTTAGGGCCCCAGGAGGTGATCCATCGCCTGGAACAGGCCGGGCTGGAGCGCGGCACGCCCCTGGCCTCGCTGGAGGGAGTGATTCGCCAGATCCTGGGCTGGCGGGAGTACACCCACGGTCTCTACTGGTGGTTCGGGGCCGAGTACACGCAGCGCAACCACTTCGGTGCTGATCGCCCCCTGCCGGGCTGGCTGGAGAACCTCGGTGGCAGTGGCATGGCCTGCATCGACACGGTGCTGGGCGAATTGGCCACGAACGGTTACGCCCACCACATTCAGCGGCTCATGGTGCTTGCCAACTACGGCCTGATCGCCGGTCTGGATCCGCAGGCTTTCACGGCCTGGTTCCACCGCATGTTCATCGACGGCTACGACTGGGTGATGCAGACCAACGTGATCGGCATGGGGTTGTTCGCCGACGGTGGCCTGCTGGCCAGCAAGCCCTACGCAGCCAGCGGCAACTACATCAACAGGATGAGCACCTACTGCAGGGGCTGTCGCTACAGCCCCAAGCAACGCACGGGCCCAACGGCCTGCCCTTTCAATGCTCTCTACTGGGACTTCCTGGCCCGCCACGTTGACGTGCTGCGCACCAATCCGCGCATGGCGCTGGTGATCAGACAACTCGACCGAATCCCCGCCGACGAGCTCAGAGCGATCAGGGCCACCGCCTCCGCTCACCACCTCCCCCGGGCCTAGAGCATGTGGATGGCGCCTGGGCATCACGACCTGCATAGATAGGCGGGCGCGAACAACCTTTCGCGGCGGGGATGATGGGCAACCAAGGCGAGACCCCTATGCGCAGTCCCGATCCATCCCCATCCCCTTTCAGCGGCCTGGCCAACGCCGTCAGAACCGAACACCCCCTGCTCCTGGCTGCCGTGCTGGTGTGGCTGAGCGTGGAGGCGATCGGCGATGGCCTGTTGGCCCTGCTCACGCTCTCAGGCGTGAAGACCCCCGCTGCCGCACGCCAGGTCACGCCGTCCTGATCAGATCCTCCAGCTGTGGCTGAAAGCAATCCCCCACAGTGCCGACGACCCCACCCACGCCAGCAGGAAGGCGGCCATGAGCAGCCGTGAGACCTACTTCGAAGCGGAGAACCTGGAGGTGTGGCTGGGTGACCGCCCCGTTTTCACAGACCTTTCCCTGCACCTCCACAGGGGTGAGCACACGGTGGTGCTCGGGCCCAATGGCTCCGGCAAGTCGTCGTTGATCAAATTGCTCAGCCGCGAGCTTTATCCCGTGGTGAAGCATGGTTCAAGCCTGCGTCTGTTTGGAGACACCACGGTCAACCTCTGGCAGCTGCGCCGTCGCATCGGCCATGTCTCGACTGATCTGCAGAGCTCCTACAGCCCTGTCGTACCTGCGGCGGATGTGGTGCTTTCAGGTCTGTTCGGCTCGGTGGGGATCGGCCCCAGCCAGCCGGCCACCCACCGTCAGCGGCAGCAGGTGCAGGCACTGATGGAAACACTTGGACTGGCCGATCTGGCCGAACGTCCGTTCGGGCGGCTGTCTGATGGCCAGAAGCGGCGCCTGCTGCTGGCCCGGGCCCTTGCGCACCGTCCTGATGTGCTGGTGCTGGATGAGCCCACCAATGGGCTGGACCCGGCAGCCCGGCAGCAGTTGCTTGGCTTGCTGCGCATCCTCGCCGCCCGTGGCACCACGCTTCTGCTGGTGACCCACCAGATCGACGCGATCATTCCGGAGATTGAACGTGCCGTGCTGCTCCAGAGTGGCACGGTGATGGCTGACGGGTCCACGGACCATTGGTTGCAGTCGTCTCCTCTCTCTGCCCTGTTCGGCACGCCGCTCCAGCTGGTGGAAGCGGACGGCTGGCGGCAGCTGCTCCCCGCCGTTGACCAGGGAGCTGGGCAAGGGGTTGGGCAAGCGATTGATGAGCACTCGGTGGGCAGATCCGGGGCTTGCCTGTAGGGTGAAAAGGTTCGGCAGAAGCCGGCGGGCTGCCTGCAGGCTGAGTCCCGCGACGCCGGATCCAGCACCGCCCGGTCCCCCTGCGCTTCATGGGAACGACAAGGCCACAGGGTGGATTGATCAGAGCTGTCTGATCAACTCCTCTTACTGACCCAAGGCCCTTTCAAGCCTTCCAGGGCTTTCAAACGCGGCATCCCCCGGACAGGGGCACTGCCCGGTGCGCGACTCATATCTCTGTTTCAACCAACCATGAACCATTCCACCCGGGCTCCCCAGCCCCACAGTCCCACCCGCAACAGCAGCGTCCGTCCTGCCTACCCCAGCTGCCCCATCGAGCAGCACAGCCGCGTGAATCACGCCGTCCGGCCAAGTTGGGAGGACCTGCTCGGCCAGCGCTGATTGCTTTCAGAAGATCGCCATCAGCAGAGCCACCAGCAGAGCTCCGATCAGCCCCGTTGCCAGCAGCCCCAGCACCGCAATGCCAACCCCCAGGCCAACAGCGAGCCTGCGGGAGGTGTCTGGAAACAACAGATACAGCGCCAGGGCGAGAGCCATGGGCCAGAGCGGCGGAATCAATACGCACACCACCAGCAGAGCGGTCAACTTGCGTCGCTGCAGTTGACGCCGCTCGATCTGGAGGTGCTCGTCGTCGCTGAGCCAGCGTCCATGAAGGCGGGCGAGTTCAAGATCCCGTTCGAGATCTCGCTCCAGTGACAGCAGGTGCCGGGCCCGTAGCGTCATGGCGCTGAGGAGCTGACGTTCAGCCCTAATCAAGTGTTCCAACACTAGGTAGCCACACCGCCCCTCCTGGCGGTGCGGATGTCACCACTGGCACCACGGCACGGAAACAGGCGAGCGGTTGGGCCAGCAGAGTGGGTCGGCAGAACAACGCGATGACTGATCAGCCTTCGCCATCGGCAGTGCAGCTGCTCACCCTGGATGGGTGCAGGCTGGTGATCGGCCGCTACCCGGCCTTTGCCTACAACGGGCAGGGTGGGGGAGGGCGGTCGGATCAGAGTCCGGCTCCGGTTGGTGAGTCGCAGGAGCTGCGGGTTGAGCCCGGTCGACTGAGGATCCCTCCCCTCGACCGACGCAGTGCACGCCTGCTTGGTCTGCCCCTTCCCCCCGGTGTCGCCGTCGAGATTGAACCGGTGCGCTTGGCAGGCTGGCTGAACCGGGAGGCAGGCACGGTGCAGCTGCACTTTCAGGCCCGATTCCAGTTGCGGCTCGGCCTCAGCTACCGCGCGCCGGATCTGTGGATCGACACCCAACTGACAACCGGGCCTGTGGTTGGCCAGAGGCATCGGGTGTGTGGTGAGCCCCTGGCAGCCAGTGGAATCGCTGTACTCGTGGGGGTGGCGACCGTCGCACCCAGCGGCGAACCCTGGCTGGACCGTTTTCTGGGGCTGCCGGATGAGGCTCTGGCCGTGCTGCGCTGTCAGCTGCTCTGACAGCCTGAAGAGGAACGGATTGTTCGCTGTGTTACGAATCTCTGCGAGTCCTGCACAGGACCAAGGCCGCACCAGACTGAGCCGCAGACCACAGGAGTGACCATGAGTGTGGGAACTGTGTTTCTCGAGGCCCTGCTCACCGGAGTGATCACACCGGCAGAGCTGCACTGGGTCACCGCTCACCAGGGCGACTTCAATCGGCTTGAAGAAGCCACGGCCCTCCGCCTGGGCCTCCGCCTGGGCCGCCTCCTGGATGCCGGAGCCATTCAGCTGGGATGCCGCATCCGGTGCTGATCAGCAGATCGGGCCCCACCCCTAGCCTGGGCCGAGCCCTTCAGCCGGCATGGCCTATCTCTGGTTCAAGACCCTCCACATCGTGGGGGTGGTGGTGTGGTTCGCCGGCCTGTTCTACCTGGTGAGGCTGTTCATCTATCACCGGGAAGCCGAAGAGCTGGAACCCACACTGCGAACGGCGTTCCAACAGCAGTACGGCCTGATGGAACGTCGCCTGGCCAACATCATCACCACTCCAGGCATGGTGGTTGCTGTGACCTGTGCCGTGGGCCTGCTGGTACTCAGTCCCAGCTGGCTGCAGCAGGGCTGGATGCACGCCAAGCTGGCATTCGTGGCAGCCCTGCTCGCTTACCACGCGTTCTGTTACAGGTTGATGGGGCAGCTGCAGGCTGGCACCTGCCAGTGGAACGGTCGGCAACTGCGGGCGCTGAACGAACTGCCGACGCTGTTGCTGGTGATCGTGGTGATGCTGGTGGTGTTCAAGAGCCAGTTCCCCACCGGGGCAGCCACCTGGTTTGTGGTGGGGCTTGTCGTGTTCATGGCTGCCTCGATTCAGTTCTATGCCCGTTGGCGGCGCCTGCGGGCTGAGAGCCTGGCAACCGGTGGCTGAATCCCACTCCCATCCCCTGGCGGCGGTATTGCGGAGTGTCACACCCCAGTGCTGCCCAACCCGCCTCAACTTCCACTGCCACACCACCTGCAGCGACGGGAGCCTCGAACCTGAAGCCCTCGCGGCCCAGGCCGTGGCGATCGGCCTGGAGCACCTGGCGGTGACCGACCATCACAGCCTGGCCGCCCATCGGACGGTGGCCAGGGCGCTTGAGCAGACCTCCCAAGCCGGCCGGAGAGTGCCGATGCTCTGGCGTGGCGCAGAGATCAGCTGCCTGCTTGAAGGATGCCTGGTGCATGTGCTGGCCCTGGGCTTTGACGAGCACCACCCATCGCTGGAGCCCTATCTGCAGGGTCAGGCCGTGGTGGGGGAAGCACTGCAGGCCAGCGCCGTGCGCGAGGCGATCCACACCGCCGGAGGTCTGGCCCTGCTGGCTCATCCGGCCCGCTACCGCCTCCCCTTTCCGCGGCTGATCACTGCGGCCAGCGCGCTGGGCTTCGATGGGGCCGAAACCTGGTACGACTACCAGCAGCAGCAGCGCTGGGCACCCACCCCCCTGGTGTGCGACGCGATCGCCCGGCAGCTCGCGAGCCAGTCACTTTTGATGAGCTGTGGAACGGACACCCATGGCTACCAGCTCCACGGCCGCTAGGGTTTGCCCACGCATTCCCTTGCCGATCGATGGGCCTCTTTGATCGTCTGCGCGGTGCCAAGCCCGCTTCAAGTGCCGCTGAGGCCAACAAGCCGAAGTCTGACGACACCTTTTTCCTGGAGCCCGAGGCCTCCAGCACCCTGGGTGATGTGAGCCTGATGAAGCGCTCCAACACCATTCGCCGCACCTTCCCCGGCACCCTCGACAGCCCGGGCACCAAGGAGATGGTGGCTGAGGTGTCGTCGATGGAGGCCCGCCTTGAGAAGGTTTCTGAGGGGCTACCCGGCGCTGGCGGCGACGAGGCCGGCATCAGCCTCACCGGTGGTGTGCCCAAGCCGGTGAAGAAAACCTTCGCCAAGGCGATGTCGCAGGCGGAGCTCGAGCAGCGGATGAAGGGCTCCGCAGTGGGGGTCAACGTGCCCGGGGGACCGGCCGCCATCAAGAAAGAGAAGGAGGAGGCTGCCGCCGCCGCCCCCGCCGTTCAGCCGCAGATCAGTCAGCTGGCCAATGCCAAGCCTGGAGCAATTGATCCCTTCAAGCAGATGGTGAAGGAACTCAACTCCTGAGACCTGGGCTCAGGTCGGGCATCTAGCGCTGCTCGATCAAGGCTTCACTGTCGATCACCAGCTGGCGCAAGGCCACCAGCTGGTGCTCAGCAGCGCTCTCCCACAGACCCCGATGGTGGGCCTCCAGGAGCCTCTCAGCCATGTCACGCAGCGCCCACGGGTTGCAGCGCTCCAGAAATTCCCGTACGGCGGGATCAGCAAGCCAGCGCTCCTGCAGGGCTCCATAGCTCCAGTCGGGCACCCGGCCGCTGCTGGCGTCGTAGGCAAACAGGTAGTCAAGGCTGGCGGCCAGCTCAAAACCTCCCTTGTAGCCATGGCGTTGCATCGCCTCGATCCACCGGGGGTTGAGCAGCCTGGAGCGCAGCACCTTGTCGAACTCCTTTTCCAACCGGTGCAGCCGGGGCCTGGCACTGCGCGAGTGGTCGCCGAACCAAAGCTGGGGCGCCTGGCCACTGAGCTGCTCCACTGCCGCGCTCAGCCCGCCCTGGAACTGGTAGTAATCGTCGGAGTCGAGCAGGTCATGCTCACGGTTGTCCTGGTTATGGAGCACCACCTGTACAGCCGCTAGGCGCTGCTCCAGGCCACTGCGGTCGGCCCGGGCCTCAATGGCACCCCCAGAGGCGGGGCCACCATCAGCCGGGCTGGTGCTGTCATAGGACCAGCTGCTCCAGTTCAGGAACGCCTCACCCAGGTCGCGTCGAGTCTCCCACTGGCCACTGTCGATCAGCCCCTGCAAGCCTGCCCCGTAGGCCCCCGGCGCGGAGCCGTACACCCGCGCACAGCAACCCTCGGCGCGCATGGCCGTCGCCAGGGGATTGGCCTCGTCTGGCTCCTCCAGAGCGGCCACCAGCTGCGTGGCCCGGTTGAACCAGCCCACCAGCTGGGGAAAGGCGTCGCGGAACAGACCTGAGATCCGCAGGGTCACATCCACCCGTGGGCGACCCAGCAGTCCAAGCGGAATCACCTCCAGATCGATCAGCCGGCGGCTGGGGCCGTCCCATACGGGCCGCACCCCCAGCAGGGCAAGGGCCTGGGCGATGTCCTCGCCCCCATTACGCATCGTGCTGGTGCCCCACACCGAGAGGGCCAGGGTGCGCAGATGCTCTCCCTCGTCCTGGAGGTGGAGCTCCAGCAACAACTCTGCGCTGCGCCGGCCCAGGTCCCAGGCGGCTTCGGTGGGGAGACCACGCAGGTCAACTGAATAGAAATTCCGCCCCGTCGGTAACAGATCGGGGCGTCCGCGGGTGGGGGCTCCAGCCGGGCCAGCTGCAATCCGCTCCCCAGCCAGACCGGCCAGGAAGGCTTGCCGTTCAGTCTGGGCGCAGGCCTGCAGGCGCGGCCACAGCACTTGGGCGGTGTGCACCAGCGCCCGCTGGCTGATCGGGCCCGGTGCTGCCATCGACTTGCCGGCCACCACACCGGTGCAGAGCGCCAGGGCCCGCTCCTCTAGCCAGGCCGTGGCATCGCCGCCGTGGCGCCAGCGCCCGGCGTCAGGGGCGCCGGCCGACTGCAGGCGCCCGCGATCGGCTGCGGTGAGGGGGGCCTCCTCGGCGGCGACCCAGGGGTCATGGTCGAGCTGGAGGTCGTGGGCCAGGGCCTGGCTGAGCCCAGGCACACCAGCCTGGGGCGGCCTTGCCAGGCAGAGCAGCAACTCCGCCAGGGCCGGTGCATCGGGGAGGGTGCCGTAGGTGTGAAGACCCAGGCGGATCTGGGCCTCCTTGAGCTCACACAGGTAGCCGTCGGCCGCATCCAGCCGGGCATCGAGGTCGGTACCCCTGACCAGCGGAATCTGCAGCTCCTCCAGAAGCGTTTGCAGCTGGGCGCGTAGGGCGCCGCAGCGTTCACCGCCCAGCTGGCTGGCCTCCCAGTACTCATCCAGCAGCCCCTCCAGCCGCTGCAGCTCGCCGTGCAGGCCGGCCCGACCCAGCGGCGGGGTGAGGTGGTCGAGAATCACCGCCTGGCTCCGCCGCTTGGCCTGGGACCCCTCACCGGGATCGTTCACGATGAAGGGATAGAGATGGGGCAAGGGGCCAAGCGCCAACTCTGGGAAACAGGCCTGCGACAGCCCCAGTGCCTTGCCTGGAAGCCATTCCAGGTTGCCGTGCTTGCCCACATGCACCACGACCTGAGCCTTGAACTGGTGGCGCAGCCAGAGGTACTGGGCCAGATAGGCGTGGGTGGGGGGCAGGTCGGGGGAGTGGTAGCTGAGGCTGGGGTCGCGGTCATAGCCGCGTTCGGGCTGGATCAACAGACACACCCGGCCGAAGCGCAGCCCGCGGATCGGGAAGGCGGGCCCTCCGGCACGTTCCACCAGGCCGGCGTCGCTCTCCGGTGGCCCCCACAGCTCAGCCAGCCGCTGGCGTGCCGCCTCCGGCTGGCACGCATACCAGGTCTGGTAGGTGGCAAGGGGCAGATGGTCGAGAGCGGGGCGATGGCCGCTCTCGGGGTCGTTGCTGAGGCCCGCCAACAGGTGCTCAATCAGGGCCTGGCCATTGGCCGGCACCCTGCCCTCCAGGCCGTAACCCTCCGCCTGCAGCCACTGCAGCATCAGCGCCGCTGAAGCCGGCGTGTCGAGCCCCACACCGTTGGCCAGGCGACTGTTGCGGGTGGGGTAGTTGGCCAGCACCAGTGCCACGTTCCGCAGTTGGGCTGGGGTCTGGCGCAGGGCCACCCAGTTGGCGCAGAGCTGGGCGATCCAGGCCAGCCGCTCGGGATCAGGCCGGTAGCGCTGCAGCGCAGAGGCAAGGCCACTGCTGGCGGCCTCGGTTTCCTTGAAGGCACCGATCCGGGTGGTGATGCGTCCGTCGAGCTCCGGCAACGCCACCTGCATGGTGAGATCGGTGGGTACCAGGCCGATGCTGCTGGCCTGCCAGCTGGCCCGGGGCCGGCTGCTGCAGAGGAGCTGCAACACCGGTACCCCCAGCCGCTCCCAGAGCGGGGCGCCCAGGCCGGCCTCCTCGAATTGCACCGAAGCAAATCCGGTGGCGCACAGCACGGCTTCCACCCGCTCGCGCTTCAACAGGTCGGCGACCCCCTGCTGCACCGCTGGATCACGCAGACCGCTCACCCACAGGGCCCGGGGACAGAGGCCCTGCTGCCGCAGGGCGTTCACGGACGCCTCCATCAGCGACTGATCACCCGCCTGCAGCCAGGAGCGGTAGAGGATCAGTCCAACCCTGGCGCCAGGCTCCACACGCCAGTCGTGGGGCAGGGGATCGGCCAGCGGCTCCGGCTGTGGTGGCAGCGGGTGCTCGCCGACCAGCAGAGCCGCCAACGTCTGCAACACCAGACGGGCATTGCACGCTCCGCCTTCCCGCAGGCAGCGGGCCATGCCGATGGCCAGTTCAGGATCAACGTTCGACAGCGAGGCCAGGCTGCTCTCCTCATGGGCGGTGCCCGCCAGCACAAGCAGGAGCCGTTGCGGGCCCAACTCGGTCCAGGCCTGCAGGCGCTCGAGGCCATAGTTCCAATGACCGCGGCCACCCAGCAGCCTCACCACCACGATCTGCGCCTGCGCCGCGGTGGTTGCCAGGTAGTGGTCGATCACCGCCGGGTGACTGAGGGCAGCCAGGTTGAGCCCACGCAGCTCAGCACCCAGCAACTCGGGCTGCTGCTCGAGCAGGTTATGGATCGTGAGTAGGTCGGTATCCGCACTGCTGAGCAGCAGCACCGGGGCCGGTGGCTGCTCCACGTAGGCCCCGAGATCCACCTCCGCCCCCGCCCCCGGTAGTGCCGCCAGTCTGTGCATCCACCCATCCTGCTGGCTGCGGTGAGAAGATCGGGGCAATTCCGGCCTGTCGCCTTTACACCGCTGCCATGCACCAGTTCCTCCCCTACGCCTGGTTCGGTGGCAAGTGCGTCCCCTTTGCCGAAGCCACCCTGTCGGTGGCCACCCACGCCCTTCACTACGGCACGGGAGCTTTTGGTGGCATGCGCGCCCTGCCCAACCCGGGCGATCCCGGCGAGATCCTGTTGTTTCGCGCCGACCGCCACGCCCGTCGGCTGAGCCAGAGCGCCCGGCTGCTGCTCACCGAGTTGCCGGAAGAGACCATTCACGCAGCGATCACCGCCTTCCTGCGCGCCAACAAGCCCAGCTGCCCGGTTTACCTGCGGCCATTCGTTTACACCAGCGATCTGGGTATCGCGCCGCGGCTGCACAACATCGAGACCGACTTCCTCATCTATGGTCTGGAGCTGGGTGACTACCTCTCGCCGGAAGGGGTGAGCTGCCGGATCAGCTCCTGGGCCCGCCAGGAAGACCGCTCCCTGCCCCTGCGCGGCAAGATCAGCGGTGCTTACATCACAAGCTCCCTGGCCAAAACCGAAGCGGTGAAGAGCGGCTTCGATGAGGCCCTGCTGCTCAACAGTCGCGGCAAGGTGAGTGAAGCCAGTGGCATGAACCTCTTCCTCGTGCGCGATGGCGTGCTGATCACCCCTGGGGTGGATCAGGACATCCTTGAGGGCATCACCCGCGCCAGCGTGATCGAACTGGCCAGGGCCATGGGCATTGAGGTGATCGAGCGTGCGGTGGATAAGAGCGAGCTGTTCGTAGCTGATGAGGTGTTCCTCAGCGGCACCGCCGCCAAAGTCACACCGGTGCGTCGGGTGGAGAGCACCGATCTGCCCGGGGCACGGCCGGTGATGGAACGGATCCGCGAGCGACTGACAGCGATCACGGAGGGGCGAGATCCCGCCTATGACCACTGGGTGACGCGTGTGCGCATCGACGGCTGATGGTGATGACGAGCTCCGGGGTGGAACAGTCCAAGCCCACCGGTCAGGGCGTGGGCTTTCTCGAGCGGCTGCACAGCGCCCAGCGGCCGGTGCTGGTCTTCGATGGCGCCACCGGTACCTCACTGCAGCAGATGAACCTGACCGCCGAGGATTTCGGCGGAGCGGCCCTGGAGGGTTGCAACGAGAACCTGGTGTTCACCAGGCCGGATGCCGTGCAGGCCGTGCATCGCCAGTTTCTGGACGTGGGCTGCGACGTGATCGAGACCGACACCTTCGGGGCCGCCTCGATTGTGCTGGCGGAGTATGACCTGGAGGATCAGGCTTTTTCCATCAACAAGCGGGCCGCTGAGCTGGCTCGGGAGATGGCCGATGCCTACTCCACGCCGGAGAAGCCGCGCTTCGTGGCCGGCTCAATGGGCCCCACCACCAAACTGCCCACCCTGGGCCACATCGATTTCGACACGATGAAGGCATCCTTCGCCGAGCAGGCGGAGGGTCTGATCGCTGGCGACGTTGACCTGTTCATCGTTGAAACCTGCCAGGACGTGCTGCAGATCAAGGCGGCTCTGCAGGGGATCGAAGCCGCCTTCACCAAGACCGGCCAGCGCCGGCCGCTGATGGTCAGCGTCACGATGGAAACCACCGGCACAATGCTGGTGGGCTCCGACATCGCCGCTGTGGTGGCGATCCTCGAGCCGTTCCCGATCGACGTGCTCGGCCTCAACTGCGCCACAGGGCCGGAGCAGATGAAGGAGCACATCCGCTACCTGAGTGAGCACAGCCCCTTCGCAGTGAGCTGCATTCCCAATGCCGGCCTGCCGGAGAACATCGGCGGTGTGGCCCACTACCGGCTCACGCCCCTTGAGATGAAGATGCAGCTGATGCACTTCGTGGAGGACCTCGGCGTGCAGGTGATCGGTGGCTGCTGCGGCACCACCCCTGCCCACATCGGCGCGTTGGTGGAACTGGCCGAAGAACTGAAGCCTGCCGACCGGCCGGTGCGACGCTCCGATCAGCCCGCGGATCCTCTGGGCGCGATCGGTCCCCGGCCGCTCCTGCAGGTGGAGCCCTCAGCTGCCTCCATCTACGGCACCACGCCCTACCTGCAGGACAACTCTTTCCTGATCATCGGCGAGCGACTCAATGCCAGTGGCTCGAAGAGGGTGCGTGAGCTCCTGGCTGAAGAAGACTGGGATGGCCTGGTGGCCGTCGCCCGAGGTCAGGTGAAGGAGAACGCCCATGTGCTCGACGTGAACGTCGACTACGTGGGTCGCGACGGTGAGCGCGACATGCACGAGCTCGTCAGCCGGCTGGTGACGAACGTGAACCTGCCGTTGATGCTCGATTCCACCGAGTGGCAGAAGATGGAGGCCGGGCTCAAGGTGGCCGGCGGCAAGTGTCTGCTCAATTCCACCAACTACGAGGACGGCCCGGAGCGATTCTTCAAGGTGCTGGAGCTGGCTCGCGATTACGGCGCGGGCGTGGTGATCGGCACCATCGATGAAGAGGGCATGGCCCGCACCGCCGAGAAAAAATTCGCAATTGCCCAGCGGGCCTACCGCGATGCCCTGGAATTCGGCATCCCGGCCCACGAATTGTTCTACGACCCCCTGGCCCTGCCGATCTCCACCGGCATCGAAGAAGACCGCAACAACGGCGCCGCCACGGTTGAGGCGATCGGCGTGATCCGCGAGCGTCTGCCTGGGGTGCACGTGGTGCTGGGGGTGAGCAACGTGAGCTTCGGCCTGTCAGCGGCAGCCCGGATCGTGCTCAATTCTGTTTTTCTGCACGAGTGCTGTCAGGCTGGCATGGACGCGGCGATTGTGAGCCCCGCCAAAATCCTGCCCCTGGCCAAGATCAGTGAGGAGCACCAGCAGGTGTGCCTCGATCTGATCTACGACCGACGCCGCTTTGAGAGTGAGAATCCCGGTGCGATCTGCACCTACGACCCGCTCACGGCGCTCACCACCCTGTTTGAGGGTGTGAGCGCCAAGCAAGCCCGCGCTTCAGGCCCGTCTCTGGCCGATCTGCCGATTGAGGAGCGCTTAAAACAGCACATCATTGATGGCGAGCGCATCGGTCTTGAGCCCGCCCTCGATGCGGCGCTGCAGAACTATCCACCCCTGCAGATCATCAACACCTTCCTGCTCGATGGCATGAAGGTGGTAGGTGAGCTCTTCGGCAGCGGCCAGATGCAGCTGCCGTTCGTGCTGCAGAGCGCCGAGACGATGAAGACCGCAGTCGCTCACCTTGAACCCCATATGGAAAAGGTGGAGGGGGAGAGTTCAGCCAAGGGCAAGTTTCTGATCGCCACCGTGAAGGGCGATGTGCACGACATCGGCAAGAACCTCGTGGACATCATCCTCACAAACAACGGCTATGAGGTGATCAACCTGGGTATTAAACAAAGCTGCGAGGCGATCATCGAGGCCCAGCAGCAGCACCAGGCCGACTGCATCGCCATGAGCGGCCTGTTGGTGAAGTCCACTGCGTTCATGAAGGACAACCTTGAGTCGTTCAATGAGGCCGGTATTGCCGTGCCGGTAATCCTCGGGGGCGCCGCCCTCACCCCGCGCTTTGTCCACGGCGATTGCCGCGCTGCCTACAAGGGTCAGGTTGTTTATGGGCGCGACGCCTTCGCCGATCTGCGCTTCATGGATGCCCTGATGGAGGCCAAGGCGGCCGGCCACTGGGACGACCGGCAGGGCTTCCTCAATGGAACCCCGGATGGGCTGGGCCTGAGTGATCGAAGCGAGGCCGAGGCTGTCGAGGCCAGCTCTGAGCCCTCGAGCGATGCGGCTACCGCACCGGCAGATGACGCCGAAAAGGCTTCAACTACCGCCACCAACGACAGCCGCTCTGAGGTGGTCCCCGAGGAGCCCGCCCTGCAGCCGCCGTTCTGGGGCAGCCAGCTGCTCACCGAGGTGGACATCGATCTGCAGGAGGTGTTCGCCTACCTGGATCGCAATGCCCTGTTCGCAGGCCAGTGGCAGCTCCGCAAGAGCCAGCAGCAGTCGCGAGCCGACTATGAGGCGATGCTGGCCGAGAAGGCGGAGCCGGTGTTGCAGCAGTGGATGGAGCGCTGCCTGCAGGACCAACTGCTCAAGCCACGCGTGGCCTACGGGTACTTCCCCTGCGGCCGCAGTGGCAATGCAGCCGTTCTGTTTGATCAAGCGGGCATGGAGCCGGGTGCTCTGCCTGGTGCAGCCGGCGACGAGCTGGGGCGTTTCACCCTGCCGCGCCAGCGCTCAGGCAACCGCTACTGCATCGCCGATTTCTACCGCGACCTGGAGCAGGCCTCCGATGGCGCAATGCGTCCTACCGACGTGATGCCGATGCAGGCCGTGACGATGGGGGAGCAGGCCTCCACTTTTGCCCAGCAGCTGTTTGCTGCCGATCAGTACAGCGACTACCTGTACTTCCATGGCCTGGCAGTGCAGATGGCTGAGGCCCTCGCCGAGTGGACCCACGCCCGCATTCGCCGCGAGCTGGGCCATCCCGATCCCGCCGGCATGCCCCTGCGTGATGTGCTTGCCCAGCGCTACCGCGGAAGCCGCTATTCCTTTGGCTATCCAGCCTGCCCGAATGTGGGTGATTCCCGTCAGCAGCTCGCCTGGCTGGGTGCTGAGCGTATCGGCCTGAGCATGGACGAAAGCGAGCAACTCCATCCCGAACAGAGCACCACAGCTCTGGTGGCTCTGCACAGCCAGGCCCGTTACTTCAGTGCCTGATCTCCACGGAGCCTGAGACCTCCAGGCCTAGCCTGGGGGGGCAGCAAAGCGAACCCAACCATGGCGATAGCAGGCCCCGATGGCGTGGATGCGGCGATCAAGGCCGGTGTCGATCTGGACGGCACCGCCATCCCAACCGAAATGCTGGCCCTCTACACCGAGGTGATGGAGCTCGAGAGTCAGCGGGCGCGCACCGGTGTGAAGAAGTCGATGCGCAACCGCATTGTGAAGACGGGCTCGAAGCACTTCGACCAGGCCACGCTCGATGCGCGTCTGAAAGCTGCTGGCTGGGAGGGTCTGAAGGAGAAGGAGATCGCCTTCTTCTACGGCTGATCCCTGGGCCCGGTCAGCTGCAGAGCTCGTCGAGGGCGTCGATCACCTCCTGCTGGAACTCTTCAAGATCCGAGGAGTCGCTGAGATCCACGCCCTCCCCAGCGGCGTTCTGGGTGAGCTCCTGGAAATGGAAAGCCCCCTCGCCGTGGGCGAGGAATTCCATGGCCGAGGGTTCACCACTTTCCTTGTAGGCGTCGCACAGGGCCAGGAAGGCCGCATCTTCGGTGAATTCCCAGCTCATGAAGGGGATGCGCGGAGCAGCGGCGTTGATACTCACCGACCTTTAACGCCTCACCCCCGACAGCCGTCAACCGTCTGGACGCACTTTCTTCACTGCCTTCAGTGCCGGGCGACCTTCGCCAGACTGGTCTGAGTGCTTGAAGGTCCTGTGGAGAACAGCGGTTTCAACGTGTTGGGTGAGCCCCTGGAGCTCTGCAGCTGCCAGCCGCTGACAGGCTGGTTCCGCGACGGCTACTGCCATGGTGACCCCGGCGATCACGGTCGCCACACGGTGTGCTGCGTGGTGAACGAGGCCTTCCTCAGCTACAGCCGCGCGCTGGGCAACGATCTCACCACACCCATGCCGGCCCATAACTTCCCAGGGCTGAAGCCCGGGGACCACTGGTGTGTGTGTGCACCCCGCTGGCTGGAAGCCTTTGAGGACGGC
Organism: Prochlorococcaceae cyanobacterium; assembly: GCA_044235095.1. Lineage (GTDB taxonomy): Bacteria > Cyanobacteriota > Cyanobacteriia > PCC-6307 > Cyanobiaceae > NIES-981. The sequence goes on along the minus strand of JBIIIC010000001.1, from coordinate 135,688 downwards.
ATGGCACCGCTGGTGCGGCTCGCAGCCACCGAGGCGAGCACCCTGGAGGTGATTCCGCTGGAGGTCCTGCAGCGCCTGGCCGCTTAGCTCACCAGGGAATCGGTTGGCCGTCCCAGGCCCAGAACAGGCCGGTCTGGGCAGGTCCGAGCCCCTGCAACACCGCAAGCAGCTGGCGAGCCGCCCGATCGGGGGTGAACAGCCGCTCCGGAGGCACGGAGCCCTGGAACGGGGCTGACAGGGCAGTGGCCGTGGTGCCGGGGTGCAACAGGCTCACGCAGGCCAGAGGCAACCGCCGGGCCCACTCGATCGCCAGGCAGCGCAGGAGCTGGTTCTGGGAAGCCTTGGCGGCCCTGTAGCTGTACCAGCCCCCCAGCCGGTTATCGCCGATGCTCCCAACCCGGGCCGAGAGACTGGCGAAGTGGCAGGGTTGATCACGCGGGAGCAAGGGCTCGAGTGTCTGGGCCAGCAACAGGGGTCCGAATCCATTCACCCCGAAATGACGCTCCAGGTGGATGCGCCGCACCTGACTAAGCCGTTTTTCCGGTTGCAGCTCGCCGTCGTGCAGGAGGCCGGCTGTGTTGATCACAATCCGCAGGGGAGGGCCGCCGCTCAACCGTTCGCCCAGAGCTGCCAGGCTGGCATCGCTGCTGAGGTCCAGGGGAAGCAGTGATGCGGTGGTGTTGCCCAGCCGAGCTGAGCTGATCCCGACATCCCGGCTGGTGGCCAGCACCTCGAGGTTGGGTGCCCGCTCGGCCAGCTGCCGCACCAGGGCCTGGCCAATGCCGCCATGCCCCACCACGAGTGCCCGGCCCTGCCAACTCAGCCAGGGCGAAGGATCGGGCTGGACGGACACGGGCTTGCGCGAGTGCGATCGCGCATGATGGCAGCGATTTGCGGCCGCTGGTGGGGTAGCCGGATGAGCCTTCGCATCAGCCTGCTGGGACGTGGCGCCTGGGGCAGAACCCTGGAGCAGCTGTGGATGCGCCAAGGCCATCGGCTTCGCTCCTGGTCGCGGAGCGATGGCAGTGATCCGGCCCCCCTGCTCACCGATGTGGACCTGGTGGTGGTGGCCGTGTCGATGGCAGGGATTGCCCCCCTAGCCAGCCAGCTGCGGCCCCATTGGCCCGCAGGTCTGCCGCTGCTCAGCTGCACCAAGGGCATCGATCTCGAGCGTCTGGAGACCCCCACCCAGCTCTGGCAGCGGCAGCTGCCGGACGTGCCTGCCCTGGTGCTCAGTGGCCCCAACCTGGCGGCGGAGCTGCAGCGGGGGCTGCCCGCGGCCAGCGTGCTGGCCAGCAGCGATCTGGATCTGGCCGGACGGCTGCAGGCAGCGCTGAGCGGGCCTACGCTGCGGCTCTACACAAACGACGACCCGCTCGGCACCGAGGTGGCCGGTGCGCTCAAGAATGTGATGGCGGTGGCCGCGGGCATGTGCGACGGGCTGGCTCTGGGCAGCAACGCCAAGGCGTCGCTGCTCTGTCGTGGATTGGCAGAGATGGGCGTTGCCCTGGCCGGCATGGGCGGTCGGAGCAGCAGCCTGTATGGGCTTGCCGGCCTGGGCGATCTGCTGGCCACTGCCAACAGCCCCCTGAGTCGCAATTACAGCTTTGGCAGGTTGTTGGCTGAGGGTCTCAACGCGCAGGCTGCCGAAGCCAGGATCGGGGCCACGGTGGAGGGACCGCGCACGGCCCGGGCTGCGCTTGGGCTGGCTGAGCGCCATGGCTGGAGCCTGCCCATCTGCACCCAGGTGGTGGAGGTACTCGATGGCCGCACAACGCCCCAGCAGGCCGCTGGCGCGTTGATGCAGCGAAATCTGAAATCTGAAATCGCGGAAGTCGGCCGATGAGGCTGCCCGCCTTGCTGGTGGAGGCCTTCGCCGAACACCCCTGCCAGGGGAACGGCGCAGCTGTGGTGAGGCTGGAGGAGCCCCTCGGTGATCCTGCGTTGCAGGGGGTTGCGCGCAGCTTGAATCAGTCGGAGACGGCCTTTCTGCTGCGGGTCAACCAACACTGGCTGCTCCGTTGGTTCACCCCCACCTGCGAGGTGCCACTGTGCGGTCACGCCACCCTGGCCGCCCTCCTGGCTCTTGGCCACTGGGGGGAACTGGCACCTGGCCAGCAGCTGGATCTCCTCAGTCGCAGCGGTCCTCTGCCTGTGAGCCTGGATGCCACCCACCCAGGCTCAGGCGCGATCGTGTTGCCCAGCAGCGGACTGCAGCCCCTGGATCCACCACAGGATGCGCTGGAGCTGCTGCAGACTCTGCTGGGCGAGGCGCCGCAGGCCTACTGGACCAGCGGGCTGGGCTACAGGGTGGCCCTGCTGAGCCCATCGGCTGCTCTGGAGCGTCTGGCCCTGCCCCCCGAAAGGCTGCCAGCCGCAGAGCGCCAGGGCTGGGTCCTGATGCAGAAACTGGGGGGCGAGAACCATCCGAGTCTGATGGGGCGCCCTGCCGACTACCAGCTGCGCTTTTTTGCCCCTGACCTGGGGATCCAGGAGGATCCAGTCACGGGCTCAGCCCATGCGTTGGTGGCTCCCTACTGGCAGGAGCGACTGGGGCGCGATCAGGTGGTGGGCTGGCAATGCTCATCCCGGCCTGGCGGAATGCTCTGCGAGGCGGCATCCTCAGGCATGATCCGGCTGAGCGGTACGGGCCATTTGCTGTGGGACGGAAGCTTGCATCTGCCTGGCTTTGGCAGCTGCCCGAAAACCTCCGACGCTCGTGCCGGTTCCAGCTGGCTCGGCTTGCTGCCCTGAGGCTGGCTGAAGGACTGCCGCGTCAGCTGCTGGTGGCGGGCCCTGTGGCCTTGATTGCCGTGGCTGTGGGGTTCTCAGCCCAGAGCCTCACACCGAAGCCCTACGGAGCCGCTCAGGGCGCTCTCCTGGATGCCCTGATGGCCGCACCGCCAGCAGTTGACACCAGTGAGGAGGCCGAGGGGTTGCGACGCGTACAGGCGGAGCGCCTCGCTGCAGAAGGCCAGTCGGCCCCCGCGGGAGCAGGCCTAGCCGAGCCGGCTGCAGTCGGAGCCCCGGATCTCGAGATCCGCGTGGCCCTGATGGGTGCGGGTGAAAGCCCACAGCTCAGTGCCACCACTCCCTGGCAGGTGATCAGTCGCGACGGCCTGCTGCTCCAGCAGGGGGGAGGGGGTGCGCCGGTGGCGGTGAGCCAGGCCCTAAATCAGGCTCCTGAGGCCTGGCTCCAGGCCTCAGGAGGGTCAGTGCTGGTGAATGGCCAGCCCTACAGCGGGCGGCTGCGGCTGCTCAACGAGGGTGGACGGCTGAGGGTGGTCAACCACCTCTCGCTTGAGGACTACATCAGCTCGGTGGTGGGGGCGGAGATGCCGAGCGGGTGGTCGATGGAGGCGCTGCGGGCCCAGGCCGTGGCGGCGCGCTCCTACGCCCTTGCCCATATGGCGAGGCCCGCCAATCGCCACTGGCATCTGGGAGACACAACCCGCTGGCAGGCTTACCGGGGCCTAACGTCCGTGGTAGAACGAACACGGCAGGCTGCGAGCAGCACCGCAGGGCTGATCCTGAGTTACCAGGGCGCGATCGTCGAGAGCCTCTACGCCGCCAATCGTCAGATCACCCTTGAGGCTCACGGTCATCTGGGGGCCAGCATGAGCCAGCATGGGGCGCAGGCGATGGCTGAGCAGGGTTACCGCTACAACCAGATCCTGGGTCGCTACTACCCCGGCGCCTCGCTGGCCCGCCTGCGTGCCGGTGCGAGCTGAAAGCTACTGGCGGGCAGCACTGGCACGCAGTGCTGAAGCTGAGGCTCTTGGGGCCCTCGTTCCGCTCACGACCCAGGTGGTGGAGGCTCACCAGCTGTCGCCGTTCGTGCTGCGCCGTCTGTTGAGTCGCACGCCCAAGCATCTGCGCTCCGGTGGCCCGAAACCAAACCCGTTTCTGCCATGGGAGCGAGAGCTGGAGGTCGCGCGGCTCGGGGCCGGGCACGTGCTGCTGCTCAACAAATTTCCCGTTCAGCCTGGCCATCTGCTGGTGATCACCCCCGGCTGGCAGCCACAGGCCGGCTGGCTGGGCAAGGACGACTGGCAGGCCGTGGGTGAGCTGGCCCAGGACTCCGGCGGCCTGTGGTTCTTCAACAGCTGTGCGGCCGCCGGCGCCAGCCAACCCCATCGCCACCTGCAGCTGCTGCCTCGGGCAGTCGGTGAACCCTCCTGCCCGCTTGCGGCGCGGTTGCAGGAGCAACTCTGCAGTGGCGCCCGGCCATGGCCCTGGGCCTACGCACTGAGCCCACGCCGGGATCCCGGCGATGCACGCGAGCTGGAATCGCTCTACCTGCGCCACGCCGAACAGCTGGGCCTGGGCAATCCGCACCATGATCCCCAGCCAACCCATCCCTACAACCTGCTCTTCGACGACGACTGGTTTCTTACTGTGCGGCGACGTCAGGAGCACTGCGCCGGCTTCAGCCTCAATGCCCTGGCCTTCGCTGGCTACCTGCTGGCCACAGAGCAGTCCTCGATGCCCTGGTTGCAACAGCACGGGCCCTGGCTCCTGTTGCAGGAGGCGGCCTGGCCTGCTGGTGGGAAGGAGCTGGCGCTGCTCTAGGCGAAACAGGCGGGAGCTCAGCAGTTCCGTGGTTTCACGGTTGCTGGATCGGCACGCACGGGACCTAGCTGGAGCTCAGGGGGAGAAAGAACCAGATCCCCCATGTGTCCGATTTGTGCCTCATGACCACTCAGAAGCTCTCCGCCGCCCAGATGCAGCGAAACCGGCGAGTGAGCAGCTATCAACAATTGGTGAGGCCTGTGGCCTGCCATTACGCCCGGCTCTGCCGGGAGCCTCTCGATGATCTGATCCAGGTAGGGCTGCTGGGCCTGCTACGGGCCGCCGAGCTCTACAGCCGGGCCTCAGGAACACCGTTTGAAGCGTTCGCCAGACCCCACGTTCGGGGGGCCATCCTCCATTACCTCAGAGACGTGGCACCAGTGATGCGACTGCCGCGGCGCCTTACGGAGCGCCAGCAGCAATTGCGACAGCTGCGTCGCGACTGGCTTCTGCTGCATGGTCGTGAACCCAGCCCGCGCGAAGTGTGTGAGGGGCTGGGGATCAGCTCGGGACAGTGGCAGCAACTGCAGCAGGCCGGGCAGTTGGCGACGGTTCTGCCCCTGGATGACCAGCAGCTGGATCTGGCCGGGAGCAGGAGCGCAGCAGCCGAGCAGGCGGTGGACAACAGAGCGATCGAGGCACTCACCCAGCTGGCGCCGCCGATCCGGGAGGTGGTGCGGCAGGTGGTGCTGGAGGGCCGCAGCTATCGGGTGATCGCCTGCCGGCTGCACGTGAGTCCTATGACGGTGCAGCGTCGACTGCACCGGGGACTGGCGGAGCTGCGACAGATGCTCAGCTCGACGAACCTGCGTCCTGATCGCGCTGCATCTGGTGTTGCAGCGTGCTGATCGAGGCATCAATCGCCGCCAGTTGACGCTCGAGACCGTCGCGCCAGAAGCGCAGCATCCTCAGCTTGCGCTGCTGATGACGACGCAGGGCATCGCCAGAGGCGCCCGCATCGCTGCAGCCACAGAAAGGGGGGAACATGGGAAAATGCCACTAACACGTTGGTTTTAGCCACCGACAACAGGAGACCGAGAGCCTCCCTCCACCTCAGCTCCTGCCTTGGGGGATCCCCTGTTTCCCAGAGCTGCGAGCACACCACGCCATGATCGTCCAGATCAACCATCCAGGAGACGCAGTTTGAGATCAGCTGGAAGGATCGCCGCCGTGCACCCTGCTCGCATCGCCCTGCTGCTGGCGGTGGTGGTGGCTCAGGCCCCATCCGCCAGCGCCTATGTGGCTCTGATGGCGGGCCAGGAGGCCCGCCCCCTCAACGGCACCTTCAACAAGGTGCCAGTCCTTCACTCCAACCAGCCCGAAGAGGTGGAAGGTCCGGGGATCCTGATCAACACGGCCCCCGGATCAGCCATGGCCGAGACAGGCGTGTGGCTCCGCAATGCCGAATACACCTTCAACGGTGAGTTTGGTGTGCATATGCATCACAAATACCTACCTCCCTATCGACGCCAAATTGCCCCGGGCAGCCGTCGCACGGAGCTCACCCTGGGGTTGATCTTCATCAATCCAGGCAACAAGCCGGTCCGGATTCAGTTCCAGAAAGGCGCGGTGCGCAACAGTTTTGAAGCCCCCTACCTGGCCGAGAATCTGATGGGCGTGAAACCCCTTGGGCCACGCCCCTGGAATACCGGTCCGGGAGATGCAACAGCTGTTCAGATGCTGCGTGGACGTCTCGATTCAAGGCTGAACGATGCCATTACCCTGCCACCCCGCAGCAGGGTTGTCCTGTTTCAGAAGCCGTTGCCAGCTCTCGGCATTGCCAATGCCCTGCTGAAGGGTCGCAGTGATGGACCATTCCAGATGGCCGTTGTCGCTGCCAGTAATCCCAACAGCGATGCCGACATCGTGTCTGTATTGGACTCAGGGCGATTAGCTCCAGGTCGAGTCTATCTCAGACGCATCGCTGAGATCAACAACCGCCAGATCTTCTCGCGCGTGGGTGGTGTGGCCATTGGCGATAGCTACCAGGCGCAGCTCAAGCACGACCTCAACAGACAGGGCCCCCTGCATGTGCCATTCACCAGCACCAACCGACACCATTTCGGCACGCGTGAAGTGCAGGTCAATCCACTGACCACCAGGATGCTGGATTCATCACTCGACAATGTCGGCACCTATGGGGTGCGTTTTGACGTTGACCTCAATCTTGTAGGTAACGGCCCCTATGAGCTAGTGATGAGCCATCCCGTACCAGCAGGCGGATTGCGGCCCTTCACCGCGTTCCGCGGATCGATGCAGGTGCGTACTGATGAGGGGTTGCAGGAGATGCACGTGGGCCTGCGCTCCGGACAGAGTGTGGCGCTCACCACCCTCAACCTCAAGCCAGGTGTGGTGAATCCGGTAAGGGTGAGCATGGTTTATCCCGCCGATGCAACACCAGGGCATCTTCTGAGTGTGGTGCCGGCCAGCCAGTTGGCGCGGGTGCAGTCGAATGCCGAACGGGTGGAAGTTGCCCGTCTCAACGCAGCACCACCATCCAGACCTGTGGCTCCCGCTCCACCGGCAACTACGGGTCTGGCGCCGATTCAGGCTGCCCCTGTCTCCCGCGGACCCATCGCACCACCACCAGCTGTGGCTCCGGCGATCGGCTCAGCGGCTCTGCTGCCTCCAGCGGAACTCCCCTACCAGCCGCCCATCCGTCCGATGGGAGCTGCGCCTTTGCAGCCTCAGAGAGCACCAGTGTCGCCAAGGGCCACAAAGCAACCTGTCGCAGTCCAGTTGTTTGAGCGCTACCAACAAGCGCTCGAGGCACAGCAGCAGCAGCTTCGCCAGCAGCAGCAGCGTTGACAATGCAACTCTGCGAACACGCCCGTGACTGAAGATCCAGGCGCTCGCCGCAGACGTGTGAGTCTGGAGCTGCCTGAAAAGTGGCTCGAACGGATTGATTCGCTCAAGGCCGAGTGGGGTCTGCGCAACAGAGGCGACATTCTTGAGCGCCTGCTCGATGAGATTTTTAGTAGCGATGAACCGGAGGACCTCGACATTGTTCTGGAGGGTGCCGGCACGAGCCGAGATCCTGTAAATCCGTCGATCGCAGCCGAGCCAACGGGGGCCCTGGTTCTGCTTCGAAAGGATGGAAGCGGCGAGCTGGTGTGTGACTTCGAAAGCAGTGATGACGATCCCGTCATGCTGCAATCCAATTCGGGAAAACGGAGTGGAGGAATCGAACTGCCGGGCTTCGTGCGCAGGCAATCCACCCAACTGAAGCAGAGTCTGCAGCCAGGCTCCCGGGCAGGCGCTCAGGACGACCCGCTACCGCAGCTCAGCACAGATCTGCTCGAACGTGCCCTGGAGCAGGCCGGTTCCCATTGGCAGGAGATCTATGGCAGTCCGCCCGGTGAGGCTGTACTTGAGGCAGCCATGGTGTGGATCGCTCAGGACATCTGGCCCCACAGTGATCTGAGTGAGGGGAGACCGTTCACCTGGAGTCTCGCCAGCAGCGTGATGCAGCGTCTTTCATCGCGCTGGTCCATCGGACCTGCCACGTTTGAACGGGTGATGGTGATGGCCGGTGTGCTGGAGGATCCCTTCAGTGCCAACACCCTGGAGCTTCGCCAACCCACCCTGATCCGCCGATTTGTGCAGCGTTTCCGGCGACGCAAACGCGGGATGTCGTTTGAAACCCTGGCCAACACGATGACGCTGCATGGCGCACTGCGCCTGCTCAATCTGCCCACCGCGCCAGGCCAGAAATTGACACTGGCACAGATCCGCGACGCCTACAGAGAACTGGCCCTGGCCAATCACCCCGATTCGGGTGGATGCGACCAGACCATGCGTCGCCTCAACGAGGCCTACCAACTACTGAAAGAGCTTTACCGGACCACCTGACCCCGCCGCATAGGTCTCATTATCAACTAACGGCAAGACTTGTTACGGGACAAGTGTAAGACTCGCTAGAGCAAGCAATGGTGTCACGCGAGTCCACCCATCCGGGCGCGGAAGGCCGGCAGCAGCGGCAAGCACGAAGCGACTAAGTCAGTCACATACGTCTCATTCCAGAGTAGATCCTGGACTATTGATAGGGCACTGATGAGGCAAGGGCGCCTAGGCATCAATCTGACTCGAGCCCTTCTGGTATCCCTCTGGCTTGGATACGGGTCTGGTCTTCTGCAACTGGCTGGTTGGTCACGATCCACACCGTTGTTGCATGACAGTGACCCACGACTGTGTGTGGCAGGGATCCACTGGGCGATGCCGACAGGGATCGGGACCATTGTCCAGGCCCTTGGCCAAGCACGACTGATTCCTTCAAAACCAAGTAGCTGAGGGGATCGAGAAAGGTGAGCACCTGCCTAGAACACAGGTACGCGTAGACAGGAAGCCAATCGCTCCTCAGTCCGGTCCTGCTTTCAGGGCGACCAGCATGCCTGAACTGCGATGGAACACCCGAACAGTGGGGTGATGCGGAGCGCGACCGAGGACAGACAAAAGGATCGGCAATCTCGCCTGTAGGCATCTTTAGGACTGGCCCCGTGTCTCATCTGAGATACTCGAAATAAATTGGAGCTCCGACCGGTGGTGCCGTTCACTTCGCCGATGTGCACAGCATTGCCCCGCCTGCTGAGCGGCTCTACAGGCAATGACCATCGCCGGCTGCGCGGATTGCAGGCCAAACCCACCTGATCAGACGTCCAGGCTGGGGCTGTGTTAGAGACGCAGGCCTGGTCGCGTACAAGACTTGGTAGAGAATGGTGCGGTTGTTCGGCCGGCGGTGGCTGGGAACGGACGGGTCACACTCAGCGAGCAAGCACAGGCGAAGGAGATGCTTTCAGTTGTCTCATACAGGACACGTGTTGTGTCGCATAAAAAAACCGGCTGCGACAAGCGCAACCGGTTTGCGGGACCTGGTGGGTTCAGGACTAGGTGGGGGTCTGCATGCCCTGGATCAGGAAATCGAAATAGGGTCCAGCAAGGCTGGCTTCATCAGTGCTGAGCAGGGCAATCGAAGCATCTTTGAGCGTCCGCATCGCTTCCACCATGCCGGGCATCGGCACGCCGAGGCTGTTGTACATCTCACGCGCGCCAACCAGGCCGATCTGCTGAATCATCTCGGTGCTTCCGGCCAGCACTCCGTAGGTGACCAGTCGGAGATACCAGCTGTAGTCACGCAGGCACTGCGCCCGCTGTTTCTGGCCATAGGCGTTGCCGCCTGGTGCCACGTATTCGGGCTTACGTGAAAAGAGCTGCTTGGCGGCCTCGTCGACGATCTTCTTTTCGTTGTCGGTGAGGATTCTCACCACCGCCAGTCGCCTGGCGCCGCCGGTGAGAAACTCCACCATTGAGCGGAGCTCGCCCCCCGTGGGATAGCGGAGCTGGTCGTCTGCCTGGAGGATCAGATCCCGAACGACGCTCATTGCAGCGGTCCTACACCCTGACACTTTATCGAGTGTGAGTCTCCATCCCAGCCTCGATCGGCAAGGTGTAACGGCACTTTGCACGCCTAGGGTCAGACCAGCTGCCGCTCCGGGATGGTGTCTGCCGTTGCATCCACCCCTCAGCGACCTGGCGACCAGCTGGAGCTCGTGGTCACCGGACTGAACCATCGCGCTGAAGGGGTGAGCCGGCTCCCCCAGGGACAGGTCTGCTTCGTTCCGGGTGCCCTGCCTGGTGAAGTGGTGCGCGTAAGGCTCACCCATCCCGCCAGGCGGCACTGGCTCGCGGAGCTGGTGGCGGTGGTGCAGCCCAGCGTGGAACGCTGCAGACCAGCCTGCATTCTGGCTGAGCGCTGTGGTGGCTGCAGCCTGCAGCACTGGTCAGCCCAGGCCCAGAGCCAGTGGAAACAACAGGTGGTGGTTGACGCCCTGGAGCGGATCGGCCATCTCCGCACGTCTGTGCAGCCCATCCTGGCGGCATCCGAACCCCTGGCTTACCGCAACAGGGCGGTGATTCCAGTTGAGCGCACCAACGAGGGGTTGCTCCGCGCCGGCTATTACCGGCGCGGGAGTCACCGGATTGTGAACATGAATCGGTGTCCGGTGCTCGACCCGCGCCTCGATTCTCTGGTCGCACGACTCAAAGAGGATCTCGAGAGGAGTGGCTGGTCTGCCAGTCCCGATGCCAAAGGAGAGGGGGGACTGCGGCACCTCGCCCTGCGGGTGGGCAGGGGCACCGGTGAGCTGCTGGTCACACTGATCAGCAGCCACGACAACCTTCCGGATCTGGACGCACTCGCCAGTCGCTGGATGGAGCGCTGGCCGAGTCTCGTGGGGGTCTGCCTCAACCTGCAACCAAGACCCACCAATACCCTGATGGGTGAGATCACACGCACGGTGGCCGGGCGTGGCTGGGTTCAGGAGAACTTCGCGGGCCTGCGACTGCGCATCGGTGCGGACACGTTCTTTCAGGTGAACACCAGTCAGGCGGAGCGGGTTGTGCCCCTGCTCGGCCAGGCACTGCAACGTCTGCGAGGGGGTCGTGGTGCCGGCATGTTGATCGACGCCTACTGCGGGATCGGCACTTACTCCCTGCCACTGGCCCGCGACGGCTGGCAGGTGCGGGGACTGGAACGCAACCCGGAGGCGGTGCGGCTGGCTCGCCTCAATGCGGACGAGAACAAGCTCACTGAGCGTTGTCGCTTTGACGCCGTGGATGTGGATGCGGCACTCGCTGACCAGTTGCCAGGCAGCGACGTGCTGTTCGTGGATCCACCACGCAAAGGCCTGGATCCCGCAACTCTCGCCGTGGTGCTGGCAGCCCCACCCCCGGTGCTGCTCTACCTCAGTTGTGACCCGGCCACCCTGGCCCGGGACCTGGGCCTGCTGACGGAACAGGGCGGATACACCCTGGAGCAGGTGCAACCGATCGATTTCTTTCCTCAGACCAGCCACGTGGAAACCCTGGCCGTCTTGCAGCGCAGGAACGCCCCGGCCTGAACACCAACTGGCTCAGATCAACTGGCCCAGATCAACTGGCCCAGATCAACTGGCTCAGCGCATCAGCAAGATCTGACGGCGGCCGAGCCACAGATCCTCGGCCAGCCAGTGTTGCGGCTCGTCAGAAAAATCCAGGCAGCTGCAGGTGCGCCAAACGCTGCAGACTCAGCTGCGGAGCTCCGCACCGCACTGGCGCTCGAGAGCCTGGCGCACACGGGTGTGGCAATGCTCCACGTCCTCATCGGTGAGGGTGCGCTGAGCATCTCGATAGCGGAGGCGGAAAGCCTGACTGCAGCGCCCCTCGCCAAGCTGCTCGGATTCGAAGCGGTCGATCAGCTCAACGCGCTCCAGCAGTGGCTTGCCCGCCTTGCGGATCACCTGCAGGAGGCTGCTGCAGGTGGTCTCAACCGGCACGACAACGGCCAGGTCCCGCTCCGAGGCCGGCACCGTGGCAAAGGGGCTGAAGGCCGGTTGCCAGCGATTGCGACGGGTTGCGGCCACCAGCAGAGGTTCGAGGGCGAGCTGGAACAGATGGCAGTGCTCAGGTAGATCGAGCTCGGCGGCCCTCTGCGGGTGAAGCTGACCAAACCATCCCTGGGCACGGCCTTCCAGCACGAGTTCAGCAGCCCGGCCGGGGTGGAGCAGTGGGTGATTGCGCAGGGGACGGTCCTCCGCCGCCAGAGCGAGATCAGCGAGAGCCTGCTGGAGGAGGCCACGCGCCTGGAAGTAGCTGGGTGGCTGGGGCTTGCCGGAGCTGCTCCAGAGCTCGGCCCTGCGGGCTCCGCAGATAACCCCGGCCAGGAGCATCTCACTGCGCTCGGGGTCGGCAGCCGTAAACACCGAACCGATCTCAAAGGCCCAGAAGCCGGCCTGCCCAGACTGCAGGTTGCGCCTGGCCGCCGCCAGCAGCTCGCTGTGCAGCTCGTCGCGCAGGTGGCCGTAATCCGCCAGAAGCGGGTTGGCAAGCGCCAACCGACCTGATGCCTCGGCCACGAGTGAGAAGCTGCAGGCTTCCTGCAGGCCTGCGGCACAGAGGCTCCGGCGGAGGCGCCGCTCGGCCTGCTGCGTGGGCGTGAGTCCACCGGGCTCGATCGGGTCAGGCAGATGGCAGGCGAACTGGTCGTAGCCCACCAGGCGCGCCACCTCTTCGATCAGGTCCACTTCCCGCTGCAGATCGATGGCACGTGATGGAGGAGGGAGCACCGTCCAGCCTTCGCCATCCGCGTCGGCCTGAACGACACAACCGATCGCTTCAAGGGTCTGCACGATGCGTGCATCGGGCAGGTCACAAGGCTCGTCGCCCAGTTGCACTGGGCCCAGCAGATTGAGCAGAGCATCGCGACGCAGCGCCAAAGGCTGGCGCGGGCAGTGGGGCCGGCTGTGCAGCCAGCGATGTTGCACCTCGGCGCCGCAGAGATCCTGCAGCAGCTGAACGGCCCGGTCTGCAGCGTCGAGAGTGGATTCCACAGGCAGGCCTTTTTCGAACCGACTGCAGGCTTCACTGCGCAAGCCCGCTTGCCGTGCCGAACGACGCACCTGCTGGGGTGCAAACACCGCAGCCTCAAGCCAGATGGCCGTGGTGGTGGCCTGCACCCCTTCGGCCAGGCCACCGATGACACCGGCCAGGGCGATCGGACGATCGGCGTAGGTCACCACGAGGTTGGCATCGTCGAGGCGCCGTTCTTCACCGTCGAGACTGGTGAACGCCTCATCGCTTCGGCCAGCACGTAGCCCGAGCTGACTGATCTCCGGAGGGGCAGCAGCTCCCGCCAGGCTCTGCTGGTCGTAGGCATGGAGCGGCTGGCCGGTCTCCAGCATCACCAGGTTGGTGATGTCCACCACGTTGTTGATCGGCCTGATACCGGCTTTCTGCAGCCGGCGCTGCAACCACAGTGGCGACGGCGCAACAGACAGGCCAGACAGAGCCGTGATCGAGAAGAGCCCGCCCTGATCCATCGCACGCTGGGCTTCAGCGGCAACCGGCATCGGCAGGGCAGGGGTAAAGGCCGGGACGGCGGGCAACCTCACCCGGCCGTTCACCAGTGCTGCCACCTCGCGGGCAATCCCCTGCATGGACTGACCATCAGGGCGGTTGGCCGTGATCGCCAGTTCCAGCACCTGGTCGTCAAGCCCGAAGCTCGGGCCCACAGGAGCACCCACAGCAGGCACGGGGTCCAGCAGTTCATCCAGGATGGCAATGCCATCAGAACTGTCGGCCAGGCCCAGTTCGGCCAGCGAGCAGATCATTCCGCTGCTGGCAATGCCCCGCAGCTCTGCCGGTTTGATCGTGAGGTTCACCGCAGGCAGGGTGCTGCCCACCAAAGCCACTGGAACGTGAATGCCGGTGCGCACATTCGCTGCACCGCACACGATCTGAAGCACCTCACCGTTGCCCACGCGCACCTGGCACACGCTGAGCTTGTCGGCATCGGGGTGGGGTTCCCTGGCTTCGACCCAACCCACCACAACACCGGCAGCCTGGGCCGTCAGATCCTCAATCCCCTCCACTTCAAAACCAGCGATCGAGAGGCGCTCTGCCAGAACCTCGGGGTTGAAGGCATCTGCCGGGCCCGCCACCAGCTCCTGCAACCACTGGAGCGAAACCCGCATGCCACGACTGGATCAACAGGGGGCGATCCTACGGATCCACTCCGGACAGCAGGACGAAGGAGGGAACGTCGCCAGGTAGGGTGGATGCTTGTCCATTCGCATCGCACAAGCGGCGCAACGTCCTTCATGGCTAAGAACAAGGGCGTCCGGATCGTGATCACTCTTGAGTGCACCGAATGCCGGTCCAACCCCGCCAAGCGGTCTCCCGGTGTGTCCCGCTACACCACCGAGAAGAACCGCCGCAACACCACCGAACGGCTCGAGCTGAAGAAGTTCTGCCCGCACTGCAACAAGGCCACTGTGCACAAGGAGATCAAGTGAGCCCCCAGGGTTCATCACTCCTGTTCCTGGCTCCTGTTCGCCCCTAGCGGCATCGCTCTCTTCCCCGATTCGAGGCTCCGTTCCACCCCATGACCAGCTCCTTTTTCAAGAAGCGCCTGTCGCCGATCAAGCCAGGCGATCCGATCGACTACAAGGACGTCGATCTGCTTAAGAAGTTCATCACCGAGCGAGGCAAGATCCTGCCCCGTCGCCTCACCGGCCTCACCGCCAAGCAGCAGCGTGACCTCACCAATGCGGTCAAGCGTGCCCGCATCGTGGCTCTGCTGCCCTTCGTGAATCCCGAGGGCTGACGGCCCTGGCGACACCCCACCTCCGCAGCGGTGATCTGGTTGGCCTCCGTGAGGGTGGTCATCCTCACCTCGGCGTGGTGCTTTCCCTGGAGGGCAGTCGTGCGGTCGTCGCCCTGGGCAATTCGGCTAAACGTGTTTCTGTTCCGGCCCGCCAGCTCACCCTGCTGGCGGGTTTTCTGTTGGATCAGTCGCCGCCCCTGCGGCTGGGTCAGCACCCCTGGGATTTTTCGCTGGAGGCGCTGGCTACCCATCTGCCCCCCGCCCGCGACCGGGCTGCCGCGTGGCTGCTGCTCCGTGATCAAGCCGACGGCCTCCCGCTGCAGGAATGGGCAGAACTGCTGAGTGCGGAGCCGGGCCCAGCCCAGCTGGCGGCCTGTTGGTGCTGGCTTGAGGGCAGCCAGGACTGGTTTCGGCTCAGACAGGGGCTGATCAGTGCCCGCCCGCTCACTGAACTGCGGCGGCTGCGGCAGGATCGCCGCCGCCACAGCCTGCAGGAGCAGGAGCGGCAGACCTGGCACGCCGCTCTGCGGGCGCGCCAGCCGCTCCAGCAGCACCAGCGCACCCCCACGGCCGAGGCCGACCTGAACCAATTGCTTCGCTGGGCCGCGGGTGACTGCAGCGATCCCCTGCCCGCCCCTTTGCTGAAAGGGCTGCAGCAAGCCCATTGCGCCGTTGAGAGCGGTGCGATTCGCCACCTGCTGCTGGATCTGGGCCTCTGGGACGCGCACCATCTCCCCTCCCTGAGCCACAGCAGCTGGCAGCTGGGCTTCTCAGCCGACCAGCTGGCAGAGGCCCAACGCCTGCTGGCGATGGCCAAGGAACCACGCCCAGGGGATGGGGCCCGGCGTGATCTCACCGCCCTGCGCTCGGTGACGATCGACGACGAGGACACCCTCGACATCGACGATGGCCTGGCCCTTGAACCGATCGGCGGTGGCAGGGCGAGGATCTGGATCCACGTGGCTGATCCGGGTCGCCTGGTCGCAGAGGGCTCGCCACTCGACCTGGAGGCCCGCCGCCGTGCCACCAGCTTGTATCTGGCCGGCGGCAACCTGCCGATGTTTCCGCTGGAGCTCGCCAGCGGTCCCTTCAGTCTGCGCGCCGGGCATCGCTGTGCCGCCTGGAGCCTATGGGTGGAGCTCAGCAACGAAGGGGCTGTCCAGGCCAGTGGCCTCACCCCCAGCTGGGTGAAGCCCATCTATCGGCTCTCCTATGCCGATGCCGACGAGCTGATCGAACTGGCCCCTCCACCCGATACCGACCTGGCCGACCTGCACGCCCTGCTGCTGCAGCGCCGCCACTGGCGTGTGGCCCGCGGAGCTGTGCTGCTGGATCAGCCGGAGGGACGGATCCGCCAGGACAACGACCAGGCCAGGCTGGAGGTCACTGAACCCAGCCCTTCACGGCTGATGGTGGCCGAAGCCATGATCCTGGCCGGTGCTGTGGTGGCGGAATTCGGCCGCCAGCACGGGTTGGCCCTGCCCTTTCGCAGCCAGCCACCGGCCGAGCTGCCCCCTGCCGCCGAGCTCGATGCCCTGCCCCCGGGGCCGGTGCGGCACGCTGCCATCAAGCGCTGCCTCAGCCGCGGACTGACCGGCACCAGGCCGGAACGTCACTTCAGCCTTGGCCTTGATGCCTATGTGCAGGCCACCTCACCCATACGCCGTTATGCCGATCTGGTGGTGCAGCGCCAGCTGCTCAAACACCTGGAGGGCAAGCCCCCCCTGGATGGCGATGGGCTCACAACCCTGCTTGGCGAGCTGGAGGGGCCGCTGCGCGAGGCCCAGCAGATCAGTCGCGAAGACCAGCGCCACTGGCAGCAGGTGTGGTTTCAGCAGCACCACGCAGAGCAATGGAAAGCCCAGTTTCTGCGCTGGCTCAGGCCCCAGGACGCACTGGGCCTGGTGCACGTGGAGGCGCTGGCCATGGACCTGGCAGCTCACTGTCCCAAGGGCTGTGATCCTGGCGATCACCTGCTGCTGAGGGTGCGGCAGGTCGACCCCCTGCGCGACCAGATGCAGTTGATCACCACCCTCTGAACCGCAGGCGCACCCCCCGAACTCTCACCCGAATTCTCAGAGGTCGCGACTAGACGCGAGTGACCCTCAACCAGGGCCCCCAGGGATTGGCCACGCCCACCAGGTCCACCTCCCTACCGGGGATCTGGTTCGCCAGCCAGTGGGCCACCGCTGGCTCCAGGGTGATCAGCGGCCAGTTGCCGTCCTGGGATTGCAACTGGTAGGTGCCAGGGCCATCGCTGCCGAACACACCGCGGTAGGAACGCTCGAATCGCTCCGGTGGCGGCATCAGGGCAGGAGTGCTACCAGCTTGCGGCAGATCGAGCTGCCCGCTGTCGCTCAACCGCGCCGGATCGGCCAGGCAGGCCAGCTGCCGCTCGCGCCAGTGGGGATGGTGCCAAGGGGTGTCCCAGAGCGGGAAGGGGGCTGCGGGGGCCTGGGGATCGGTGATCAAGGCTTCCTGCAAGGCCGTGACCGGTAATTCAGCCGGGGCGCAACCCTGCTCCAGACAGAGCGCGGCCGCCAGGCCGGCCGCCTGACCGATGTTGAGCACCAGCGGCTGGAGCCGGGTGGCTCCGTTGGCCATGTGGCTCACGCTCAGACACTTATCGGCCGCCAGAAGATTGCTCGTGTCGGCGCTGACGAGCGCTCCATAGGGAATGCTGAACGGCGTACCGCTCCACCGCCCTCCCCAGCGGCAGGATTTGGGTGCAAGTGGCCAGTCGCCACCCGGGTAGTGGTGGTCGTTGGCGTAGTTACCCACGGCCACCGCATCCACGAATCCATCGCGCCGCGGCAGTGGCGCAATTGTGGCCTCGCCCTGCCGCACCGGCAGCTGATCCGTTTCCACCACCGTGCTCACACCCAGCAGACGGCGCCCCTCGCGCCAGTAGGGCATGAGCGCCAGGGGCGAGGCACCCGTCAACACCGCGTTCCTGGAATCGAGGCAGGGGAACACCTCAGCCATTTGCAGCCAGCCGCCGGTGGCCTCGCTGAGGGCCCGGCCGAACGCGAGGCTGTGGGCCTGCATCTGCTGAAAGAGCTCTTGCTCCGCCTGGGGATCATCCGTGGCAAAGGCTCGCGCCAGGCCCCTGTGCCAGTCGTTGCCGTGCAGGGGCCAGTTGAGCATCACCAGATTGCCCGGCAGGCGCCCGTAGGTGATCGTGCGCTCCAGACCGAAGGCTGCTGCAGCCTGCTCGAAGGGCTCAGGTAATGCCGCGTTCAGCGCAGCCGACCGGGCAGGCAGCTGATCCCCGCCCACCTGACCCATGGCCACCCAGGTTGGTGACTGCACCGGCTGTTCGGCGAAAAACGGGTTGGTCTCCAATTCCCGGCGGGGTGGTGCACTGGGTTCCTGCCACTCTTCCCGCGCCTCCCAGCCGAGGCGGTAGCCGGCACCAGCCATGGCGATCAGCTCGCCGCGGTCGCTGCCGTCAATCACCAGTTGAGGGTCCACACGACAGGCCATCCCCTGCCGCTCCAGGCGGATGCCGGTGACGCGATCGCCACGCCGCTCCACGCCAAGCAACCGACAGTCTGGCCACCAGTCGAGACGGGGCAGGTCCGCCACCCAGCCACGCAGCAGCGCCTCAGCTGTGGTCGGGCGATACCCGAAGCAACTCACCCAGTTGTGGTCCAGGCCCATGGGTTCGGCAGCGGCCAGCCCGCGCAGAAAGGCTCCCCACAGCCCGGTCTGCCACGGACTGAGCTCGTTGCCATCGGGAGCGCACACCCCCGCGGCGCTCACCATGCCACCCAGCCAGGGGCCGGGCGTGAGTAGCAGGGTGTGTGCTCCCCGGCGAGCCGCCTGGATGGCAGCAGCCACACCACCCGTGCCACCTCCCCAAACAACCACGGGCACCAGCAGATCCGACATCGGGCGGCAAGAAACGTCTCGGTAAGATCCGGCGGCGGCTGCAGCGAGCGTCTGAACGCCGCCGTCCGTTCACCCGCTGCATGTCCTACACCCTCACCACCCCGCTCTATTACGTCAACGACCGGGCCCACCTGGGCAGCGCCTACACCACCCTGGCCTGCGACGCCCTGGCCCGTTACCAGCGGCTCAAGGGTGAGCAGGTGGTGTTCGTCACCGGCTGCGACGAGCATGGCCAGAAGATTCAGCGCACAGCTGAGGCAGCCGGTCTGACCCCACAGGCCCACTGCGATGCCGTGAGTGAGGGCTACCGCCAGCTCTGGCAGCGCTGGCAGATCAGCCACGACAGCTTCATCCGCACCACCGACCCACGCCACCAGCGCCTTGTCGAGCAGTTCTTCGCCCGGGTGGAAGCCAGCGGGGATGTGGTGGAGGGCCGCCAGCAAGGCTGGTACTGCGTGGCCTGTGAGGAGTTCAAGGATGATCCCCACGAGGCCCAGGACCCCGAGTGCCCGGTGCACCGCAAGCCCCTGGAGTGGCGCGATGAGCTCAACCTCTTCTTCCGTCTCTCGCACTATCAGGGCCAGATTGAGGAACTGATCCGCCGGCCCGGCTTCATCGCCCCGGCCAGTCGCCAGAAGGAGGTCGAGAACTTTGTGGCCCAGGGGTTGCGCGACTTCTCGATCTCGCGCATCGATCTCCCCTGGGGCATTCCGGTGCCCGGCCATGAGGGCCACACCTTCTACGTGTGGTTTGACGCCTTGCTCGGCTACCTCACTGCCCTGCTGGAAACTGATGATCCAGCCGACCTGGACCTGATTCTTCAGCGAGGCTGGCCGGCCCAGCTGCATGTGATCGGCAAGGACATCCTCCGTTTCCATGCCGTGTACTGGCCGGCGATGCTGATGTCGGCCGGGCTGCCACTACCGGAACGGGTCTTCGGCCATGGCTTCCTCACCCGCGAGGGCCAGAAAATGGGTAAGTCGCTCGGCAACGTGCTTGATCCGGAGCTGCTGCTGGAGCGCTGCGGCCGCGACGCAGTGCGCTGGTATCTGCTGCGCGACATCCCTTTCGGGGACGACGGCGATTTTCAGCAGCAACGCTTCAGCGACCTGGTGAACAACGACCTGGCCAACACGATCGGCAACCTGCTCAATCGCACCAGTTCGATGGCCCGCAAGTGGTTTGGCGATGCCGTTCCCCCCGCCGGCGACGCCCAGCATCCAGGCCATCCACTCGCGCAGGCTGCCCAACAGGCAGCGGATCAGACCCTGTCGGCGCTGGAGCGGCTCGATTTCCGCGGCGCTGCTGAAGCGATCCTGCAACTGGCGATCCAGGCCAACGGCTACCTCAATGAACGGGCGCCGTGGTCGCTGAAGAAGCAGGGTGATCAAGATGAGGTCGTGGCAGCCGATCTCTACGCCGTGCTGGAGGCCAGTCGCTGGATCGCCGTGCTGATCACACCGCTGCTGCCGGATCTGGCGGGCAGGATGCAGAGCCAGCTGGATCAGCCGCAGCTGTCCGGGGCCACAACACTGCCCGGGGGCTGGCAGCCGCTGCTCCGGTGGGGACTGCTTGAGTCAGGGCAGGCCCTTCCCGAGCCTCAGCCTGTGATGCAGCGGCTGGAGCTGGACACGCCTCTATGAAGGCGCCAACGGCGGTCGTGCCATCGCTGGCTGCAGCAGTCCTGCTCGCTGGCTGTCTGCCCGGGCAGCGCCAGGAGCCAGCCGCGCCGCCGTTTGTGTTTCGCTCGCTGGAGCTGCGCCAGAAGGATGCCGAGGGTCAGCCGTCGTGGGAGATCACCAGCCCGGAGGCCCGCTACGACCTTGGCCGCAAGCTGGCCCAGGCGAGGGAGCTTCGAGGGCTGATCTACGCCAATGGCAGGCCGCTGTATCGCGTGTCGGCCACCCGGGGGGTGGTGCTCAACGACGGTGAGGTGGTGCAACTGGAGGGCCCCACCAGGGTTGAACGGCTGGGTGAGGATCCCCTGGTGATCTCAGCGCTGCGCGTGCGCTGGTATCCCCAGCAGGGACGCATGCTTCTGGACCGCCAGCCTTACGCCAGTCAGAAGGGCCTCACACTCACCGCCCGTCGTGCCGTGTTCGACTTCAATGCCGACAGGCTTGAGCTCAGCGGTGAGCCAGAGCTGATCGATCGCGGCCCGGCCCAGACGCGACTGTCGTTGAAGCGGGTGCAGTGGTGGGCGGCCAGCGGCAACCTGCAGGGAGAAGGGCCTGTGCGCGGGACCCGGACTGAGCAGAAGCTCGGCCAGCAGACCCTTTCAAGCCCCTCGTTGTCCGGCAACACCATTCGACAGGAGGTGCTTCTGGCAGCGCCGGTGGAGGTGGTGGTGCCGGATGAGCAGGCCTCATTGCAGGCCCAGACCACCCGGATTGATCTGCAGCGGCAAACGATCAGCAGTGAGCTGCCTTTCAAGGGCCAGCGGGGCACCATGCAAGTGAGTGGACAGAGCTTCAGGCTGCAGGGCCAAACCACCACGCTGACCATTCCTGCGGGATGCGTGCTCAGTCAGCCGGGTGACAGGCTCACAGCAGACGCGTGCAGCTGGAACTGGCGCACCAACCAGATGCAGGCACGCGGTGGCGTGGAGCTGCGTCGTGAGCAGAACGGTCTGATCACCCGCGCCAATCAGCTGGATGGCCGAGCCGCCAGTGACGGAAGCGTCGTCTTCACCCAACCGGGTGGCCGCGTCACAACCCAGTTTCGGATTCCGTCGGGTTCAGGGACCCAAGGGGGTTCGGCTGGCACCAGCTTGCCAATTCAGCTGTGAGCCTGCGGGCCCAGCCCTCGGTCCAGGCCAGATCACTCCGGTTGAAACAGCGAGGTGCCCATCCACCGAGCACCAGCACCCCCTCGTTGCCAAGGGGCTGCACCAGCACGGCAGGCAGGCCGTTGAGCAATCCGGCGAATTCATCCCTGCCGGGATACAACCTCAGATCCACCAGGGAGATGGCACGCTGCTGCTGCCGGGCGCGGTCGCAGATTGCTCCTGGTTCAAAGCGGTCCGGTCCGATTAGGCCACGGCGGATCAGACATCGCCCCCCCCACACCACGCACACCACGGCTGCCGGGGTGGCCGTGAGCAGCATCTGCGTTCCCCAGGCCAGTTCCTGCCTGAGACTTTCAGTCAGCTCACCATGAAGTTCCAGCCCCTGATCTCCCTCCAGAATCACCCGATCAGGGTTCTGGGGCACGATCTGCACCCATAGGCTGCCCACCAGCAGCAGACCCACAGCCAGGAGACTGGCCAACACGCTGGCGCGCTCCAGGGAAGGATCAAGTTCCGGTGCGCTCAGCTGGTTCCAGATCGTGAGGCCCAGGGCGGTGGCTCCACAGCCGATGCAGATCCGTGCAGGCAACGGTGAAGCCATGGGGCGATGTTGCAGACAGGGGCTGGATGCAAGCGGCAAACTAGGGCTCCGTTGGCAGCCCCGTCGTGCTCAGCCGCCCCACAGCAGGCCTGATGGCCTCCCTGCTCTGCCTGTTCCTGGTGGTGGCTCCCGCCTGGGCTCTCGCCGCAGCGGGGCTGCCCGCCGACCTGCCGCAGGAGTTGGTGCTGGATCGCTCTGAAGTGCTGAGCCGCGCCGCCAGCGGCGATATCAGCCGTGCACTGCAGCAGCTTGATCAGCAGGGCATCGAGGCTCGCCTGATCACAGTGCCCCGGCTCGACTACGGGCTGGGGCTGGAGCAGCTGGGGGAACAGCTGCTGGCGGAGTGGCAGGTGGAGTCGCAGGATCGCCCCCTGCTGCTGCTGCTGATCGATACCCAGACCAACGGAGCCGCGGTGGTGGCCACCAGTGACCTGCGAGATCAGCTCGGGGCCGACCTGCTGCGCAGCACCGCCCGTGTCACCCTGGGCCAGCCACTGCGTGACGGGGGCCGCTTCCGCCAGGCCAGCCTCGCCGCCATTCAACGCCTCGACGCCGTGCTGCAGGGCGATGTCGATCAGGGTGAACCGATGAATGAGGAGGTCGTGAATCCGCGGTCCAACGTGCCCACCCGTGAGGAAACGGCCGCAAGCAAAGCCTGGGTATGGGTCACGGTGCTGCTCGTGGTGGGCACCATCGTGCCGATGCTCACCTGGTGGGTCTTCTCCCGCTGAGCGAACCGATGGCACTCAACGACTGGATCGGCACGTTCGGCCGCGCCGAAGCCCTTGACCTCAGCCAAGACCTGGAGCGGGGCTACGAAGCTGCCCTGCTGATCCAGAGCATCGAACTGGAGCACTACAACGACCGGCCGGTGAGGCCGGAACTGCAACTCACCATTCCTCGCGGCGAACAGGCCCAGCTGCTGCGGCGTTTCCGCGCTGCCCTGGAGGTGTGCCGCCAGAGCAGCGATTCTCTCCAACCCCATCGCAGTGAACTGGCAGGACAGGAGCTGCGTCAGTTCCAGTTGATCCAAACAGTGGTCAACCGCTACGAGGCGCGCCGCTCACCTCTGCCCGCGATCAGTCGATCGCCCGAGGTGTTGCCTCGCAGCCTGCTGGGTGTTGTGAACCAGGTGCGTCGCCAGCTGGATCCGGAAGCGGAGGCCAACGTGGTGGCCGGATTCCGCCGCCGCCGGGATTCCACCCTGGTGTCGCTTCGAATCCTGCTGCTGCTGGTGCTCGTGCCTGTATTGATCCAGCAGATCAGCCGCACCTACCTGGTTTCACCTGTCGTGGACCGGTTCGCACCCGACAACGCTTTCCTGACGTACCCCAAACCACAGCTCGAAGAACGCGCAGCGGAAAAACTGCGGCTCTATCGCGCAGAGATCGAGTTTGACGCGGTGCTCAATGGCAAATCCCTGCCGTCTGCTGAAGAGCTCCATCTGCAACTCTCCGAGCGGGCCAAGGAACTCAAGGAAGAAGCGGATCTGGAGAGCACCCATGCGATCAAAAACGTTGTCGCCGACCTGGCTGGGCTGGTCGGTTTCGTGGTGGTGTGCGTGATCGGACGGCGCGACCTCCAGGTCCTGCGTGGATTTCTCGATGAAGTGGTATACGGCCTGAGCGACAGCGCCAAGGCTTTTGCGATCATTCTGTTCACCGACATCTTCGTTGGCTTCCACAGTCCAGAGGGCTGGACCGTGCTGCTCGATGGTGTTGCCAACCACTTCGGACTACCAGCACGTGAAAACTTCATCATGCTGTTCATCGCCACGTTCCCGGTGGTCCTTGCCACAGTGTTCAAGTATTGGATCTTCCGCTATCTCAATCGCGTCTCCCCATCTTCTGTGGCCACCCTGCGCAACATGAACGGAGGTGGCTGAACCTTGGCATCCCTGTCCCTGGTTCTGGGTCCGGCCCGCAGTGGCAAGAGTCGCTGGGCGGAACACCTGGCCAGACAGTCGGGCCGGGCCGTCGTCTATGTCGCCACTGGCGGCGATGGCATCGGCGACCCCGCCTGGCAGGCGCGTCTGGACTTGCATCGGCGCCGCAGGCCTGCCAGCTGGGCTTGCCTGGAAGTGGGAGCCGATCTCGCTGCTGTCCTGCTGCACCTGGACGAACAGCAGCTGGCGCTGGTGGATTCCCTGGGCAGCTGGGTGGCCTATGGCCTGGGGCTGGATGGCCCTGGCTGGGACGTGGCCTGCACGACCCTGCTCACCGCCATCCAGGCCTGCCCGGCCGACATCGTGCTGGTGAGTGAGCAGACCGGCTGGGGGGTGGTGCCGGCCACCGCCATTGGTGGGCTGTTCCGCGATCGCCTCGGCGCGCTAGAGCAACAACTGGCCGTCGTCGCCGAAACCAGTTGGCTCGTGGTCGCCGGTCGGGCCCTCGACCTCACAGACCTCGGCAGGCCTGTGCCGGAGCCCGACTGATGCCGAGGGTCGTGTTGTTTGAGCCCCAGATCCCGCCCAACACCGGAAACGTGGCGCGCACCTGTGCAGCCACTGGATGTGAACTGCATCTGGTTGAACCGCTTGGCTTTGCCATCACCGACCGCCAGCTGAAGCGGGCCGGACTCGACTACTGGCCCCACGTTCCGCTGCATCGCCATGCAGCCTGGCAACCGTTCGAGACCGAGCGGCGTCAGCGCGGTGGCCGGTTGCTGGCCTTCAGCAGCCACGCCCAGGTGCCTTACCACCGGTTCTCCTTCCACCACGACGACTGGTTGCTGTTCGGTCGCGAGACCGAAGGCTTGCCGAGGGATCTGCTGACTGACGCCGATGCGCTTCTCACCATTCCCATGGCCTGCCGGGCTGCCGCCGAGGGGACAGGCGGCGTACGCAGTCTCAACCTGTCAGTGTCAGTCGGTGTTGTCCTGTTCGAGGC
Source organism: Prochlorococcaceae cyanobacterium (assembly GCA_044235095.1). Classification (GTDB taxonomy): domain Bacteria; phylum Cyanobacteriota; class Cyanobacteriia; order PCC-6307; family Cyanobiaceae; genus NIES-981. The sequence goes on along the minus strand of JBIIIC010000001.1, from coordinate 110,807 downwards.
ACTGCGCCAACTCGGTGCGCTGGATGCGATCTCTGTTCAAGACGACCCGGATCGTGGCGAGATCGGCGGACGCTGACCCAGGCCTGACCTGACTGATCTCGCCAGATGCCCTGCGCCGCAAGGCAGGAGCGCCATCATTCTGAGTGTTTAACGAGCGGGAGTAGCGCTCGCAACTTGCTCCCAATGAGGCCGTCCGCTACTGTCTGCCCGATCCAGGGTTTACGGCTTCCTCACTGGGTCATGTCGTTCGGGAACAATCGAGGACATTGATGAAGGCCGTTCCACTACTCCAGTTCTGCATCAAGGCTGCACTTCCGGCTGTAGCGATCGCAGTGCCTGCGGCGGTTGTTGCTCTGGCCCCACCCAACCCGGACCAGGCGTCCCTGGATCCACCTGCCCTGGATCAGCTGGTCGCCGCCCTGCCAGCCCCAAGCGCTGACCGGGTGTGGGTCAAGGTTCGCCAACCCGTGAGTGTTGAAAGCCTCTCCACCAGCCTCCGCCTTCCCGAGGAGCGCCTGGCCAGACTCAACGACGTGAGCCTTGATCACGAGTTTCGCCAGGGCGACTGGCTCGTGATCCCCAGCCAGCAGACCCGCGACGTGAAGCACCTGGCCGCGGTGGATACGAGTCAGCTGCGCCGCACTCCCCCACTGCAGAGCCTGCCTCCGCTGGAGTCACAGGGGGTGGTGCGCTTCGGCGACACCCTGGTGAAACTCGCCCAGCGCTACGGCCTCACCCTCCAGGAATTGCTGCGGCTCAACCCCGGGATTGAAACGGCCCGCCTTGTTGCCGGGACCCAGATTCGTTTGGCCCACTCCGCCCCCGGCCGCACCCGCATGGTTCTGGGGCTCAAGCCCAACACCAGCGGCGGTGCCAGCTGGCCCGATCTTCCCAACTTCGGGGATGCCACCCGGCCCTTCGGCAACACCAACACGAGTAGTGGCTGGATCTGGCCCGCCCAGGGAATCTTCACCTCCGGCTACGGCTGGCGCTGGGGGCGCATGCACAAGGGCATCGACGTGGCCAACAACGTGGGCACCCCGATCGTGGCCGCCAAGGAGGGGCGTGTCGTGTTTGCCGGGTGGCATGAGGGGGGCTATGGCTATCTCGTGACCCTGGCGCACCCCGATGGCAGCCGTTCGCTGTACGCCCACAACAGCCGCCTGCTGGTCAAGGTGGGACAGGAGGTCGATCAGGGGCAGTCCATCGCCCAGATGGGCAGCACGGGCCGCAGCACGGGCCCGCATCTTCACTTCGAGATCCATCCGGCAAGCCAGGGGGCTGTGAACCCCCTGCAATTCCTGCCACCCCGTGCCTGATAAGATCACTGGGTCAGCGGCTCGGTAGCTCAGCTGGTTAGAGCGTGGGATTCATAACCCCAAGGTCGGGAGTTCAAGTCTCCCCCGAGCCATTTGGATGATCTTTGCTGATCATCAGCACACATGTTTTTGTCAGCGCCTCCTCTGGCGCACCAACTGTTGGAAGCATGGCATGTATTGCTTCCAGAGCTTTTTTTAGTTTCAAAATCCAGTTGTCTAAGGGCTGTATGGTCTAAGATTATTCATTCATCTTCACGTCTGACAGATCGCTCCAAGTCTGATCAACGCGAATCAGATCAACAGCCAAGTCATTGAGCCTCCGGCTCTCCCAGCCCCGACCCGATCAAACAGACGCCGAAGGTTCCAGGGGCGGTCCTGGTTGACCGCCTGGCCGTCGTCTTCAGTCTTCAGCCTCGCCTGGGAAGAGCCCAGCCTCTCGAGCCGGCTCCACGGAGACGGCAGGTCGGCGGTTGCGGGTGGCAGCCGCCTTTTCGGCAATGGCCCGAATCAGCGACTTGCTGCGATTCACCTCGGCAACACTCTCTCCATCCTTGGGGCGCACCAGGGGGTTGCCCTTGAGCTCGGCACGCAGCTGACTGAGTAGGCGGAAATGCCCCGTGGTGTTGTATTTCCGCAGCACGCCCGGGTCCCAGGCCATGAAAATCCACTTGACTGTTGCCAGCCTATGGCCCTGGCCAACGGGAGCTTGTGATAAATTCTTACAAGCCAACTGGTAGTCGGTACGACTACGACCACGACCGACTTGACGTGCCCGTCATGTCGTGCCCGGCACGTCCTGCCTCCCTGCCAGCGGCAACACCCCCCTCATCTCACACGAGCATGTCTCGACTCGTCGGCCTGCAGGCCCCAGATTTCACCGCCACCGCCGTGGTGGATCAGGAATTCAAGACTGTCTCCCTGAGCCAGTACCGCGGCAAGTACGTGGTGCTGTTCTTCTATCCGCTCGACTTCACCTTCGTGTGCCCCACGGAGATCACCGCCTTCTCCGACCGCTACGGCGATTTCACCAGCCGCAACACCGAAGTGCTGGGCGTGTCGGTAGACAGCGAGTTCAGCCACCTGGCCTGGGTGCAGACCGACCGGAAGAACGGTGGCCTCGGCGAGTGCAGGTACCCCCTCGTGGCCGACCTCAAGAAAGAGATCGCCCGCGCTTACAACGTGCTCGATGAGGAAGCCGGTGTGGCTCTGCGCGGTCTGTTCATCATCGACCCCGACGGCGTGATCATGCACAGCACGATCAACAACCTGCCAGTGGGCCGCAGTGTCGACGAAACCCTGCGCGTGCTCCAGGCCTTCCAGTACGTGCAGAGCCATCCCGATGAGGTGTGCCCCGCCAACTGGCAGCCCGGCGACAAGACCATGAATCCTGACCCGGTGAAGTCGAAGGACTTCTTCTCTGCCGTCAACTGAGACCCTCAGCCTCAACACCAACAGACAAGGGGGCCCTGCGGCCCCCTTTTTTCGTCGCCGGTCATACCCGGCCTCGTTGCCGTTTCAGCCCAGCAATGAAGCCATCAGCCGGCGACCGTCGATGCCGCCGGTGGCGGGATCACAGGCTCTCTCGGGATGGGGCATGAGACCCAGCACGTTGCCAGCTGCATTGGTCAGACCTGCCACATCGCCGATCGAGCCATTGGGGTTGGCGGCGTAACGCAAGACCACCTGGCCATTGCCCTCAAGCTCTGCGAGCTGGCTGCTGTCGCACTGGAAGCGCCCCTCACCGTGGGCGATGGGAAGCACGATCGACTCACCGGCCGTGTAGGTCTGCAACCAGCGGCACTGGCCGGGCTGCACCACCAGGGGAGTCGGTTCGCAGATGAAGTGGAGCCTGGCGTTGCGCGTGAGGGCTCCGGGAAGCAGTTCCATCTCGGTGAGCACCTGGAAGCCGTTGCAGATCCCCAGCACAGGTCCGCCGTGATCCGCAAAGTCCTTCACTGCCTGAAGCACGGGCGAAAAGCGGGCGATGGCCCCGCAGCGGAGATAGTCGCCATAGCTGAAGCCACCGGGAATCACGACGGCATCAACGCCCTTGAGATCGGAGTCTTCATGCCAGAGGAAGCGCGTGCTCAGCCCAAGGCAGCCCTCCAGGGCCCAGCGCACGTCACGATCGCAATTGGAACCGGGGAACACGACAACGCCAACGCTCATGCGGCAGCGCCTCCCGTGGCTTCGGCCAGCTCGAGGGTCCAGTTTTCAATCACTGGGTTGGCCAGCAGGCGGTCGCTCAGCAGTTCGAGCTGGGCCTGGGCTGTGGCCCGATCCGGTGCCAGCAGTTCCAGTTCGATCGCCTTGCCGATCCGCAGCTTCTGAATGCCATCGACCCCGAGACGAGCAGCAGCTGCCCGGGTGGCCTCTCCGGCGGGATCGAGCACCGATGGTCTCAGGGAGACCTGAACGCGAGCGTGAAAAACGGGCACCTGGTTGGAGGAGGTTTGTTAAATCTTGGCAGCCCACAGGTCCGGTTTCCGCGCGCGGGGTCAGGTTGAAGACGAGCGCATTGGCCTTCCGTGCCAGTCCCCATCCGACCCTTCCATCCAGTCTTCCTGGCCCTGTGCCTGGTGCTCGGCAGCGGACTGGTTGCTCCTGGTGTCCTGGCCGGTCAGGAGGGAGTCGGCGGCGGCAGCAAGCCTGGTTTGGCCGAACCAGTGGAGCTCCAGTGTCGGCTGGGCGATGGGCCTTGGCAGAACTGTCAGATGCGGGTGGTGGCTCTGGGTCTGAGCTGGCAGCTGCTCTTGGATGGGGAACAGATCGGCTTCCAGCACGACGGCAAGGGCAACGTCCGCATGCAGAGGGCCAAGGGCAGCTGGGAGCCGGTGCAGGCCAACTGGAATGCCGAAGCGGCTCTCTGCTGGAACGGGGTGTGCGCCCGCGGAGATCTGCCACTCGACTAGGTCGATTGGAGTAGGTCGCTTGGACTAGGTCGCTTGGACTGGCTCGTGAGTGAGGCTCCTCGTGCGACGGCTGCAGGCCGGCAGTCACTGGAGACGGGCAGTGGGCGCGGCGATCAGCTCCTCCAGGCACGCCCGCAGGTGATCCTGCGGTAGAGCGAAGCCAAGGGCCACCAGTTCAAGGCCTGGGCGAGCGGGGGCTGTCTGGGTGGAGGCGGTGGCTGCGTACCAGCTCTCCAGGCGTGGACCCACGGCCTGAATCTCAAGGGGTCTGGCCTTGTTCTGCTGCCACAGGCGTCCCTTGAGCCGCACGATGCCATGGTCTCGGATCAGGTTCAGCAGCGCTGGTTCCAGGCTGGCCCGCTCAACGCTGCCCTCCAGCCTGATCACCACAGACTCCATCGCCACGTGGCTGTGGTCATGGTGCCCGTGCTCATGCTCATGCTCATGCTCGTGCTGGTGCTCGTGGTCGTGATGATCCTGAGCGTGTTGGTGGCCATGGCGGTGTTCGTCGCCGTGCTGGCCGGTGCTGTGAGCAGTTGACTGGATACCCGGGCCCAGCACGAGCTCGGGGGCGACATCGCCACGGGCCATCGGCAGCACAGCCGTGCCCTCGCGGATCAACGGACCGATCCGCTCTCGGACCTGCTCAAGCTGGCCGAAATCAAGACAGTCGGCGCGGCTGATCAGCACCAGATCCGCAGCGGCCAGCTGATCGGCAAACAAGGCGTCGATGGCAGTGAGATGGTCGAGGCTGGGATCGGCCTGGCGCTGGGCCTCAAGGGCCGCTGCATCCGCCACCACGGAACCACCAGCGAGAGCCTCCCCATCCACCACCGTGACAACCCCGTTCACGCGGGTGCGGCTACGGATCGCGGGCCACTGGAAGGCGGCCACGAGAGGTTCCGGCAAAGCCAGTCCGCTGGTCTCCACCACAATCCCATCGAGCTGGTGAGCGCGTTCGAGCAGCGACTCCATCGTGGGCAGGAAGTCGTCCTGAACCGTGCAACACAGACAGCCGTTGGCCAGCTCCACAAGCCGGCCATCGAGCTCCTCCTCAGGGCAGAAACCGCAGCTTCGCAGCAGATCACCATCAATGCCCACCTCGCCGAATTCATTCACCAGCACCGCCAGGCGCTGGCCACCGTTGAGAAGCAGATGGCGCAGGAGCGTGGTTTTGCCAGCACCAAGGAACCCTGTCACCACGGTGACCGGCAGACGCATGGAAGTCATGGAGACGGTCTCAAGCAAGGGATGCCGCCAGGGCGAAGGTGGCTGAGATGGCCACCAGGCCGAGGGCAAGCGCGCGGCGGAACGAAACACGCGCTGACAGCCGCTCCGCCACTGGCCTCAGCAGGGCGAGGGCCGAGAGCAGCAACAGCCCCTGACTCAGCATCAAACCGAGGAGATAGGTCGCCACAGGCATGGCCGACCAGCCGATCACAGGGCCGCTGAGGGCGTAGCCATGCACAGCGATCGCGGGCAACAACAGCCAGCCCGGCAGCCAGCCCATGAGCACCAGGGCTTCCAGGCTGAGGGTTGCCGAAAGCAGCAGCTCGGCTCCGGGAAGGCCCGGCATGAGCAGGCCGAAGGCACTGCCGGCAAGGGCAACGGCCAGCAGGCCGAGAATCCAGCGACGCTGTTGGCGCAGCCCCAGCAGCGCCAACGCCAGCAGGAACATGAAGTGATCCGGCCCCAGCACTGGATGGGCCAGGCCACTCAGCAGGCCATGCATCGGAGTGGGGGTGAGCCCGTTGAGATCCATCAAGTGATGGGCCTGCACGGGCAGAACCGAGCCGACAGCCAGAAGCAAAGCTGCAGCCAGGGATGCCGGGGGCAGCAGGGTGCGCCCGGTGGTTGGAATCTTGATCATGGAGACGGTCCGCGCCGCAAGGGGGAGTCACCGGCGGGCGTTCTGACTGAGGTCCGGTCGATGACCAGACCATTCACAGCTGCGGGACAGCGCCGGATTCGCACCGGACTTTCCCCGTTACCTCCGGAGGCTGAGCCCCTCCGAAACCGGATCCCGATCGTATCCGGGTTCAGGTCGAGCGGCAGGCGAGGCTGTCACGGGTGGTCACGCCTGTGCTGGGGTTGGTGCCGGCGGCCCTTTGGCAGAGGGCCTTCTGCTCCGGCAGATCCAGAACCGCGTCGGTGAAATCGGCCCCTTCGATCTGGGCGCCCTTGAAGTGGCTCTGCATCAGCATCCCGTTGCGCAGCACGGCTCCGCGCAGATCACTGTTGTCGAAGCGCGTGGCATAGGCCACCACATCGCCGAGATCGGCGCCTGCAAGGTTGGCTCCCTGGAGATCGCTGCCGTTGAACACGGCGCCGCGAAGATCGGCACCACTGAAATCAAAACCGCCCAACTGGGCTTTGAGAAATTCCTGCTGCTGCAGGTTGCGGCCATGCATGTCGGGCTGCAGATCCTGCAGGGCCCGCTGGCCGCGCAGCTCCGGCGCCGTGATCGCTGCCGCCGCGTCGGCCCAGAACAACACACCAAACACCAGGCTCAACGCCATCAGCCAGGCCCGCAGGCCTCGACGAGCCAGGGGGCGCCTGCAGGGGGGAGCCGGCAAGGGAGTTGCCATGGGGTGCAGACCTACGTTGGTGACACAAGTTATGGCAACCATGGCGATGAGCCTGCGGGTGGTTGTGCCGCCCCACCCCTTGATCGGCCACTGGCTCACCGTGCTGCGCGACCGGCACACCCCCCAGCCCCTCTACGCCACCGCCACGGCGGAACTGGGTCGCTGGCTCACCTATGAGGCTCTGCGCGACTGGTTGCCCCACCGGACCATCGCCGTGGAGACGGATCTGGCCGCCATTGAGGGCCAAGTGGTTGACACCGGCATCCCCCTTCTGGCGCTGCCGCTCTTGAACACAGGCCTTGGACTCTGGGCAGGCGCCCAGGCCGTGTTGCCGGCCGCCCAGGTGGCCCACCCCATGCTCGCCGCCAGTGGAGGTGTTCACGGCCTCCCCGCTGCAATCAGCGAGCGTGCCGGCGTGCTGCTGTTCATCGATCAGATCGCCAGCGGTCAGCGCCTGCTGAGCCTGCTGACTGCACTGAGGGAGCTGGGTGTAGAGGGTCGGCGGCTGCGCGTGGTCACCGCCCTGTCCGCCGCTCCCGGACTGAAGCTGCTGGGTGAGCAGTGCCCCGAGCTCACGCTCTACACGGCCTGCATCGATGCCGAGGTCGATGCTGCCGGATGCGTCGTGCCAGGGATCGGTCCTGTGGCGGAACGCTTGTTCGGCGGATCAACTCTGGAAGCCGGCGTTCCGACTGCCTAGGCTTCATCAAACGCTTTGAGCCCCCATGGGCCACCCCAGCCATTACCCCGATCCCGATCCCCGCAGCCAGGGCTCAGGGGTGCTGCTCAGCGCCATGGCCGGGGCTGTGCTTGGAGCTGCCGGGCTGGCCTGGTGGTTGCTCTCGGAGGCGGAGCGTCGGCGCCTGCAGGGCCGGCAGCAGCGCATGCTGCGCATCTCCCGTCTGCAGGACGGCAGTGAACTGTCCGAACCCCAGCGCCCCGCTGGCGCCGGCCAGCAGCGTGACCTGCACGACAAGGTGCACGAACTGAACCAGGCGATCGACGATGTGCGGCGCCAGCTCGAGGCCATGGCCACCGCTCGGTAGGTTTCTCCTACCGCGACAAGCCGCCTCCATGCTCCGCTCCGCCGCCGTCACCCAGGGGATCCAGCGCTCGCCGAACCGCGCCATGCTGCGGGCCGTGGGTTTTGGCGACGGCGACTTCGCCAAGCCGATCATCGGCATCGCCAACGGTTACAGCACCATCACCCCCTGCAACCTGGGGCTGAACGACCTGGCTCGGCGTGCCGAGGAAGCAGCCCATGCCGCCGGCGCCATGCCGCAGCTGTTCGGCACCATCACCGTGAGTGATGGCATCTCGATGGGCACCGAGGGGATGAAATACTCCCTCGTGAGTCGCGAAGTGATCGCCGATTCGATTGAAACGGCCTGCAACGGCCAGAGCATGGACGGACTGCTGGCAATCGGCGGCTGCGACAAGAACATGCCGGGCGCCATGCTGGCCATGGCCCGTATGAATATTCCCTCGATCTTCGTGTACGGGGGCACGATCAAGCCCGGCAAGCTGGGTGCCTGTGATCTCACTGTGGTGAGCGCCTTCGAGGCGGTTGGGCAGTACAGCGGTGGCAGGATCGACGAGCAGGAGCTCACGGCGATCGAGAAGAACGCCTGCCCGGGCGCAGGCAGCTGCGGCGGCATGTTCACCGCCAACACGATGAGCGCCGCTTTTGAGGTGATGGGCCTGAGCCTGCCCTACAGCTCCACCATGGCCGCCGAGGATCCGGAAAAGGCCGACAGTGCCGCCCGCAGCGCCGAGGTGCTGGCTGACGCCATCCAGGCCAACATCTGCCCGCGTGATCTGCTCACCCGCGAAGCCTTTGAAAACGCCATCAGCGTGATCATGGCGGTGGGCGGCTCCACCAACTCGGTGCTGCACCTGCTGGCCGTGGCCCGCACCGCCGGGGTGGACCTCTCGATCGACGACTTCGAGACGATTCGCCAGCGGGTGCCCGTGATCTGCGACCTCAAACCCAGCGGCCGCTACGTGACCGTGGATCTGCACCAGGCCGGCGGCATCCCCCAGGTGATGAAGCTGCTGCTGGATGCCGGCCTGCTGCATGGCGACTGCAAGACGATCGAGGGCAAGACCCTGGGTGAGGTGCTCGCCGATGTGCCGTCTGAGCCACCCGCCGGCCAGGACGTGATCCGCCCGCTCAGCAATCCGCTCTACGCCAAGGGCCACCTGGCGATCCTTAAGGGCAACCTGGCGGAAGAGGGTGCGGTGGCCAAGATCAGCGGCGTCAAGAACCCGGTGATCACCGGCCCGGCGCGTGTATTCGAGAGCGAGGAGACCTGCCTGGCCGCCATCCTCGACAAACAGATTCAGCCGGGTGATGTGGTGGTGGTGCGCCAAGAGGGCCCCGTGGGCGGTCCTGGCATGCGCGAGATGCTCAGCCCCACAGCCGCGATCGTGGGCCAGGGTCTGCTCGATTCAGTTGCCCTGATCACCGATGGCCGCTTCTCCGGCGGCTCTTTCGGCCTGGTGGTGGGCCACGTGGCACCCGAAGCCGCCGTAGGCGGCACCATCGGCCTGGTGCAGGAGGGCGACAGCATCACTGTGGATGCCAACCAGCTGCTGATCCAGCTGAATGTGCCGGCCGACGAGATCGACCGTCGCCGCGCGGTTTGGGTGAAGCCAGAAGCCCGCTACAAGACGGGGGTGCTCGGCAAGTACGCCCGGCTCGTGAGCTCCAGCAGCAAGGGCGCGGTGACCGATCAGATCGAGCTCACCGCCAACCGCTGATCACCCCGGGCTGATCAGTGCCCTGATCCGCCGCGCCAGCCCCTCCAGTCTGGCGCCCCCTTCAGGGGCCGAACACCGTTGCCCGTTCACGGCCTCCACCCAAACGGCGTGCTGACCCTGCCAGAGGAGGGGAGTGTTCGCGTCGTTGGCTCGGGAGAGCATCACATTGAGCTCGGAGCCGCTGCGGTAGATCTCTAGCTCCAGATCCACCTGGGGCTGCCGCTCCCCTGAGGGGTCACGCGCTTCCAGGCGAAGCGTCAATTCATCGGCCAGGGGAGCCTGCACGGGGACAACGCCGAAACGCAATGGCTGGCAGCAGACCTCTGCCGCCCGCGCCAGCAGGGCCAGGTCGAGCTCGCGCAGGTCACCCACGGCTCAGATCACCGCGTGGATCGATCGCAACAGCAGGCGCAAGGCGCCGGGGCGGAAGCCTGGATTGAGGCCGCCGCTGTCGTTGAACTTGGAGTGCAGCAGCTGAAGCCGTTTGATGCGGTATGGATCAAAGCGCAAGGGGAAACCCAGGGGCCTGGCCCGTACGCTCGGTGTGAGCCTCTGGAAAGGGATCACAACTCTGGAGGTTCCTGTGCTCTCGGCGTCAAATTCCGCCACCCAGCGCAGGCCACCCGGAATCAGCTCGGCGGCGCCGGTGATGCGATCGGCACAGGCAATCGCCAGCTTGTAGCGGCGGCCATCTCCATCGAGCATCAGCTCCACGCCGGTGTAGGCGCCCAGATCCAGCGCCGGCACGAAGTCGGCCGAGCGGCAGCTCACGAAACCGCCGCCCTCTTCCACCACCTCGCTCTCCATCAGCAGCCCCTCGGAGCTGGCAATGCAGCGGCCAGTGCTGCGGCCCCCCATGATCGTGTCGTTGAGGGTGGACCAGCCGCTGAAGCTCGGTCCAGCGGCAATCAGCAACCGTTCGCTGCCTGGATCGGATCCCCTCAGCATCAGGCCTCCAGATCTCCGGCGGCGGCCCGATCGGCGAGGATCCACACCGGCGCAACGGGTTGCACCAGCCGGGCTGGGGTGCGCTCCGGCAACTCCTGCGGATCGAGCAACCGTTGCAAGGCCAAGCGTTTGCCGCTCCCACTCACCAGGAACACCACCTGGCGAGCGGCGGACAGCACTGGGGCAGTGAGGCTGATGCGGGGCAGCCCCTTGCCCTCGCCCACGGTCACGGGTCGATCGTGGACCCTCAGAGCCGACGTGCCTGGAAACAACGAAGCGGTGTGGCCGTCATCGCCGAGACCCAGCAGCACAAGATCGAGACAGGGCGGCTCTCCGGGGCACAGCTGCTGCAGCAGCTCACCGTAGGCCGAGGCACCCTCAGCCGGAGATCCCAGGTGGGTGGGCACCGAATGGAGCCGAGCAGCCGAGCCCGGTGGCTGAGCCAGCAGGGTTTCGCGCAGCATGCGGGAGTTGCTGGCGGGGTCGGCGGGCAGCACCCAGCGCTCATCTCCCAGCAGCACATCCACCCGTTCCCAGGGCAGGTGCTCCTGGCCGAGCCGCTTGTAGGTGGCCCTGGGGGTCTCGCCACCGGCCAACGCGATCTGGGCCCGGTCGCGCTGGGAAAGCGCCAGGTCCAGATGGCTGGCGATGGTCTCAGCGCATTGGCGGGCCAGATCTTCAGCCGAATCGGCCAGAACCAGGTGGTATTGGGTCACTCAGGGTTCTCCCGCAGGTGAGGTGAACACAGGCAGGCCTGCTCAGTCGAGCCACTCGGTGTGGAACGAACCGGGCTGATCCACCCGCTCGTAGGTGTGGGAGCCGAAGCAGTCCCGCATCGCCTGCACCAGATTCTGGGGCAGGCGGGCGGTGCGATAGCTGTCGATGTAGTCGAGGGTGCTCGAGAAACACGGCACGGGAATCCCGGCCAGGGCTGCCCCGGCCACCACCTGGCGGAGTCCCGGCAGCCGACGGTTCACCTGCTCGGCGAACCAGGGATCAAGCAGCAGGTTGGCCAGGGCAGGATTGGCGCCATAGGCGTTCTGAATGCGCTGCAGCAGACGGGCGCGGATGATGCAGCCCCCCTTCCAGATCTGGCCGATGGCGGCAAGATCAAGGTTGTAGCTGTGCAAGGTCGAGGCCTCCTGCAGCAGCACCATGCCCTGGGCATAGCTGGCCATGGCGGCCAGCACGCAGGCGTCCATCAAGGGGGCCATGCCGGTGGCAGGGTCCCCCAGATCCACCCCATGGGCTTCCGGGGGGTGCAGGATCGCCTCCGCCAGCAGGCGCTGGTCACGCTGGGAACTCAGCACCCTGGCATTGAGGGCCGCGTAGATGGTTGGCACCGGCACCCCCATCTCCAGGGCGCTCATCACCGTCCACAGGCCAGTGCCCTTCTGGCCGGCCGCATCCACAATCTTCTCCACCAGGTCGCCACCATCAGCTGGATCCTTGGTGCGCAGACAGACCTCGGTGATCTCCACCAGGAACGACGCCAGTTCCTCGGTGTTGTTCCACTGGCCGAGCACGGCGGCCATCTGGTCACCGTTGAGGCCGGCGCAGCGCTTCATCAGGTCGTAGGCCTCGGCCAGCACCTGCTCGATGCCGTATTCGATGCCGTTGTGCACGGTCTTCACGAAATGGCCAGCACCGCCCGGGCCGATGTAGGTCACACAGGGACCGTCGTCGACCTGGGCGGCCATCTTGCGCACCAGCGGCTCAATGGCGTCGTAGGCAGCGCGGGTGCCGCCCGGCATCATGCTCGGGCCCTCCAGCGCCCCTTTGGCGCCGCCGGACACCCCCATGCCGATGAAGCCGAAGCTGCGGCTCTCCAGGTCCTTCACCCGGCGCTCGGTGTCGGTGTAGAGGGAATTGCCACCGTCGATCAGCAGATCGCCCTCCTCCAGCAAGGGTGCAATCGCGGCAATCGTGGCGTCGACCGGTTGGCCGGCTTTCACCATCAGCAGGATGCGACGCGGCCGCTCCAACGCCGCCACGAACTCCTCGAGGGTACGGGCACCCACGATGTCGCGGCCGGCTCCGCGACCAGCGAGGAAATCCTCGGTCTTGGCGTAGGTGCGGTTGTACACCACGCTGGAAAAACCGTTGCCCTCGGCGTTGAGCACCAGGTTTTCGCCCATCACCCCCAGGCCGATCAGGCCGAAATGCGCCTTCGCCATAGAGCCAGAAGCCAAGCCACTGGGGCCAGTGTGGCCACACCAACCGGCTGAACAGGGTTCAGATCACGACATGCGTCAGTGCTGTCAGCAACTCCTGGCCTGGCAGCCGGCTCAGATCACGCTGCCATCGGCAATCGTGCCGTTCTTCACCACCACCACGATGCCGTTGCGGATGTAGAAATTCAGCTCGGGCCGGTCAGCCTCCTCCACCCGGTCCTTGTTGATGATCGAAACATTGCTGCCGATGCGCACATTCTTATCGAGGATGGCGCGCTTCACGGTGGTGCCCTTGCCCACGCCGATCGGGATGCCGCCGCGCTCACGCAGCAGGGCCCGCTCCTCCGAAGACTCGAAGTAATCGGCTCCCATCACCAGGGTGTCCTGCAACACCACCTCGTCTTCGACACGGGTGCGCACACCCAGCACGCAGTGGTGAATGCTGCAGGCCTTGAGAAGGGATCCCTCACCGATGATCGACGACGTGACCTGGGCATCCTGCAGCTTGCTGGGGGGCAGGTAACGGGGACGGGTGTAGATCGGGAACTTCTCGTCGTAGAAGGAGAACGGCGGATTGGGCTGCTCAGTGAGGGCCAGGTTGGCTTCGTAGAAGGCCCCGATGGTGCCGATGTCCTCCCAGTAATCGTCGAAGAGGAAAGTCTGAAGGCGGTCACCGCGGGCCAGGGAAGACGGAATGATTTCCTTGCCGAAGTCGGTGGCGGTTGGATGGCTGCTGAGCAGGTCGAACAGCGTGTCGCGACTGAAGACATAGATCCCCATCGATGCGAGGAAGGGGCGCCTGGCGGCTTCCTCCGGCGTGAGACCCAGGCTCTGGGTGTCGACCCGCATCGCTTCAAGAGCCTCGCCTTTGGGCTTCTCCCGGAATTCCTGGATCCGGCCTGAGGCGTCGGTCCGCATCAGGCCGAATCCTTCGGCCTGCCCTCCATCCACCGGCAGAGCCCCTACAGAGAGCTGGGCGCCGGTGTCGATGTGGTGCTGCACGAAGCGGCTGTAATCCATCCGGTAAAGCTGGTCGCCGGAAAGAATCAGGTAGTGGTCCACATCCCACTCCTGGAAGAGCCACTGGTACTTGCGCACCGCATCGGCAGTGCCCTCAAACCAGCTCGGACTGTCCGGGGTCTGCTGGGCAGCAAGCACCTCCACGAACCCCTGGCCGAAGCCGGCCGAGAGGTTGTAACTCATCGTGAGGTGACGGTTGAGTGATGCGCTGTTGAACTGCGTCAACACATAGATCTTGTTGATCTCGGAGTTGATACAATTGCTAATGGGTATATCAATCAGCCGATACTTGCCAGCCAGCGGAACAGCTGGTTTGGCACGCATCTTGGTGAGTGGATATAACCGTGTGCCGGCTCCACCGCCGAGGATGATGGCCAGAACACGTTTCATGTCGCCCGCTCCAGAACACGATCGCAGGCACCGTAACGGAGCCCCTGCCAAGGGCGATAGCCCCTGCAACACCGCCGGCACACTCTGTGACAGTGATACTCGGCTATGGCTTCGACAGAGGCTCCCTGACGCCACTGAGACTGGTGGCCTTTCAGGGACGAGGGCTGGCGGCGCTCAGCCCTCGTCAATGCTGTCACGCAGCTCGAAGAGATCCTCAAGCACCTTCATCGCCACATGGCGCTGGCTACGGGGCTGGGGGGCCCGGATATTGGTGACAGGGGTGTGCAGCACCTTGTTGATGATCCCCTTGCTGAGGGCCTCCACTACCTTGCGCTCCCGGGCCGACAGGTCGGGACCCATGCGGCTGAGCGCTTTCTGCAGTTCCTGTTCGCGGATGGTCTCCAGGTGACGCCGCAGCCGGTTCACCACCGGCACGGCCTCCAGTCCATCCCACCACTCGAGGAAGAGCCTGGATTCCTCAAGCAGCAGGCTTTCGGCTTCTGCAGCGATTTCGCGGCGGGCCTCCTGGTTGCGAGCCACCACCTCCTGCAGGTCATCCACGTCATACGACTGCACACCGCTCAGCGCTGCGGTGTCAGCCGAAATGTTCCGCGGCACGCCGATGTCGATCAGCATCAGGCTGGAGCGACGATTGAGACCTCGGAGACGCTCAGCCGTAATGATCGGCTCTTCAGCAGCTGTGCTGGTGAACACCAGCGAGCAGGTGCTGAGGCAGTGATCGAGATCGGTGAGAGGGCGGCACTGCACCGGCAGCCCAGGGAAATCGGCAGCCAACGCCTCGGCACGGGCGACCGTCCGGTTGAGTAGCACCACACCTCGGCTGCCCTTGGCCTGCAAGTGCTGGAGCAGCAACCGCGCCATCCGGCCGGAGCCCACCACCGCCACCTGTTCCTGATCGAGCGGCACCAGTTCATCGACGCCGCGGGCCTGGCCCACCTTGAGCTGGGCCAGCTCCACGGCCGCTGAGCTGATCGAAACAGCCCCCGTGCCGAGGTTGGTTTCCGTGCGGACCCGCTTGCCGGTGCTCACCGCCTGGTTGAGCAGGCGATTGAGAATCGGTCCCACGGAGCGGTGCTCCTGGCCGAGTCGCACCATCTTCTTGACCTGGGACAGGATCTGTCCCTCTCCCAGCACCAGCGAATCGAGTCCGGCAGCAACCCTCAGCAGGTGCCCCACGGCATCTTCGTGGTGGTAGGTGAACAGATGCGGATTGAGATCATCGACGGCCAGTCCTGAATGACGGGCCAGGAATTCGCCGACAGCCGAAATGCCCGACTCCGGATGGCGGAGCAGGGCATAGATCTCAAGGCGATTACAGGTGCTGAGGATTGAGGCCTCCAGCACCTGATCATCGGCTCGGAGAGCCTGCAAGGAGGCCTCCATGGTTTGCTCAGGGATGCTCAGCCGCTCCCGGATCTCCACCGGAGCCGTGCGATGCGAGAGACCAACAACGGCGATGTGCATGGAGATGGGTGAGGGAGCTCGAAGCGGCGAAGGGCTCAGCGCAGCGCGATGCTCTGAGCGCCGTCCTTGATGTGCACCGTGGTGGTGAAGCGGGCGGTGTTGTCGAGGGTGCTGATCACCAGCGAGCTGGTGCGGGTGCAGTCCTTCTCGAACTTCACGCCGTCAAACAGCAGGCCGTCGGTGATGCCGCTGGCCGCAAACACCACATTCTCACCGGAGGCCAGCTCCTCGGCCTCGTACACCTTGTCTGGATCACTGATCCCCATCTCGGCGAGGCGGGCCAGATTGCCCTCCTTGGTGAGGCCCTCCCACTCAGAGGTCTGGGCAACGGCCGGGTCATAGACCAACTGGCCCTGGAAATGACCACCAAGAGCCCGCAGGGCTGCAGCAGAGATCACGCCTTCAGGGGCGGCACCGATGCCCATCAGGCAGTGGGTGCCGGTGCCGGTGAAACCGCAGGCAATAGCGGCCTGCACATCACCGTCGGAGATGGGTTGAACCCGCGCGCCGGTGGCCCGGATCTCCTTGATCAGGTCCTTGTGGCGGGCCCGGTCCATCACCACGATCACCAGGTCAGTCTTGGGGACACCCAGGCACTGGCTGAGGATCTCGATATTCTCAGTGGCCGACTTGCGGATATCGACTTTGCCCTTGGCGGCCGGGGGGGCGGCCAGTTTCTTCATGTAGAAGTCGGGCGCATTGAACAGGCCACCGCGATCAGAGGCGGCCAGCACAGCCATAGACCCGCGCTGGCTGTTGGCGCAGAGGTTGGTGCCCTCACAGGGGTCCACAGCGAAATCAACGCCGGGGCCGACACCGCTGCCGACTTCTTCGCCGATGTAGAGCATCGGGGCCTCGTCGCGCTCGCCCTCACCGATCACGATGCGGCCCTGCATGGGGATCGTGCCCATGCGCTGGCGCATGGCTTCCACCGCTGCCGCGTCGGCCTCGTTCTTGAGGCCCATGCCGGTGAGCTTGGCCGAGGCGATGGCGGCCTGTTCGACCACCTCAAGAATTTCCTGAATCAGCGAGCGATCCACAGCAGTCCGGCAGAGGGCAAGGGGGGCTTCAGCGGGAAGGGCCGGGAGCAGCGCAAAAGCGGCGAAACTCAGAACCTGAGATCCAGACCGAGGCTGACTGGAGCAGCGCCTACGGTTGAAGTCAGGTTGATCGCAACCTCCGGCAGCTGGGCCTCTCAGGCTTCAAGCCGGGTTACTGTATCAGCGCTGGCCGGGGACGCCTCTCCGCAGGCGCTTCGTACAATCCGGCATCCCTATGCCCGGTGGAGCCAGCATGAGCACCAAGCCCCTGGTGATTTCCCCGTCGATCCTCTCAGCCGATTTCGCCCGCCTCGGAGAGGAGGTGCGCGCCGTGGACGAGGCGGGTGCCGATTGGATTCACGTGGATGTGATGGACGGCCGTTTCGTGCCCAACATCACGATCGGGCCCCTGATCGTTGAGGCCCTGCGTCCAGTGACCAGCAAGCCCCTCGACGTTCACCTCATGATCGTCGAACCTGAAAAGTACGTTCCTGACTTCGCCAAGGCAGGGGCCGACATCATCTCCGTGCAGGTGGAAGCCTGCCCCCACCTCCATCGCAACCTCGCCCAGATCAAGGATCTCGGCAAACAGGCTGGAGCCGTGCTCAACCCCAGCACCCCGATCGACACGCTTGAGTACTGCCTTGAGCTGTGTGACCTTGTTCTGATCATGAGCGTGAACCCGGGTTTCGGGGGTCAGAGCTTCATTGACAACCAGGTGCAGAAGATCCGCGACCTGCGCCGGATGTGTGACGAGAAGGGCCTGGACCCCTGGATCGAGGTGGATGGCGGCATCAAGGCGGAGAACGCCTGGAAGGTGATCGAAGCTGGTGCCAACGCGATCGTGAGCGGCTCGGGCGTGTTCAACCAGCCCAGCTACGCCGAAGCCATCACCGGGATCCGCAACAGCCGCCGTCCGGAGCCTGCCCTGGTCTGAGAGCACATATCACGCCCTCCACAGTGGGTAGACCAAGCCCCCCTCTCATGTCAGAGGGGGGCTTTTTTGTTTGGAGCGTTTCCTGGTTGCCTGAAGACCTGTGATCGGTGACAGCAGGGCCGCTCAGCTGTCAAAGAACCAGCCGTAGCTGTGCAGACCGATACCCAGAAGGTTGACACCGATGTAGCAGACGGCAATCACCACCAGACCTGCAGAGGCCACGAATGCCGGTTTGCGGCCCTGCCATCCCCGGATCAGCCGAGTATGGAGGTAGGCGGCGTAGACAAGCCAGCAGATCAGGGCCCAGGTTTCCTTGGGATCCCAGCTCCACCAGCTTCCCCAGGCTTCATTCGCCCACACGGCACCGCTCACCAGACCCACCGACAGCAACAGGAAGCCGACGGTGATAGTGCGGTAACTGAGCGAGTCGAGCTGCTCGGCGATCGGCATGTCCACGCTTTGCAGCCGCAACGGAGCAGCCATCGCCCCAGGCCCATCACTGGCCAGCTGGGCCTGGCGGTAGCCACCGCTGCCGATGGAGCTGCTGCGCAACTCAAGGGCATTCCCCCGGTCCACAAGCAGAACGGCGACAGACAGCAGGGAACCGACGAGCAAGGCTGCGTAGCTGAGCATGATCACACTCACATGCATCACCAACCAGCTGGAGCGCAGAGCAGGCACCAGTGGTGAAGCTTCCTGCAGGCGATCGGGGAGGGCGAAGCTGGCAAACGCCACGCAGCCGAGTGCAACAGGCGTGGCCGCCGCCGGTACCAGCGGTGAAGGCCAGCTTCGCTCCACCAGCAGCTGGGTGAGCGTGCAGCCCCAGGCCAGAAAACACAGCGACTCGTAGAGGTTGCTGATGGGGAAGTGGCCCGAATCCCACCAGCGCAGCACCAGCTGGGCGGTGAGACAGAGATTGGCGGAAGCCACCAGCAGGCGAACGACCGCACTGGTGCGCTGACCACTCAGCGACCAGAAGGCCAGTGGCATCACCAGCAGCAACAGGGCGAAGGCCGTGAGGCCAAGACCGGTGACGGGATCGGCGAGCAGAGCTGGCACTGGTTCGGGTTTGGGTGGGGGCAGTCTGGCCTGAAGGCCGTCCAGTTGTCGCCGGAAAGCGCCGACGGCTGGTGGGAATGGTCTGGATCGGGACAGCGACGTCCACGGGCCAGGCTGGTTCAGCGACTGGCCTGGCGCAGCAGAGAGCCGCCAACGCCGAGGCCGATCAGCACCGGCAACCAGGCCGTGACCAGGGGCGGGAGGGTTCCCTTGACGCCAAGGGAACTGAACGTGAAGGCGAGCACGTAGTAGCCGAAGATCAGCAGCACGGTGAGCCCGAATCCCTGGCTGCGGCTATGGCGCGACTGGGGCCTGGCCCCGAGGCTGCTGCCCATCAGACCGAACACCAGGCAGACAGCGGGAAAGGCGAACTTCTCCTGGATCCGCACGCTCATTTTGCGAGCGGCCTGAAGGTCACCGGATTCCCGCAGCAGGCGCTCGGCTGTGCGTGCCTGACCGATGGTGAGCGAATTCGAGTCGCGCGGCAACTGGGCAGCCTGGATCGGTTCAGCACCCAGTGGATAGAGATAACGCTGGAAATCAGCAGACGTCGATGCAGAGTCCTCGCCTGCAGGCACGATGAATACCTGACCATCGAGAAATTCCCATTGGGCATCGGCTTCGCTCCAGCGAGCACGGCTGGCGCGCAACAGAACGCGCTGACTGGCACGCGAGAGATCGAGAAGAGTAACGTCCTCCATCGCGCCTTTGTTGAAGCGCTGGGCATAAAAGAAGTGCGTTAGACCACGACGCTCTGATCCATCGGGATAGTGGATAGTGCCATATTTAGAATACATAACATTCTCTTTCTGCTCCCCAGCGACAGCTCGACCGATCGCGCGGTTAAGCGTTGCCTTCGCTTCAAACATGGTGCGTGGAACAACCGCCTCGTTGAAACTGAAAGTGAGCATTGTCATCGCCAGTGCCAACACCAGTGCGGGCACCACCATCCTCCAGGTGGGCACGCCAACACTGCGCAGGGCTGTGAGCTCACTGTTGCCGGAAAGTTTCCCATAGCTCAGCAGCGTGGCCATCAAGGTGGCCATGGGGAAAGAAAGAACCAGAAATGAAGGAAGCTCCAGCAGCAGAACCTGCAGCGCCACATCCAGTGGCAGACCTGATTCGGCAACCCGACGCACAAGTTCAAAGACAGCTCCCACCGACAGCGACACCGCTGTGAAGGCTGCGACCCCGAAGATCAACGGACCGATCAACTCATTGAGCAACCAGCGGTCCAGTAGCGGCAGGCGAAGCCACAGTTTCCGCCAGGGACTGCCCAGACGGGCCAGCCAATCGATCACCGCAGTCACAACCGAAATGTCTCTCCGAGATAGTGGCGACGAACCAGGGGATCGCTGGCCACCTGGGCCGAGGGACCTGAGGCCAGGATTGCACCCTCAGAGAGGATGTAGGCCCTGTCGGTGATCGCTAGCGTTTCACGCACGTTGTGGTCGGTGATCAACAGGCCCATACCCCGCTGGCGCAAATGATCGATCAGCTCCTGGAGATCAGACACCGCGATCGGGTCGACGCCCGCAAAAGGCTCATCGAGCAGGAGATAGCGAGGGCCGTTCATGCCAACGGCCAGGGCGCGGGCCACCTCACAGCGGCGGCGCTCCCCGCCTGAAAGCTGGTAGCCCTTGCGGTGCTGGAAGGCGCCAAGGTGAAACTCCTCGATCAGGCTGGACAGACGCTGGCGTCGCTGATCAACAGGGGTGCCGCTGACCTGAAGCGCAAGCGCGAGGTTGTCACGCACGGTGAGCTGCCTGAACACACTGGCCTCCTGCGGCAGATAGCCCACGCCCAGCCGGGCGCGCTGGGGCATCGGACGGTGGGCGATGTCCTCTCCATCCAGCAGCACCGCGCCACTGTCAGCGCGCAGCAGACCGGTGACCAGTCCGAAGGTGGTGGTCTTGCCGGCGCCGTTCGGACCCAGCAATCCCACCACTTCGCCAGGATTGAGCTGCAGCGAAACGTGGTTCACCAACACGCGCCCGCCAATGGCGAGCACCACATCCCTGAGCTCCAGGCTCATGGACGGTCCCCGCTGGCAGGCGATGACGGCGTGGGGGCTGCCAGGTTGTAGCGACTGAGCACCTGCTGACCGGCGGCAGGCCGTGCCTCCAAGCGCTCCTGATTGACGAGATAAACGAGCTGCTCGGCACGCAGGCTGTGGCCGTCGTCCTGGATCACGCTCACCTGGCCACTGAGCACGACCCGGCCCTCACGACTGAAATACTGAGCCTGTCGGGCCGTGGCAACCACACGCTGATCGGGGTAAACAATCCGCACGTTGCCGATGGCCGTCACGATCCCAGTGCTGTTGTCAGCCATCTGGCGATCCGACTCAATCGTGACCAGGCCGGTGGTGGCTGTCACCACGGGCGCAGGCGATGGGGACGCAGGCGATTTGGACGCAGGCATTGCGGGCTGAGCCGCGGCACGCATGGGTGCAGCATCACGCCAGGTGGTAGCTGCAGCAGTGAGGCACAGGACCGTGAGCAGGGCGCCCAGCGGGCCTGCGGCAGGGCGAGGGATGAACAACAGCAAGCCGCCACAGACCATGCTTCCTGTCAATTTACAGATCACGATCCCCCCCGGCACCTGCGTGCAATTTCAGTGGCGCCAAGCCCTCCACAGGCTGATCCTGTTGCAGTGCCAGCAACCACAACCGGGCCGAGCTCCTCAGGGCATCCAGGTCAAGTCCGAGAGCTTCGACCGGGGCGGAGGACAGCCGACCCAGGCCTTCCCCGGTGAGGATCGTGGCCCCACGACGGTTGCCGCGCTGAAGGTGCAACTGGCCCACGGCCAACTGCAGGATTCCCTGCAGCACAGCTCTCATCGGGCCAGCAGTTTCGTGCCACAAGGCCTCAAGGTCGTCGTGGCAGGCATACCAGTCGGCCGCATTGAACAGCCTGATGGCCTCCCCGAAACGGGGATCTGCCATCAGGCTGGATTCCTGGGCATCGGGAGTCTGTCCCACGGCCTTATCGGGTTGCCTCTGAGCCAGCTGTGGCGGCCTCAGCGCTTGGCAGGTTTTTTGGCCGGCAGCTTGCGCAGACGGATCGACTCGGGCGTGACCTCCAACATCTCGTCGGGGCCGATGTACTCGAGGGCCCTCTCCAGAGTCATCTGCATCGGCGCCTGCAAGGTGTCGAGCTCTTCAGCGCCAGCGGAGCGCATGTTGGTGAGCTGCTTGGTCTTGCAGACGTTGATCTCGAGATCCTGGGGCCGGTTGTTCTCTCCGATGATCATCCCCTTGTACACCTTGGTGCCCGGGGTGATGAAGAACTGTCCGCGGTCTTCGGCGTTCTTGAGGGCATAGAAGGTGGCAGTGCCTTCCTCGAAGGCGATCAGCACACCGTTGCGGCGGGCATCGAAATCACCCTGCATCGGGCGATAGTCGAGGAAGGAATGGCTCATGATGCCTTCGCCGCGGGTGGCGCGGATGAACTCACCGCGGAAGCCGATCAGGCCCCGTGAGGGCACCACAAATTCCAGCTGGGTGCGGCCGTCGTTGGTGTTCTCCATGTTCTGCATCTCGGCCTTGCGGATGCCGAGTTTCTCGATGCAGGCACCCACCGACTCCTCGGGCACATCGAGCACGAGGGTTTCATAGGGCTCGGAGGGGGTGCCATCGATGGTGCGGAAGATCACCTGCGGCTGGCTCACCTGGAACTCATAGCCCTCGCGGCGCATCGTTTCGATCAGGATGCCCAGGTGCAGTTCACCGCGACCGCTGACGGCCCAGCGGTCAGGCGAGTCGGTGTCCTCGACCCGCAGGGCCACGTTGGTGAGCAGTTCCTTCTGCAGGCGGTCGCGCACCTGCCGACTGGTGACGAACTTGCCCTCCTTGCCAGCAAACGGCGAGTCGTTGACCACAAAGGTCATCTGCAGAGTGGGCTCGTCCACCTTGATCAGGGGCAGGGCCTCGGGGTTGTCGGGGCAGGCGATCGTCTCGCCGATGTTCACCTCATCGAAACCGGCCACAGCCACCAGATCACCGGCGCGGGCTTCCTCGACCTCCACCCGCTGCAGGCCCTGGAAACCGAGAAGCTTGCTGATCCGGCCACGCTTCACGCTGCCGTCATCGCGCAGCAGGGCCACGGGCTGGTTGGCCTTGATCGTGCCGTTGTGGATCCGGCCGATCATGATCCGGCCCAGGAAATCGCTGTAGTCGAGAGTGGTCACCTGCAGCTGCAGGGGCTTCTCGGGATCGCCCACCGGCGGCGGAACATGGCGCAGGATCGCGTCAAACAGTGGACGCATGTTGTCGCTGTCGGTCTTCATGTCTGGCTTGGCGTAACCGCCCATGCCGCTGCCGAACAGATAGGGGAAGTCACACTGGTCGTCGTCGGCGCCGAGCTCGAGGAAGAGGTCGAGCACCTTGTCGACGGCGATCTCGGGATCCACCCGAGCACGGTCGATCTTGTTGACGAACACAATGGGGCGAAGGCCTTTTTCCAGCGCTTTCTTGAGCACGAAGCGCGTCTGGGGCATCGGGCCCTCGTTGGCGTCCACGATCAGCAGACAGCCATCCACCATGCCGAGCACCCGCTCCACCTCGCCACCGAAGTCGGCGTGGCCCGGGGTGTCCACAATGTTGATCCGGATCCCCTCGTAGTCGACAGCGGTGTTCTTGGAGAGGATGGTGATGCCACGCTCCCGCTCCAGGTCGTTGGAGTCCATCACGCAGGTGGGGATGGCCTCGTTGTCGCGGAAGATGCCCGACTGAGCCAACAAGGCATCCACCAGGGTGGTCTTACCGTGGTCAACGTGGGCAATGATCGCGATATTGCGAATCGGCGTGCCGGGATGGGCGGCGCTCATGCAGTAATCCTGAAACGGTGGTCTGTGTGGCGAACGCCCCGAGCAGAGCAGACTTGAAAGAGCCTTCTGCGGCAAGTGTTGAAGGGTCCAGAAGAACGATCTACGCGAACAGATCTACGAGAACATCAACGCTTGGATTGCCCGCCCCAGTTGGGATGTCCCGTTTGGTTAGCCAATGGATAGCCAATGGATGACCGACGGAACCTGAGATCAGGGTCTCAACCAGAGTTCGATGATACGGCACGCTGCCGTGGCGCTTTGAGGCTGCCACGGGTCACGCCGAGACGGCTCTCCAGCTGCTCACTGCGCCAGAGGTCCTGGCCGCTGCGGCGCCCGGTCAGCAGATCCAGATAGGCCCGTACGCGACGCTCGGCAGCCTCGCCCGACTCGTCGAGCAACTCAACCCGCAGGTGCCTGATACCTACCTCCAGCAGCTGGGGCAATGCTTCAGCCGCAGTCTGAGCCCTGCCGTTGAAGAGCGTGTTGCGGCAACCGAGATCGGCCCGCAGCGGGTGCTCACTGCCACTCCGGTCGCGCAGCAGAACCTGATGGCGCTCGCAGGGTCTGCCGCAGTCGGTGTGGTCGTGGCCTTCGGAGAGAAAGGCGCAGAACAGGCAGTGCTCCATGTGGAACAGGGGCATGTGCTGGTGCACCGTGACCTCCAGGGCCGCAGCCTGCACTCCTGCCGCCAGGGCGGACAGTTGCTGCAGATCGAGGTCGTAGCTGGCGGTGATCCGCTGCAGGCCCCAATGATCCAGAAACCAACCCGCCGTGAGTGGGTTAGCCACATTGAGGCTGAAATCGCCCACACAGGGCGCCAGGGGCGTGAGCCGCTCTAGTTGATCAGCGTTGCGCACGAGATAGCCATCGGGGCGAGCCTGGATGAGGGGTTCCAGGCTCCAGGCCTCATCAGACCGGGTGATCCGTGCCCCAGTGAGCCAGATCCCCTGGCGCCAGCAGCCCTGGCCGAGAGCCACGGCCTCACGCAACTCGCGCGGCTGCTCCAGATCCGCAGTCACGCTGGCGAGTGGCAACGAGCGCAGGGCCCGGAGCTGCTCGAGGCTGCGCACCAGCACATGCAGCTGGGGCTGGGGGGGAGCAGGCGGCCTCTCCTTTGGCAACAGCGAGGCGCTGACCTGGGCATAGGCCACGGGTTCCGAACGGACCGGCCGTTGAACGGGGCGGGCTTGCCTGATGCGTTCATCGAGCTGATGCACAAGGGCTCGGCGCATGCGGTTCAGTTCTGCCACCGGCAGGAACAGCCCTGGCGGTAGGTCGAGTTGCAGACAGCGAAGCTGCCAACCGGTGCCACCCAGACGGCCGAGCTGGGTCTCAAGCCGAACACGATCGAGCCCGGCCCCTGAGGCCATCGCCAGCGGCATGGCCGAGCGGCAGGCCAGCTCCGCTCCGCTGTCTGCAGCCAATGGCGGATCTGCCAAGCCGGCCAGCTCAAGGCCATCGGCAGCCAGAAGCGTGATCTCGAGTGGCTCGCCCAGGGTGCCGCGCACCAGCAGCTCCAGTCCTGCTGCACGCTCAGGAGCGGCGGCGGCCGCCTGCCGCTGCCAGCGCCGCTCGAGGGCCGGATCACTGGTGAGCCAGCAGGGGCTACCGGTCCGGAGCGGCCGACCATCAATCCGACCCGGTCCCAGGCGCAGGGCCAGCAGATCGGGTGCACGCCGTTCCACTGCCATCACCCGGCCGCCCACTTCTGCCGGGGGCTCAAGGGGTGACAGGGCCGGTCCCTCAAGGACCAAACCATCGCCTGGCTTGAGCTGCTCACGGCTGCGCAGCAGCCACCAGCCGCCCGGTTCAATCGCCTCCAGCCGCCCGATCTGGGGACCCCTCTTTTTGCTCCAGCGGCCATGAACCAGGCGCCGATGGTCCACGCCCTCAAGCCAGCCGCTGGACAGTCCACGCGAAAAGGCCAGTTCCAGGCTCCGGCGTTGCTCTTCAGCCGCCTGAACCTCGTCGTGGGGTGGTGCAGGAGTTTCCATGTTGCCCCCCTCCAGCCGGTCGAGGGTCTGGCGATAGGCCTGCGTGACTGCGGCGACGTACGTGGCCTCCTTGAGCCGGCCCTCGATCTTGAGGCTGGCGATCCCCAGGTCGGCCAGCTGCGGCAGCAGCTCCCAGGCAGCCAGATCCTGGGGTGAGAGCAGGTAACGCTGCTCTCCCAGATCACGCTCCTGGCCATCCACGATCAGCTGGTAGGGCAGCCGGCACGCCTGGGCACACTCACCCCGGTTGGCGCTGCGCTGGCCAAGAGCCTCACTGGTGAGGCACTGGCCCGAATAGGCCACACACAGGGCGCCATGAACAAACACCTCCAGAGGCATGGCCAGGTGGCGATCCCTGAGCTGGCTCTGGATACGGCCGAAATCCTTCAGGCTCAGCTCCCGGGCGAGCACCACCTGCCGGCAGCCCAGGGCAGCGGCCTGGGCCACGCCGGCCGTACTCGTGATCGACATCTGCGTGGAGGCGTGGATGGCCAGCTCCGGGGCCAGTTCCCGGGCCAGGAGGGCCACACCGATATCCTGAACGATAAGGGCGTCGATTCCCGCAGCAGCTGCGGCGCACACCAGCTCAGCCGCCTCCTGCAGTTCCGCAGGAAACACGAGCACGTTGAGGGTGAGGTAGGCCTTGATCCCGCGGCGGTGCAGCCAGTCGGCGATCGCGGGCAGCTCCGAACGCTGGAAATTGGCAGCCCGCATGCGGGCGTTGAAGCCCTCCACGCCGAAGTACACCGCATCCGCCCCGTTTGCCGCGGCGGCCTTCATGGCCGGCCAGTGGCCGGCGGGGGCCAGCAGCTCGGGCATACCCGCCTTCATGGCTGCAGTCGCTGGGCAGGCTCAAAGGTCTGAAGAGCCTCGGCAGTGCCCTCAAAGCGCCAGTGCCAGGGCTCGTAACTCACACCCTGGGGGTTGTTCTCGGGAAAGGAGAGCACGAAGTGATGGCGGGCTGCATGGGCCTGCAACCAACGAAAGGCCGGGGTGGCGGCAAATTCCGGCGAGAGGTTGGTGGCGGGGGCCCTGCCGTCGCCAAGATCGACCGCGTAGCCAGTGCTGTGCTCGGAGAAACCGGGAGGTGCGCTTACCCGGGCACGCTGACGGGCACTCTGGGCCCGTTCCGATTTGACGTCGAAGAAGAGCTGTTTCTGCAGTTCGATGGAGCGGAAGGCACTCAGCACCACGAGATCCACCCCATCGGCGGCGGCAGCCCGCTGCATGGCCAGCAAGGCCTCGGCGGCCTCGCGATGCAGCTTCAGGCCAGGCGCGATCGTGACCAGATCGGCGCTGGTCGCTTCGGCGAAGGCGAAGTGACCCAGCAAACGACCATCAGCACTGAGTCGGGCATTCAGGCCGGCCACTGGTGGGGGCGCCAGCCAGCGCCGCAGGGGCTGCTGGAACACCAGCGCCAGAGCCACCGCCACCAGGCCGCTGCCGGCGGCAGCGAACAGCAGGCGCTGACGCCACAGGGGCCGTGCCGGACGCAGGGCCACGACCCGCCGGGCTTCGGGGATCTCGTCGCCAGGAGATGGGGCAAGCGACAGGCGTTGGGGCCTGGCTCCACGCAGGGAGCGCTGCTGCGATCGTTTCGCCCCGATCAACCCCTTGCCCCCGCGGCCAGTGCAGAACCCGTGAAGATCCTAGGCGGGGAGCCAGGATTGACCAGCAGCACCCCAATCATCGGTGTTAGCTTCCAGCCCACTTCCTGACTGGCGGAGCGGTTTTCGATGTTGCGTGTCGCGGTGGTGGGCGGCGGTCCGAGCGGTTCCTGCGCCGCCGAGGTGCTGGCCAAGGCAGGCATCGAAACCTGGATCTTCGAGCGCAAGCTCGACAATGCCAAGCCCTGCGGCGGGGCGATCCCCCTCTGCATGGTGAGCGAATTCGACATCCCTGAGGAGATCATCGACCGCAAGGTCCGCAACATGCGGATGATCTCTCCCTCCAATCGCGAGGTGGACATTCACCTCGACAACCAGAACGAGTACATCGGCATGTGCCGTCGGGAAGTGCTCGACGGCTTCCTGCGCAATCGTGCAGCTGAACTTGGCGCGCATCTGGTGAACGGTCTGGTCACCAAGATCGACACCGGCGCCAACCGCCAGGGCCCTTACAGCCTCACCTATTCCGACTACAGCGGCGGTGATGCTACCGGCGAGACCAAGACCCTTGAGGTGGATCTGATCATTGGCGCCGATGGCGCCAACAGCCGCGTGGCCAAGGCCATGGACGCCGGCGACTACAACGTGGCCATCGCCTTCCAGGAGCGCATCAAGCTCCCGGCCGAGGAGATGAAGTACTACGAAGACCTGGCCGAAATGTATGTGGGCACTGATGTGTCCCCCGATTTCTACGCCTGGGTGTTCCCCAAGTACGACCATGTGGCCGTGGGCACCGGCACCATGCAGGAAAACCAGGCCCTGATCAAAGGACTGCAGGAAGGCATCCGCGAGCGGGCCAAGAAGCGCCTGGTCAACGGCGAAGTGATCAAGGTGGAAGCCCACCCCATCCCGGAGCACCCTCGCCCCCGCCGGGTGGTGGGTCGCATGGCCCTCGTGGGAGATGCAGCCGGATATGTGACCAAGAGCTCGGGCGAAGGCATCTACTTCGCAGCCAAGAGCGGCCGCATGTGCGCCGAGCAGATCGTTGAAGCCAGTGCCGGCGGCACCAAGGTGCCCAGCGAGGCCGACCTCAAGAAATACCTGAAGAAGTGGGACCGCCAGTACGGCGCGACCTACAAGGTGCTGGAAATCCTGCAAAACATTTTCTACCGCAACGACGCAGCCCGCGAAGCGTTCGTGGAGATGTGTGATGACAAGGATGTGCAGAGACTCACGTTCGACAGCTACCTCTACAAGCGGGTGGTGGCGATGAATCCCTGGCAGCAGCTGAAACTCACTTTCCTCACGCTGGGGGCAGTCCTGCGTGGCAACGCCCTCGCTCCATCGGGCTACAAGCCTGTGGATAGCGCTGTACGCGATGACAGTGAAGTGAACGCCATGCTGGCGGTGAGCACAATCAAGGGCGGCATCCGCGTTGGCGCCCAGAAATCAGCAGCCAGGTCCAAGGCCGCTGAAGAAGGGCGGGAGCCGGTGCTGGCCAGCAAGGGCTGAAAACCTCAAGCCCCCGCTGTGCGGGGGCTTTTTTGTTGTGGTCCGATGGTGGGGTGCTCAGCCGCTGATACGGCTGAAATCAGCAAGCACTGAAGACTGGTTGCGCAACACCGCCAGCAGGTTGAGACGGTTGCGCCGCACGTCAGGATCGTCGGCCATCACCATCACGCTCTGGTCGCCATCGAAGAAGGCAGCCAGGGCCGGAGCACTCTCCGCCAAAGCGGCCGCCAGGGCGGCGTAGCGATCTTCGCCGACGGCAGAGCCGCTGGCCAGCGGCTCAAGGCGCTCCAACACCTGGAGCATAGCGGCCTCACTGGGCTGCTCAAAGAGCGCCTGATCCACAACCCCGGCAGGGCTGAGCGCAGCCTGATCCAGATCACCCTTGACGGCGAGGCGGGCAGCCCTGGTAACGACCGCCTGAACCGCATCCAGCTCGCCGCTGCGGCGCAGCTGCACCAGAAGATCAGCCCGCTGACGCGCATCGGCTGGATCCCGCAGCAGGCGCACCTGATCCACCGTGTCGCCTGCCACCGCCTGCACCAGATCAATGGGGACCTGCTGCTCCTCCAGCAGCGAGGCGATGCGCTGACGCAGGAAGGCCCCGAGTTCGACGGCCAGGGCCTCCCCATCCACCTGGAAGTGGGGGAACAGCTGGCACCAGTGAGTGGTGCATCGCAGCAGCAAGGCTTCGAGGTTGAGGTGCCAGCCCCGCTGCCAGAGGATCTGCAGCAGGCCATTGCCCGCTCGCCTCAGGGCATAGGGATCCGAAGAGCCGCTGGGGCGCTCACCCTTGGCAAAGATACTCAGCAGCAACTCCAGCCGCTCGGCCAGGGCCAGCACAGCCCCCGCCACCGAGCTGGGCAGCGCGTCGCCTGCTCCCTTGGGCTGGTAATGCTCCAGCACAGCCAGAGCCACGGCCCGCGGCTCGCCCTCGGCCAGCAGGTACTTGCCACCCATCAAGCCCTGGAGCTCGGGAAATTCGCCCACCATCTGACTGACCAGGTCGTGCTTGCAGAGGTGGGCGGCGCGGCGGGAGTGATCGGCGTCAGCAGCACCGATGCCGAGTTGCTGCAACAGCACATCGGTGCACCACTCCAACCGCTCCACCCGATCCAGCAGGGAGCCCAGGCCTTGCGCAAAGGTGACGCGCGCCAGCTGGTCGCGCCGGTCGATGCTGGGCACGGCCAGATCGGCCTGCACAAAGAATTCAGCATCAGCCAGACGGGCCTTGAGCACGCGCTCGTTGCCACGCCGCACCGTGTCGGAGGCCTCAGGCCGGCCATTGCCCACGCAGAGGAAGCGCGGTAGCAGGATGCCGCGAGCTTCCAGGGCAAGCGGATCAGTACCGGCCAGATGGCTCATCAGCGGCACATAGCGCTGGTGGGCCCGCATGACGGTGCTGAGCACCTCCGGAGGCAGAGCCAGGTAGCGATCAGCCACGGCACCCTCGATCAGAAGGGGCGCTTCCACCAGGTCTGTGAGTTCCTCGATGAGGGCCTCGGGCAGATCAGGCTCGGCGCCGAGGCGCTCAGCCTGAGCGGCAATGGCACTGGTGATGGCCGTTGCGCGGGCCTGGCGATCCACCACAACTCCGGCAGCGGCGAGCTCCTGGGCGTAGGCGCTGGCCGTGCTGATCTCCACGGGCACGTCATGCAACCGGTGGCCGCGGCTCAGGCGCCCGGCCTGCACGAGCGGGTCGCTGCCGGGCAGTTGCACCGGCACCACCTGGTCATCGAGCAGGGCCACCAACCAGCGCACCGGACGGGAGAAACGACACTCACCAGACCCCCAGCGCATGAAACGCCGGCCCTGCAGGCCAGCGATCCAGGCGGGCACCAGAGCGGCCAGCACCTCGGCCGTCGCCAGACCCTGCTGACGCACGAGTGCGAAGACGAACGGGCCCTTGGGGGTGTCACGCACCTCCAGTGCCTCCACCGGCACTCCGCAGCGGCTGGCAAACCCGATGGCCGCCTGGGTGGGTGTGCCTTCGTTGAAGGCCTGACCCGCCGGTGGGCCCTTGCGCTCATCGGCGAGGTCGGACTGGGCATCCGGCAAACCGGCAATGAGGAGCACCAACCGCCGTGGAGTGCTGGTGCACTGCACCTGCGCAAAGCTCAGCCGCTGCTCGCCCAGATCGCGCCGCACGGCCGCATCGAGCTGGGGCAGCGCCAGGCGGGCGAAGTCGGCAGGCAGTTCCTCGGTTCCGATCTCCAACAGAAAGGTCGACACGGAACAGCAGGCGGGAGCCGACAACTTTATGGAGCCGCTGGAGGTACGCCCTTGCGCCACTGCCGTTCGCTACGGTCGGGGACGACTCAAGGGTTGCCGTGAGCGTCAGCGCCGTGAACATTCAGGCCGAGAACAGCAAGCCGGTTGAGCCCACCAAGTTTGAAAAGCTCAAAGCCAGCAGCGGCCACCTGCGCGAACCGCTGCAGAGCGAGCTCGCCAACGACACCCCCAACTTCACTGAGCCGGCCGTCCAGATCCTCAAATTTCACGGCAGCTACCAACAGGACAACCGCGACAACCGCCAGAAGGGCCAGGACAAGGACTGGCAGATGATGCTGCGCCTGCGCAACCCCGGCGGCCGCATTCCAGGCGTGCTCTATCTGGCCATCGACGAGCTGGCCGATCGGCTCGGCAACGGCACCCTTCGTGCCACCACCCGCCAGGCATTTCAGATGCACGGGGTGCGCAAGGAGAACCTCAAGGAGGTGATCGGCACGATCGTGCGCTGCATGGGTTCCACCCTGGCGGCCTGTGGCGATATCAACCGCAACGTGATGGCCCCGGCGGCCCCGTTCAGCCGCGGCGCCTATCCCGCCGCCCGCCAGCTCGCCGACGACATCGCCGATCTGCTGGCACCTCAGGCCGCCGAAGGCTCCTACCTCGACCTCTGGGTGGACGGAGATCTCAGCTATCGCATCAAGCCCAGCGCCCCTGTGAAAGTAGTGAAGGCACGCCAGAGTGAGGGCAAGGTGTTCAGCGGCGATGGGGCCGAGCCGCTGTACGGCGACACCTATCTCCCCCGCAAATTCAAGGTGGCGGTCACCGTGCCGGGCGACAACTCGGTGGATCTGCTCACCCAGGACATCGGCCTGGTGCTGTTCTGCGATCCCCAGGGCCGGCCCCAAGGCGCGAATGTCTATGTGGGCGGCGGCATGGGCCGCACCCACAACAAGGAGGAGACCTTCGCCCGCACCGCCGACCCGCTCGGCTACGTGGCCCACGAGCACATCCTCGACCTGATGCAGGCGATCGTGGCCCTGCAACGTGATCACGGCGACCGCCAGCAGCGCCGCCACGCACGGATGAAATACCTGATCCACGACCGTGGCATCGCCTGGTTCCGCCAGGAGTTGCAGCAGACGTATTTCGCCCATCCGATCAAGGGCCTGCGCAACGAGCCCAAGGCCAGACTGGAGGACTATCTGGGCTGGCATCGCCAGAGCACGGGCCTCTGGTTTGTGGGCCTGCCAGTGCTGTGCGGTCGACTGGCAGGGGAGCTGAAGACAGGCCTGCGGCGATTGGTTGACACCTACAAGCTGGAGGTGCGCCTCACGCCCAATCAGGACCTGCTGCTCTGCAACATCGGCACAGCCCAACGCAGCACGATCCGCGCTGAACTCAGTGCTCTGGGCTTCGACACGCCTGAGGCACCTCCTCTCCTGGCACGCCATGCCATCGCCTGCCCGGCCCTGCCGCTCTGCGGCCTGGCCGTGACCGAAGCCGAGCGGATTCTCCCGGCGGTGCTCGATCGGCTCGACACCCTGCTACAGCGGCTGAGCATCTCCAAACCGGTGCTGGTGCGCATGACCGGCTGCCCGAATGGCTGTGCCCGGCCCTACATGGCCGAAATCGGACTGGTGGGCAGTGGGGTGGATCAATACCAGCTCTGGCTCGGCGGCACCCCCAACCTCAGCCGCCTGGCCGAGCCCTATCTCGAGAAGATGCCGCTGGAGGAGCTGGAGGCCACGTTGGAACCCCTGCTGCGGGCCTGGCAGGAGGCAGGTGGGCGACGCAGCCTGGGCGATTTTGTGGTGAAGAGCGGCCGCCCAGCCGTGGAGGCACTCCTCAACCCAGCCTGATGGCCGGGCGCCCCTCCCACAGACCGCAGAGATCAGAGCCTGGACAACCCAGCTCTCGCCGCGGACCATGCCGTGCATGCTCGTGGTTGCCCCTGCTGGTGCTGACCTCCATCGGCCTGGGCTGCGGCCACCAAGCCGCTCAGGCTCGCAACCAGCCACCACGACCTGCTTCGCAGCCGACGATCTACGACCCAGCCCCCGCAACCTGCCAGGCAGACAACATCCGCCAGGGCTTTGCCCGCCAGCTTGAGCCCTATGCCGACCAGCCCGAAGCCGTGCTGCAGCACTTGCGCAAGGTTCAGCTCCAGCTCACGGTGGCCAGCCTGCGGCGTTGTGTGGCCAGGGGGCTGATGGATGAGGCCACCGCCAGGGCCCTGGCCGCTGAGCTGCTGGGACATCAGGTCCCAGCCACGTCCATCCGGCCATAGTGGGCCTGGCTCTGCCCCTGCCTCCAGGCCCAGAGTTGATCACCCCAGCTGAAATGCCACCACTCATTGGGGTGCTGGCTGAAGCCCGCATGAGCCATCGCCTCCCGCAACCAGCAGCGGTGCTGATGCCACTGCAGGAAACGCTCGCGTGCCCTGTCATCCACGATGGCCTCGGCCTGCTGCAGCCAGTGGTCAGGTTCTGAGACCGGACCGATCGTGTCGATGGCTGAACCCATCGCCAGCTGCTGGCAGCTGGCTTGATCAGCGAGGGTGAGGTCCACGGCTCCACCGGTGCTGTGCGGCGGTGGAGCACCCAGGTCGGCGTTGGGCGGTGCCCAGAACCGGCCCACCTCAGCCACTACCGCGTCGCGTTGCGGCCCCTCCTGAGCCGGATCGATCCCTCGCTCGCGGCAGGTTTCGACAATCGCGTGCTCCACCATGAAGACCTGAACCGCCAGTGGCCGCCAGCCGTCAAAGATCGCCAGCCTCAACCCGGGACGGTGCTGTTGCAGATGGTGCTGAGCCTGCAGAAGGCGGTTCACCACCTGCTGGCGCAACTGGAACGGGCCGCCTCCCCCAGCGCCATAGGGTGCACCGAGGGCTTGATAGGGATGGGGCTCCAGCCGCAGCAACGCTGGTGGCAGAACCACCAGGGGCTCACCGCAATCGGCGATCGGCAGGTGGTTCCAGGGGCGCAGGGGCATCGATTTCGGCGCGACTGAGGCTGCGGGAGAGTGGCTGCGAGACGGTGGGGTCGAAACGGTGGGGATGAAACTGTGGGGATGAAACTGTGGGGATGAAACTGTGGCGGCGGCTCCCAGGGTTGGGTCGAACAGATCAGGGGCCAGAGCTCAGTTGAGCCTGCCAGTCTGGCCACTCAGCCGGCGTCGGCTGTCGGCCAGGGCCTGGCGCAGGCCGGAGTGGCAGCTGAGGGTTGGATCGTCGGCGGTGATCGCCAGGGCGACAGACCGGGCACGCTCCAGCACCTCCCCATCCTCGGTGAGACTGGCCAGGGCCAGATCAGGCAGGCCGCTTTGCCGGGTGCCCAGCACCTGACCGGGGCCTCGCAGGCGCAGGTCCATCTCAGCGATCTCGAAGCCGTCGGTGGAGCGCACCAGCACCTCCAGTCGCTGGCGGGCCTGGACATTGCGACCGTCGTTGATCAGCAGGCAATGGGAGGCGGCCGCACCGCGGCCCACCCGGCCCCTGAGTTGATGGAGCTGGGCCAGGCCGAAACGATCGGCATGCTCGATCACCATCACGCTGGCCTCCGGCACATCGACCCCAACCTCCACCACGGTGGTGCTCACCAGCACCTGGGTCATCCCCATGGCAAAGGCGCTGATGGCGGATTGCTTGGCGGCACTGCTCAGGCGGCCGTGCAGGAGACCCACCGCAAGATCCGGAAACACCTCCTCGTCCAGCTGGCGGTGCACCTCCACCGCCGAACGCAGATCAAGCTTTTCGGACTCCTCCACAAGCGGCAGCACCACATAGGCGCGCTGGCCCTTGGCCACCTCCTCGCGGATCAGGGCATAAGCCTCCTGCCGCTGACCGCCCGTGAGCAGTTGGGTGCGAATGGGGGTGCGCCCTGGCGGCAGTTCATCGATCTGACTCACCTCCAGATCGCCATGCAGCGACAGGGCCAGGGTGCGCGGAATCGGAGTGGCCGTCATCGTGAGCAGGTGGGGCTGGAGTCCCTTGCTCAGCAACCGGTCGCGCTGCTGCACCCCGAAACGGTGCTGCTCATCCACCACCACCAGGCCCAGCCGCGCAAACTGCACCGGGTCTTCGAGCAGGGCATGGGTGCCCACCAGCAGGTGGAGATTGCCATTGGCCAGATCGGTCAGCAGTTCGCGGCGCCGCCGTGCCGGGGTGGAGCCGGTGAGCAGGGCACAGCTCACATGCAGCTGGGGCAACCAGGCGCAAAGCTTGGCGTAGTGCTGTTCGGCCAGCACCTCGGTGGGCGCCATCAAGGCGCCCTGGCACCCCGCATCAATGGCCGTGAGCAGCGAGGCAATGGCCACCACGGTCTTACCACTGCCCACATCCCCCTGAACCAGCCGGGCCATGGGCTGATCACGGGCAAGATCGGCCCGGATCTCTTCCAGCACCCTCTGCTGGGCTCCGGTGAACCCGAAGGGCAACAGCGCCAGGAAGCGTGCCACCAGCCCATCACCGGCCACCGGTGCAAGCGGCGGCGCCTGGCGACTGGTGAGTTCGCGGCGGCGCTGCAGCAGGCCCAGCTGCAGCATCAGAAATTCATCGAATACCAGCCGCTGGCGGCTGCGGCGGAGCTGGTCGGCACTGGCTGGAGCGTGAATCTGGCTGAGGGCAACCGGGCGCTCCAGCAGCTCCTGCTCCCGCCGTACGGCTTCGGGCAAGGGATCCCCCCACCGCTGCACCACGGGCAGCACCGCCGCCACAGCCTGGCGCAGGCGATCGGCGCCCAGCCCTTCGGTGAGCCCATACACCGGAATCAGGCGGCCGATCTGCTGGGAGCGCACCGGTGCCTGCGGGCTGTCCAGCACCTCGATCAGGGGATCCTGAAAGGCGGGGCCATAGGGGCTCTCCTTGACCAGGCCGCTCACGGCCACGGTGGCGCCTGCAGGAAACTGGCGCTGCTGGGTCTTGAGCCAGGCGGGGCTGGCGAAACGCTTGCCCGCGAAAAACCGACTCACCCGGATCCGGCCGGTGCTGTCGGCGAGCTGCAGCTCCAGGATCGAGAGGTTGGGATTTCGGGGGCTCGTGAAGGCGTGGCAACGCCGCACGGTGGCCACGATCGTGGCGGTGCGGCCCACTTCCAGGCCAGTGATCCGCACCAGGTTGGCGTAGTCGAGGTAGTCGCGCGGGTAGTAATGCACCAGATCCCGCACCACAAAGAGCCCGAGCTGGGCCAGGCGCGTGGCGGTGCGAGGGCCCACGCCTTTGATCTCCGAGAGCGGCGTGTCCGGTTCAAGGCTGGGCATCTGCCGCTGGCCATGGGGCACTGCAGCGGTGGGAGTGCCGCTGTCGCCAGCGGAGGGAATCGGGCTGTTCAGCAACCGCAGGCGAGGCGGTGGGGGCGGTGCCGGCGGCTGCAGCCGCCGGCGCACGTCGTGAAGGTGCTGCCTGCACTGCCGCACCAGGTTCTGGCGCTGGCTCGTATTCAGCTCGCCGTAGCCGGCAAAGGCTGCAGCCAACCGCTGTTGGGTGTCTCCCTCCAGCACCACCGCACCGGGCAATTGCAGGGCTGCCTCAGGGGGCTGGCGCAGGCTGCGGGCGAGGAAGGCACTGAAGCGCTCCTGCCGGCCAAGCAGGTCGGCAAAACCACGATCCACTTCGAGTTGCAGAGCCTGCTGAAGGGTGCGGACCCAGGTCTCCAGGCTGGCCAGAGCCACTGGCGTCGCACTCAGCTCGGTGTGCTGGCGATGTCCTGCAGCCACAGCTGTTCCGCCTCAAGCACCTGAACGCGCCGCTGCAAGCGGCGGCTGAGCTCCGCCATTCTGCGTACCTCCTGGCGGTGCTGGCGCCAGCGGCTGCGGCAGGTGCGCAGCGGAGGCAGCACCTGCTCGAGGTCGGTGGGTCGTAGCAACACGGCAACGGCCTCCAGACCCATCACCGGTAGCCGGATCAGATTGGCGGGAGCCTGCTGGAGCTCAAGCCTGCCCTGGCATGCTGCTTCCAGCAGGCTCAGGGGCAGCAGACTGCGACTCAGCCCCAGGCGCAGCAACTCCACGTTGGTGGCGTGCGAAAGGTTGCGCAGCCGACGGGCGAGCGCCCCTTCAAAGCCATCCAGCCACACGAGCAGAGCCCCGGGTTCGCGCGGCAACTGGCCCTGATCCCAGGGGGCTGGGGTAGCTGGCTGGGCCCTTCCGTCCGCGGTGTCTTCTGGTAGCTCCTCCAGGTGCTCCACCACGGCGTTGAACGCCTCCATCAATCCGGATGCCAAGTGGTCCTGGTCGGTGGCCGTGAATGGGTCGACTGAGCTGCGGTGCTGCTCCTGGGCCTCGCCCATCGGATCCTCGGACTTGGGAGCAGACCCGCCATCACCCACCCTCAGCTGAGCCATCAACGGGGAATCGCCCGCAACCAGGTTGATCGGAGGCTGCAGGCCCAGATGGATCGAGCCAGCAGGCTCTCCTTCGCCATTCCCGGCGCTGGGCAGATCGGCGCCCAGGCCTTCCAGCCATTGCCGGCCCTGGTGGTGCCGCTCGGCGATGCGTTCGCGGGCCTGCTGGGCTGCGAGCTGAGCCAACTGCTCCACGGTGAGCAGACTGCAGGCCCGGCGTACCAGCGTGCGCAGGCGCCGATGCAACTGGTGGCGCTGGTGCAGCTCCATCGCCTGGTAGCGATCGGGATACACCTCGGTCGCCAACACAAAACAGGCCTGCCGAACGGTGTTCAGCAGGCCATCACGCAGCACCTGGAGATAGAGGGCAAGATCGCGATAGAGCTCCGGATTACTCGTGGAGCGCTGCTGACGCAGCCGTTCGAGCTGCTGCTGAGCATCCCGAAGGCTGTCGACCATCGCGCTGACAGAGAAGGGGGCGAGGCCGATCAGGCCGCCTGCATGGCAGCCACTTCAGCGGCGAAATCCATCTTCTGCACCTCGATGCCCTCACCGAGGTTGAAGCGCACGAAGCGGCGCACCTGGATGTTTTCACCAACCTTGCCAGCCACCTGCTTGACCATCTCGCTCACGGTCATGGAGCTGTCCTTGATGAAGGGCTGATCCATCAGGGCCATCTCCTTGAGGCGCTTGCCGATACGACCCGCCACGATCTTCTCCTTCATCTGATCGGGCTTGCCAGCCAGGTCGTCGCGTCCCATCTCAATCTGCTTCTCGCGATCGGCCACCTCAGCGGGGATCTCCTCCACGGTCACGTAGTCAACCGAAGGGCAAGCGGCGATCTGCATGGCCACGTTGCGCAGCAGCTCCTGGAAGATCTCACCGCGAGCCACGAAGTCGGTCTCACAGTTGACCTCCACCAGCACACCGACGCGGGCGCCGGTGTGGATGTAGGAGCCGATGGCGCCCTCAGCAGCGGTGCGACCGGACTTCTTCTCGGCACTCGCGATGCCCTTCTGACGCAGCCACTCGATCGCCTTCTCGGTATCGCCGTTGGTCTCGGCGAGGGCCTTCTTGCAGTCCATCATCCCCGCGCCGGTCTTGTCGCGCAGGTCCTTGACGAGCTTCGCTGAAATCTCAGCCATGACGTTTGGTTTAAAAGAAAATTGAGTACGTGTTGGAGCTCAGAATCGCCTCTGGCGATCAGGCCTCGTCGTCACGGCCCTGGTCGTTGGCACCGTGGCGGCCTTCGTTGATGGCATCGGCCAGACGACCGAGCACCAGCTGCACCGAGCGCACCGCGTCGTCGTTGCAGGGAATGGGCACGTCACAGAGGTCGGGATCGCAGTTGGTGTCGAGCATCGACACCAGGGGGATATCCAGTTTGCGGGCTTCCAGCACGGCGTTGGTCTCACGGCGCTGGTCGACCAGCACCACCACGTCGGGCAGGCGGCGCATGTTCTTCAGACCGCCCAGGTACTTCTGCAGACGCTCCAGTTCACGGCGCAGCACAGCCGCTTCCTTCTTGGGACGCATGGCGATGGCACCGGACGACTCCATCCGCTCCAGATCCTTGAGGCGATCGATGCGAGCACGCATCGTGGTCCAGTTGGTGAGCATGCCGCCCAACCAGCGCTGATTCACGTAGGCGGCGCCGCAGCGGGTGGCCTCCTGGGCAATCACCTCGGAGGCCTGCTTTTTGGTGCCCACGAACAGAAAACGCTTGCCGCTGCGCGCGGCGCTGCGCACCCACTTGTAGGCGTTGTTCATGCAGACGGCGGTCTGCACGAGATCAATGATGTGAACCCCGTTGCGCGCGCAGTAGATGTAGCGCGACATCTTGGGATTCCAGCGGCGCGTCTGGTGCCCGAAGTGGGCACCCGCCTCCATCATTTCGGCAAGAGTTACAACAGCCATGTCGGTTGGGGTTTCGGGTTCGCCTCCACCTGCCAGGAACCACGGGCAGCAATCCTCCTGCGGAGGAGCAGCTGCGCTCAGCGGCACCCGAAACGTGCAGGTGTGCGGAGTGAAGGTGTACAGGCGCACCCTATCAAATGGGTGGGAGCGACCCTCAGGTGGGAGCGGCCCTCAGGCCAAGCCAGCCTGGCGAGCCTCGGCGAACAGGGCCTGCACACCGATGCGATTGAGCGGCAGGCGGAGGAGCTCCATGGCCAGGCCAGGCTTGCCATGGCGAATCAGCCAGGCCAGCAGCGGCCGTAGGGAGCGCTCGTTGATCAGGCCACCAAGGCACAGCAGTTCCCAGAGCAGGCGATGCAACCAGGTGAACTGAATGATCAGCCGCACCCGTCGGGTGGGGTGCTTGCGGAAGAACAGCAGGCCCATCCGCGCCCGCTCCCGCTCCACCCTGATCAGGTCGGGAATCTGGTCGAGGCTGAGGGCCGGATGCCAGTGGTAGCCGGCTGCCTCCGGGCAGCGCACCAGGCGCGTGCCCAGGCGCCGCAGCCGCTCACCCAGTTCCAGATCCTCCCAACCGTAGAGGCGGAAGGCGGTGTCAAACAGACCCGCCTGCTCGAGCAACTGCCGATCAATCGCCACGTTGCCGGTGGCGAAATAGGCCCAGGAGAGATCGCGCAACTTGTGGGGCTCGCTGGTGGGAGCCTCGAAATTGGCGGTGTTGATCACCGCTCCGTAGGTGAAACAGAGCCGATCGCCGTGGCGCTGCCAGTCGCGCTGCAGCGCGCGGGCATGACGGAGCAGAAACCCCGGGGTCACCACCAGATCGCTGTCGATGAACACGATCACATCACCCCGGGCCGCCAGCACTCCCCGATTCCGCCCCTCGGCCGGGCCGCCATGCTGCTGGCGGATCAGGCGGACGTGGGGCAGGGCGGATTCCTGCTGTGCAACCCACTCCACCGTGGCATCGGTGGAGCCGTCGTCGACCAGCATCACCTCATAGCCGCTGATCGGTTCACCCAGCTGCTGCTGCTCAAGGGCCCACAGGCACTGCTGCAGGATCGGCAAGCGGTTGTAGGTGGGAATGACAACGCTGATGAACATGGGCTGAGCCAGCCTCTGGGCGAGCAGAAAAAAAGGGATCCCGCGGGATCCCTGGCCATGGCCATGGCCATCAGCTGATGGCCTTGCTGCAATGGCCTGCAGGCCTCAGTCGGCGGCGCCGCCGTTGTTGGCGGTGCCAGTCACGCCGTTGCCAGCACCTTCACCACGGCCATCGTTGCGAAGCTTGCGCTTCTTGAACTTACGGGCATAGGCGCGATTGCGCTCCTGCTTTTCTTTCTTCAGATTCCTGCGCTTGGCCATGCGGCGGTGATGGAGTGAACGTTGGTGGTCTCACCCTACTCAATGGCCTGTGCAGAACGGACCTGCAGGCGACCATCCTCCATCTGCACGATCCGATCCGCC
The DNA here is from genome assembly GCA_044235095.1 of Prochlorococcaceae cyanobacterium. Taxonomy (GTDB): domain Bacteria; phylum Cyanobacteriota; class Cyanobacteriia; order PCC-6307; family Cyanobiaceae; genus NIES-981. The sequence goes on along the minus strand of JBIIIC010000001.1, from coordinate 70,278 downwards.
ACATCGAGGATGCGGGGATCGTGGGTCACCATCAACACGGCACAGCGCTGATCACGCGCCAGCCGCTGCAGCAGCTCCACCACCTCGCGGCCGCTGCGGGAGTCGAGGGCAGCGGTGGGCTCGTCGGCCAGCAGCAAACTGGGCTGGGCCGCCAAGGCCCGGGCGATAGCGACACGCTGCTTCTGGCCGCCGGAGAGGTCGTGGGGGAGCTTGGTGAGGTGATCCGCCAGGCCCACGGCCCGCAGCCACTCCCGGGCCCGATCCCTGCGGGCCCGATAACTGAGGTCGTCGAGCAGATCCGCCCCCATCTGGACGTTCTGCTCAGCGGTGAGGCAGCGGAGCAGATTGTGCCCCTGAAAAATCATGCCGATGCGCTGACGCAGCCGCTGGCGGGCGGCGCGACCGGCGCCATGGAGCTCCTCGCCAAACACCGCCACCGAGCCCTCCTGCACCTGGCGCAGGGCACCCACCAGGGTGAGCAGGGTGGTCTTGCCGCAGCCCGATGGCCCGGTCAGCAGCACCACCTCCCCTGGGGCAATGCTGAGGTTGATGCCCTGCAGCACCTGACGCTGCATGGTGCCGGTGCCAAACCAGTGGTTCAGGTCCTGAACCCGCACGGTGGGTTGACTGCTGAGTTGAACGCTGGACTGACAGCTGGACTGGGGCATCAACTGCGGCATCAGAAGATCTCCGCCGGATCCGCATCGGCGAGCCGACGCATCGCCAGGGCTGCCGACCCCATGCACATCACCAGGATCATCGCCAGTACCACCAGGGCGCGGGATGCATCCATCGACACCGGCAGGTTGGTGCCGCTGCGCACCAGCGCGTAGAGGCCCTGGGTAGCAGCGTAGGCGGGCAGGTAGCCGAGCACGGCCAGCAGCAGCCCCTCCCTCCCCACAACACCCAGGAGGGTGGGGAGCCGGTAGCCCATGGCCATCAAGGTGGCGTATTCCGGCAGGTGATCACTCACATCGGAGTAGAGGATCTGGTACACGATCACGCACCCCACCACAAAGCCCATCACCGCGCCCAAGGTGAAGATGAAGCCAATAGAAGTGCTGGTGCGCCAGTAGGTCTTTTCAAACTCCTCGAAGCCCTGCTTGGTGAACACCCGCACATCCTTGGGCAGGATGTGCTCGAGCCGGGTTGCCACAGCTGCCGGATCACTGCCGGGCAGCAGGCGGATCAGCCCCAGCTCGATGCTGCCGGGGGGGATCGACGGCAGCAGGCGCTGAAAGGTTTCCCGGCTGGTGAGCAGGTTGCCATCGGCGCCGAAGGAGGGGCCGAGGCTCACCAGATCCGCCACCCGCACCCGCACACCGGCCACCTCGGTTTCCACCGTGCGGCCCTGCTTGAGCCACTCCACAACCGGTCCGAATTCCGGTCGCGAGCGCTCGTCGAAAAGAACCCGACCACTCTGGGTGAGGGCCTGGGCCTTCGCCTCCAGCGAGGGATCCGTGAACAGCCGGTGACCGGGCTCGAAGCCTAGCGCCAGGATCGAGCGTGTGGTGCGCGTCTGGGGGTTGCGCCAGAGCAGGTAGTTCCAGTGCACCGGGGTGGTGTCAACCACCTCCGGCTCGGCCATGGCCTGCACCAGCCGGCGCTGCGGGAAGCCCGCCATGCCGATCGAGCTCATCGAGCGCGGGCTCATCAGCACCAGATCGGCATCAAACAATTTGTGCATCGTGACGCTGGCTTCAAACAGCCCGTCGCGGAAGCCCAGCTGCATGAACATCAGGATGCCGGCGAAGGCGATGCCGGCCAATGCCACCAGCAGCCGCACCGGCTGACGCGCCAGCAGCAGCCAGGCCAGGGGAATCCTGCGCCGTTGCCAGAAAGCCCGCAGCATCAGCTGACCAGTCGGGCGATCACCTTGAGACCGGTGAGTTCACGCACCCGCTGCGCATCAGCCGGATCGAGAGCCACCCGAATCTCCACGATGCGGGCATCAGCATCTCCGGTGGGGTCGGTGCTCAGCACCTCGCGCTGGCGCACCTGGGGACTGATGCGCACCACCTGACCACGCAGGCTGCCACTGAAACCGCCGTTCTCACTGGTGAGCGTCACGGACTGGCCCAGGCGGACACGGTCGATGTCGCTCTCGTAGACCTCCACCAGTGCCTGCATCTGGTCACTGTTGCCCAGCTCCAGCACACCCTTGTCTCCGGGCCGCTCACCCACCCGGGCGTGGAGCCGCAGCACCTGGCCATCAATCGGAGACCGCAGCTCGGTGAGCTCCAGATCGCTCAGGGTCCTGGTGCGCTCGGCAATCGCTTCATCCAGATCTCCCTGGAGCGCCAACAACTCGGTTTCGCGCTCGTCGAGGTCGCCGCTGGGAATCACACCGGTACGGCCGAGCTGGCGGTAGCGGTTGATGTCACGGGTCTGCAGGCTGACCCGCTGGCGCAGGTTGGCGATGCGAGTGTCCAGGAGGCGGAGCTGGGCCTGCAGGGTAGGAGACGTATCGAAGCGCACCAGCAGCTGGCCAGCCCGCACGCGGTCCCCCTCCTGCACCAACAGCTCGGTGATGCGGGGGCTGCCGCCGATGCCGCTGATCGGCGCCGCCAGCCGGCGCACATCGCCGCTGGGCTCAAGCCGACCCAGGGCCGCCACGGCCCTGGAGCTGCTGGCCATACTCGCCTGGGGAGCGGGGGCCGTTGCGGGCCTGGAAGTGGGGCGTGAACGAAGAGCGACCAGGCCGAGAAGGGCAAGGCCGAAGGCCGCTGCTCCGATCAGAAACACTGAACGGCGAGTCATGCGCCGGCTCAAAGGGCGGGCGGATCGTCGAAAAGGAGCTCTTCGATGTAGCGATCGGCCCAGGCCGGGTTGAACGCTTTCTCGAGCACCCGGCGCGTCTTGTCGTTGCGTTTCTGGTGCCTGCAATAGCGAAGCTGTCCCTGCCAGCGTTCAACCGTAGCCGGGTGGTCTGAGGGATGCGGCTCGGTGCTGCGGATCGCGGCGCCAAGCACCTCCAGGAATTCCCCCACCTCATCGATGAACAGCTGCTCCTCGGCCCCAGGGCTGGGCCGCACGAACCGCACAAATGGGGAAAAAATGGTGCCCCAGGGCGGCAATTCCCGCTCCTGGCTGTAGTGCCGTGGCTGCCGGGCCGCCAGGGGCTGGCTCACCGTTGCGGGCAGCGCGTCAGTCACAGGCGAGAGGTCCACGATCGCAGCTGAAACCCCGGCAGGGCCGGCCACGATGTCGGCGCCGAACACCGGCAGGTCAAAGCGAGGGTCGGGGAACAGCACGCAGTGCAGGATCTGCAACCCGGCCCCGAGGCGCGCCGTCTCCAGGTGCAGCTTGCGCAGGCCCCGACACTGGCGCAGTTCGTTGCGGATGAAGAGCGACTCACCATCAAGGCTGCCGCTGATCGCCTCCAATTCAGGGTCCACCGCCAGTGGAGCCAGCTCGGGGAGTTGCAGCCAGCTCTGGCGGATCCGCTCGGCCAGTGCATCCACCAACGGGTGGATACCGCCTGCAGGAGACGCGGAGGCAGCTGCAGGCGTGAAAGCGGCGGGGTCGAGGCTCACGGGGCGGCGACAGCCAGCAGAATGCAGATCCTGCCACGCATCTGATTCCTTGCCCCTGGCTCCTACTTCGGATCCCAGCCTCAACGCACTGGCCGGATTGGCCGACCCCCAGCTGCGCCAGCTCCCCAACGGGGCGGCAGTGGTGAGCCTGGAGCTGGAAGAGGCGCCTCTGGTCTGCATCGAGTTCTGGTGCCGGGCAGGCAGCGCCTTTGAATCGGCCGCTGAAAGTGGACTGGCCCACTTTCTCGAGCACATGGTGTTCAAGGGCAGCCCCACGCTCCCGGCAGGCGAATTCGACCGGCGGGTGGAGGCTCTGGGCGGCAGCAGCAATGCCGCCACCGGCTTCGACGACGTGCACTACCACCTGCTGATCCCCCCGGCGGCGGCGCCTGAAGGGCTGGAACTGCTGCTGGACCTGGTGCTGCAGCCACGGTTCGATCCTCAGGACTTCGACCTGGAGCGCCAGGTGGTACTGGAGGAGTTGGCCCAGAGTGAAGACCAGCCCGATGAGGTGGCCCTGCAGAGGCTGCTGACTCTGGCCTGCCCCGATCACCCCTATGGCCTGCCGATCCTGGGGCGTCGCGAAGCCCTGCTCTCCCACACGAGCGAGGAGATGGCGGCGTTCCACCGCCGTCTGTATGGGGCCAATCGCTGCGTGCTGGCCCTCAGCGGCGCGCTTGGCGAAGCCGGCCTCAATGACGTGGTGAGCAGCAGCGCCCTGGCCCGTCTTGAGGCTGTGGCAGAGCCTCAGATCTCTGCCCGGCTGCAGGTGCAGCCGGGCGAGGAGCGGCTGGTGCTGCCGCGCCTTGAATCGGCTCGGCTGCTGATGGCCTGGGCCCTGCCCCCAGCCAGCGATCTCGATGGGGTAATGGGGGCCGATCTAATCACCAGCCTCCTGGCGGAAGGGCGGCGCAGCCGTCTGGTGGAGCGGCTGCGGGAAGAGCTGCGGATCGTGGAGTCCGTGGATCTGGACCTCCACGTGATGGAGAGCGGCAGCCTGGCCTTGCTGGAGGCGATCTGCGAGCCGGATGAACTGCCCCAGGTGCGCCAGGCGATCCGGCAGGTCTGGCGGGAGCTGGAGGCTGAACCGATCAGCGAAGCCGAGTGGCGCCGCTGCCGACACCTCGTGGCCAACAGCTATCGCTTCGGCCTCGAAGCCCCAGCCGGAATCGCGGGGCTGATCGGCAACAACAGTCTCTGGAAGCGCTCCCTGACACTCGACGCACCTCTTGCAGCACTCGAGCAATGGAGCGCGCAGCGGCTGCAGTCGGAGGCGCTGGCCTGGCTGGATCCCGAACTCGCCTCTGTTCTGGAGGCAATACCGGCATGAGCGGCGTGTGGAATCAACACCAGCTGCCAGGCGGACTGCCGCTGTTTGTGCAGCGACGCACCGGACCGGCAGTGCTGGCGGCACGCCTGTGGGTCCGCGGCGGCAGCGGCAGCGATCCAGCCGGCCAGCGCGGCCTGCACCAGTTGCTGGCCGGCGTGCTCAGCCGCGGCTGCGGCGATCTGGACGCCGAGGCGCTGGCCGATCTCGTGGAGGGCCGGGGTGCCGCCCTGCGCTGCGAAGCCAGCGAGGACAGTCTGGTGCTGAGCCTCAAATGCGCAGCGGAGGATGCGTCCGAACTGCTGCCGCTGCTGATTGCCATGGTGCGCCGGCCGCACCTGGAGTCAAGCCAGGTTGAGCTGGAGCGCCAGCTCAACCTGCAGACCCTGCAACGCCAGCGGGAGGACCCCTTCCAGCTGGCCCACGACCAGCTACGCGTTCAGCTGTTTGGCCATGGGCCCTATGGCCACGATCCGCTGGGGGTGGACAGCGAGCTTGAGCAGCTTGGACCGGCCCAGCTCGAGGCTGTCCAACCCACTCTGGGCCAGACCGGAGCTGTGCTGGTGCTCTGCGGAGCCGTGGAGACGCCAGCTCTGGCATCCCTGGAGGCAGCCCTCACGGAGACCCCCTGGACGGTGGCGGCACCGACCGCGGCCCCAGGCCCGGGCGCCATGGCTGGCTCCCGGCTGGAGGGCTGCCTCCAGGACACTGAACAGCTGGTGCTGATGCTCGGTGCCGCCACGGTGCCCCTGGGCCATGCCGATGGAGTGGCCCTGCGACTGCTCCAGGCCCACCTAGGCATGGGCATGTCGAGCCGCCTGTTTGTCGTGATGCGAGAGGAGTACGGCCTCGCCTACGACGTGGGGGTGCACCTGCCGGCACGACGCGGTGCGACGCCCTTCGTGTGGCACCTCTCCAGCTCCAGCGAGCGTGCAACCCAGGCCTGCCACTGCCTGCTCGACGAATGGCAGCGGCTGCTCCAGCAACCGCTTTCGCCACAGGAGCTGGACCTTGCCAAGGCCAAGTTCCTGGGCCAGGACGCCATGGGGCGCCAGACCTGCAGCCAGGTCGCCGATCGCCAGGCCCTGGTCATGGGGCACGGGCTACCCCAGGAGTTTGTGGCAACGAGTCTGGAGCTGGCACGCAGCCTCAGCGCCGATGCGTTGCTGACGGTGGCCCAGAAACACCTTCACCGTCCCCATCTGAGCCTCTGTGGACCGCAGGAGGCCCTTTCCGCCGCTTCGGCCGCCTGGCAGAACCACCCGCTTGTGGCTGGCTAGTCGGCGCAGCAGTCACCGTCATTGGCACACCGCAATGCCATGGCGGCAATCAGGAATGTGCCGCGGCGAAACCGCACAGCCAGGGTGTCCTGGGCACGGAGGGCCACCACCTGACCCACCTCCCCCTCATCCACCAGGTCAGGGGGGCGCAGCATCGGCATGGGGTCGGCCGTCTTGAGATAGGGCAGCCGGGCGACCAGACACACCGAGGCTCCCAGCTCAAAGAAAGCCGTTGCAGCTTCGCCCGGATCTGCTGCCCTGGTGTCCACTGGAATCCCCGCCACCTGCTGGACCGTAGCGCCAGCACGCCACTGGACGGCAGACTGGGTCCAGTGAATCGAGGAGCGGGTGAGGGCCCTTGCCACCTGGAGCGGCGCCATTGCCGGCCTACTACTGATCCTGGTTGGAGGGCTGATCCAGGCGGCAGTGCCCTGGCCGGCCGAGGCGGATCCATGGGCCATTGCTCCGCTGCCGATCACCCTGCAGGTACCAGCGCTGTTGCTGACGGCATTGGTCTGCGGACCGCGCAGCGCCATGCTCGCTAGCGTGGGTTACCTGAGCCTCGGCCTCTGGCAACTGCCCGTGTTTCACGGCGGTGGGGGTGCGGCCTATCTGCTCGATCCGGGCTTTGGGTTCCTGGCCGGTTTTGTGCCAGCAGCCTGGCTGAGTGGCAAGCTGGCACGGCAGAGCGGCATGAATGATCTGCTGAGGCTGCTCGCTGCCGCCCTGGTCGGGCTGGCCGTACTTCAGCTCTGTGGCGTGCTCAACCTGGTCCTGGGCTCACTGGCAGGTCGCTGGGGACCAGGGCTGCTGTCGTTGCTTTTCACCTACAGCCTGGCTCCGTTGCCCTCCCAGCTACTGCTTTGTTGTGCCGTCGCCCTGGTGGCCCTGGGACTGCGACGTCTGCTGCTGGTGGAGTCGTGACCGGACGGCCTCCAGCCGGTCGAGCATCCGGCGCGCGCCACCGCTGGCTCAGCTACGGCATCGGCATCGGGGTGTTGCTGGTTGATCAGTTGAGCAAGGCCTGGGCCGTGCAGCACCTGCAGGGGCCAGCGGTGAAATCGCTGCTGCCGGGCCTGCTGGATCTCCACCTCACCTTCAACACCGGCGCAGCTTTCAGCCTGTTCACGGGCTCCACCAGGCCACTGGCGCTGGTGAGCTTGATCGTGGCAGCAGCAGTGGTGGTGTGGCTGCAACGCCAGCGTCAGCTTGGCCTCTGGCGGGCCTGGGCCGTGGGCCTGCTGCTGGGTGGTGCACTTGGCAATGGGATCGACCGCTGGCGCCTTGGCGCAGTGGTGGATTTCCTGGCCCTGGTGCCGATCCGGTTCCCCGTGTTCAACCTGGCCGATGTAGCCATCAACGCTGCGGTGGTCTGCTTTCTGATCGAATTGCTGCTTCAGGAGCGCCAGGGTCCTTGAAACTGCCGGCCCGGCTCTGGTTGGTCGGGGCCGCCGGCCTTGGTGCTCTGCTTCTGCTCAGCTTGTTGCTGCAGCTCTTCAACCAGCTGGTGTGGCAGCTCAGCGCCGTGTTGCCCTACGGCTTGGTAGGGCCGGTGCTGCTGCTGCTGCTGGCGCTGGTGGGGGCAGGATTGGCCCAGCTGCTGTGGCCCTGGATCCGCGGCTGGCGGCGGGATCGGCTCACTTCACTGAAGAACAAGGCATCCGCGCCCCGGCTCCACAACCGCCGCGACGCTGCGGCACGCAATCTCGAAGCGATTGATCGCACCCTGGAGCAGGTGCGCGATGCGGTGGCCCGCGAGGGCCTGCGCCAGCAGCGTCAGCGCATGGCTGAGCAACTGGAGCGGGGCGATCTGGTGGTGGTGGTGTTCGGAAGCGGCTCGGTGGGCAAGACCTCCCTGATCCGCGCGCTGCTGCGCCGGCTGGTGGGCTCTGTGGGGGCCCCGATGGGCTCCACCGACCGCAGTGAGCGTTACCGGCTGCGGATCCAGGGCCTGCAGCGCTGTGTTTGGCTGATCGATACTCCTGGGATCCTGGAAGCCGGTGGCGATGGCCGCAGCCGCGAGCGGCTGGCCCGGGAGCAGGCTGCCCAGGCGGACCTGTTGGTGCTGGTGGTCGATGGCGACCTGCGTGCTGCCGAACAGGAGGTGTTTGTGGCCCTGGCGGGGCTGGGCAAGCGACTGCTGCTGGTGCTCAACAAGTGCGACCTGCGCGGTGAGCGCGAGGAGGAGAGGCTGCTGAGCCTGCTGCGCCAACGCTGTGGCCCCGGACTCGATCCCGCCGACCTGATCGCCGTGAGCGCTGCACCCCAGTCGGTGCCCCAGCCTGGAAGGCAGCCCCTGCAGCCGGATCCGGAAGTGCAGGGATTGCTGCGCCGCATCGCCGAGGTGCTGCAGGCCGATGGCGAGGAGTTGATCGCCGACAACCTGCTCCTGCAGAGCGGCCAGCTCAGCCAGGCTTCGCGCGAGCTGCTGGCCGGGCAACGCCGTGCCGATGGCCTGGCCATCGTGGATCGCTACATGTGGATCGGCGCCGGGGTGCTGGTTGCAACGCCCCTGCCGGGCCTGGATCTGCTCGGCACCGCTGCTGTCAACGCCCAGATGGTAATGGAACTGGCCCGGCTGCATGGCATCGAGCTGGGCAGGGATCAGGCGCAGGAGCTGGCGGTTTCGGTGGGGCGCACCCTGGCGGGTCTGGGGCTGGTAAAGGGCGGCGTGAGCCTGCTCAGCGGGGCCCTGAGTCTGAACCTGCCCGCCCTGCTGGCCAGCCGCGCGATTCAGGCTGTCAGTGCGGCCTGGCTGACCCGCGTAGCGGGTCTGAGCTTTCTGCGCTACTTCGAGCGCGACCAGGACTGGGGCGACGGCGGCCTACAACAGGTGGTGCAGGAGCAATACGAACTGAGCCGCCGCGAGGGCGCCCTGCGCCAGTTTCTGGCTGCCGCCCTCAACCGGGTGGTGACACCCCTGCAGCAAAAGGCGCGCTCCCTGCCCCCGCGTCCTGAGGAGTGATCAGCCCCAGGGCTTCCGGCGGTGGTGGCTGAAGCGGCCCGCGGCTGTCGAGCACCAGGATCAGGCCGAGATAGAGCACGCCAATCAGGATCGAGATCGCACCGGTGACGATCGCCACCCAGCGACCACGGCGGCTGGTGGGCTCAGCCATGGCTGGGATCCTCCAGGCTCGCCAGCACGAGTTCCGCCAGACGCTCCAGGTGAATCGGCTGGGTATGGGGGTTGCCGAGCACCGCCTTGAGGTGGTGGCGACCTCGGTAGTGCGGGCGCGAGAGCATCAACTGCTCGGCCAGCAGCCTCTGACGGGTGAGCAGACTCCAGCTCTCGGCTGCGGCAGCGTCGAGGTGCGTCGGCGTGAAGGCCAACAGGTGCAGATCCCCCGAACGCAGCTGCAGCCGGTCGTCGTCGGACAGAAGGCTGAGGAGATGCTCTTGGCGGCTGATCGCCCCATCGAGCACCGCGGTGACCCCTTCCATGCCCAGCTGGCGCAGGCCCAGCCAGAGCTTGAGGATTTCTGCGGGGCGGGTCCCCTGCAGACCCCACTCACCGCCGTGGGCACCGCCCCAGCTCGGCTCCATGTATGGCAGTCCGGTGCGGAATGGAGCGTCGAGCTGCTGCGGGTCGGCCAACAGAAGCAGCGAGGAGGTTTTGGTGATCCCCAGCACTTTCTGAGGATTCACCGTGACGGAATCGGCGAGCCCCAGGCCCTCCACCCTGTGGCACTGGGTCTCCGCCAGGGCAAATACGGCACCGATGGCACCATCCACGTGCAGCCAGTGGCCATGGCGCTGGCAGAGCGCGGCGATCGGGCTGAGCGGATCCACCGCTCCACGCACCGTCGTGCCGGCGGTTGCCACCACCGCGAGCACAGGGGTGCCCTGAAGCTGGAGGGCGACCAGGGTGTCCTCCAGGGCAGCTAGTTCGATGCGCCCGTCCTCCCCGACGGGAATGGAGCGCAGGGCTTCCGGCGGAAGCCCCATCACGCTCACAGCCTTGCGCAGCGACACGTGGGCATCGGCACTGGCGAGCACCACGGCCCGCTGCTCCGTAGCCAGGCCCCGGGCGTGGCGCGCCGTGACCAGGGCCATCAGATTGGAGAGGGTGCCACCACTTGCGGCCACACCACCGCTCCCGCTCGGCAGTCCGATTGCCTCGGCCAACCAGCCGGTGAGACTGCGCTCAAGCCGACTGAGACTGGGGGAAAGCTCCTCGGCCAGCAGGTTGTTGTTCAGTCCTGCGGCAATCAGATCCCCCACCACCGAGGCGGTCAGAGCAGGGGGATCGAGATGGGCCAACGCGCCGGGATGGCTGGGGTTGTAGGCCCCATCCATGACCAGCTGCAAATCGGCAAGCAAGGAGGCTGTGTCAAGCCCCTGGGCCTGAGGTTCGACGGGCGGCAGCAGGCTCAGTCCCGGCAGGGGGGGGCGCTGATCAGCAGAGGCCAGCCAACGGCAGAGCAGCGTCGACGCCCCCTCGAGGAACTCACCCAGGCGAGGGTCAAGCTCCCCCGGCGCCGGAAAAGGCAGGCTGGGGATCGCCCGCTGGGCAGGTGGCGCGCTAGCCAACGGCGGGCATCTCACATTCACCCATTCTCCACCGTTGGGTGGGCTACTTGGGTGGGCTACAAGGGAGCGATGGTGGATCCGTTTGCGTACAGGTCCCAGATCACCCAGTCAGGCTGGGATGGGGCACAACCGGATGATCCCCAGCTCAAGGCCTGGATGGCGCGGTTGCTGCGGTTGGCACACCGGGTTGGTACGACAGGTGAAGTGCCTGTGGCTGCTGCCGTGCTCGATGGCAAGGGTCGGTGCCTGGGCTGGGGCAGCAACCGGCGCCACCGGCAGCAGGATCCCCTGGGCCACGCGGAGCTGGTCGCCCTGGGTCAGGTGGCCCGGTGCCTTGGCGACTGGCGCTTCAACGACTGCACCCTGCTGGTGACCCTGGAACCCTGCCCGATGTGCGCCGGAGCACTGGTGCAGGCCCGCATGGGCAGGGTGGTGTTCGGCGCCAGCGACCCCAAGCGGGGTGCCCTTGGTGGCTGCCTCAACCTGGCCAAGGATGCCTCTGCCCACCACCACATGCAGGTGATAGGCGGAGTGCTCGCCATGGAAGCGCAGCAGCAACTGGAGCAGTGGTTCCGGCAACGCCGGCGTGCCCGTCGATCGCTCAGACGGCTGTCGCCATAGCGGGGGCAGCAGATGAACTGCGGAATGCGGGCAGTTCGGTCTCAAACAGGTTGAGCAGCTTGTCCACATTCTCCGCACGGCTGTTGTAGCCCATCAGGCCGATGCGCCAGATCTGGCCGGCCAGGGCGCCGAGGCCGCCGCCCACCTCGATCCCGTGCTTGTTGAGCAGGTGCAGGCAGAAGGCCTTGCCATCCACCCCCTCAGGGATGCGCACGGTGGTGAGGGTGGGCAGGCGCAGGTGCTCGGGGGCATGGAGCCGCAGGCCGAGACGCTCCAGACCAGCCCAGAGGCGCTCGGCGTTGCTGCGGTGGCGGGCCCAGGCATTGTCCAGCCCTTCCTCGGCCAGCAGGCGCAGGGCCTCGCGCATGCCGAAGTTCATGTTCACCGGGGCGGTGTGGTGATACACCCGGTCGCTGCCCCAGTACTGATTGAGGAGCGTCACGTCGAGGTACCAGTTGGGCACCTTCCCCTGGCGGGCCATCATCTTGGCCTCAGCGCGAGGGCCCATGGTGAAGGGGCCAAGGCCAGGGGGGCAGCTCAGGCCCTTCTGGCTGCAGCTGTAGGCCAGGTCAACTTTCCACGCGTCGAGATACAGGGGCACCGCGCCAAGGGAGGTCACGGTGTCGAGCAGGAGCAGGCAGTCGTACTTGCGGCAGAGATCGCCGATGCCCTCCATCGGCTGCAGGATGCCGGTGGATGTCTCGGCATGGACCAGAGCCAGGACCGCGGGGTGATGGGTGGCCAGCGCCTCCTCCAGCTCAGCCAGGGAGAAGGCCTCTCCCCAGGGCTTCTCGATCGTGACCACATCGGCCCGATAGCGGGAGGCCATGTCGGCCAGTCGCAGGCCGAAGTAACCCTTGAGGGCGACCAGCACCTTGTCGCCCGGCTCAATGGTGTTGGCCAGGGTGGCCTCCATGGCGGCACTGCCGGTGCCGCTCATCGGGATGGTGAGGCGATTGTCGGTCTGCCAGGTGTAGCGAAGCAGCTCCTGCACCTCGCCCATCAGCTCCACGTAAAGCGGATCGAGGTGGCCGATGGGCGTGCGCGACAGGGCCTGCAGCACCGTGGGGTGCGCGTTGGAAGGACCAGGACCCAGCAGCAGGCGATCCGGGGTGTTGATCGGCGCCAGCGTGCGGCGATGGGCGTTGTTGACAGAAAGCTGCACGGAAGGGCCGGATCCGGGGAGTATTGAAATTGAGCCTAATGAGTGGCGCTGGAGCAGTCCGACTCAGCGAGCCCGCACATTGCTGGCGGCCAGGCCGCGGCAGAGATGCTCAAACGGGGGCCGCACCACAGCAGCGGCCTCCATGCCGGCATCGGCGAGCTTCTCGCAGATCACGTCGGCCAGCAGGGCAATGCTGCGCACGGTGGGCCCGGTGGGCACGCCGAGGCTCTTGTAGGTGTCGTCGAGCCCGTTGAGCACTCGCTCATTGAGGATCGTGGCGTCGTCGGCAATCAGGGCGTAACTGGCGTAACGCAGGAAGTAGTCCATGTCGCGCAGACAGGCCGAGAGCCGACGCGTGGTGTAGGCGTTGCCTCCGGGCAGAATCAGCTCGGGATCCTCAAGCCAGAGGCGCTGGGCGGCCTCGCGCACGATCTCGGTGGCCTCGCGGTTGATCAGCTCCACGGCTGCCAGGCGAAGGCTGGTCTCGGAGTAATAGGTCGAGATGCGATCGATGGCGTCACGATCGAGATAGCGCCCCAGCTGGTCGTAGCGGCCAATCAGACCGGTGATGGCATCCCGCATGGCTGGAGTGGATCGACGCACCTGAAGCGGAAGCTAGCACTCGGATTTGGCCAGATCCCAGGCCAGCGGCGCGTTCTGGCGGATTTGACAGAAACGGTTACGCAAGGGTGGCCCGAGATTTGGTTACAGCCGATACAAGAAGGGTCTGTATCGCTCCGTACGGTCCGGCCACGCCGCACCCGACGGCACCACCCCTTACCCCCGTCATGGCCAAGACCGCCCAGGACGTTCTGCGTCAGATCCAGACCGAAGGCATTGAGCTGATCGATCTCAAATTTGTCGATCTGCACGGCAAGTGGCAGCACCTCACTGTCTGCAAGGACCTGATCGATGAGGACGCCTTCACCAGTGGTGTGGCCTTCGATGGCTCGTCGATCCGTGGGTGGAAGGCGATCAATGAGTCGGACATGGCGATGGTGCCCGACCCCAACACCGCCTGGATCGACCCCTTCTACAGCCACAAGACCCTCAGCCTGATCTGCTCGATCCAGGAGCCCCGCAGCGGCCAGCCCTACGGCCGCTGCCCGCGCGCCTTGGCCCAGAAGGCCCTCGACTACCTGGGCTCCACCGGCATCGCCGACACCGCCTACTTCGGGCCCGAGCCGGAGTTCTTCGTCTTCGACGACGTGCGCTACACCTCCGGCAGCGGCAGCAGCTTCTACAGCGTCGATTCGATCGAAGCCCCCTGGAACACGGCCCGGCTGGAGGAGGGCGGCAACCTCGCCTACAAGATTCAGCTGAAGGAGGGCTACTTCCCGGTGGCCCCGAACGACACGCTGCAGGACATGCGCAGCGAGATGCTGCTCACCATGGGAAGCCTTGGCGTGCCGATCGAGAAGCAACACCATGAGGTGGCCACCGCCCAGCACGAACTCGGCATGAAGTTCGCCGAGCTGATCAGCGCGGCCGACAACGTGATGATCTACAAATACGTGGTGCGCAACATTGCCAAGAAGTACGGCAAGACCGCCACGTTCATGCCCAAGCCCGTGTTCGCCGACAACGGCAGCGGCATGCATGTGCACCAGAGCCTCTGGAAGGGCGGGATCCCCCTGTTCTTCGGCGAAGGCACCTACGCCAACCTCTCGCAAACCGCCCGCTGGTACATCGGTGGCCTGCTGAAGCATGCCCCCAGCTTCCTGGCCTTCACCAACCCCACCACCAACAGCTACAAGCGCCTGGTGCCGGGCTTCGAAGCACCGGTGAACCTGGTCTACTCGCAGGGCAACCGCTCCGCCGCCGTGCGCATCCCGCTCACCGGACCCAGCCCCAAGGCCAAGCGCCTGGAATTCCGCTCCGGCGATGCCCTCTCCAACCCCTACCTGGGCTTCGCGGCGATGCTGATGGCCGGTATCGATGGCATCATGAACCAGATCGACCCTGGCGATGGCACCGACGTGGATCTGTTCGAGCTCTCCGCCGAGGAGCTGGCCAGGATTTCCACGGTGCCCGCTTCCCTGAACGGAGCTCTGGAGGCCCTGGATGCCGACAAGGACTACCTGCTGGCTGGGGGGGTTTTCACCGAAGACTTCATCAACAACTGGATCGCCCTCAAATATGAGGAGGTGCAGCAACTGCGCCAGCGGCCCCACCCCCACGAGTTCGTGATGTACTACGACGCCTGACGCTCGGCCAGGGCGCCGTTTTCACCCCGGCATTGCCGGGGTTTTTGCTTGGCCGCTCGCTCCCGCAGATGCGGCCGAGCCGTCGTCAGCGCTGGCGCATCTGGGCGATGGCACTGTCGTGCAGGTGCTTCGCATGGGCCTGGCGAACAGCCCAGGCCTGCAGCTGATGAACGGCATCACCAGCCGGGTTGAGGTCGTGATGGCGGGTGATCTGGGCCAGCTCGGCGGCATGGCGGCGGCGCTGGCGCTGGTGGTCTTCGGCCCAGCTCAGAAACTCACGCTCTGGACCGCCCTGGCGAGCGGCGTTGGCGGGGAGGGGAATGGCGGCCATGGGATCGGTCTCGGAAATCTCACCACGACCCAACTCTGACGGGATTTCCGTAGCCATCGCTACCAGACAAGGAGTGGCTTCACAGGTCTTCAGAGATCCGGGCCAGAGCTGCTGAACATCCCCCCGGAGGCTGAGAGCTCCGCCCAGTTCGGAGCCAGGCCGCTCAACTCGCACTCAATCCTGGCCATCCGCTGGAATGGGTGCACGCGACTGGCCTGCCATGCCCGATCAGCTCACCAAGCTGGCTTATCAGACACTGCAGCAGGGCAAGGGATTGCTCGGCCTGGTGCACAAGGAAGCCAGCACACGGCTGATGGCACTGATGGCGCCATCGGGCACCCCCAAGACCGAGCCAGTGCCACCTGAATTGCTGGGCCGGCTGAAGACAGCGATGGATGCGCTGCATGAGCGGGACTGGCAAGAGGCTGAACAGGGGCTCTACCCGGCCTCCCTGCTGTTCGATGCCCCCTGGCTGGACTGGGCCAGCCGCTATCCCCTGGTCTGGCTCGACATGCCGTCCACGTGGAGTCGCCGCAGCCAGCGCAACGTGCGCGACCTTCCCCAGGAGGTGGATCCAGAGGCCTATCCCGACTACTACCTGCAGAACTTTCACCACCAGACCGATGGCTATCTGAGCGACCACTCCGCCGCTCTCTACGACCTGCAGGTGGAGATCCTGTTCAACGGCACCGCCGACCCGATGCGGCGCCGGATACTGGCGCCCCTGCTGAGGGGTCTGCGCAGGTTCAGCGATCGACCATCCAGCAACCTGCGCGTACTCGACGTGGCCACCGGCACCGGCCGCACCCTCCGGCAGATCCGTGGTGCGCTGGCCAAGGCGCAGCTGGTGGGTCTGGATCTCTCCCATGCCTACCTGCGACAGGCCAACCGCTGGCTGTCCGAGCTTCCCGGTGAACTGCCCCAGTTGGTGCAGGGCAACGGCGAAGCCATGCCCTTTGCCGAGGGCAGCTTCCAGGCCGTCAGTTGCGTCTTTCTGCTGCACGAGCTGCCGGGCGAGGCACGTCAGAACGTGCTCAACGATTGCTTCAGGGTGCTGGAGCCAGGTGGTGTGATGGTGCTGGCCGATTCGATCCAGCTGGCTGATTCGCCCCAGTTCGCCACGGCGATGGAGAACTTCCGTCGTGTGTTCCACGAGCCCTATTACCGCGACTACATCAGCGACGACATCAATACCCGGCTCAGACAGGCGGGATTTGAAGCCATCACGGCCGAGTCGCACTTCATGACCCGGGTGTGGGCAGCCCGTAAACCGCTCGTCAGCGCCTGAGCCAAACCGCCAGCAGCAGACCCAGGCCCCCCCAGCGCAGTGCACGCCACACCAGCTGATCCAGACGCGGCGTGGGTGCGAGCACGGGAGGCAGGGGCTCCAGCAGCCTCTGGGCGAGAGCCTGCCTCTGCCGCTGACGTCGCTGGCGCACGCCAGTGGAGCGAGCGGGCTCAAATGCCTGGCTGACCAGGCCATCCAGCTGGTGCAGCAGGCGTATGGGGCGCTGACGCTGGGAGCGCTCAGGAGCCATGGCCAGCAAAACGGGCGGTTCACCCGACAGGATGGCGTGTGGCAATGAAGCCCGTCCAGGGCGTGAACGTGGTGGAGAAGCCTTCCTCAACAGGACCGAGTGCCCGTTCCCCCCGGGGGCCCACCAGCGGCGGTGGCGACGGCGCCACGGGCGGCGAGCAGGGCTGGCCAGCCGGAGCTGCCTCCCAAGCGGTGGCCCTGCAGCGGTTGCTGGCGATTGGGGATCGCGACTGGCATGCTCTCAAGCGTCAGCGCCCACGTCGGGCCGCTGAGCAGCTGGCGGCGGCCCTGGTGCAACTGCTGGAGGCCGATGACCCACGCCAGAGCCAGGCCGGAATGGCCAGGGTCCAGGCCATCGCCCTGGTGGAGCACGCTCTGGGTTGGCTGAGGGCGGAACTCAGCGATCCAGGCTGCCCCCAGCACGGCCAGCGGCCAGGCGAGCCGAAGCAAGGCTGATCACCGAGCGGCTGCCCTGGCTGGGTGAGCGCACCAGGGAAGGCCGACGCTGCCGGCGCACGGCCAGCTGCAGCCGGTTGCCCCTGTTGCTCCAGCGCACGTCGTCGAAGCAGTGGTGGATGAGAAACAATCCACGGCCACCGAGAGCATCAAGCTGCTCCGGCAGCCGGGCGACCCGCTCCTGGGGGGGCACACCAGTGCCCTCATCCTGCACCTGCCAGATCAGCCAGTGGGGCGTCTCGATCCGCCGCACCCTCAGGCACTTGGCCGGGTCACAGCCGTTGCCATGGCGTACGGCGTTCACCAGAGCTTCGTGCAACCCAAGCTGGAGCTGCTCCTGGGTCTGCAGACAGGCGATGGGCTCCAGCAACAGCTCCAGCAGGGGGGCCAGCTGCAGAGTGGAGGGGGTGATGAAATCAGACCAGCGCAGGGCCATCGGGCCGGATCCGCGGGTACCGGCTTGACCCTACGCCGCCGTGGGGCGGCGTGTCCGCTTTGACATCAGGCGTTGATGCGCTGTTGCAGTGCCGGGTGCTGGAGCAGGGCATCCATCAGCCGCACGCCGCGCAACTGATTCACCAGAGGCATGTGTCCTTCGGGTGCGTCCATACTCCACTGGAATCCCCCTGGGTAGCGGGTCCAGACGCCGCCGCTCTTCCAGGCCAGCCTGGGCCACAGCTGGCTCCAGCGGCCATTGCAGGCCCGCAACAGCCGACCCTGAACGGAGAAACCGAATCGACCACGGGAGTAGCAGACCCAGAGGCGGTCAAGACTCTCAAGATCGGCGCTGGCGATGGCCGGCACTTCGCTGTAGTACACGTAGCCGCGGCGAACAGCCTCCGGACTGGCCAGCTCGCGCAGGATGGCACTGGTGATCTTGTCGGCGTCTTCGAACTCCTGCAGCACCAGGTGACGCTGCAGGGGAGCGAAATCGATGCCCTGGGCGGAGCTGGTGGCCAGCCAACCCTGCGGGTACCGGCCGAAGAAGGAGTCGCGCGGCGCTCCCTGCTCGGCCACAAGCAGCTGAATCAGAGCCCCTGCCGCCCAGTCGTCGCCAGTGGCATCAAGGCCGGCGATGTGGTCAAGAATCAACGGTCGCAGCTCGGCGGCCCGCGTCTCCAGCTGGGGAAGCAGGGTGCGCCGCTGACGGGTGGCAGCAGCCTGGAAACGCTGCAGCAGATCCTCAGGACTGGCGGTGACAGTGACCGGTGTACCGGAGAGCATGGACGGCCGAGCCTGATCAATGGAGCCAGCGTGGGCCCACTATGTCAGCTGGGACGGGCAACGGCCGATGACGGAACCGGAGCAATGGCAGGCTCAGGGCGTGAGCATCGAGGCCTTCCTCGATGGCAACGGCACTGCAGCTGCGGATGGCGCCGGTCCGATCTTGGATGTGCGCAGCCCGGCTGAATTCGCCCAGGGGCATATCCCGGGAGCCTTGAACCTGCCGCTGTTCAGCGACGCGGAACGGGCCGCGGTGGGCACCGCTTACAAGCAGCAAGGGCGGCAGCGGGCCGTGCAACTGGGACTGGAGGCGGTGGGCCCACGACTGGCGGCCATGGCCAGCGAACTGCAATGCCTGGCGAGCAACGGGGGGGGCCTGCGCATCCACTGCTGGCGCGGCGGGCTGCGCTCCCGAAGTGTGGCCTGGCTGGCGGGGCTGCAGCAGCTGCCGGTGCGCCTGCTGGCCGGCGGCTACAAGACCTACCGGCGCTGGGCCCTGGATCTGGTGAGCCTGCCCTGGCCACTGCTGGTGCTGGGTGGCCGCACCGGCACCGGCAAGACCGACCTCCTGCTTGAGCTTGAGCGACGGGGCAGCGCCGTTGTGGATCTCGAGGGGCTGGCCAATCACCGCGGCAGCAGCTTCGGTGGCCTGGGGCTGGGCGAGCAGCCCACAACCGAGCATTTTGAAAATCGCCTCGCCTGGAGCCTGTGGAAGCTGCGCGGCCAGGGGCCCGTGTGGGTTGAGGCGGAGAGCGCCCAGGTGGGGCGTTGCCGAATCCCCCAACCCTTCTGGGCGCAGATGCGCGCGGCACCGGTGCTGGAGATCGAGCGACCTCTGGCCCAGCGGGTGGCACAGCTGGTCTCGGTGTACGGCTCCCAGGGTGAGGAACCCCTGCGGCTGGCCACCGAGCGGATCGCCAGGCGGCTCGGCCCCCAGCGCACCGCCGCTGCCCTGGCCGCGATCGAGGCTCACGACTGGGCCGGGGCCTGCCGGCAGATGCTGGACTACTACGACCGCTGCTACGACCACGACCTGGCCAGCCGTGAGCAGGCGGCACGGGAGCGGCTCGATCTGGGACTGAGCAGCGTGGCCGAGGCCTCCGAGCTGCTGCTGGGCGCCGCGGCTCGCCATGCCTAGGATCGGATTTTCAACGCGAGAGCATGGGCGCCGCCATTCAGTTCTTCCGTGGCGTGGATGAGCCCGTCGTGCCCGATATCCGCCTGACCCGCTCTCGTGATGGCCGCACCGGCCAGGCGATGTTCGTGTTCGAGGAACCCGATGCGCTGGCCCCCGAGACCATGGGGGACATCACCGGCATGTTCATGGTTGATGAGGAGGGGGAGCTGGTGACCCGCGAGGTCAAGGCCCGCTTCGTGAACGGCAAGGCAAGCGCCCTCGAAGCCACCTACACCTGGAAGAGCCTGGCCGATTTCGAACGGTTCATGCGCTTCGCCGAGCGCTATGCCGACAGTCACGACCTGGGCTTCTCCGGCAACCAGGGCGAAGGGGAATCCAGCGAGAGCAGCGAGGACTGAGTCTTGCGGTTTGGCCAGTGGCTGGGACTGCTGGCGCTCCTTGCAGCCCTGGTGCTGCTCTGGAGCCTGCGCCAGAGCCTGCTCCATCTGTTTGCCGCTGTGGTCCTGGCCATGGCGCTCTGCACCCTGGTGGGATGGGTGCGTCAACGCCTGGGGTGTTCGCGCCCCCTCGCCCTGCTGCTCAGCCTCAGTCTCGTACTGGTGCTGGTGCTGGTGCTTGGCACAGCGGTCATCCCGCCCTTTGTGGAGCAGTTCTCCGAACTCCTTGTGAAGCTGCCAGCGGCTGCCACCGCCCTGCTGGAACTGGTGCGGGGAGCCATGACCAGTGCCACCGAAATGCTGTACGGCAACAGCCAGGGTGGACTGGGCTGGCTGCGTGACGGGCTCCTTGCAGGCGGCAACGACACCGGCAATCTCAGCGGCGGCGCCCTCCGCCTGCTGGGCCTGGCCGGCGGGCTTGGCACAGGCCTGCTGCAGCTCGTGTTCGTGATCGCCGTTGCGCTGATGATCACGGCCCAGCCCCAGGCTTACCGGGAGGTGGTGGTGCTGTTGGTGCCGTCGTTTTACCGACGCCGCTTCCGCACGGTGCTGCTGCAGTGCGGCGAGGCGCTGAGTGCCTGGATGGGCGGGGTGCTGATCAGTTCGCTGTGCGTGGGGGTGCTGGCCGCGATCGGGCTTTCCCTGCTCGGCGTGAAGCTGGTGGCCGCCAATGCCCTGCTGGCCGGTCTGCTCAACGTGATTCCCAACGTGGGCCCCACGCTGAGCACGGTGTTTCCGATGTCGGTGGCCCTGCTTGATTCGCCCTGGAAGTCAGTGGCTGTGCTGCTGCTGTACATAGCTGTGCAGAACCTGGAGAGTTATGTCATCACCCCATCGGTGATGCACCACCAGCTGCGGTTGCTGCCGGGCCTCACGCTCACTGCCCAGCTGCTGTTCACGGTGGTGTTCGGCCCGCTGGGGCTGTTGATGGCCCTGCCGCTGGCCGTATGTCTGCAGGTGCTGGTGCGGGAGATCCTGATCCGCGACGTGCTCGACTCCTGGAAACGCCTGCGATGAGCAGCCGCACCCTGGTAGGGGCCCTCGCCCTGGTGGTGCTGGGACTGCTGGCTTGGGAACTGCGCTGGGTGCTGCTCGTGTTGTTCGGCGCCGTGGTGCTCGCCGTGGCACTGGATGTACCCATCACAGCGGTGCGTCGTGTTCTACGGCTGAAACGGCCCGCAGCGCTGCTGCTGGTGCTGGCTGTGCTGGGACTGGTGGGTAGCTGGCTCATCCAGCAATTGCTCCCAGAGCTGCTGGAGCAGGTGAACCAGCTGGTGGAGCTGGTGCCGGTGCTGGCCCAGCGGCTTGCGGCCCTGAGCCGAGGTGTGAGCTGGTTGCCCAATCTCGAAGGCCAGCTGATGGCACTGGGCACCTGGGAGCGGCTGCAACCCCTCGGCGGCCAGTTGCTGGGTATGGCCGGAGGAGCCGCGAGCATCACGGTGCAGTTGCTGCTGATGGGGCTGCTGGCGATCCTGCTGGCACTGGATCCGCGCAGCCACCAGAAACTGGTTGTGGCCCTCACCCCGGCGATCTGGCGCGCGGAGATGCGCCAGCTGCTCAGCGATTGCCGCCAGGCCCTGGGCGGCTGGCTGGCCGGCATGACCATCTCCGCCGTGAGTGTCTTTCTGCTCACCTGGGCCGGACTGGTGATTCTGCGGGTACCCCTGGCCCTGCTCAGCGCCCTGGTGTGCGGACTGCTCACCTTCGTGCCCACAGTGGGCCCAACGGCTGCCACCCTGCTGCCCGTGGCGGTGGCCCTGCTGATCTCACCGGCGCGGATGCTACAGGTGTTGGTGCTGCGGCTGGTGCTGCAGAACGGTGAGGCCTTTCTGCTCACACCGCTGTTGCTCAGCCGCACTGTGAATCTCCTGCCCACCGTGGCACTCACCGCCCAGCTCTGCCTGGGCGCACTGCTGGGGCTGCCGGGCGTGCTGCTGGCGCTCCCCCTGGTGGTGGTGGTGCAGGTGATCTGTGAAACCGTGCTGGTGCAGCAGGTGATGGATCGCTGGACTCAGCGATAACGCCTGAGCAGCGATGGCGTGAGCAGCAACACGGCCACCGCCAGGGGATGGCTGCCCAGCGCAAACCACAGGGATGTGAGCGTGAAGTGATCGACAAGCAACTGCAGTTCCACCCGCAGATCGAGCACCGCCAGCAGGGCAAGGATCAGGGGAATGACCCGCTGGGGAAACGGCCTCTGCCGAAGAGAGCCCGAACCTGAAGCACGTCTGGATCCGGTCAACGGCGGCTGAGCACCGGCAGAAGGGTGGGAGCCACGGCAATGCTCGACCAGGCACCCACCAGGATTCCCACACTCAGGGCTACGGCAAACCACACCAGGGTGCTGCCGCCGAACAGGATCAGGGCCACCAACGGCAGCAGGGTGGTGAAGCTGGTGTAGACCGACCGCGTGAGCGTGGCGGAGACGGCCGCATCGGCCTGATCAACCAGGGGCAGATCCTTGAGCTGGGAGCGCTTCTCGCGAATCCGATCGAAGATCACCACCGTGTCATTCACCGAATAGCCGGCGATCGTGAGCAGCGCCACGGCGAACAGGCTGTTCACCTCCAGGCCGAAGATCAGGCCGAGCCAGGCAAACAGCCCACACGTGATCAGCACGTCGTGGCCGAGGCAGAGCAGGGCCAGAACGGCATAGATGCGGTCGTAGCGAAAGCTGATGTAGATCGCGATCCCCGCAAAACTCACCAGCAGCGAAACCAGGCTGGCCCGCAGCAACTGGGTCCCCAGGCTGGGGCCGATCGTGTCGACCGACACGCCGCCACTCACCAACGATCCCAACACTGGCTTGATGGCTCCGTTGATCTGATCCACCTGATCCGGGCTGAGGCTGGGCAGCCTGAGCAGCACGGATCGGCCGCCATCGAGCAGTTGCACGGAGCTGCCGGCCAGGTTGGGTGCAGGCTGGCCGTCGCTGGGCTGGAGCTTGAGCTGGCCAATACGGTCTTGAAGGGCGGCCACAGTGAGCTCAGCGCAACTGGAACCACAGCTGCGCTCCAGCTGGATCTGGGTGCCGCCGGTGAAATCCAGCCCCGGACGCAGGGGAGCACCAATGGCTGGATTGAGCCAGGAGAGGGCCAGGCCGAGCACGCTCAGCAGCAAGGCAACCACAGAGATCAGCCAGAGCTGGCGGCGGTGGCGGTTGACGCGGAATGCCTGCAGGCTGTCGAGCAAGGCCATGGGGTTCAGAAAACGGGCTCAGGAAACGGCGGTGGGCAGCTGGGCCGCAGGCAGGAAGTAGCTGGGGCGCCGCAGGGCCGGGTAGCTCATCAGCAGGCGCAGCAGGGTGCGGGTGCAGGTGAGGGCGCTGAACAGGCTGAGAATCACGCCGATCCCCAGGGTCACGGCAAAGCCCTTGACCAGACCGGTGCCCAGCAGGAACAGGGCCGCACAGCTGATCAGGGTGGTGAGCTGGCCATCCAGGATCGAGGAGAAGGCCAGCGAGAAACCTGTATCGATCGAGCGGATGAGGGTGTTGCCATCGCGCAGCTCCTCCTTGATGCGCTCGAAGATCAGCACATTGGCATCCACCGCCATGCCAAGCGAAAGAATGAAACCGGCAATCCCCGGCAGGGTGAGTGTGACCGGGATCAGGGCGTAGATCGCCAGGTTGAACAGGGCATAGAGCGACAGCGCCAGCACCGCCACCAAGCCGGCCAGGCGGTACACCAGCACCATGAACACAGCCACCAGCGCCAGGCCCGAGAGGGCGGCGACCAGACTGGTCCGCACATTTTCTGCACCCAGAGTGGGGCCAACCGTGCGGACCTCGATGATCTTCACGGGCAACGGCAGGGAACCACCGCGCAGCTGCACCTCGAGTTCGCGGGCCTCTTCGGCCGAGAAGTTGCCGGTGATGCTGGCGGCACCGCCGGTGATCCCTGCGGCCTGAAACTCAGGCCCCACACTGGCCTCACTGATCGAACGACCATCGAGCACGATGCCCAGCAGCCGACCGGTGCCGGCGATCGAGCGGGTGAGTTCAGCGAATTGTTCGCCGCCCTCACGGTTGAAATTGAGCGTCACATCCCAGGCATTGCCTGACTGCTGCTGCTGGCGCCCTGCACCCACCAGATCCTTGCCCGTGAGCTGGGCGGGCTCGTAGAGGGCCACGATGTCGGCGTTGAGGCGCTGCAGGTCGGCCTCCACCGTCTTCAGATCCGCGGCCTCACTCTGGCCGTCGTTGGCGGCGGCCCCACCATCAGGCTCGCCCTTACCGCTGAGGCGCATCTGCAGGGCCTGGGCCTGGCGCTTGAGCTTGAGCAGCTCCTGCATCCGCTCCTCGGTGCCGGGCTTCTGGGCGCGGAATTCGAGCAGGGCCGTGGTGCCGAGCACGCGGGCGGCCCTGCTGGGGTCCTGCTCCCCAGGCAACTGCAGCATCAACTGGTCGCTGCCGATGGTCTGCAGGCTGGATTCGGCCACACCCAGACCGTTGATGCGCCGCTCGAGCACCTCCTTCACCGCCTCGAGTTGCTCAGGCTGAACCGACTTGATGGCGCCGGCCGGCAGCACCTGCAGGGTGAGTTGGCTACCACCTCGCAGGTCGAGTCCCAACTGCAGCGGGAAGCTGGCGAGCAGGGCACCGGCGGCGATGGCCAGGGCGAGGATCAGGGCAAACCACCCCTGTTGGCGGGCCATCGGCAGGTCTCAGTGGGAGGTTGGGTGGAACTCAGATCGTGCCGGCCTTGAGAGCCTGCGCCGCTTCCACGATCTGGTGGGGCTGGATGATCGTGAGGTTCTCCAGGGTGCCGTTGTAGGGCGTGGGAATGTCCTGCGACGACAGACGCACCGGCCGGGCATCGAGGTCGTCGAAACACTGCTCGGTGATCAGGGCCATCAGCTCGGCGCCGATGCCACCGGTCTTCATGCACTCCTCCACGATCAGCACCTTGTGGGTCTTGCGGATCGAGGCCCGGATCGTGTCCATGTCGAAGGGCTTGAGACTGATCAGGTCGATCAACTCCACATCCACCCCCTCAGCCTCGAGCTGCTGCACCGCCTTGAGGCAGTGGTGACGCATGCGGGAATAGGTGAGAACCGTCACGTCCTTGCCCTCACGCACCACCTCGGCCTGGTCCAAGGCGCAGATGTAATCCCCTTCGGGGATGTCTTCGGAAAGGTTGTAAAGAAGCACGTGCTCAAAGAAGAGCACCGGATTGTTGTCGCGGATGGCGGCCTTCATCAGGCCCTTGGCATTGGTGGGGGTGCTCACCGCCACAATCTTGATGCCGGGCACCGCGTGGAAATAGGCCTCCAGGCGCTGGCTGTGCTCAGCACCCAGCTGGCGACCCACCCCGCCGGGGCCGCGCACCACGGCAGGAATCGTGTAATTGCCGCCGCTGGTGTAGCGCAGCATCCCCATGTTGTTGGAGATCTGGTTGAACGCGAGCAGCAGGAAGCCCATGTTCATGCCCTCCACGATCGGCCGCAGGCCGGTCATGGCTGCCCCCACCGCCATGCCGGTGAAGGCGTTTTCAGCAATCGGGGTATCGAGCACGCGCAGCTCGCCGTACTTCTCGTAGAGATCCTTGGTGACCTTGTAGGAGCCGCCGTACTGCCCCACGTCCTCCCCCATCACGCACACGTGGGGATCACGGGCCATCTCCTCGTCGATGGCTTCGCGCAGGGCATTGAACAGCAGCGTTTCGGCCACGGCTGGGCGCTCTTCTTCGCCGGCCAACCTATCTCAGCCGACCGCGCTCAACCGCCGGCGGCAAACGTGCTGAGGATCAGCACCGACAGCAGCATCCCGGGCAACAGCAGCGTCACCAGCAAGCCCAGGTCGTGGGGAGTCATGCCCAGACGATTTCGGGGGGAGTGTGGCCTCCAGACCCTAGGCGGATTCCCGCGGCGGATCAGCGGGCTGTGAGGAACCCGGCAACAGGCTGCGCCCGAACACCAGGGCCAGCCCCAGGGCAATGAAGCCGAAGCTGAAGGTGGCCAGGAATGCCATGCCCACGATCAGGGTCTTGAGCGCCGTGGCGATGCTCTGGGCGATGGCGGAGCTGTAGCTGGGCGGGTGGAGGGCGTAATAGAGAGCCATACGCCGACTCAGGCCCAGGCAGAGCCACGACAGCAGACCGGCGGTGAGGGCACCGGAGAGAAAGCTCAACGGGCCCTTGCGGCGTCCGCCCGAAGCAGTGGCTGGCGCCGCAGCACTGGCCGTCTCGACAACGGCACCCGTTGCAGCGGGAGTGGCTCCTGCCGGGGGTTGTTCCGCGGAGGTGGTCTCAGCTGAGGTGTTGTCGGCGGGCGGCACCGGTGCTGGAAATGGGGGTTGACTCACCAGTCCAGGCTGACACCCTGAGGGCGCAGCAAGCAGCACCAGCTCTCGAAGCCAGCTGTATCCAGCTGCAGTGCCAGCCGCTCCTGGGCGGCCAGGGCTCCCTCCAGATCGGGGAACAGGGCAAACAGGCTCGGCCCGGAGCCGCTCATCGCCACCGCCAGCGGACCCTCGAGCCCCCGCAGCAGCGCCAGGCCGGCACGCACCGTGGCCTGCTCCGGCTCCACCATCGCCTGCAGGTCGTTGCGCAGGGGCGGCAGATCATGGCCGCCAGCCAGCGCCGCCAGCAGGGGCGCCTGGCGCAGGGCCTGGCGGCGCTGCTCGAAGTCGGACTCCGCCGACAGGTAGAAATCACCCCGTTGCTCGCGGCAGCGGCCATAGGCCCAGGGGGTGCTGACGCTGGCCTCAGGGTGCTTGAGCAGCAGCACGGCCAGGCCAGCTGCCGGCGGTTCGGGCACGGGCTCCAGGCGCTCCCCACGCCCGAAGCACAGCTGGGTGCCACCATCCAGACAGAAGGGCATGTCGGAGCCGAGCTCGGCTGCCATTGCCGCCAGCTCGGCGGCGGTGAAGCCCAGACCCCAGAGGGCGTTGAGACCCACCAGGGCGGCGGCGCCATCGCTGGATCCCCCCGCCAGGCCCGCACCGATGGGGATGCGTTTGCGCAGGTGGATGCGGGCCCCAAGCTCCGGCAGACCGCTGCGGGCCCGCAGTAGCTCAGCGGCCCTCACGATCAGGTTGGAGCCGTCGATGGGCAATTCGGGCCGATCGCAACTGAGATGGATCCGGGCATCGGCGGTGGGGGCCAGTTCAAGGCCATCGAGCAGGTCGATGCTCTGCATCACCATCGCCAGCTCATGGAATCCATCGGCGCGCAGGCCCAGCACCTCCAGGTGGAGGTTGATCTTGGCCGGCGCCCACACGGTCAGTTCAGCCATCTCGCTCAGACATCCACGCCGGCACTGGAGGGATTCAAGCCGGCCGCCAGCGCCACCCAGGCCTGGGGCGTGAGCTCCTGGGGCCGCTGCTGCAGGTTCACGCCCGCCTGCTGGGCCAGGGCCTCCAGCCGCTCCGTTGGCGCCAGGCCCTTGAGGGTGTTGCCGATCATCTTGCGGCGGGCGGCGAAGCAGCGCCGCAGCAGCTGCTCCACGGCCCTGGCCAGCTCGGGCGCCAGGCGGCGTTCGACGGGCCAGGGATCGATGGCGATCACCTCGCTCATCACCTTCGGCGGCGGATTGAAGCAGCGGGGCGGCACCGGGCACACCGTGCGGCAGTCGGCCAGCAGCTGCATCCGCACACTCAGGGCGGAGTAGGCGCTGCTGCCGGGCTGGCTGCGGATGCGCTCGCCCACCTCCTGCTGCACCAGCAGCACCAGGCGCTGGTAGGGGGGATCCACGGGCCGATCAAGCCGGCCCACCAGCCGCTCCAGCAGCGGACCTGTGATGTTGTACGGGATGTTGGCCACCACCTTGGTGGCCGGCGGCAGCTCCAGGGCCAGGGCATCGCCCTCCAGCAGGGCAAAGCGGGAATCAGCACCAAACCGTTCCCGCAGGCCACCGATCAGGTCGCGATCCAGCTCGACTGCCGTGAGGGCCGCTGCCGGCGAGGCCAGCAGCCGCTGGGTGAGCGCTCCGCGGCCGGGACCGATCTCCAGCACCCGATCGGCCGGCGTAAGTCCGGCGGCCGCCGTGATCCGATCCAGCACCCCGGCATCCACCAGCCAGTGCTGACCGAAGCGCTTGCGGGCCCGATGGCCGCTGAACACCATGCCGGAAGAGCTGTTGTCCTCAGATTGCCTGGCGGCGCTACAGAGAGATCAACGGCAGGGTTCGACCATGGCTTTCTCCCGACACCGGAGGCAGGACCCAGCCAGCGGTTCCTGGGTGGGCGCCCTGGCAGCGGCACTGGCACTGCTCGGGAGTGCCGTCGCACCCGCCCATGCCGGCAGCGTCACCGTCTCATCGATCTGGGACCGCCAGCACGCCCTGCAGCAGGCCCGCCAGCAACTGCCAGCCGGCGCCGTGATCACGCGGGAACATTGTCAGGAGGTGGAGGTGGGCTTAGGCAATTACCACTACCTCTGCACCGTGGAGTTCAGCGAAGCGCCTCCAGGCGAATCCATCGCACCGGTGCCGTGACCGGCGGCAGTGGCACCAGGGCCAACACCAGCTCCACCGAAGCCTCGGCCCAGCGCGGCTCGCTGGCCAGCCAGCAGTGCCAGCTCCGCTCCAGCCGTTGGCGCTTGCCCCGCTGCAGCGCCGCCCGTCCCCAGCCATCGGGACCGCAACGGCGCCGCGCCTTCACTTCCACCACCAGGATCCGGGGTGGCTGGTGCGGCTTAAGCAGCACCAGATCGAGCTCGCCCCAGCGGCAGTGCCATTGGCGTGCCAGCAGGCGCCAGCCGTGCTGGCGCAGCAACCGCAACGCCCGCTGCTCGGCCCAGTCCCCCTGGCGGCGGGCGGCGGTGCGGGCCATGGCGGATACGGGAGCTGTCTCCAGGGTTCCCACGGCACTGGCGTGGGCATGCGCGCCCCGCGCACTTGCTGGGGCACCTGCTGGATCGCCCTAGGCTGCCGCCACCGCAACCGGGCCATGGATCTCGTGCGACGCCTGCTGCTGCTGCCACTCCTGGCCCTGGTGGCCCTGCTTGGACTTCTGCCGGCAGCGCCGGCAAGCGCGGCCGTGGATGTGGCCAAACAGGTGCTGATCGGTGCCGATTACCACGGCCAGGATCTGCGCGGCGCCACCTTCAATCTCACCAACCTGCGCGACGCCGACCTCTCGGGCGCCGATCTGCACGGGGCCAGCCTGTTCGGCGCCAAGCTTCAGGACGCCGATCTCAGCAACACCAACCTGCGCGAGGCCACGCTCGATTCAGCCGTGTTCGACGGCACCGACCTGCGCAATGCGGTGCTGGAGGACGCCTTCGCCTTCAACACCAAGTTCTTCGGCGACCTGAAGATCGAGGGAGCTGACTTCACCAACGTGCCCCTGCGCGGTGACGCCCTCAAGACGCTCTGTGCGGCAGCCGGCGGCACCAACCCCGTGACGGGCCGCGACACCCGCGACACCCTCGGCTGCCCATGAGCTTCGATCCCCGCAGCCTCGAGCGCCTGCGCGAGCTCGGCCGGCGCCTGCCCCAGCCGCTTCCGGCTCCTGTGCCACCACCAGCCAAGGCCAAGGCCAAGGCCGAGCTGAAGCGCCACAAGGTGGAAACCGAAGACAACCCGGAGCAGCTCTTCCGGGAACTGATGCAGGCGAGCCCCGATGGGAGCGTGCCCGAGCACCTGCTCGATCGCCTGCGCCAGCTCGAGAGCGAGCGCCGCCGGCCCTCGGTTCAGCCGGTTCCGATGCCGGGAGCCAGGCGACCGTTGCCTGAGGCCGCGCGCCCCGTGGCGGCGGCCGACAGGGCCGGGGGCCGCACCAGACCGGTGAATCGCGGTGGCTCCGGCCGCCGGGATCCGCGTCTCAGCGCCGAGCAGGCCGACCTCTACACCGCCTTCCAGCAGCTGCTGCTGGAAGACGACGAGGCGGATTGAGGCTTCGCTACCGATCCCACACCAAGGCGGGCGCGATCGATTGCCATTCCTAGGCTGATTTTCAGCTTGCCCGTGGCATTCGCCTCCGATCCCATGACCCTGCGCATCGGCATCAACGGCTTCGGCCGCATCGGTCGGCTGATGTTCCGGCGTGCCTGCGCGGCAGCGGATGTGGAGGTGGTGGGCATCAACGATCTGATCGAGCCGGAGTATCTGGCCTACCTGCTTCGCTACGACTCCACCCACGGCCGCTTCCACGGTGAGGTGGCAGCTGAAAACGGTGCGCTGATCGTGAATGGCCGGCGGATCCGGATCAGCGCCGAGCGTGATCCCGCCAACCTGCGCTGGGGCGATGTCGGCGCCGACTACGTGTTGGAAAGCACCGGCCTGTTTCTGAGCGAGGAGAAGGCCAGGGGCCACCTGAATGCCGGCGCCCGGCGCGTCGTGATGAGCGCCCCCTCCAAGGACGACACGCCGATGTTCGTGATGGGGGTAAACCACCACACCTACGCCGGCCAGGCGATCGTCTCGAACGCCAGCTGCACCACCAACTGCCTGGCGCCGGTGGCCAAGGTGCTGCACGACAACTTCGGCATCGTGAACGGCCTGATGACCACGGTGCACGCGGTGACCGCCACCCAGAAGACGGTGGACAGCCCCTCCGCCAAGGACTGGCGCGGCGGCCGCGGCGCCGGCCAGAACATCATCCCCAGCTCCACCGGTGCCGCCAAAGCAGTGGGCAAGGTGATCCCGGAGCTCAACGGCAGGCTCACCGGCATGGCCTTCCGCGTGCCCACCCCGGATGTGTCGGTGGTGGACCTCACCGTGAACCTGGCCAATCCGGGCAGTTACGAGGCGATCAAGGCGGCGATGAAGGCCGCCAGCCAGGGAGCGATGACTGGCATCCTCGGCTACACCGAAGACGACGTGGTGAGTACTGATTTCGTGGGCGAGGCCTGCACCTCGGTGTTTGACGCCAAGGCCGGCATCGCCCTGAGCGACACGTTCGTGAAGGTGGTGGCCTGGTACGACAACGAGTGGGGCTACAGCTGCAAATGCATCGACCTGATGCGCCACATGGCAACGGTGGGCTGAAGGGTGCGCGGCTGGATCACGATTTGCTGAAACCGAAGATGCGGTAGCGCAGCACGCCCCAGCGGCTCAGCTGTTCGATCGTCCGCGTGTCAGCCTCTGCCTGGGGAGCCCCCATGGCCGCGAACAGCCCCCGCACCACCGGATAGGTGGGCAGGGTCGCGCTGGTGATGTCGTCGTCGCAGCCGAGACGCAAGCCCAGCCGCCTGGCCTGGCGCCGGTAGTGATGGCGATCCCAGCTGCAGTCCACGGGGCCGTAGGTGGGGTTGCGAACGGCGGTTCCCCCTGGCCCCCGCAACCGGCGCCAGGCCAGGGCCAATGGCGTGATCGGCACGAAATCGCTCAGCACCAGCCGGCCCCCGGGCCGCAGCACCCGGGCCGCCTCAGCCAAAAAGCGCTCCCGACTGGGGAAGTGGAAGATGCACTCCACGGCCAGCACCACGTCCTGGCTGGCGTCAGGGCAGGGGAGAGCGCCGGCGTCACCCACCACCCAGGTGATCCGGTTGTCGCCGCTGGGCAGCACCAGCCGGCGCGCCCGCGCGATCTGACGGGGATCGAGGTTGAGACCCGTGAGCTCCAGGCCCTGCCAACCGGCGTTGAGGCTGGCGATCGTGCCGCCGAAGCCGCAGCCCACATCCAGCACCCGCTCACCGGGGCGGATCCCGGCCCGCGCCAGCAGCTGCCGACAGAGGGCCTCGGCGGCGGCGGCGAAACCGGCACGGGCCTGCGCGTCGCTCACCGCCGGGTTGTCCCAGTAGCCCCAGTGCACGTGCCGCCCGAAGCAGCGTTCTAGCTCCGGATCACCGGCGGCGAAGCGGGCCAGCAGCTGATCGAAGTAGGGCAGCGCCGAATCCGCCACGGTGACCCTCTGCAGTCCGAGCAGTCTGGGACGGCCAGGGCACTGACCAAGGGCGTTGCCGATCCCCCATGGCCTGCCCGGCCGAGATCTCCCTGCTGCACCACAGGTCCCCGGTCCAGCACCACTGGTGGCTGGCCGACGGAGGCTGCCCCCAACAGATCGCCGGGCTGCTGGGTGCCCCGCTGCGGCGCACCGCCCGACGGGCCAGCAGCTACGAGGAGCTGCTGAGCGTGTTTGCGCCCCTGCCAGCGGCGAACGGCCAGCCCACCAGCTACCGCTACATGATCCAGCTGCGGCGGCAGGGCACCAACGTGTGCTGCTGGCGCCACTACCCGGAGGGGATCGGCTGGCAACGGCGCTGCGGCCCGATGCCCCTGGAACTGTTTGTGCGGCGCTTCAGTGCCGGCACCAGCAGTCTGGACGACAGGGCGCCGGCCACCCTCAACGCGGTCGGGGGGCACAGGCGTAGGCCGGAGCCTGCCCCTGCTGCCAGCTGGCCTGATCCCCCTTGACCCAGAAGGTCTGGCTGCCATCGCTGTAGCGGGCCCCACTGGCGCTGATCGCCTGGGGCAGGCGCGTGGCCCCCTCGCCCACCAGCAGCACCACGGCACTGGGGGAGGCATTGAAGAAGAAGGCCGCGAGCTCCACCGCATCGAAGCGGCCCTTGCACAGGTAGTCGGACCGGATACCCGGCTCGGCCCAGGCGGGCGCGGGCGAACCGACCAGCAGCCCCACGGCCATCACTGCAGCGGGCGGCCCCAGCCGCCCCACAGCCACCACCCCGCCCATCCACGTCTTCCACCGGATCCCCATCCGCTCCCCCTGGCACAAACCGGCAACAGCACCAGCCTGGCGACAACCGACTGACCCGACCACAGAGCAGCGACCACAGAAGGCAGTAGTACAGGCATACTGATGCATCTGTGGAGGGCTGGAGCGTGGACCTGGCAATCGTGTCGCGAGAGGAGTTGACGACAGAGGTGATGGCGGCGCTGGTGGGAGCAGCGGAGGCCGATCGTGCAGCCAGGCGCCGGTTGCTGCCCCTGGCAGGCAACAGCGTGGCGGCCGGCTTTCCCAGCCCCGCCGACGACTACATCGAGAGCCGCATCGACCTCAACGACGTGCTGATCCGCCACCCCAGCAGCACCTTCTTCCTGCGGGTGAGCGGCGATTCGATGCGGGGTGCCGGCATCCTCGACGGCGACCTGCTGGTGGTGGACCGGGCGATCGAGCCCCGCGCCGGCCGGGTGGTGGTGGCCGTGCTCGACGGCGCGTTCACCCTCAAATACCTGAATCGCCACCGGGGCCGCTGGCGGCTGGAGGCCGCCCATCCCGACTACCCACCCCTGGAGCTGACCGAGGGCGACGACGCCCGCATCTGGGGCGTGGCCATCCACGCGATCCACAGCCTGTGAGCCGCCCCACGACCGGTGGTCGCCAGGCCACGGGCCAGGAGGCGATGGTGCTGATCGACGGCAACAACTTCTACGCCTCCTGCGAGGCGGTGGTGGATCCAGCGGTGCTGGGCCGGCCGCTGGTGGTGCTCTCCAACAACGACGGCTGCATCGTGTCGCGCAGCGCCGAGGCACGCGCTCTGGGCATCCGCATGGGGCAGCCGTATTTCCAGGTGCAGCGCCAGCTGGAGCGGCTGGGGGTGATCGTGCGCAGCTCCAACTACGCCCTCTACGCCGACATGAGCCAGCGGTTGATGGCCGTGCTGGAGGAGTGGCTGGAGGCGCTGGAGATCTATTCGATCGACGAGGCCTTCGGCCTGCTGCACCGGCCGGCCACCGGTGGCAAGACAAACGGCGACCGTGGCAGCAGCGACCTCACGGCCTGGGGCCACGCCCTGCGCCGCGACGTGCGGCGGCGGCTGGGGCTGCCAGTGGCGGTGGGCATCGCCCCCACCAAGGTGCTGGCCAAGCTGGCCAACAAATGGGCCAAAACGGCGCCGACAGGGGGTGGCGCCCCGCCGGCAGTGTTCGACCTGGGGGCCTGCCCGGCAGCGCAGGCCGAGGCCGTGCTGGAGGCCACCGCCATCGAGGACGTATGGGGCATCGGCAAGAAGCTCTCGCGCTGGTGCCGGCTGCGCGGCGTGGCCCACGCCCGCGCCCTGCG
Organism: Prochlorococcaceae cyanobacterium; assembly: GCA_044235095.1. Taxonomy (GTDB): domain Bacteria; phylum Cyanobacteriota; class Cyanobacteriia; order PCC-6307; family Cyanobiaceae; genus NIES-981. The sequence continues at coordinate 36,583 of JBIIIC010000001.1, read as the reverse complement.
CGATCTGCCCACCGGCGAGCTGCGCCACCGCTGCGGTGTGGTGGGCGTGCGGCTGCAACAGGAGCTGCGCGGCCGCGCCTGTCTGCCGCTGGAGCTGGCGCCGGCGGCCAAGCGGGAAACCTGCGTGAGCCGCAGTTTCAGCACCCCGATCGACAACCGGGAGCAGCTCAGGGAAGCAGTGGCCACCTACATGAGCCGGGCGGCGGAGAAGCTGCGGCGCCAGCGCCAGCGGGCCGGGGCACTCACGGTGTTCGTGCGCAGCAGCCCGTTCAACGGCACCAGCTTCTACGCCAACGCCGCCACGGTGCGGCTGCCGCTGGCCAGCAACGACACGGCCGTGCTGCTGGAGGCGGCGCTGCCCCTGGCCGATGCCCTGTTCAAACCTCACAAACCGCTGCAGAAGGCCGGCGTCGTGCTGCAGGAACTGCAGGATCAGGCGACCCTGCAGCACCACCTGCTGGCGCCCCTGCCGCCGGAGCAGCAGCAGCGCCGCAGCGCCCTGATGGCCACCATCGACCGGCTCAACCGCCACTACGGCAGCGGCACGGTGCAGTGGGCTGCCTGCGGCCTGGGTGCCCCCTGGCGCATGCGCCGCAGCCGCCTGTCACGGGCCGCCACCACCCGCCTGGCCGACCTGCCTGTGGTGCGGGCGGTGCACTGAAGGCTGGCCTCGTCGAGGCGCACGGAGACCCTCCACTTCAGCGATCAGCACCAGAACGCCTCCCCGCCACAGCAAGGCGCCCCGTGGGGGGCGCCTTTGCACCGGTTGCGGATCATCGCCTTGGCATCTGGGGCTTGATCGGATCGGGTGTCTGGCAATCACACATGACCTGTCTGAGGCCTGGCAGGCAAGGAAGGAGATCACGTTTGGGAGAAGAGATGCTCGGGGCTTGACCTTCGCGGCTGTGATCCCGACCCGGGCTATGCAGCCCGGGGTATCAACAGGCAGAACCCAGAAATGACATATGGCTCTCTGCGGCTACGGAGCAGCGTTCGTGCTGCGCCGCCTGGTCGGACTCTCTTGGAGGGTGAGGGTCGGGTTGGCTCCCGGGCCTCCCCTCAAGTTCAAAGTAAACCTTCTGTGCGGCAGTGGGAGCCTGCCGGAGTTCCTGTTCCCGAACCTCTGGAGCGGCCTACGGCCACCCGTCAGGGGCTCTGCAACAACTGCAGCTGCAGCCGCCGCTGGCTGACGAGCAGCACCAGCCGATCGCCAGCCCCCACCAGCCCGGTCTGCCGGCGCAGGCGCGCCGCGTCGATCAGGGCCAGGCCACAGGTCTCCACCAGCAGCAGCGGCAGGGTGGCTGCCGTGCCGTGCATGGCCTGCAGATCGAGCGCCTGCCGCACCGCACGGCCGCTGCGCTCCACCCCCAGCCGCTCCACCAGCTCGGGCCAGAGGTGATTCACCGGCTCAAAGCGCGCCAGCTCCAGTCCCGCATCCACCATCAACCCAGCCCCCCGAGCCCAGCCACCGTCTTCAGCCCAGATCCGCCAGGGCGGCGCTGATCATCGCCGCCGTCACCGGAATCGTCTCCAGCTCGTCGGCGTTGTCGAGGTAGGCGTCAAACGAGGCGTAGCGGCGGATGCAGGGCTCGGCCCCGACCGCGCAGGCTGTCTCCCAGTCGCCGTCGTCGGGTTTCACCGCCAGGTAGGCCTGCAGCGCCTCCTCCAGATCGCCACCATCGCCGATGCCCTCGCCGTGCCAGAGCACCTCGTAAAAGCCCATGGCCGCCGCAACACTCCCATCAGCGTATCGGCGCTGCCCGGAGCCTCACCAGAACCATGGGCCCCAGAAGGGATCACCCGGGTTGTCGTCGAAAAAGGGATCCACCTGCCAGCTGGGTGCCGGGCCACCGGCCTTAGGGGGCTTGGGCGGACCGGAGAGGGTTTCGGCCGTGATGCCGGGGATGGGCACGGGCGCACAGGGGCACTGGCAACTGCCATCTGCACCGATCGCACCGGGCTCGGGCGTGGCGCAATCACAGGGGCAGTCCTGGGCCCAGGCAGCTGCCGGAGCAGCCAGCACAACCAGTACGAGGGCCAGGCCACGGGCCAGTGCCGCACGTGACAGCAGCAGATGCACTCAGGCAGTGGCGAGGCGTCTGCAAGCTAGAGGCGCCGAGCAGGGGTTGCCCTCAAGCGGCCTGCTGGAGCTCCAGCGCTCCGTAGCCCGACCGACGGCGACTGTCGAGTTCCTCGAGATAGCGGCGCTCGCCGTAATAGAGCTCCTGAAAGCGCAGGGCATCGGCGTTGAGCTCGGTGAACAGCGCCTCGATGCGTGCCTCCATGTCCAGGCCCACCGGCTGAAGCGAAGCAGCGGCTGGCGCCGGATCAGCCGCCACACCGGAAGCTTCAGCCGATTCAGCGTTGAGCAGCCGGGCAATGCAGCGCTCCAGCGTTTCCAGCCGCTGACCGCTCCAGGCATCGAGCAGGTGGCGGCAGCGCTTCAGGCACTTCTGCCGCTCCAGCGCCGCCGTGACACCGCGCAACTGCAGCAGCGGCTGGGCGAGCGCCAAGCGCTGCACCTCGCTGGGCTCCAGCAGGGGGGTGAGCCGGGTGAGCAGGGCGCTCTGCTCCACCACAAGCTGGTCGGCCAGCAGCCGCGGCAGCTCCAGATCAGCCAGGTCGTGGCCGGGGTCGCTACCCCGATTGATCGCCTCAAGACGCCCGGCGCCGAGATTGTCCTCCTCCAGAGCGCTGATCGCCGCCCACAGCTGACGGTGATGCGACAGGGCGAAGTCGTCGAGCTCGCGGCGGCGTAGCTCGGCGCGGATCTCGCCGCGGTGGGCGGGGCAGTGCAGGTAGAGCCGCAGCAGCTCCGCCTCGGCCCGCTCCCGCAGGCCCGCCTCACCGGGCTGCTCCCACTTCTGGGAGCGACCATGCCAGCGCTGGCCCTGCACCTGCTGGCGCAGATCATCTTCGAGCTGCAGCGCCAGCCGGGCCTGGCCGCCGCTGAGCCGCTCGGCCACCTGCTGCAGGTAGTGGCTGCGCACGGCGCTCTGGGGCAGCTTGCCCAGCAGCGCCACCAGGCCGCTCACCGCCTGCTGGAACTGGTCGGCCTTGCTGAGATCGCGGCCGGCCAGCACCTGCTCGATCTGCCAGTCGAGCCACAGCGGCGCCTGATCCAGCAGCGAGCGGTAGTCGCCGGCGCCGTGCTCCTTGAGGAAGTCGTCGGGATCCTTGCCGGAGGGCAGGTGCAGCACCCGCAGCTCCAGCTGGCCCTGCAGCGCCAGCTGCTCCACCTCGCCGATGGCGCGCTGGGCGGCGCGCACGCCGGCCCCGTCAGCGTCGAAGTTGAGGATGAGGCGTTTGCTGTCGCAGCAGCGACACAGCTGGGTGATCTGGCTGCTGCTCAGGGCCGTGCCCAGGGCCGCCACCGCGTTGGTGATGCCGGCGGCATGCAGGGCGATTACATCGAAGTAGCCCTCCACCACCACCGCCCGGTCGTCCTTGCGGATGGCATTGGCGGCCCGATCGAGGCCGAAGAGGTGTTTGCCCTTCTCGAACACCTCCGTTTCCGGCGAGTTGAGGTATTTGGGCTCGGCGCCATCGAGGCTGCGGCCACCGAAGCCGATCACCCGGCCCTGGCGGTCACGGATCGGCACCATCACCCGGCCGCGGAAGCGGTCGTAATAGCCCTCACCGCCCTTGCGCGGCACCACCAGCCCCGCCGCTTCCAGCAGCTCCGGCGCCATGCCCTCCACCTGCTGGAGGTGCTTGAGCAGGCCGTCCCACTGGTCGGGAGCAAAGCCCAGCTCAAAGGCATCGATCGTGGTGTCGCTCAGGCGCCGCTGCTCGCGCAGGTAGACCAGGGCAGCGGCCCCGGCGGAGCTGCGCAGCTGGCTGCGGAACCAGCCGGCCGCCAGGGTCAGCACCCGCTGCAGCTGGTCGCGGCGCGAGAGCTGCTGCCGCAGCCGCTCCTGCTGCGGCCCGTCGAGCGTTTCGACGGGAAGCTGGTATTTGCGCGCCAGCTCCAGCACCACGTCGCTGAAACTCTGGCGCTGCAGCTCCATCAGAAACTTGATGGCGTTGCCGCCGGCCCCGCAGGAGAAGCAGTAATAGAACTGCTTGGCGGGCGACACCGTCATCGACGGCGAGCGGTCGTCGTGGAACGGGCACACCCCCACGAACTCCCGGCCCTTCTTCTTGAGCACCACGTGCTCGCCCACCACATCCACGATGTCGGCGCGCTCCTTCACCGCCTCGATCGTGCGGGGGTGCAGGCGGGGCGTGGTTGGAAGCAGGGGCGCAGAAAGGGGCGGCAACGATCAGCGCATGGGGGTGGTGGCGGGCGACGATGGCGCCATGGCCCATTCTGCGGCAAACCACCATCCCTGCGGCAACGCGACTGGCGCCACGCTGCAGATGGTGGCCAGCGCCCTGAGTTTCTCGCTGATGGGCGTGTGCGTGAAGCAGGTGGGCGGCCGCATCCCGGTGGCGGAGGTGGTGCTGGCCCGAGCTTTGGTGAGCGTGGCGCTGAGCTGGTGGCTGCTGCGCCGATCCGGTGTGGAGCCCTGGGGCCGGCAGCGTGGGCTACTGGTGTGGCGCGGGGTGGTGGGAACCCTGGCGCTGCTGTGCCTGTATGCGGCGATCAGCCAGCTGCCCCTGGCGGCCGCCACGGTGCTGCAATACCTCTACCCCACCTTCACGGCCCTGCTGGCCTGGCTGGTACTGGGTGAACGGGTGGGCAAGCGGGTGCTGGCGGCTGTGGCCGTGGGCTGGGGCGGCGTGCTGCTGGTGGCCCACCCGGGGACCCTGCTGGCCGGCAGCCTGGGGCCGGCCAGACTCACCCTGCCGCTGCCAGCGGTGCTGATCGCCCTGGCCGGAGCCCTGCTCACGGCCGTTGCCTATGTGAGCGTGCGCAAGCTGCGCAACAGCGAGCACCCGCTGGTGATCGTCTTCTACTTTCCACTGGTGGCAGTGCCGATGAGCCTGCCGCTGGTGCTGCTCGATCCGGTATGGCCCACGCCGGTAGAGCTGCTCTGGCTGCTGGGGGTGGGCGTGTTCACCCAGATGGGCCAGGTGACCCTCACAAGCGGACTGATGGCTCTGCCGGCGGCGCGGGCCACGGCCATCAGTTATGTGCAGGTGGTCTTTGCCGGGCTGTGGGGCTGGCTGCTGTTCGGAGAGGGCATCGACGGCTGGACGATCGCCGGTGCCGCCCTGGTGCTGCTGGCCACCCTGATCAGCCTCAGCTCTTCACGGGCAATGGATCGATCAGCCACTGCACCGGCTCGCCCTGACCGGTCTCAGCCTGGCCAGCCTCAACCGGGCCCGCATCAACCTGGGGAGGATTGAGCGGCCTGGCCAGGCGCCAGCTCTCGCCCCGCTCGCCCCGCTGCAGGTAGAGCTCAAAAGGACTGTCCACCCGGATCGGATCGCCGCTCAGGCGCCAGTCGAACTGACCACTCAGGCGCAGGCCCTTGCCGTCGCCGATCGGCACCACCTGCTGCTCAGCCACCCGCACCCGGCTCACCTCTGGGGTACCGCCGGTCTCCAGGCGAAGGGCCTGGGCGATCGAGTCCTGGGTGAGCTCGATCTGCAGGGCCAGGGCCGCCAGGAGGGTGGCACGCGGCGGCTGGCCAACGCCGCCACAGGCGGCCAGCGGCAGCAGCAGCACCAGGCTCAGTGCCACGGCAAGCAGGCGGCCCAGCCCAGCCAGGCTCACGCGCACAGGGCGCTGGGCAAGGGGTTGCGGGGCGGGCAGCATGGGAGGCGTTTGGCTGCACCCATGATCGGCTGGCTGCAAGGGGAATTGGCCGAGCCGTGGCAGCAGGACAAGCGCCAGGGGCTGCTGCTGATCTGCCAGGGGGTGGGGTATGAGGTGCTAGTGAGCCAGCGCCAGTGGCAGCAGCTGCCAGCAAACGGAAGTCGCCTCAGCCTGTGGATTCACCTGGCCATCCGCGACGACGGCTGGAGCCTCTACGGCTTCGGCGAACGGCGGGAACGCGACCTGTTCCGGGAACTGGTCGCGGTGAGCGGTGTCGGACCGCAGATGGCGCTGGGGCTGATGGGGGCGCTCAGCGCCCCGGAGCTGGTGCAGGCGATCGTGCGGGCCGACCTGCGCAGCCTCTGCCAGGCGCCGGGGGTGGGCAAACGCACGGCTGAACGGCTGGCGGTGGAGCTGCGCAGCCGGCTGGAACAGCGCTGGCTGGCCGAGCCTGGCGTGGTGGGGAGCGTGGCCGAAGGCGGCTGCGACGGATCAGAGCCGGAGCTGGCCGACGCCAGCCTGGATGAAGTGCAGCTGACGCTGACGGCGCTGGGTTACGAGCCGCTGGAGATCCGCCGGGCCCTGCAGCGGGCCAGCGGCCAGGGGCTGGGCCGCGACAGCGATGCGGAGGTCTGGATCCGTGCCTGCCTCCAATGGCTCGGCCAGCAGGTGGCCTGACGCCAGGGCTTTAAGGTGAGCGGGCTGGCGTGGTGCGTTGGCGCCGACCACTGCTGGCCTTCTGTCGTTATTTCTTTCCTTTCCCATGCCGCTCAACACCAGCAAGAAGCAGGAACTGATCAACACCCACCAGACCCACGGCACCGACACCGGCTCCGTGGAAGTGCAGGTGGCGATGCTGAGTGAGCGGATCAGCCAGCTGACGGGCCACCTGCAGAACAACAAGCACGATTTCTCATCGCGCCAGGGCCTGCTGAAGATGATTGGCCGCCGCAAGCGCCTGCTGGGCTATCTGCGTGGCATCAGCCAGGAGCGCTACAGCAACCTGATCGCCAAGCTCGGCATCCGCGGCTGATCGGGCGCCATGGCCGCCAAGGGCATTCAACCGCGCAAACCTGGCGCAGGCTCCGGTTCAGCCAAGGCTGCGGGGAGCAAATCCCCCGGGGGGCGAGCTCCTGGGAGCAAGCCGCCCCGGGGACAGCGCAACCAGCAGGTGATTCCCGAAGCGGTCGCCAATCGCATGGCCCGGCGCATCGCAGTGGCCACCGGCATTCCTACCGTGCTGGGGATGGGTGTCTTCATCGGCAGCTATCTGCTGGTGAGCCGCCAGATTGTCGACATCCCCCCCGGCGCCACCCTGGCCGCTTCGGGGGGCTGTTTTTTGCTGGGGGTGATCGGCCTCAGCTACGGCGTGCTCTCAGCCAGCTGGGAGGAGAAGCCCGGCAGTCTGCTTGGCAGCGAGCAGCTGGGTGTCAACATCAGCCGTCTGAAGGAGTCGGTTCGAGCGATGCGCGCCGGAGGCAACGGCACGGGCTCTGGTCAATAGGCGTTCCACAGGGCTTTGACGCCGGCGACTTGCCACTCAGGAAGCCAGCAACTCAGGCAGCCAGCAGGTCAGGCAGCCAGCAAGGGGGAGCTCACCCGGGCCCGGAACTCGGCTGATTCCAAGGTGGCGATCGCGGCCTGGGGATTGTCGACACAGAATTGACTGCCCAGTCGCACAAAGCGGGTCTGCCCGCCGTGGTGGACCAGGGCAACCACAGGCACCCGACCGCCTACCTCGTCCTGGGCCGGGCGGTGCCGGTGCAGGCATTCCCGCAGACGATGCTGAATGGCGATGTCGGCGGCCTGCTCAGCCGGGAGCTCCACCATCAGCAGTTGCAGATCGTCGATCGAGCGGCAGTCGTCCACGATCAGCTGTACCCGGTCGTCGCGGCGATCCACCGACGCCCACACCAGCAGCCGCGCATCCACCATCAGGTGGTCGGCAAGGCGGGCGTAACTCTTGGGAAAGACCACCGCCTCGCAGCTGCCGGTGAGATCCTCCAGCTGCAGCACCGCCATGCGATCGCCCTTGCGGGTGGTGACCTGGCGCAGTTCCGGCACCATCACTACCGCACTCACCTTGGCCTTGTCGGCCAGCTCCTCCAGGCTGCCGAGCGCCACAGGCGAGAGCAGTTTCACCTTCGGAGCCAGCTGCTTGAGCGGATGATCGGAGAGGTAGAAGCCCACCAGCTCCTTTTCGAGCCGCAGCTTCTCGGTGGGTGGGTAATCGGGCACGGGGGCCGCCTTAGGCGCGGTGGACAGGGATCCGGCGCCACCAGAAGCTCCGGCATCACCGGACTCGGGGGCCGCGCCAAGACCACCCAGCAGATCGAGCAGGTTGCCCTGGCCGCTGGCCCGGTCCTTGGCGCGGGAGCTCGCCCAGTCGAGCACCAGATCCAGATCGGCCATCAGCTGAGCCCTGTTGGCCTTCGGCTCCAGGGCATCGAGAGCACCGGAGTGGATCAGCGCCTCCAGGGCGCGGCGGTTGAGCTGCTGGCCGGGGATGCGATCGCAGAGATCGGCCAGCGAGGCGAAGGGGCCATCGGCCTGGCGCACCTCGATCAGCTGGCGGATGGCTCCCTCGCCGAGATTGCGCACCGCCGAGAGTCCGAAGAGGATGCGATCGCCCACGGGCGTGAAATCGATACCCGAAGCATTCACATCCGGCGGCATCACCTCAATGCCCATGGCATTGCAGTTGGCGATGTAACGCTGCACCTTGGCGGAATCACCGGCGTTCACGGTGAGCAGCGCCGCCATGTAGGCCACCGGATAGTGGGCCTTGAGATAGGCGGTCTGATACGTCACTGCGCCATAGGCAGTGGAATGGCTCTTGTTGAAGCAGTATTCGGCAAACAGCACCATCTGCTCAAACAGGCCCTCGGCGAGCTTCGAATCAACACCCCGCTCAGTGGCGCCCTTCACGAAGATGCTCTGGTGTTTCTCCATCTCACTCTTCTTCTTCTTGCCCATCGCCCGCCTCAGCAGGTCGGCCTCACCGAGCGAGTAGCCGGCCAGATCCTGGGCGATCTTCATGATCTGCTCCTGATACACCATGATCCCGTAGGTTTCCTTCAGGATTGGCTGGAGCTTCTCGTGGGCGAAGTCGATCGCCTCGCGGCCGTGCTTGCGGTTGATGAACTTGGGAATCAGCCCGGCATCCAGAGGACCGGGCCGATAGAGCGCCAGGATCGAAGAGATGTCCTCCAGGGATGAGGGCTTGAGGTCGCGCACGATCTGGCGCATCCCGCTCGATTCCAGCTGGAAGATGCCCTCGAGATCGCCGCGGGCCAGCAGGCCATAGGTGCCGGGATCATCCAACGGCAAGGCATCGGGATCCAGCTGTTCACCGGTGCTCTGCTGCACCAGATCGATGGTCTTGTCGATCATGGTGAGGTTCTTCAGGCCCAGGAAGTCCATCTTCAGCAGGCCCATCGACTCCACGTCTTCCATGAAGTACTGGGTGATCACCTGGCCGTCGTTGTTGCGCTGAAGCGGCACCACTTCATCCAGGGGGTCAGCGGCGATCACCACACCAGCCGCATGCACACCAAACGTTTTGTTGGTGCCCTCGATCCGCATTGCCATGTCCACCCAGCGCTTCACCTGGGGGTCGTTCTGATATTTCTCGCGGAATTCGGGGGCCGGCGACTCCTCGCCGATCATCTCCTTGAGCTTGGCGGGCTTACCGCGCACCACCGGGATCAACTTGGCGAGCCGGTCAGCATCGCCATAGGGAATATCGAGCACGCGGGCCACATCCTTGAGCACCGCCTTCGAGGTCATTCGGTTGAAGGTGATGATCTGGGCCACCTTGTCTTCGCCGTAGCGGCGGGTCACGTAGTCGATCACCTCGCCGCGGCGCTCGATGCAGAAGTCGGTGTCGATATCCGGCATCGACTTGCGCTCGGGGTTGAGGAAGCGCTCAAACAGCAGCCCGTTGGTGACCGGATCGATGTTGGTGATCCCCAGGGCATAGGCCACCAGCGAACCCGCGGCTGAACCGCGCCCCGGTCCCACCGGGATGCCGTTGTCGCGTGCGAAGCGGATGTAGTCCCACACCACCAGGAAATAGGTGGGAAAGCCCATCTGCTCCATCACCTGCAGCTCAAAATCCAGCCGCTCGCCGTAGGTGGCATCAAACGCAGCACCCTCGGCCAGACCCAGCCGAACCCTGAGCCCCTGCTCACTCACCTCGCGCAGATAGCTCACAGGCGTGTGCCCGTCGGGGATGGGGAAGCGCGGCATCTGGTAGCGGCCGAGGATGTCGTAGTCCTCCACCTTCTCGGCCACCCTGGCAGTGTTGGCCACCGCCCGCTCGATCACGTCGGGCTCCAGGTGATCGCCGAAGAGCTGCAGCATCTCTGCCTCGCTCTTGATGTATTCGGTGCCCGTGTAGCGCAGGCGCTTCTCATCGGTGATCAGCTTGCCGGTGAGCACGCACAGCAGCGCGTCGTGGGCCTCCACATCACCCACGCTGAGGTAGTGCGCATCGTTGGTGGCGATCAGCTCGATGCCCAGCTCGGCGCCGATCTCAGCGATGCCGGTATTCACGATGCGGTCCTCGATGCCGCCGTGGTCCTGGATCTCCAGGTAGAAGTCGTCGCCGAACACCCGCTGATACCAGCGCGCCACGTCGCGGGCCACATCGGGGCGTCCCCGCAGGATCGCCTGGGGAATCTCGCCACCCAGGCAAGCGGTGGCCACGATCAGCCCCTCGCTGTGCTTCTCCAGGGTGGCCTTGTCGATGCAGGCCCGGGCGAAGATGCCGCGCCCGCGCATGCCACGCAGATGGCTGATGCTGGTGAGCTTCACCAGGTTGCGATACCCAACAGCATTCTTCGCCAGCACCACCAGGTGATAGCGGCGCTCCTTCTTCGGGGGATTGGGGTCATCCAGCGAGCCGTTGATGACGTACATCTCATTGCCGATGATCGGCTTGATGCCCGCCTTGCTGCACAGCTTCAGCAGCTCGATCGCCCCATACATCACCCCGTGGTCGGTGAGGGCCAGGGCGGGCATGTCCAGCTCCTTGGCCCGCTCCACCATCGCCGGCAACTGGCTGGCCCCATCCAGGAGGCTGTAGTCGCTGTGGTTGTGGAGCGGAACGAAAGCCACCGGTAGCGGTGAAGAGAGCTTCACCTTAGGCGCAGCACCCCAGATCTGGTGTCAGGGCACCAGGGCTGCCTCGGGGCGCCGGGCCATCACCTGGGCCGCCAGCTCGTAGTGGTGAGCCACCTGCAGCAGCCGCTCCTCCTGCAGCACGCCGGTGATCAGCTGCACGCCGATCGGCAGACCCTGCTGATCGAAGCCACAGGGAACCGAGATCGCCGGCAGGCCAGCCATGTTGGCTGGAATCGTGAGCAGGTCGGCCAGGTACATGGCCAGGGGATCTTCCGTATGGGCGCCGAAGCGGAAGGCGGTGGTGGGCGAGGTGGGCGTCAGCAGCACATCCACCCGGTCAAACGCCCGGTCGAAGTCGCGGCGGATCAGGGTGCGCACCTGCTGGGCCTTCTTGTAGTAGGCATCCACGTAGCCGGCCGAAAGGGCATAGGTGCCGATCAGGATGCGACGCTGCACCTCATCGCCGAAGCCCTCGGCCCGGCTGCGTGCGGTCATCTCCGCCAGGCTGGCGGTGCCCTCAGCCCGATGGCCGTACTTCACGCCGTCGTAGCGGGCCAGGTTGGCGCTCGCCTCGGAGGGCGCGATCACGTAGTAGGTGGCGATGCCGTCGTTGAAGCGGGGGCAGCTCACATCCACCAGCTCACAGCCCAGGGCCTGGAGCTGCTCAGCGGCAGCCATCACCGAGGCCTTCACGGCAGGATCCAGCCCCTCGGCCTCAAAGCACTCGCGTACGATCCCCACCCGCAGGCCAGCCACCGGGCGCTGCAAGGCAGCGCGGTAGTCGGGCACGGGGGCCTTGAGGCAGGTGGAATCGCGAGGATCTTCTCCGGCAATCACCTGCAGCAGCTCAGCCGCGTCGGTCACCGAGGTGGTGAACGGGCCCACCTGGTCGAGCGAGCTGGCGAAGGCCACCAGGCCCCAGCGGCTCACCCGGCCGTAGGTGGGTTTGAGGCCCACCACGCCGCAGAAACTGGCGGGCTGGCGGATCGAACCGCCGGTGTCGGAGCCGAGCGAGCCGATGCACTCGCCTGCCGCCACCGCCGCGGCGCTGCCACCGGAGCTGCCGCCCGGCACCCGCTCGGGGTTCCAGGGGTTGCGGCTGGGACCGAAATAGGAGGTCTCGGTGGAGCTGCCCATAGCGAACTCATCGAGATTGGTCTTGCCCAGGAGCACAGCGCCGGCCTGCCAGAGCCGCTCGGTGACGGTGCTCTCGTAGGGCGGCACGAAGCTCTCCAGCATGCGGCTGGAGCAGGTGGTGCGGATGCCCTGGGTGCAGAGGTTGTCCTTGATGGAGAGGGGAATGCCGGCCAGGGGCGGCAAAGCCTCACCGGCTGCACGGGCGGCGTCGATCCGATCGGCATCAGCCCTGGCCCGCTCGGCCGTCACCTCCAGAAAGGCATGCACCGTGGAGTCCACGGCTTCGATGCGGGCGAGGTGGTGGTCGGTGAGTTCCCGGGCCGACACGTCGCCGCGCTCGAGTTGACCACGCCATTCGGCGATCCCCATCCACCTGATTGCCAGCTGAACTGGACGCTATCAGCCGGGCTCGGTGAGGGGTTCACCGCGGCGGGTGCGCAGCAGCTGGTGATCGAGTGAACCTGGCGCTTCACTCTGGAGATCAGCCAGGAAGTCAGGGAGTTGGGCCTCCAGGCTGCCCCTGCGCGTGAACGGGCCGAACCAGTAGACACATTCGGGGGAGTGGGATTCCACCCGAGCCCACCAGGCCACACCGAGGGCGTTGGCGGCGCTGCGCACGAGCCACGGCAAGGGATTCATGGGGTGGAATCTGGCGTCGAGTCCATTGTGCCCGGATTGGCGGCGCTGGCCTGTTCTGCAACAGGGAACGCTGAGAACGGCAAAGCGCTGCCCGACTCCGCCTGGGGCGCCGAACCGCCCTCCGGTGCGGGCTCATGCTCGGACGCCAGGGGCAGTTCGACCGGCGGGAACACCGCAGAAAGCGCCTCTGCTGGCATGAACGGTGCCTCCCCCGCCGCCTGTGACGCGGGGGCGCCAGTGCCGAACTGGGGTCGCTGGATCCGGGGGGCCGGCTGGCCACCCTTGAGATCCTTCATCCAGCCGCGGCGGGCCACCTCGTAGAGCACCATCGCCGTGGCCACCGAGGCATTGAGGCTTGGAGTGGCGCCACGCAGCGGAATGCTCACCAGTTGGTCGCAATGCTTGCGGGTGAGCATGGAGAGCCCATCGCCCTCCGATCCGGTCACGATCACCAGCGGACCGTCGAGATCGGCTTCGGCCAGACTCACGCTGCCCTCAGCCGCCAGGCCCACCACCCGGTAGCCCTCCTCCTTGAGGGCATCGAGGGCACGGTTGAGGTTCACCACCCGAGCCACGGGCAGGTGCTCAAGGGCACCGGCCGCCACCTTGGCCACCGAGCCGGTGAGACCTGCACTGCGGCGCTGGGGCAGCACCAGACCATGGGCCCCCAGCGCCTCGGCGCTGCGGGCGATGGCGCCCAGATTGTGGGGGTCGGTGATGCCGTCGAGGGCCATCAGCAGCGGCGGCTCATCGAGCCCACGACAACCCTCGATCAGGCTGGCCAGATCGAGGGTGTCAGCGGCGGCAGGCTGCAGCACGATGCCCTGGTGCACCGCTCCACCGGTGAGCTGGCCGAGGCGGGCCCAGGTGACCTCCTCCACCAGCACGCCGGAAGCCTTGGCTTCCCGCAGGGCCTGCAGAAACTTGGGACTGAAGCGCAGCTCAGGCGTGCACCAGATGCGGTGAATGGGCCGGCCACTCTCCAGGGCCGCCTGGGCTGCATGGCGACCCCAGATCAGGTCGGTGGGCTGGTCATCGCCCTGGGGCTCTCCATGGCGCTCTGCCCCGTCCCGTGCCATGGGGGTACCGGGCTCAGCGCGGTCGCGGTCCACCACAACGGGCGGGAAGGAGCGCGGCCGCGACTCCGAGAAACGTGAGGGGCCGGGGCGCGCATCACGCCAGCGGCCTCGCTCGCCACCACCGTAGGAACCACGTTCGGGCCGTGAGTCGGCGCTCCAGCTGCTGCGACTCTCGCTGGGGCGACGGCTGCCACCTGCCCGAAAGGGAGCACGGGGACGTTCGCCATCGGAGCGACGGGGCTTGAAGCGGGGGGAATCACTGCGGTCGGATGAACCCCAACGCTCACCACCCCGATCGTTGCTGCGGTCGTTGCCACGAGACTGGCTGCCACGCTGGCCCCGGTCGCCACGGGGCTCGAACGGACGTTCCCCCCGCTCCGGGAAACGCCCTCTGGCCTGGTCGCCCCGGCTGTCAAAACTGCGACGCTCAGCGCGGTCGCCCCGGTCGGATCCGCGATCAGGCAGACGATCGCCGCCGCGCGGGCCATCGGAACCGAACTGGCGACGGGGGGCAGGGCGAGCTGGTCCCCTGCCCCCTGTGCCCGTCCGTTTGCTGGGACGGCGTTCAAATCGAGGGCTCATGGGAATGCTGCTTATGGATCGTTCTCCTCCAAGTGATCTAGCAGCTCGACCAACCGCTGGGGATCGTGCAGGAACAACCAGCCCAGCAATGACTCGAAGCCTGTGGCCTGGCCGTAGATGGCGGCGTCACCGCGCCGTGGCCCGCGACCGGCCCGGTTGCGCCCCCTGCGCACCCAGTCGAGCTCCTCATCCTTCAGCAGCGGCTCCAGGCGCTGCAGGGCGAGTGCCTGGGCATCAGCACGCACCTCAGCCACCACCTGGCGGTGCAGGGCCTGGGAACGACCGGGCACGCGGCACTGGCGCAGTCGCTGGTGCAGCTCCCACACCCCATCACCCAGCCAGGCCAGCTGAAGGGGCCCGAGCTCACCGCTGGGGGGATCGGCCCGAAGGGCCTTCAGCCAGTCGGTGGAACGGCTCAGGGTGCGCTGGCTGGCGACGCTCCCGTCGCTTAATGGCGACGGGGCGGCAGGCTCAGGCCGCGAGGCTGCCAAGGGCTGATTCCAGATCCGGTTGAAGGTGCAGGTACTCCTCCAGACGCACCAACTTCACGGTCTGGATCACACGGGCATTGCCCACCACCACGAACTGCTGCTGGTCGGCCGTGCAGAGCTTGGCCAGCTGCACCAGGGCACCGAGGCCAGATGAGTCGAGGAAGTCGATGTGGGTGAGATCCACCACCAGCGGCTGAGAGGCGCTGCGGTGACTGGAAATGAATTCACCGAATTGCTTGTCGGAAAACGCATCAAGCTGGCCGGTGAAGTGGAACACCTGGCAGTGGGGCTTCTGTTCGAAGCCCCCCCTGAGCGACACCGTCAAACGCTGCAGGTCGGTAATGGCTCTGCTCCCGGATCACCTCAGGCGCGCAGTGTAGAGATCGCGGTGGGCTTTGCAGCACTCGCAACAAAAGTGCCACATGAAAACCCCGAAGAGCCCGATCTCAGGCGGCGCGACGGTCTGCCATCAACGCCGCAAACCGGGCGAAGTGGTGATCGGCGTCGTGGGGACCGGGGCTGGCTTCCGGGTGGTATTGCACGCCGAACACTGGCTGCTGGCGCATGGCCATCGCCGCCACCGTGCGGTCGTTGAGATTCAGGTGGGTCACCGCCACCCGGTCGGCCGGCAGGGAGTCGGGATCGATGGCAAAACCGTGGTTCTGGCTGGTGATCTCCACCTCGCCAGGGCTGCCGCAGGGGTGGTTGAGACCGCGGTGTCCATAGCCGAGCTTGAAGGTGCGGCCACCCATGGCCAGGCCCAGGATCTGGTGCCCCAGGCAGATGCCGAACATGGGCAGATCGGACTGGTGCAGCAGGTCCTGGGCCAGGCGAATGCCGCCTGTCACAGCGGCCGGATCACCGGGGCCGTTGGAGAGAAACACGCCTTCGGGCTGGTGGCTGAGCACCTGCTCCAGGGTGGCGTCGACGGGCAGCACGGTGACGCTGCAGCCATGGGCCACCAGGCGCTCGAGAATCGCCCTCTTGATACCGAAATCGATCGCCACCACCCGGTAGGGCGCGTCGGGCCGGGTCTGCAGCCGGGCGTCAAACGCCTCACCGCAGGGCTGCTGCCACTGATAGGGCACGGCAGTGCTCACCTGGGCGGCCAGGTTGAGCCCCTCCATGGACGGGGCCGAGCGAACCTGCTCCAGCAGCTGCCGGGGACTGGTGCCATCGGTGCTGATCGCCCCATTGATCGCACCGCCCTCCCGCAGGTGACGCACCAGGGCCCGGGTGTCGATGCCGCGGATGCCAACCACGCCGTGCAGACGGAGCCAGTCGTCCAGCTCCCCCTCTGAGCGCCAATTACTGGCGCAGGGGGCCAACTGGCGGGCGATCACGCCGCGGACATGGGGGCGATCGGCCTCCTGGTCGTGGTGATTCACGCCGGTGTTGCCCAGCTCCGGGTAGGTGAAGGTCACCAGCTGACCGGCATAGCTGGGGTCGGTCATCACCTCCTGGTATCCGGTCATACCGGTGTTGAACACCACCTCGCCCAGTGCCGTGCCGGTGGCCCCGAAGGCCAGGCCACGCAGCACGGTGCCATCGGCCAGCACCAGGACGGCCTGAGGCACCACAGCCGGGGAGGAGGGCTCAGTCAAGGAACATTGCAAGCTCTCTCGATCATCCCGCAGCGGGTTGCGGCAGGGCCTGGCGCAGCTGCTCCAGCTTCTGCCAGCCGAGCCCCGCGGCAAGGGCGTCGCGGGCCGTTTCCAGACCCTCGCCAACGCTGGCGGCCTCGCCTGCCGCCCAGAGCACCAGGGCGGTATTGAGGGCCACCACATCGCGCTGGGCGGGGGTACCCCCGCCCTGAAGCACCGCCTCGAGGATGGCCTGGTTGGTGGCCAGGTCGCCGCCGGCCAAGGCGCTGATCGGCGCCTCAGCAAGACCCAGCTGGGCGAGCTCAAGCCGATCGACACGCACCTCGCCGTTTTCCACCAGCCGCAAGTCGCTCGGGCCGGCCAGGGAGGCCTCATCCAGGCCACCGGCGCCATGCACCACCAGGGCACGCTGCAGGCCAAGACGAGCCAGGGCATCGGCCATCGGATCAAGCAACTCGGCTCGGGCCACCCCCAGCACCTGCGCCTCGGGCCGCAGTGGATTCACCAGCGGCCCCAGCAGGTTGAACACGGTGCGCACCCCCAGGCTGCGGCGCAGGGGCGCCAGTCCCCCCAGGGCCGGATGCCAGCCGGGCGCGAACAGAAAGGTGAGCCCAGCCTGGGGCAGGGCCGCCACCACCCGCTCCGGCGGCGCCTGCAGGTGCACACCGAGGGCCTCGAGCACATCGGCGGAGCCCACCTTGCCACTGGCACTGCGATTGCCGTGCTTGGCCACCGCCGCCCCGCAGGCTGAGGCCACGAAGGCCACGGCAGTGGAGATGTTGAAACTGTCGGCGCCATCGCCACCGGTGCCACAGGTATCCACCAGGGCCATGGCCGGCCGCGCGCCGGGGAGGACGGAGGCCTGGCGCAGCACGGTTGCCATCGCTGCCAGCTCCTCACCGCTCACACCCTTGGCCCGCAGGGCGGTCAGCAGTCCACCGGTGAGCACGGGCTCAATCGCCCCTGCCAGCCAGCCACGCATCAGCTCTTCGGCCTGCTCGGTGCTGAGGGATCGACCGGCAAGCAGCTGCTCAAGCAGGGCAGGCCAGGAGGCGGAGGGGGCCATGGAGAAATGGGCTGGGAATCAGCGGATGACCAGAAAAAAGCCCGGGTGCAGAGCACGCCGGGCCGGGTGATGGGGACCTTTCCACTATCACCCGAAGAGGGTGATCTTGGCGATGCCCCAGGTCTGAAGCGTCTGATCAGTTGTCTTGATCAGCGGTGTCAAAGCCGGAACCCACCGCCTCGGCACCAGCTGCGGCAGCTGGTGCCGGGCGATAACCCGCCGCCCAGATCGCACGCGTGCGGGCGTGCAGCTGGTCGCGGTCGAGACCCCAGAGCCTCAGCAGCTTGGCGAGATCGTCCTGGAGATCGGAGGCCCCCGGAAACCCCTGGTAACGCATCAGCAGGCGGGCCAGATCCACCAGGTGCTCGTCGGCCGGGGTGACCACAGCCAGCAGTCGATCCACCACATCCCGATCAAGGGCGTGGAGGGGGTGGGCCTGCTGCTGCTCGCTCATCAATGCTGCGTTGTGCGCGCAGCACAGCTTGGCCGAGCCCCCTGGCCGCTGCCTAGGTTGGGCCGATCCCACGGGCCGGTGTGTGGCTGTTTTCAGAGTTGATCTGATCCGCCGCTACCTGCGGCCCCACCGCAAGGTTGTGCTCCAGGGCGCTGCCGCGCTCGTGGTGGTGAATCTGTTGAGCGTGACCATCCCGCTGCTGGTGCGGCGGGTGATCGACGACCTTCAGGACGGCTTTGCCCTGAGCGACGTGCTCAACCAGGCCGGTCTGATCGTGGTGCTGGCCACGGTGATGGGTGCAGTGCGGCTGCTTTCGCGCCTGCTGGTGTTCGGCGTGGGCCGGCAGGTGGAGGCCGATCTCAAGCAGCAGATCTTCGACCATCTGCTCCGCCAGGAACCGGGCTGGGTGCAGACCACCGGCAGCGGCGAGGTGATCAGTCGCGCCACCAGCGACGTGGAAAACGTGCGGCGACTGCTCGGCTTCGCCGTGCTCAGCCTCACCAACACCGTGCTGGCCTATACCCTCACCCTGCCGGCCATGCTGGCGATCGACCCCTGGCTGAGCCTGGCGGCGATCGGGCTCTATCCCCTAATGCTGTCGGTGGTGCGCCTGTTCGGCGGCCGGATGATGCGCCAGCAGCGGCGCCAGCAGGAGGCTCTGGCCTCTCTCTCCGATCTGATCCAGGAGGATCTCTCGGGCATCGGCGCCATCAAGATCTACGGGCAGGAGTCCACGGAACAACAGGCTTTCGCAGGCCGCAACCGCCTCTACCGGGATGCGGCGCTGGGACTGGCCCGCACCCGCAGCACCCTCTTCCCGCTGCTGGAGGGCATCTCCTCGGTGAGCCTGCTGCTGCTGCTGGCCCTGGGCAGCGGCCAGCTGGAGAGCGGCCGGCTCAGCATCGGCGATCTGGTGGCGCTGATCCTCTACGTGGAGCGGCTGGTGTTCCCCACCGCCTTGCTCGGCTTCACCCTCAACACCTTCCAGACGGGCCAGGTGAGTCTGGAGCGGATCGAGGAGCTCCTCAGGCGCCAGCCCCGGGTCGAATCACCCGCCCAGCCGGCGGCTCCCGGGAGTCCCGGCCGCGGGGCGATCGAGGCGCGTGGACTCACCATCCGCTATCCGGATGCCCCAAGGCCGGCCCTGGTGGATGTGACCTTTCGCATTGCCCCGGGCGAACTGGTGGCCGTGGTGGGGCCGGTGGGCTGCGGCAAGACCACCCTGGCCCGGGCCCTCGGCCGGATGGTCGACGTGGAGCCCGGCCAGCTGTGGCTCGATGGTGTCGACATCACCAAGCTGGCGCTGAGCGACCTGCGCCAACGCCTGGCCCTGGTGCCCCAGGAGGGCTTCCTGTTCACCGCCACCCTGGCCGACAACCTGCGCTACGGCGATCCGGCGGCATCGCAGGAGCGGGTGGAGGCCAGCGCGCGCGCGGCACGGCTTGAGGCCGATGTGAAGGGCTTCCCCGATGGCTACCAGACCCTGGTGGGTGAGCGGGGCATCACCCTCAGCGGCGGCCAGCGCCAGCGCACCGCCCTGGGTCGGGCCCTGCTGGTGGAGGCTCCCCTGCTGGTGCTCGACGATGCCCTGGCCAGCGTGGACAACACCACCGCCGCTGAGATCCTGCGCAATGTGCGCGGGCAGCAAAACCGCACGGTCCTGATGATCAGCCACCAGCTCTCGGCGGCCGCCGCCTGTGATCGGGTGCTGGTGCTGGAAGAGGGTCGACTCGTGCAGGAGGGTCACCACAGCGCCCTGCTGGCCCAGCCGGGCACCTACCGAAGGCTGTGGGAGCGCCAGCAGGCCGCCGAACAGCTCCAGGCCGCAGGCAGCGCCTGAACAGCTCTGGCCGGGGCAGCGACTCGGCGTCAGGCACGAATCGGGGGCACGAATCAACAGTTATTGAGCGAGGCAGCCAGGGCCGTGGCCTGTCGCTTATCTGGACACAGGCCCCTGCCCCCGCGCCATGGACCCCTCGAACGTGACCTATCGGTTGCGCTGCACCCTCAGCTTCGGTGACATCTACGGCCAGATCCTGATCTGGATGGTGGTGATTTTCGTGAGCCTGGCCGCCGGTCTGGCGCTGATGGGGGCCAGCAAGCCGATCTTCGCCCTGGTGGGCGTCGGGCTGATCCTGGTGCTGTCGCTGCCATTCCTGCTATTCGCCTTCACCACCACCCTGTTCAACCACCTCGCCCTGGAACCCGATCGGGGCAGCTGATGCCCTGCCTAGGCTCGGCAGCATCCCCTTTCGAGACCGCCGTGTTCCAGGCCCTGTTCCCGCAGGCCAAGACAGATCCCAGCCTCCATGCGGTGCTGGGCACCCCGATCGCTGCAGCCCCAACGGCGGCGCAGGCCGAGGCTTTGTTTGGTTGCGGCTGCTTCTGGGGGGCTGAGAAAGGGTTCTGGCGCCTGCCCGGCGTGATCACCACAGCAGTGGGCTACGCCGGCGGCCAGATCGCCGAACCCTCTTATCAGCAGGTGTGCTCCGGCCGCACCGGCCATGCCGAGGTGGTGCGGGTGGTGTGGGACCGGACCCAGATTGATTTCAGTGATCTGCTCAAGCTGTTCTGGGAGTGCCACGACCCCACCCAGGGCGACCGCCAGGGCAACGACAGCGGCAGCCAGTACCGCTCCGCCATCTACGTGAACGACCCTGCGCTGCTGGAGCTGGCCAAGGCCAGCTGTGATGCCTATCAGCAGTTGCTGCATCAGGCGGGCTACGGCCCGATCACCACTGAGATCCGCAGCGATCAACGGTTCTGGCCGGCCGAGCCCTACCACCAGCAATATCTGGCAAAACCCGGCAGTCGCCCCTACTGCTCGGCCCAGCCCAGCGGCCAGCGCCTGGGTGCCTTCCCCGGTGCGGCCTACCGCCTGGATCCTCGGGTGTGGGACTTCTACGACTGGTCGATCAGCCATTGCGTGCTGCGGGGCGACAACGCTCCGATCCGTCTATCGAGCTCGCCAGCGACTACCTCCTGAACGCGATGTCCCCTCTGCTGTCGTTGCTGGCCGGTGCGGCGCTGGCCGCCGGCTCTCCCTGGTGGGAGGACTACACCACAAGAGACATCTTCCTCTGCCCCAACGAGGGGAGGGTGGTGCTGGAGCGCAACGATGCCCAGGCCTCGCTGGTCACCGGCCGCTACCGATCCACGCTGTTTCGCGACGCCAGCGCAACCGGGGCCCTGCGCTATCGCAATGAGCTGATCAGCGTGAGCCTGCGCGGTGATGTGCTCACCATGGAGCGCCTGCCCAGCCGGGTGGAATGCCTGCGCACGGAGCAGGTGTGATGAACCCCTTGCCCGATCGCGTGGTGATCACGGTGCTGGCAGCCACGGTGGGTATCTGTTTCGCCCTGGTGCTCTGGTTCGTGCGCCTGCAGCCCAGCCAGGAGCTCCCGATGCAGTGGCGAGAGGGTCCATCTGCAACTGCGCCCTCTGCAACTGGCCCCGCTGCGATCGGAGTGCTCCTGTGAACCAGCCCCCGCAGGCGAACGGCCCCGAATCTGAACCCGGCGATCTGCCGCCGCGCCAGCTCCACCCATTGCCGCGGGGATTGGTCGAGCTCTATGGCCTGCTGGCGGTGCTGGTGGTGCTCGTACCGGAGTGGATGGCGGAGGGGGCGCTCTGGGGCTGGTCCCCACCGCGACGCAACACAAGCCTCCCTGTCGCATCCAGCGCCTGGCAGAAAGTGCCGGAGCTTCGGTTGGCCAGCATGAGCCTCTCAGAACTGCGCCTGCTGGCGGCCGAGCTGCGCCTCAGCCACTACGGCAGCCTGCGGAGGGAGCACCTCAGCGCCAGTCTCCTGAGGCGGCTCAAACGCCGCAAAGCGCTGTGATAGCTTTGCTTCTGCCGGGGCGTAGCGCAGCTTGGTAGCGCACCACTTTGGGGTAGTGGGGGTCGTGGGTTCAAATCCCGCCGCTCCGATTCAACCGGCATCGCCTGAAGGTTGATTCCTCAGGCGTTTCCATTGTTCAGGGTCTGCTTATCACCAGCAAGACCATCCGCCGGCTCCCCCAGCCGGCTTTTTTGTCTTCAGTGCAGCCGCGTTCTCCCGCCCATCCGCATCAGCCAGCGGTTGACCCTTGGGCGCAAAGGGGGAGGAACTTCCCCGTGCAGTTCCTCCAGTTCGTGGGCGGCCAGGCGGTGCATCTCCCGCACATCCACACGCCAGAGCGCCTCCGCCTCACGGATCAGACGGGCCCAGGTGCGCACCACCTGCCAGCGCATCAGCTGCGGACGGGGGGAGGCCATGCCAAGGTTCTGGATACTGCCAGGCTGGCAAGCCCCACAGCCCAGGCCTGGCGATCACCAGCAGGGCTTCAGGAGCCTGAAGCAAATCTGTAGTGGCCTGAGATCGGGACTGGCCTGAGATTGCTACTGGCCTGAAACGTCAGGCCGCCTCCACCAGCTGCACGGGGAAGCTGAGCGCCCGGGCCTCCCGCTGGCTCAGACGCCGGGTCCAGGCACCCGGCACCGGATCATTCCAGCGGAAGCCGGCCTCCTTGGCACGGTGGCGCTCGGCGTAGCTCAGCTGGGCGCGAAACAGCTGACGCGGCTCAAGAGCTGTCTGCAGCAGGTTCTCCAGGTTGGCGCAGCGCTCAAACACCTGAGCCAGATAGGTGCAGTCGGTGAGGGCTCGGTGGGCAGCCCACACCGGCACGCCAAAGGCGAGTGCCAGATCCCGCACGGAGGGGTTGGAGCGCAGCTGACGCTCAGCAGGCCAGCGGATGTCATCCATCGAGCAGATCCAGGGCTTGCTGATCGCCGGCAGCCGCCCGATGCCGAACCACTGGCGGTCAAAGGCTGCGTTGTGGGCCACCACCGCATCGGCAGCAGCCAGCATCGCTTCAAAACAGCTCAGCCCGGCCTGCCAGGGCTGGGGCAGCTGGGAGATGGCGGCGGGAATCCCGTTGATCAGCTCGGCTGGATTGCTCTCCACCGGCAACAGGAACGAGACCTGAGCCAGCACCACCCGCTCCGGCACCCTGAACAGCACCGCCCCAACCTCGACACAGGCCCCGGTGCTGGGGTCGAGCCCCGTGGTTTCGGTGTCGAGGATCAGCAGTTGCTGGGGGCAGCGCGTGCGAGTGGATTCGCTCTGAGCCAGCGACGGCAACTCCACGCACGTCGGCCGGGTCGCCGGTGACGCGCTTGCGGAAGCTTCAGGAGCATGCAGCGCATCCGACAGTGCCGGTGGTGCGGGCTCAGCCGCCGGTGCCAGCTCCATCTCGGGCCAGAGGCTGGGTTGCTCGGGCAGGGCGGCCGACACGGCGGACATACAAACCATGTGCCTCCATGGTCCCAGGTGAGGCAATAGGGTTTCGCCGTTGCCCCCCCGAGCCATGGGACTCTCCGCTGGCGATCGCGCCCCCCTGATCGACCTGCCTGACCAGCAGGGCACCCAGCGCCGCAGCGATCAGCTCACTGGCCAGGCCCTGGTCCTGTTCTTCTATCCCAAGGACGACACCCCGGGTTGCACGATGGAGGCCTGCGCCTTCCGCGACAGCTATGCCGACATCCAGGCTCTCGGGGCCGTGGTGTGGGGGGTGAGCGGCGACAACGCAGACAGCCATCAGCGCTTTGCAACGCGCCACAACCTGCCCTTCCCGCTGCTTGTGGATAAGGGCAACCGGCTGCGTCAGGCCTTCGGTGTGCCCTCGGTGCTGGGGCTGCTGCCGGGCCGCGTCACCTATGTGATCGATGGCGAGGGGGTGATCCGCCATGTGTTCAACAACCTGCTCGATGGCCCGGCGCACCGGCGCGAGGCACTTGAGGCCCTGGGCCGGCTGCAGTCGACCTGATGCCCCGCTGGCGGCAACGAGGATCACTGTGGCTGCTGGATCCGGCCGGCTCGCCAGTGGCGCGGCCATTGGGCACCATCGCGTTCATCGGCGGCAGCTATCTGGCGGCCACGCCCCAGCTCAGCTACCGGCGGCTGCTGGAGGCGCTGGCCCAGCGCGGCTGGAGCATCCAGGCCTGGAGCTACGTGCCGGGCTTCGATCACCAGGCCCAGGCCAATGAGGCCTGGCGGGCCTTTCGTGACGCCGCGGCGGCGACAGGCCCCACCACCTGCACCCTGCGGCTTGGCCACAGCCTCGGCTGCAAGCTGCACCTGCTCGCCCCCGATGACGGCCGTGGCTGCGACGGCCTGGTGGCCCTGAGCTTCAACAACTTTTCGGCCGAGCGCTCGGTGCCGCTGCTGGCCGAACTCGGCCAGCAGCTCAACTTCCGCAGCGAATTCAGCCCTTCACCCCAGGAGACCCTGGAGTTGGTGGGGCGCAATTACCGCCAGAAACGCAACCTGCTGGTGCGCTTCAAGCGCGACAGCATCGACCAGAGCAGCAGGTTGCTGGGGGTGCTCCAGGCGCGGCCAGGCGATTCCACCACCCTGGTTGAGCTGCCCGGGGATCATCTGGCCCCTGCCAGCGGCGGCCTGCGCCGGCAGCTGCTGGGGGCCTGGGCCGATGACCCCCAGCGCATCCGGGTGATCGAGCAGCTGGCCGAGGCGATCAGCCGCTGGGCCCCTCAGACCCGCAGCTGATCCAGAACCGAGCGATCCTCCAGGGTCGAGGTGTCGCCGCTCACCTCCTGGCCGGCCGCAAGGGAGCGCAGGATGCGGCGCATGATCTTGCCGCTGCGGGTTTTCGGCAGGGCATCGGAGAAGCGGATCTCATCGGGCCTGGCGATCGGGCCGATCTCCTTGCCCACATGGGCCCGGAGCTGCGCCACCAGGACATCGTCGCCAATGCGGCCCCCCTCCAGCGACACAAAAGCCACGATTCCCTCGCCCTTGAGCTCATCGGGGCGGCCCACCACGGCGGCCTCAGCCACCGCCGGATGGCTCACCAGGGCGCTCTCGATCTCCATGGTGCCGAGGCGGTGGCCGCTCACGTTGATCACGTCGTCGACGCGGCCCATCACCCAGAAGTAGCCGTCGCCATCGCGGCGAGCGCCGTCACCGGCGAAGTAGAGCCAGGAGCCATCGGCCGGGCGGATCTCCTCCCAGTAGCTCTTGCGGAAGCGCTCCGGATCGCCGTGCACGGTGCGCATCATCCCGGGCCAGGGGCGCCGCACCGCCAGGTAGCCGCCGGCATCAGCGGGTTGCGATACGCCCTGGTGGTCAACAATGTCGGCGGCGATGCCGGGCAGGGGCAGGGTCGCCGAACCCGGCTTGGTGGGAGTGGCGCCCGGCAGGGGGCTGATCATCACGCCGCCGGTCTCGGTCTGCCACCAGGTGTCCACCACCGGGCAGCGGTCGCCGCCGATCACATCCCGATACCACATCCAGGCCTCAGGGTTGATCGGCTCGCCCACGGTGCCGAGGATGCGCAGCGAACTCATGTCGTATTGGTCGGGCACCTCGCGGCCGCTCTTCATGAAGGCGCGGATCGCTGTGGGCGCCGTGTAGAAGATTGTGCAACGGTGCTTCTGGATCACCTCCCAGAAGGCACCGGGCTTGCTCGGGCGCGGCGCGCCCTCGTACATCACCGTGGTGGCGCCGTTGGAGAGCGGGCCGTACACGATGTAGCTGTGGCCGGTGATCCAGCCCACATCGGCGGTGCACCAGTGGATGTCGTCGTCGCGGATGTCGAAAATCCACTGGAAGGTGAGGTGGGCCCAGAGGTTGTAGCCGGCGGTGGTGTGCACCACCCCCTTGGGCTTGCCGGTGGAGCCGGAGGTGTAAAGCACGAACAGCCGGTCTTCGCTGGCCATGGGTTCGGCCGGGCAGTCGGTGCTCTGGCCCTCCACCAGCTCGTGCCACCACTGGTCGCGGCCCTCGGTCATGGCGCAGGCGCCACCGGCGCCATCCAGCCGCCGGGCCACCAGCACGTGCTCCACGCTCGGGGCACCACCATTCGTGCCCAGGGCCTCGTCGACCGCCGGCTTGAGCGGCACCGGCTTGTCCTTGCGGAAGCCGCCGTCGGCGGTGATCACCGCCTTGGCCTGGCCATCGATCAGCCGGTCGCGCAGGGCATCGGCCGAGAAGCCGCCGAACACCACCGAATGGGGCGCACCGATGCGGGCGCAGGCCAGCATGGCGATCGCCGCCTCCGGGATCATGGGCATGTAGAGGGCCACCAGATCGCCCTTGCCGATGCCCAGCGCCTTGAGTGCATTGGCGGCCTTGCACACCTCGGCGTGCAGCTGGCGGTAGGTGAAGGTGCGGGTGTCGCCGGGTTCGCCTTCCCAGATCAGGGCCGTCTTGTCGGCGCGGGGACCATCGAGGTGGCGATCGAGACAGTTGAAGCTGAGGTTGGTGGTGCCGCCCTCAAACCACCTGGCGAAGGGTGGGTTGCTCCAGTCGAGCACCGTGTGGAACGGCTCGAACCAGTGCAGCTCGCTGCGGGCCAGATCCCCCCAGAAACAGTCAGGATCGGCCTCAGCCTGGGCACAGAGGACCTGATAAGCCTCGAGAGAGCCGATGCGGGCACTCGCGGCCAGCTCCGCCGGCGGCGCGAACAGTCGCTGCTCCTGCAGCACCGACTCAATCGTGGGGGCTTGACCCATGGCGACGCCAACAACTTGGGGAGATGGGGGCCATTCAAGCGGGCAGCACCGGGCTGGCGCTGCAGCGGATCAGCGCTGTAACAGGCTCCACCCGGGCCGCCATCGCCCACAATCAAGCCATGGTGCTTCCCGCCGCCTGCCTGTTCGATCTCGATGGCCTGCTGCTCGACACCGAGCCGCTGCATGCCCAGGCCTGGCAAGAGGCCGCTGCCCACTTCGGCTGTGCACTCTCGGTGCAGCAGCTGCTCGCGTTGCGGGGCCGCCGCAGGCTCGATTGCGCTGCCCAGGTGATCCACTGGATTCAGCAGAGCGGCGGCCAGCCCCCCAGCAGTGACGCCCTGCTGGCGGTGCGTCAGCCGATCGCGGAAGCGCTGCTGGTACATGCGCACCCCACCCCCGGAGCGATGCAACTGGTACAGCGCTGCCAGGACTTGAACATTCCCATGGCCCTGGCCACCAGCAGCTCCCGAGCCGCGGTGGAACTCAAGGCCCGCCCCCACCCCTGGCTCGCCGCCATCGCCACCCGCGTGCATGGCGATGATCCCGAACTGGAGGCCGGCAAGCCGGCGCCGGATGTGTTCGTGCTGGCCGCCAGCAGACTCGGCGTGCCTGCGGCCACATGCTGGGCCTTCGAGGATTCACCGGCGGGAGCCCAATCGGCTCTCGCCGCAGGCTGCCAGGTGCATGTGGTGCCGGCGCCCGACCTCAGCGGCGACGAGCGTGTCCGGCTCTATCCCGGCATCGAGATCTTCCTTGAGAGCCTGGAAGAGGTGCAGCTGAACTGAGCTCTCAGTAGAGCCGACTCAGCACAAAGTCGGGCAGAGCGCGCAAGGCACGGCTCGATTCGGAAGTAGGCAGCCAGGCAAGGGCCTGGGCGGCCTCGCGGGCGAAACTCTCAGCAAGCGCTCGGGAGCGCTGAATCGCCTCACAGCCCCGCACCAGCTCCAGCGCCTGCTCCAGATCACCCTCCTGGCTGAATTCCCGATCGATGAGACCGGCGAGGGCGGGCCGCTCTTCAAGCGCATAGAGCACAGGAGCGGTGAGATAGCCACTGGCCAGGTCACTGGCGGCCGGCTTGCCCAGTTGCTGATCGCTGCCGGTGAAGTCGAGGATGTCGTCGACCACCTGGAAGGCCAGGCCAAGCTGGCGGCCAAAGCGGTAGAGCTCATCGAGCCGAACCTCGGCCAGACCACTCAAAACGCCGGCGGCACGTGCACTGTTGGCAATCAGGGAGGCTGTCTTGCAGTAACTCTTCTCGAGGTAGGTCTCGAAGCTCTGGCCGGTGTCGTAGCGGAACAGTCCCTGCTTCACCTCGCCATCAGCCAGGTCCATGATCACGCGGCTGAGCAGCTTCACCACCTCGAGGTCGTCGAGGTTGGCCAGGTGCCAGCTGGCCTGGGCAAACAGGAAATCTCCGGCCAGCACCGCCACCCGGTGGTTGAAACGGCTGTGCACGGTGGCCACACCGCGACGGGTGGCCGCCTCGTCGACCACGTCGTCGTGCACCAGCGAGGCGGTGTGGATCATCTCGGTGATCTCCGCCAGGCGGCGATGCCGGGGCGTGAGGACACCATCAGGGGCAATCGCCCGCGAGAGCAGCAGCACGATGCCGGGTCGGATGCGCTTGCCCCCGGCGGCGAATAGATGCTCTGCCGCTGCCTGCAGGATCGGATGGCCGGCCCCGATCAGGTTGCGCAGATCCGCCAGCAGGGCATCGAGATCGGCCTCGACGGGCTGGAGCAGCTCTGCAACCGTTGCCACAACACCTCCGTCGTGCCGGGATCCTAGAAGGCTCAGCGGCCCGTCCGCAGGTCGGCGGCCAGGTCCACCTGTTCCACAGCGGGGCAGATGCCGAGCCAGCCGGCCGCACCCCTGGCGAAGGCTTCGGCAGACCCGGTGACGCACAGACGCACCCGTTGATCGTGCGGGGGCACTGGCGCAGCCCGCAGCTCCCCCTCCGGCTGGTCGCCCAGGCTGCCCAGAAGCGGGCCCAGGCGCTGCACCGCCGCCACAGCAGGATCAACCAGCTGCACATGGGGCGGCAGCAGGCAGGCCAGCAGCGGACGCAGCATCGGGTAGTGGGTACAGGCCATCAGCACGGTGTCGACCCCCGCCTCCAGCAGCGGTTTGAGGTAGGCCTCAGCAGCACGCCGGAGCTCCGGTGCCTGCAGATCACCGGCCTCGATCAGTGGCACGAAGGCCGGGCAGCCCACCTCGATCACCTCGGCGCCGGGGCGGGTGGCGTGGATGGCGCGGCGGTAGGCACCGCTGGCGGCCGTGGCCGGGGTGGCCAGCACGCCGATGCGATCACTGCTGATGTCTGCCGCCACGCTGTCGATCAGACCGATCACCGGCACCCCCGCTTCCGCCACCGCCACATCCAGGGCCAGGGCATTGGAGGTGTTGCAAGCCATCACCAGCACCCCCACCCCCTGGTGACGCAGCCAGCGCACCACCTCGGCCGCGATGGCGCGGATCTCCTCGGCACTGCGCTGGCCATAGGGCACCCGTGCCGTATCGCCCAGATACAGGCAGGGCGAGTGCGGGTAGCGCTCCAGCACGTGGCGGAGCACGGTGAGCCCACCCAGGCCGCTGTCGAACAGGCCGACGAGATGGGTCATGGCTGACCCTGCAGATACTGGAGAACGCCGGCAGCGAGTGCCAGTGCCATGCGACGCCGGTAGTTGGCATCGGCCAGCCGGGACGCATCCAGCGACCCGGTGACAAAACCCATTTCCACCAGAGCCGACGGCATCACGGTGCGGCGGATCACGAAGAAGCGCCCGGTGCGCACCCCACGGTCGGGCGTGCCGGGGGAGATCGCCAGCATCTGCTGTTGCAGAGCGGCCGCCATGGCGCGGGAGCGGCTGCCGGCACCCTCGAAGTAGAAGGTCTCGATGCCATTCACATCGGGGCGAGCCATGCTCAGGGCATTGGCATGCACGCTCACGAAGGCATCGGCTCCGCTGCTGTTGGCCAGCGAAACCCGGGGCGGCAGGTCCACATCCACCTCACTGGTGCGGGTCATCACCACCTGCACGCCGCGGGCCTGCAGCAGACGGGCCATCTGCAGCGACACATCCAGCACCACATCGGTCTCCCGCAGTCCACCGATGCCCACCGCCCCGGGATCCGGGCCACCGTGGCCGGGGTCGATCACCACCTTGAAGCGGCCGCGGGGCACCACCGGCAGACCATCGGCCGAGAGAGGAGCGCTGGAGGTGGGGAAGGCGGCGAGGGAGCCCTGGGCAGCCAGCTGGGGACCTTCGAGATTGCCTTCACCAATCCCCAGCATCACGCGGCGGGGCAGATCCTTGAAATCGAGCTCCCAGCGATCCCGGGCCGTGCCCACCAGCTTCAGCTGGGAGGGATCCAAGACGGTGCCGGGGGCAAATTCCACCACCAGGCGGGTGGTGCCGCCGTCGGGTCGACCGACGCGCACCTCCCGGATCGAGCCACTGCCACGCACGGTGCGGCTGCGGGCGGGCGCACCCGGCAGATCCACCCACACCCGCGGCCCCCGCAAACCAGAGCCGGCCTCATAAAAGGCCTGCAGCTGCACGTTGGGACTGGTGCGCAGCTGGAGCACCCCCTCCCGGTTGATGCGCCAGGCAGCCAGGCTGGAGGCCAGGGCGGGCAGATCCGCCAGCAACAGGGCCAGGAGCAGCAACCCCTTGCCCCAGGTGGAGAGCCAACGGCGAGGCATCAGTTCAGAACAGGGCAGGACGCCGGTGACGGAGGCTGGGCATCTGGGCCCGCACCCGCTGGCCATGGCCGCCATCGATCGGCGC
The DNA here is from genome assembly GCA_044235095.1 of Prochlorococcaceae cyanobacterium. Classification (GTDB taxonomy): domain Bacteria; phylum Cyanobacteriota; class Cyanobacteriia; order PCC-6307; family Cyanobiaceae; genus NIES-981. The sequence continues at coordinate 6,392 of JBIIIC010000001.1, read as the reverse complement.
AACGGCCAGCCCGGGAGCAACCCCGGCATCGGCGAGCACCGTGCCCCAGGGATCGATCACCAGGGCATGGCCATGGCTCTGGCGCCGGCCGTAGTGCAGACCGGTCTGGGCAGGGGCGAGCACGTAGGCGGTGTTCTCGATGGCCCGTGCCTGGAGCAAGACCTGCCAGTGGTCCTTACCCGTGTAGGCGGTGAACGCCGCCGGCACCATCAGCACATCGGCACCTGTGCTGGCCAGGTGGCGATAGAGCTCGGGGAAACGCACGTCGTAGCAGATCGACAGGCCGATCCGCCCCAAACCAGGCACCTCAACCACTGGGGGCAGATCGGATCCAGGCTCCACCGTGGCCGACTCGCGGTAGGTGTTGCCGTCGGGCAGATCCACATCGAACAGATGGATCTTGTCGTAGCGAGCCAGCAGCTGCCCTTCGGCGCTCACCAGTTCGGCGCGGTTGAAGGTCTGGCCGGGGCCAGCGGGCACGGGGAACCCACCACCGAGCAGGGTCACCTGGTAGCGCCGCGCCATGGTGACCAGGAAGCGGCTGCAGCGTTCGGCCAGGTCGGCCGCCAGCTCCAGCCGCTGCCCGTCTTCGCCCATGAACGCAAAGTTCTCGGGCAGACCCACCAGCTCGGCACCGCGACGGGCGGCCAGCTCGATCTGCTCCTCGGCCGCGGCGAGATTGGCGTCCGGATCCGGCGTGCTGGTGAGCTGCACCGCTGCCGCCAGAAAACTGCTCACCGACTGCCCCAAACCGACCGGCGAACTGTAAGGGAGGCCGCCCGTGACGCCAGGCCTTCAGCTGGCCTTGAGCACGCCGGGCTCGGCCTGGAACGGCACCAGCTGCAGACTGTCCACGGCCGCGCAACAAGCGAAGTCGGCGTCGTGATTGCCGATGCTGGACAGCCGCTGGCCGTGGCTGGCCGCCCGCAGGCAGGTCTCCGTGTCGTGGTGCCACTGCTGCCAGAGGGCCAGGGCGGCGAGCATTTCGTCGTTGGCGAGGGTCACACCGATGTGGGGCGCCACCGCCATCTCCGTGGCGGCAGAGGCCACGGCACCGGCCGACAGGCTGTCTTCGAGCGAGTAGTCGCCCTCCCAGCCGCTGCCCACGATCCACACGCGCTTGCAGTCGCGCTCCAGCAGGCGCCGGGCCACGGCAGTGCGGTTGGGCAGACAGGCGGTGAGCAGCAGCGGCACCTGGCGCACGGCCGCCAGGGAGCGGGTGCCGTTGGTGGTGCTCATGAAGATGCGCTTGCCGCCCACCACGTTCTCGGTCACCGCCAGGGGCGAATTGCCCAGGTCGTAGCCATCCACCCGCTTGCCGCCACGCTCGCCGGCCCGCAGCCGCCGGGCTTCGGGCCAGGCCTGGGCGACCGCCTCCAGCTCACCCAGATCGGCAAAGGCCTGGATCGCCTCGGCGCCGTTCTGGAGCGCCCAGGCGATGGTGGTGGTGGCCCGCAGCACGTCGATCACCACGGCGGCATCGGGGCCGCCCTCGGCCACCGGCAGCACCGGGGGCACCGCTTCGGAGGTGTGGAAATAGGAGAGCTGCACGTCGACGGGGCGGAGTGGCAGCGAACCCTAGGAACTCACCGCGGCCAGGGCGTAGCGGCCGTAGCGCAGCCGCAGCAGCAGGGCGATCAGGCGGTCCTGGAGCCGGCGCGGCCGATCAAAGGCAGCGCGTTGGCTCTCCAGCCAGGCTGCCACCGTGAGAGCCGGACGACCGCTCACCCGCTCCACGGTGTCGGTGACAACGGCAGCACCACCACGGCGCCAGGCGCGCAGGTGGCAGAGCACCTCGGTCTCGATGCTGGCGGCATCGCCGAAGTCGCCATCCTCAAGAAGCATCGCCCGGAACTGGTCTTCCGGCAGATCGAGAAAGCGGACCCGCCGCCCCACCAGGCCACTGATCTGCTGGCACACCTGGGGCAGTGAGAGCGCCTCAGGACCGGTCACCACCAGCTCCTGCCCGTCGAAGCCGCTGGCCGCGGCGGCATCGGCGCTGAGCACCAGCGCCGCCATCCGGGCCACGTCGTCGAGCGCCACGAAGCCCACTTGCCCCTGCCCGCTGCAGCCCATCACCACCCGCCAGGGCACGCTCACGGCCAGGGGCAGCAGCGCCGTTTCCATCACGGAGTTGGGGCTGAGGATCGTCCAGCGCAGGCCGGAGGCCTTGAGGTGGGCGATCTCTCGGGCGTCGATGCTGTCGTGCATCGGCGTGGCGAGCAACACCTCGCTCACCCCGGGCACCGCCGGAATCAGGCTGGCGGGATCATCGAGGTCACCCTCCACCCAGTGCACGTTGCCGGCATCCACGTCGTCGGCCCGGCGCCGGCGCGCCATCGGATCCACAGCTGCGGGCCCCTGTGGGGATGATGGCCACACCTGCGCGCGCCGCAACCGTGCCGATCTCCAGCCCGGGCGCCGGGCCCGGCATCAGCCCTGGCCATTCCCTGCAAGGCTCCCGCCGCGACCTGCGCGGCTTTTTGCGGCTGCTCGAGCAGCGGGGCCGACTACGCCGCATCACCGCCCCGGTGGATCCGGATCTGGAGCTGGCGGCGATCGCCGATCGGGTGCTGGCCGCCGGCGGGCCGGCGCTGCTGTTTGAGAACGTGATCGGCTCGTCGATGCCGGTGGCGATCAACCTGATGGGCACCCAGGAGCGGGTGCTCTGGAGCATGGGCATGGAGCGGGCCGAGGAGCTGGAGCGCCTGGGCGAGCGGCTGGCCCTGCTGCAGCAGCCGCGCCCGCCCAAGGGGGCCAAGGAGGCGGTGCGCTTCGGCTCGGTGCTCTTCGATGTGCTCAAGGCCAAGCCCGACCTCGATCTCACGCCGCCCTGCCGCCAGCAGGTGTACAAGGGGGATGCGGTGAACCTCGATGCCCTGCCGCTGCTGCGCCCCTGGCCCGGGGATGGGGGGCGGATCATCACCTTGGGGCTGGTGATCACCAAGGACCCCGAAACCGGCACCCCGAATGTGGGCGTCTACCGCCTGCAGCAGCAGTCGATCAACACGATGACCGTGCACTGGCTGAGCGTGCGCGGCGGCGCCCGCCACCTGCGCAAGGCGGCGGCGATGGGCAAGAAGTTGGAGATCGCCATCGCCATCGGCGTGCACCCCCTGCTGGTGATGGCGGCGGCCACGCCGATCCCGGTGCAGCTGAGCGAGTGGCTGTTCGCCGGCCTCTACGCCGGCGAGGGCGTGCGGCTGGCCAAGTGCAAGACCGTGAACCTGGAGGTGCCCAGCCACAGCGAAGTGGTGCTGGAGGGCACGATCAGCCCCGGCGAGGTGCTGGCCGATGGCCCCTTCGGCGACCACATGGGCTTCTACGGCGGCGTCGAAGACTCACCGCTGGTGCGCATCCAGTGCGTCACCCAGCGGCGCGAGCCGATCTACTTCACCACCTTCAGCGGGCGGCCCCCCAAGGAGGACGCGATGCTCGCCATCGCGCTCAACCGCATCTACACGCCGATCCTGCGCCAGCAGATCCCGGAGATCGTCGATTTCTTCCTGCCGATGGAGGGGCTCAGCTACAAGCTGGCCGTGATCGCCATCGACAAGGCCTACCCCGGCCAGGCCAAGCGGGCGGCGATGGCCTTCTGGAGTGCCCTGCCCCAGTTCACCTACACGAAATTCGTGGTGGTGGTCGACAAGAGCATCAACATCCGCGACCCGCGCCAGGTGATCTGGGCGATCAGCGCCCAGGTGGATCCCCAGCGCGACCTGATCGTGGTGGAAGACACCCCCTTCGACACGCTCGATTTCGCCAGCGAGCGACTGGGCCTGGGCGGCCGCCTGGCGATCGATGCCACCACCAAGATCGGCCCGGAGAAGCGCCACCCCTGGGGCGAGCCGCTGCGCCGGCCAGCCGAGCTGGAGGCGCGGCTCGATGCCCGCTGGGCGGAGCTGGGCCTGGCGGATGTGGGCACCACTGAGCCCGATCCGGCCCTGTTCGGCTACACGCTGGAGCACGTGCTGGAGCGCCTGGTGGGGCGGGCGACGGCAGCGAGCTGAGCGGAGCCGATGCTCTCCCGCCAGGCGAGCCACGCCCTCAAGGCCCTGCTGCAGCTGGCGGGGGACCCGCTCCGATGGCAGTCGACCCATGAGCTGGCCAGCACCCAGCAGCTGCCGGAGCCGATGCTGGAGCAGCTGCTGCTGCGGCTCCGGCGCGCTGGAGTGCTCGAGGCGCGGCGGGGGCGGCTGGGGGGCTTCCGCCTGCTGCCACCTGCCCAGCAGATCTCGGTGGCCGCCGTGCTGGCGGCCCTGGGTGAGGCCCAGGCCGGCACCATTGACCCCAATCCCGACGCCTCGGCCGCCGACAGGGTGACCACGGCCCTGGCCGAGCGGCTGGAGCGGGCCCGGCGCCGGGCCCTGGAAGAGCTCAGCCTCGAAGAGCTGCTGTTCGACCTGCGCAGTGCCGAGGCCAGCAACGACGACAGCTCGGGCTTGCTGCTGGGCTGAACTGCAACGCTCAGGTCAGGTGCACCCCTCCACCGACACCCGGTAGCTGAAGCCGGTGGAGCCCGGCATGGAGGTGGCGCCGACGCGCACGTTCACCTGATTGGTGCGCTTGCCCGGCACCGCCGGAAACGGACCGAACACATGGCGCTGCTGCGGCTGAAGGGTGCGGTTTTCATTCACCAGTCGGATGTCGGTGTTGTCGGTGAACCGCAGGAACGCCGCCACAGGAAACACCGCAGGCTCGGTGGACGCCGACTGCAAGGTGATGCGATAGCTGGCGAAGTTGCGATCCACGGCGAAATCGGTGTTCCAGTTGTTGCGGCGCAGCAGGCCATCCGGACTGATTCGCTTCTGCACCACAGGCTCACCGCCGCCGCCGATAGGCATCAGCGCGCGGCAGCTGGCCAGGGCAAGGCCCGGCTGCAGCACCATGGCCAGGCTGGAAGCGGCGGCCAGCACGGCGGCAGAACGGCCAAGGCCAACAGCGCCGAGGCGCGGACAAAGACACATGGGCGGAACCTTTCTGGACTGCTGGGGCGAAGCCAGAATGGCCACAGCCACGCCGGTCCGCAAGCGTGGAGGTGGGTAGCAGCACTCCCGAGCCCTACGAGGATCCGATCAAGGCCCTGCTGGCCTTGATCGATGGCGACACCCTGGACCTGGGTCTCGATCTGGACTTCTCCCTGGTGCTGCGCCAGCGGGTGCGGCTCCATGGCCTCGATGCCCCGAAGGTGCGCACCAGGGATGCCGCCGAGAAGGAGCAGGTCTGCGGGCAAAGGCGTTTGTGCAGGCCGGGTATGGCTTCCGGCCCGGCCTGCCGAGCCTTTGCAGCGAACTGCTCAAGCGGGGGCTGGCAAGGTGTTCTGTCTCAGCAGGTTGTTCAGCTGACTAGAGGGTGTGAGGTCGCTGCGGGATGAGGTGCGACCCACCAACCCAGACCTCACGCCCCATGCAGAGCCATGCCAATGCCCATTTGACGCAGAAGGGCAGGTTCCGACTCATCCATCAACATCGTCTCCATCACCGCCCTCTGACCGAACTCGCAGCAGAAGCGGGGATCTCCCTGCGCGGTGCCTACAAGTGGCTGGCCCGCTACCGCTCAGGTGGCACCATCGTTTTGATTGTCCGGCGCAGTGTTCGCCGCACGCTGTGGAGCTGCGCCATCAGCGGCTGCACCTGCGTCACATCGCCGGGCTACTGAACGCTCCTTTTCCACCGTGGCCAGAGCCTTGAACCACCTGGGATTAGGGCGCGTGCAGAACCTACAGTCCCAACCTCCAGTGCAGCGCTGCGAGAGCGAGACACCGAGCGATCTGATCCAAATCGATGTCAAGAAGCTGGTTCGGTGCCGCAAGGTGGAGCATCGCATCAGCGGCAACCGGCAGCAGGGCCGTTCCACAGGCGTCGGCTACGACCGGGTCCAGGTGGGGATCAACGACGCAACACGGCTGCCGGTCGCACCGATAGGTGCGCTTTGGTGAATACGTCGAGGTGTTTGCTGTCGAGCAACAGACCACGGCGATCGGCTTCCTGAGCCGGGATGCGGCCTGGTTCAAGGGCTAGGGCGTGAAGTCCCTGCAGGTGATGAGCGACAACGGCTCTGCCTACATCTCCAAAGCATTCGCCAAGGCCTGCAGCGCCCTGGGCCTCAAGCACATCCTCACCAGGCCCTACACGCCCCGCACCAACGGCAAAACGGAGCGGTGTATCCAAACTCTCTGCTGGAAGTGGACCTACTCGATGCTTCGCTTCGTCAACAGCAGCGGCTCAATGAGCAGCTCGCCTGAGCAACGTGGTGAGACACAACACCTAACGCTCCGGTTCAGCGGCTGCGCGCGGCGCCGTCCACTGCAACCGGTTGTCAGGTGGATGCACCGTACGGAAGCCAAGCATGAGTGATTCAGTGATCCATAGTCGATCCAGTAAACCGTTCAC